>NZ_AYWT01000004.1:0-626541 GCF_000502915.1 Mesorhizobium sp. LNHC209A00
CTCGAGGTGCTGGCATAGGTCAGGTGCCCGACACGGCTGCCGCGGCAGGCCTCGAGCATGTTGGTATAGGCGATAATGTTGCTCTCGACATAGGCGCGCGGGTTTTCCAGGCTGTAGCGCACGCCGGCCTGGGCGGCGAGATGGATCACCCGGTCGAAGGCATGGTCGGCAAAGCAGCCGTCGACCACGCCCCTGTCGGCGAGATCGCCGTGGATGAAATGATAGCCGGCATTGGTCTTGCGGCTCGCCTCGTCCAGGAGCCGCAGCCGCGCCCGCTTGATTTGCGGGTCGTAGTAATCGTTGATGCTGTCGATGCCGACAACCTCGTCACCGCGCTCCAGGAGCCGCCTGGCGACATGATAGCCTATGAAGCCGGCAGCGCCGGTGACCAATACCTTCATCAGAAACGCCCGTCCGTGACATGACTGGGGAACAGGCCCGAGTTCATCGCAGGCCAAGCTCCGGCCCCGGAGTGATCCGGGTCGGATGCTCTCAAAATCAGGAGCGCTTAAGCAGCGACCAGACGGCCGGCACGACGCTGGCCGCGAGCGAAACCTTGATGAGGTCGCCGACGATGAATGGCACCACGCCGAACTGCCAAGATTTTTCGGGACCAATGAGCAGCGCCAGCCAGGCGAAACCCATCGCCATCATCACCACTTCGGCAACCAGCATCGCGTTGAAAAGCTTGATCGGATGACGGTCCCAGCCACGATCGGCGGCCCAGCCGACAATCGCCGCCATGACCACGAAGCCGGCGAGATAGCCGCCGGTCGAGCCGAGCATGTAGGCAATGCCGATGCCTTTTTCAGGCGTGCCCTGGAAGACCGGGAACCCCATGGTGCCTTCTGCAATGTAGAGCAGCAGGGTGGCGAGGCCGAGCCGCATGCCGAAGGCGGCGGCGATCAGCAGGACGGCAAGCGTCTGCATCGAGATGTCGACAGGCCCGAGCATCACCTTGGTCTTGGCCGAAAGAGTTAGGAGCAGCGTCCCGGCGAGCGCCAGCAAAAACTGCGTTGCCAAGCGCGCGGCACCTTCCTGCGGCAAGGCCAGGAAAACAAGCGGGCGCGTCGTCATTGCGGTTGTCATGGTCTACCCCAATCCAATCTTGCCGCGAACCAGAAATCGCGGTCTTGCATTTTCGTATATTGCCTTGCGTGCTATGCGGCAATCGGTTTTGCCGTTCCGGGAACAATGCGCCGACATGGCTCTCAAATTCGATACCAGCTTCGACCCTGCTTACGGCCAAGGTGTAAGCGTGGCGCCCGACGTGCAACGCGTCACGGCCCCTAATCCCAGTCCCTTCACTTTCCATGGCACCAACAGCTACGTCGTGGGCCACGACATGCTGGCGGTGATCGATCCGGGGCCCGATGACGAGACGCATCTTCAGACCTTGCTCTACGTGATCGCGGGCCGGCCGGTGAGCCACATTTTCGTCAGCCACACGCATCGCGACCATTCTCCGCTGGCGGCCCGGTTGAAGGAGCGCACCGGCGCCCAAGTGCTGGCGGAGGGACCGCACCGGCCGGCGAGGCCCTTGCACATTGGCGAAACCAATGCGCTCGACGCCAGCGCCGACACCGCTTTCGTTCCCGACATCGCCTTGCCGGACGGCGAAGTGGTCAGCGGCGACGGCTGGGCGATCCGGACCGTCCTAACGCCCGGCCATACCGCCAACCACGCCGCATTCGCGCTGGAAGGCACCGGCATCCTGTTTTCAGCCGATCACGTCATGGGCTGGGCAACCTCGATCGTCGCGCCGCCGGACGGGGCAATGGCCGACTACATGGCATCGCTGGACAGGCTCATCGCGCGCGATGACAGCCTGCTTCTGCCTGGGCATGGCGGGGCGGTGACCAACCCGCGCGCTGTCATGCGCGGGTTGAAGACGCATCGCAAGATGCGCGAGCGTGCGATATTGGAGCGGGTCAGAGCCGGCGACCGGACCATTCCCGACATGGTCAAGGCAATCTATCGCGACACCGATCCCCGGCTGCATGGCGCCGCCGGACTGTCAGTGCTTGCACATCTCGAGGACCTGGTGGCGCGTGGTCTGGTCAGGACCGATGGTGCCCCGGCCATCAATGGTATCTTCACCCATGCCGCGTAGGACGCTCAGATATCGTCCGAACTTGGTCGATTGTTGTCTCGCCGGTTAATACCGCACCTATTTCTTCCTTTTTCGAAAAGGACGACTCGGGATTGTTCCCTTGCAAAGGCGCTTTTGACCTGGAATCCTTCTTTGCAGCCGTTCTCGAAAATTCACTTCTAGCATCCGCTGCCGTTCTGTTTTGCTCATGCGCGAAACATCCTGCGCGCTCATTTGACGGTGGACCGGTACCGGTAATGCAACAATGAACGCGATATCGTTGGCCGCCGGCACGGTTTCATCGTGATCGGGATTATAGGCCCGCTCATGAAGCGGCGGCCGGTGGTCAAAATGGATCCCGACAAAGATCGCATCAAGCGGTGTTCCGTCCGGGGCCTTCCCTCGTTGATTGACGATCACCTGGAGTTTCACGGCCAATGGGATTGACTTTCGCCAGCCTTTAGGCGGGCGCAAAACTTCATCGCGGGATGCGTTCGGCAGCTTAGTTGCCATTGGCCATCTCCACCGGCTGCTTCGATGCCGCTGTCTCGATGGCCTCGAACTGGCGTTTGAGATCCAGCCCAGCATTCTTGTCGTGGACAAAAAATTGCCGAAACGCGATGCGCTGCTGGTCCCGCCATGTGAGCAATTCGCCCAGTTTCTTGTCGTTGTAGGATCGAATAAATTCACTAACCCGGTCGTGGAAGGCGCTGATGGGAACAGCGGATAGACCGTAGCCGTCACACATATCGATCAGGATGGTGCCGCGCGGTTGCATGCGTTCCAGCAAACGCGACTTTTTGGCTTCGTCCGCGACCTCCGAAGGAGTCAAATCTGAAACCCTGGCGCGATCCAATTCGTCTTCGGAGTAGACGTTTGCCAGATCATCGGGCCAACCTGCCCTGAGAGCTGCTGCTTCCGCGCATTTGATGATCTGCCCGCGCGGGCGAGCCGGCCAAGGTGTGCGGGTATCAAGGTAAGTCTCGCCGTCATCGCGATGGCGGATAGGTGCGATTTCATCCCACCAAACCTGGCCCATAATGCGATGCCATCGCCCCTTCGCAAACCGAAACGGCGTGACGATACAATCCACAATCCCGTGCGGGTTGGAGCGAGGGTTCTTTGCTTCCTCGCTGAACGTCATTCGCGCCGCTCTCGAATCCGGTCGATATGTCCCGGTCCTATCAGCGATGGCTCGCAACCCGGCAATCGTCGTGACGATGACAAACTGACGCTTTTTCGAGCTCTGCTCATTCAGGACAAAGGCACAAATCTGCCGCCTGAAGGGATTGAGACCCAATGCCCGGCTTGTTTCGATGAACTGATCGAACTCACGCCGGCTCAACTTGCGATTCATGTCCCAGACAAGATCCAGCTGCGCAGGGGTAAGATCGTATTTTTGAAAGGTTGAAGTTGTTGGCGGAAACAGATCCGGCCGAGAAGGCATGTTCATTGTTCATGCCCCTCGAATTCGAACCGAAACTTCAGCATTCCCCAGCGAAGCGCCAGCGATGTCGGGAAACTCGCGATCGATCGCTTTTCGTTGTGCCCGCCTTTCGTCCTCCGAGCCGCATTCCTTCAGCAGATCAATGAGCGTCTTTCGTTCAAGGAGATGTTTTCGTATCGCCGCTTCATTGAGCTTTGGATCCTGAGGGACCCAGTACGCCGATGGAATGGCGCTTTCATCCGTGACGATGACCCGAGGATCAACGTCAAATGCGCGGACATGCGCCAGGGGGTGTCGATAGACCCTCCCCGGCAGTTCGGTAACAACGCTAGCCAACAGCGTTCGCAGTCGAGATACCCTGTCCTCCAGGCGTTTTCTTCGATCTGCCAGTTTCCTTTGGTAACTTTTTAGCCCCTCGCAGTCCGCCTGGTCGATCTGGATGATTTCAACCATCTTGCCGATAAAGCGATCGACATCCGTTTCTCCCTCGATCATTCCCTCAAGAAGATCACCGTCATCCTCTCCACAAATTTCCTTCAGGTGAGAAATTTGCGCGCGGAACTCCGATGCCATTACGACACTAATACGCTCGTTCATCGATACACCTCGCGCCTATCAGAAGTTATTTTTGACTTATTTGTTTTTACTTATCGATTAACGCTCGACGCGGATCAGCAGTCAACCAAACATAGCTATGCTCTTTGAGATATACGTTATGACATGCTTAATTTTTTTCCGGATGTTACTGCGAGGTATTCTCGCGATGGCAGTATCGTTGGACACATGGAGACGCAGGCGCTTATCGATGCGCCTCAGAACCGACCATCGAAACACGAACGAACTCGGGAACATGCAGGTAAATGGGAGGCAAAGGCGGTTGTTGAGACGCGTGTGTCCAGCTTCCCCAACCGCTGCTTCCGACAATCCGGCGGAGGTTCCCCGAGCTTGCGCAAACCAACAGCACCCGCCTCTGAGCGAGGTGGTCTTCCTTGTTGGCGGAACGCGCCGTGCATATGGCACATTGTCGATATGGCTTACGTCAACACGCAACGGATTTGGCGCTGCGATCCGCACCTACCGTCGACGCGCATAATTTGAATACAGACCAACCCGTGATCGCGCAGATCATTCAAGACGCACGTGACAGATCGATGTGTCTCGCAATTAAGCCAGTGCCGGCATAGTTAAATGATGAAATATTTCGGGTATTTCCTTTCGGGAAATCGAAATTTTTCTGGCATTGGTATTAGATGTGATTTTGACAGAGCGGCCTGATACTCTATTCCGTAGTCTTCATCTTCTTCGCTTTGCTCCGGCATCGCCCTCGACATTTTCGGACCATCGTAGGCGACTCCGAATATCCTGTGAACAATGCAATCTACATATCTTATTATGATTAGTCCGCATATTTCTTGGTATGGTTTTGATCCTGGTCCCGAACCTCGCACCTCCCAAAAAAAATCGCATTCAGATTCACGCTCGGTGAAATAGGCTCCGCCTTGAAGGTACTGCCCGCAAAATTGAAAGCTGCCGATCTGGCGCAACGTATCCAGAAGCTGCTGCCAGCTTTCTCGTTCCGGATGTAGCGCTTGGAACTTCGCCCGGCGGATGACCTTTCCGTTCGAGAGCTTCCATGTCTCATCCTCGCGAGCAATGGCCGAGAGGACCAGCTGCTTAAAGTCCGGCTGATTGGCGAGAATGTGCGCGGTCAAGTCTTTCGGGTGGACGCGCTGCATGATGACCAATATCGCGCCACCTTTGCTGTTCAGGCGGGTAGCGACATCAGAGTTATAGAATTTATTGACGGAAGCGCGGCGTTTTTCATTCTTGGCGTGGCTGGGCGACAGCGGGTCATCGACGATGATGAGATCGGCGCCGCGGCCGCTAAATTGATGCCCGATGGTGGCAAAGCGAATAGCACCGCCTTGTGGCAGCACAATGCCCGAGGCGGTCTGATCGAAGCGAACATGCGGGAATATGCCTCGATAGCGCGACGATGACATAAGTCGTCGCAACTTTGCGAGGAGCTCAATCCCAAGGCCTGGGTTACCCACTACGATGAGAATTTGCTTTTTCGGATCGTTGCCTAACAGGAATGCCGGCAACGCAATCGAACCGCAAAACGACTTCAGCGAACGTGGTGGTGCATTGAGAATGAGGCGCCCATGCTCACCTTTAGCAATGCCGGCAAGTTCGTCAGCCATGACGTCGATGTGCCAATTGGCCAGCCATTGGTCATTGTGGAGCTCGCGATACACGAACCCTGTGAACGATGGAAAGTGCGAACGATAAAGTTCCTTAATCAGCTCGGTCATGTCCATCGCCATCGCCTTCGTCCCTGTGTTGGAGTTCTGGTTCCAAGGATTCTGGTTCTATCGGTTTGGCGAATTGTCCTATGAAGGCTTGGAATGCGGCGTCGTCCTCGGCTGTCCTTACAAACGGATCTACTGGCGTCGATACATCAATGATTTTCACTAGCAGTGCACGAGCCTGATTTTTTCCTGCGATCGCATCGTTCACCAAACTGATGACAAGAGCTTCACGTTTCGTGATCTTGGTTTCTCGACCGTTTTCACGAACGATTATGAGCTTATCCAGCTCCATGGCCAGCAAGGTGCTCGCGTTCTTGACCTTCGGAGGCCGTCCCCTTGCATTGCCGGACTGGCCTTTCCTGAATCTGTACTTGACCGGTGGATTCTTGAACCCGACTTTCTTATCCATACTCAGACCTGCTTGTGTTTTTCGCGCTGTTTGCGAATCTGTGAAAGCGGCGTCATCTCGGGCAAGAGCTTTGGTTCAACACCAGTTCGGTCCTGGAACCTACGCATGGTCACATCGACAAATTTTGGTTCGATCTCAATCAGGCATGCACGACGGCCAATAAGCTCGGCCGCTATGAGCGTCGTGCCAGAGCCACCGAACGGATCGAGAACCAAACCGCCAGGATTTGTCGCATCTCGGATCGCATCGGCGATCATCATGAGAGGCTTTACCGTAGGGTGATCGGCAAGATCGCGTTTGCGCGTCTTGGAAAAGCTCGAAGCGCCCGCGTATTGCCAAACGTTCGATCGGTAGCGTCCCATGCGGCCAAGCTGCACGTTGTTGATATGAGCGGCGTCGCCATTCTTGAAAACCGCGATCAGCTCATGTTGGCTTCTGTAGTGCGAGCCAAGCCCAGCATTGGGCTTTATCCAGGCGATTATGTTGAGAAGCTTGGAATACACCTCCTCACCAATGCCGGTCAGCAGGCCGATCATCCGCCAGTCGCTAAACACGTAATGCAGCGAGCCGTTGCGAGAGTTCTGCCGCGCCAGCGACAGCCCGGTTGAAAGAAACTCTCGAAACTCGTTTCGGGACATCTCGCCCGAGGCCATCTCAAAGTCGGCGTGCTTGACTGATCCCTTGCCGCTTACGTTACCAGCGATGGGAACATTGAAAGGCGGATCGGCGACGACAGCATCGGCGAGCTCGGCACCCAGAACCGCGTGATAGCTGCCCACCTCACGAGCATCGCCGCAGACAATTCGGTGGATGCCCAGCGCCCAGATGTCTCCACCTTGCGTAACCGGATCACTGGGCGGAGCGGGCACCTCGTCGTCCTGGTCAGCGACGCTTAAAGAGGGCGTGACCAGGTTATCAATCTCAATGGCATCGAACCCGGTCAGAGAAAGATCGAAGTCTGTTGTAATCAGGCCTTTAAGCTCTTCGGCGAGCAACTCAACCGACCAAGCCGAATCCAGCGCCAGCTTATTATCGGCCAACCGGAGCGCGCGTTTCTGAACGTCGGACAGTCCCATTAGGCGGATCACGGGAATTCCCTGTAGGCGCAGCTGCTTGGCCGCAGCCACGCGACCGTGCCCGGCGATGATTTCGCCGTCCTCGTCAATCAGCGGCGGGTTGGTGAAGCCATACTCGGCGATGCTGGCAGCAATCCTGGCAACCTGCTTTTTGGAATGGATTCTCGCGTTGCGCGCATAGGGGCGCAGCGCGGTCACGTCCATCATTTCCATCTTGGTTACGCTGCCCGACATTGCCGCCTGCTCCACCACCACCACCAGAAATTCTATCCTAGATATCGGAACTTCATAAAAAAAATCCCGCATGTCAAGCATAATTCTCGCGACTTTTTTTAATTTTGAGAAGATTTTTGGCTATTATTAGATATAGGTTGACTAATAGCAGATTGCGATCCCAGTTATCGGCATCTTATACCGGTGGTAGATCTCACTGTAATTTCTGCATGGTCATTAAGTTTATTTTATCTTTGAAATTATTCCGAGAACATCGCCATTTGTCACTACGAGTTAGCGCGCATTGTTTCCGGTCAGTTTCCGCGAAATCGCGAAGGCAAATAGCCGCGGTGAATTATCGCGAATTGAACCCGGCCAGTTTGTGGCGAATAGCCATAGGTCAGGCGGGAACAAAAACGTTTGCGGAGATCTCGAGATTACGCGTGGCGCCGCGAAACAAAGTTCGGGCCGCGAGCTTCAAACCCCTGCCCTGCGCAGTCAAAAGCAACCTCGAAGTTTGAACCTCGTCTGCTGACAGGCGTTGAGCAGCCGTTAAAGTTTGAGCAATCGCGTTAGCAGCGGGAAAGCGGCCTGTTGTATTTTAGCAGAATGCAGCGACATAAAATGCAAGCCCGTTTCAAGACCTCCAGCCTGGCAGGGAGCCTGCCTCCGCGAACCGATGGCCTTGCCGATTATTCTCTTATTGGGCGGAGCTGCGGGTACCGGCGATTTGCCAACGAATTCTCCGCTAACGCCTATACGGCGGCTGAGCCGGGAGCCGCTTGCAAGGTCAATGGTAACATCTCGATCCAGGGCGGGGAGCGCATCTATCATGTGCCCGGTCAAAAAAACTATTCGCAAACTATCATCCGACCGGAATTCGGAGAGCGCTGGTTCAGAGGCGCAAGCACGACGGGCGGGTTGGCGAAGATCGAAGCGATGAGTCGAGCTAACAGCGATGAGGCCTACGTGTTGGTCATCTGCGATGAGGTTTTCGGAGCAATATCCGAAAAGTAAAGACGCTTCGAGTTCCTACGCGGTGATCCCGGCAAGAACGGCGTTCGCCGCAAGCTTCCGGTTGACGCATACTATTCGGGTCTGGGCATCGCCATCGAGTATCGGGAGCAACGGCACGCGAAAGCCGTGGCTCACTTCGACAAGCCAAATCGTCTGACGCTTAGCGGCTCCATCGCGGTGAGCAGAGACGTCTCTACGATCAACGCCGCCGTGACGTACTGCCGGCAAATGGAATCCGGCTGATCGAAATCGATTGTACCGATCTCACCTACAACAACAGAAACCGCCTTGTGCGTGACCGGGTTCGGGACCGCCAAGTGATCGAAGGGATGCTGTGACCACTCGAATTGCCGGTCGTTACGTGCCGCTTCCCCCAGCCCCAACATCTCGCCAGTGATCTGCATATCGGCGCCAAGGCTGTGCAGCCAGAGCTAATCGAAGCAAGCCAAAACTAGCCGAGCACAAGAGCTCGCAACCGTCACACCCAGCATCTGGCGCTCGTGGATTGGTTACCCTGCGCATCACTGTTATGCCGATTTCTATCCCTGATGGCTCAAAGAAAAGTCCCTGTTGAATTGAGCAGGGAATTTTTCTGATATCTTTCTCATGTTATTGGATAATTCCAAGCGGACACCGTCCAAAACAAGCGTTTCCTGGCCAAGATCCCTGTATATTGCGCTCAAACAGGGATAACGCCCACCGCGCTCTGACACCTGCCGCGTGAGCCTTACTCGGCTGGAGCCGCGCCAACCTGACCGGCGACTTCCTGGTCGAGTTCGGCAAGGAAGTCGATGATGCGTGCGGCATTGTCGCCAAGGTCGTGGCGGCCGTAACGCGAGGCGGAGCGCATGTCGACGATGACCGTGTCGCCGTCATCCGTGACGCGAATGGCGACGTCCGCGGGAAGGTCAATAACGAAACTCGAGGCGACGGCGGTGATGGTCACCTCCGTCTGTCCGGCGAGTTCGGGATAAGGCTCCGAAAGATCCCAGCCGCGCCGGTCGAGGACGGTTTCAACGGCATTGACGACGGTCTCGAACGGCAGGTCGTAGCTGCGTGCGGTAACCAATGGATAGCTGTCCGTCTGCAACGTCTGCTCACCTGGCGTTGATGGGGACATTGCGTTCATGTCCTTGGTCCGGTCGCTGACATCGAGCGCGGGCGGTTCATCGAAATCCGTCGAAATGTCCCGCAGCGGCGGATAGATCGTCGCCCAGTAGGCGGCAACGCCGTAGGGGGTGAGCACCAGCAGCGCCAGCAAGGCGCCGACGGTGAGATCACGGCCGCCAAGGTCACCAAAATTCCACAGCCTCGCAAAGGCCAGGCCAGCAAACAGCAGCGCCAGCGCCGCCAGCAAGGCAGCAATGCCCAGCACCCACAGGAAGACCGGCGTTTGGACGAGGCCGAAGCGATGGCCGACAAAGTTCGTCAGCAAAAGCACCGCCGAAAAGGCGCCCGTGCGCCGCGACCAGCCGGCAGCCTTCGACGTTTGCCGTTCGGGAATGCTAACCATTATTCTCTGCGCTGCCCCAACCCGGATGGAGGTTTAGTGCCTTTTTGCGGAAACACGCAACATCCTGTCAATCCGTCGGCAAGCGATAGTCCCTGAACTGCTGACGCAAGGTGATCTTCTGGATCTTGCCTGTGGCGGTATGCGGTATCTCGCCGACGAAAGCGACGTCGTCAGGCATCCACCATTTGGCCACCTTGCCATCCAAGAAATCGAGAATCCCGGCCTTGGTCGGTTCCTTGCCCGGCTTGGCAACGACGACCAGCAGGGGCCGCTCGCCCCATTTCGAATGCTTGACGCCGATGGCCGCCGCTTCAGCAACATCGGGGTGGCCGACGGCCAGATTCTCCAGGTCGATGGTCGAAATCCATTCGCCGCCGGACTTGATGACGTCCTTGGCACGGTCGGTGATCTGCATGTAGCCGCCGGCATCGATATGGGCGACGTCTCCAGTGTCGAACCAGCCGTCCACGTCGAACTGCTCCGCGCCCGCACCGCCATAATAGGCGCGGGCGACGGCCGGGCCGCGCACCTTCAGCCGGCCGAACGTTTTGCCGTCCCAAGGCTGCGGATTGTTCTCGTCGTCGGTCACCTTCATTTCGACGCCGAAGGGCGGGTAACCCTGCTTGCTCTGGACGTCGAGCCGAGCCTCGCCCTCGAGGCCGGCATAGTCCGGCTTCAAGGTGCACAGCGTGCCGAGCGGCGACATTTCGGTCATGCCCCAGGCATGGATGACCTGGACACCGTAATCGCCCTGGAATTTCGTCATGATCGCGCGCGGGCACGACGAGCCGCCGATCACGACCTTGCCCAGATGGGGAAGCGTCTTGCCTGTCTCCTCCAGATACTGCAGCAGCATCATCCACACGGTCGGCACGGCGGCGCTGAAGGTCACCTTTTCCTGATCGAGCAATTCATAGATCGAGGCGCCGTCCATCCTGCAGCCGGGCATGACCAGCTTGGCGCCGATCATCGGGCCGCTCTGGCCAAGACCCCAGGCATTGGCGTGGAACATCGGCACCACCGGCAGAATCGTGTCGCGCGACGACAGCCCCATCGCGTCGGGCATGGCCGCGATCATGGCGTGCAGCACGTTCGAGCGATGACTGTAGACGACGCCCTTGGGATCGCCTGTCGTGCCCGATGTGTAACACATGCCGGCGGCGGTGCCTTCGTCGAAGGTCTTCCAGGCGAAATCGCCATCGACCTCATCAAGCCAGTCCTCATAGGCGACGGCATTGGGCAAGGTCGTCTGCGGCATGTGTGCCTTGTCAGTCAGCAAGATCACCTTTTTCAGCGATTTGAGGGCACCGGCGATTTTTTCCAGCAAAGGTATAAAGGTCAGGTCGACGAAGACGGCCTTGTCTTCGGCGTGGTTCATGATCCAGACGATCTGTTCGGGAAACAGGCGCGGATTGAGCGTGTGATAGATCGCGCCGATGCCCAAGATGCCGTACCAGGCCTCGATATGGCGCGCGGTGTTCCAGGCCAGCGTGGCGATGCGGTCGCCCAACCCATAGCCGTCTCGCTCCAGCCGCTGGGCGACCTTGAGAGAACGGCGGTGGATGTCGGCATAGGTCGTGCGTACGATCGGCCCCTCGATCGAGCGCGACACGATCTCGCGCACGCCATGTTGCCGTTCAGCGTTGTCGATCAGCTTGTGGCACAGCAGCGGCCATTCCTGCATCAGTCCCAGCATGCCGGGTTCCTCCCTCACGCTTTTGGCGGTGCGCTTTTGATCGCATTGTGAAGCGAACCGGGGAATTGTCCAGCGTCCACAAGCGCAGCGGACGAAAGTCGGAGTTCGACATCCGCACGGCTTTTTTATTTCGTTTGGCGGCCCTGGGCGCCGGTCGAATGGCAGGAGCTTAAAATAGATTCCATCGGCGCAAACTCCTCGTGGTCGGACCAACCGCAGAAAGTGCCATAATCCGGCCATCGTCGGTGTTAAGCTTCGTTAACGGGCAAAGGGGTGCGATTGGCGACTGAAAGAGGTCCGCATGGACGCGCTCGACGATAAGGTTCTCGAGAGTACGCTTGCCGAAAGCCTGGCCGATCTGGTGCCGGACGAAAAGACTGTTTCCGAAGACGAGTTCGTCGAAGTTGTCGGGGGCGCCCTCGAAGCGGTCGGCGGCACACTGCTGTTCAAGATGTGCGTCCAGAACGAAGGCGAAGGCCAGCACGTCGCGGCGGCATCCGTCGGCGATGGCGGCAATCGCCAGTTCCTGCTGCTCACCTTGCCAACCGTCGGAGGGGCGCTGAAAGTCGAGACCATCTCAAGAAGCAGCAACCCGGTGGCGGGCATCGCGGCCGCCTATGCCGGGCTGATGGACGCCTTCAAAACCGCTGCCTGATTTTCCGCTGCCACGCGAAGGTCAGTCTTGCGCCACGCACGGGCGCTTGGCGTCTGTTTGTTTGTTACCGGGGGCCTTGTTCTATCCGGCCGCCCACCACACCTAAGGTCGGGGCAAGGAGAACCAGCATGGACAAGATCGCCAACCCGGCACCCGGATTCCAGCGCAATCCCGACAAGATCATCACGATAGAGCCCTATTCCGGGACCGTCACAATCCGCGCCGGCAGTACGGTCATTGCTTCTTCCGCCAAGGCGAAGGTGCTGACGGAGGCCCCCTACCCAGCCGCCTTCTATATTCCGTTCGCCGACATCGATTTCGACAAGCTCAGCCGAACGGATCACGCGACGCACTGCCCCTACAAGGGTGATGCCAGCTATTGGAGCGTGCTGCCGGCGGGCGAAGCGGGCAAGGACGCGATGTGGGCCTATCGGCAGCCCTTCGACGAGATGACCGCCATCCGCGACCACGGCGCGTTCTACGCCAGCAAGGTCAGCATCGAGGCCAAGCCGGACTGAACGCTTCGGCTTGAAGACACTCAGGGGGCATCGATATTCAGGTGATGCCGGCCCCTAGTCGGTGGTGCCGTGGTTGCCAGTTCCGTCGGCATCGTCGAGGCGCACGAAGGTCATGCCCTTGTCCTTGAGCGCCAGCAGGCCTTGAACCACGCCCTCGCCGGCGGCATGGGTCGGCTGATTGATGTGGGAGATGATGACATCACCGTCCTTGGCGGCGGCAATGCGCCTGGCCGTCTCCTTGGCGCCGAGCAGCGAGCCGCCGTCGCCATTGATCGAGAAGCCGGCAATCTTGAAGCCGAGCTTGCGGATCATCGCAATCGCCGAGGGACTGTATTCGGCTGTTGCGCCACGGAACCATTTCGGCGCCGGTTCGCCGGTCGTGGCCAGAGCCGCGGCCCCCGACTCGACTTCGGCAAGGACTGCTTCCGGGCTGCCGGCACTGCGTATGCCATAAATCTTCCGGGGCGTGTCGACAGCCGGAATATGACGGCCACCGTGATTTTCCAGTTCGAACAGGTCGGGATGAGCCCGCATGATCGCCACGGCCTCGGCGTTGCGCTTCAGCCAGACGCCGGTGACGAAAATGGTGGCCGGTATCTTGTTGTCCACCAACGCCGAGAGAATGCGCGTGTCGGTCTTGCCGCCGCAGGCATCGAGCGTGAGTGCAACGCGACCGGTTCCGCTTTCAGCCGGCTTGATGTGCAGCGTGGGTTCGACCAGCGGCGCGCCATGAGCGCTGGATATCAGCGCCACCGACATGGCAATCACGCAGAGATGTTTTTGCGGCAAATGCATCGAACCAAGTTCCCGACCGGCGGTTTCAAGCCGATATCCCAAGACCCGCATGAAGGCGGAAATCGGACGGGGGATAGCAGAAAAACGCCTGGCGCGGCAATTTGACCTCCCACTTGGTCGACGAGCCGTTCAGCGAAAGTCTTGCCGTTCCATCGCCCTCAGCCAGAGCGTTCATTTTTCAGCTCAGTGCGCGCGAGAATTTCGCGCGCCGCTTCGACAACCGGCTTCACCTCCAGGCGCCAAACGCAGCACGCCTTGCTGGGATCGGTTCGGCGACACAAATCCTTGGCCACGCAGTCACATGGCATTGACGGCCGAAGCGCGATGCTGGGCACGCCGACAGGTCCCCAGCGCGACGGATGCGTCAGGCCGAAAAGGCCGACAACCGGGGTGCCGGCGGCAGCGGCCATATGCATCGGCCCGCTTTCATTGCCCAGAAACAGCCGAGCCTGTTCCAGAACGGCCAGCAGCGTCTCGAGCGACAGCGCTCCGACCAGGTCGACCACCGGCGTCGCCGTCTCGGCAACGATCCGCGCGGCGGTTTCACCTTCGCCCGGCCCTCCCACCAGGACGATGCCCAGTCCGGTTTCGGCCGCAATCTGGTCAATGGCCTCGGCAAACCGTTCCGGCTGCCACTGCCGGCCCTTGAAACTCGCGCCTGCGTGGACAGCGACGAAGGCGTTCGGACGGATGTGGTGCGTGCCCAGAAGCGCCAAGGCTTTCGCGGCCTCGATTGGCGGCGGCTGGAGGCTCGGTACCGTCACCCGCAGATCGATGCCGAGCGCTTCAAGAGGGGAGAGATAGCGATAAACAAAATGCTGGCCGCCAAACCCGAATGGTTTGGCGAACACATTGGCGGGCTGCCGCTCCAGCAGCTTCAGCGGCCTTTCCGGGGGATTGTAGCCGACTCGCGTCTTTGCGTTGACCAAGCCGCTGAGAAGCCGAGAGGTCTTTGAATCGGTCAAGTCGATCGTCAAATCGAAGCGGAAGCCGCGCAGTGCCTTCACCGTTGCGTAGAGCTCTTTTCCGCGCTCCAGCGGGGTGCCCCGCGCGCGAGCCCGCCTGAATGGAACCACCTCGGAAGCGAGGCCATGCGCAACCACGAAGCTCTCCAAGTGCGCTTCGCAGAGGAACACAATGCTGGCACCGGGGAATTCGAGCCGAAGGTTCCTAGCGAGCGTCGAGGCGAGGACGATATCGCCTATAAACTTCGTTTGAATGATCAGGATCGAGCGGAACGGAGCGGGTGAAATCTGCAACATATGTTTCCGGAGACGTTTGGCGATCATCACGAAATTGGTCAGAAACAATGGCGAGATTGCGCGATACCTCTAGCACGTTCGCGTGAGTTTTCATACAAAACCGTAAGCTCGGACCGGTCTATCCACGAGCCGTCGTCGTTGTCTGCACCGCGGCCTGCGCCGCTGCCAGCCTGGCGATCGGCACGCGGTAAGGCGAGCAGGAGACGTAGTCGAGCCCGACCTCCTCGCAGAAGCGGATCGACGAGGGATCGCCGCCATGTTCGCCGCAGATGCCAAGCTTGATGTCGGGTCGCGTCGCCCTGCCCTTCTGCGCCGCCATGCGCACCAGTTCGCCGACGCCCTCAATGTCGAGCGAGACGAACGGATCCTGCTCGATAATGCCCTTCTGGCGATACGTCTCCAGGAAGGAGGCGGCATCGTCGCGCGAGATGCCGAAGGTGGTCTGGGTGAGATCGTTGGTGCCGAAGGAGAAGAATTCGGCCGACTCGGCAATGACATGGGCGCGGATCGCCGCGCGGGGGAGCTCAATCATGGTCCCAGTCAAGTAATCGATGTTGACGCCGCTCTCGTCCATGACGCTCTTGGCGACGGCGTCGATGCGCGCCTTCACAAAATCGAGTTCCTTCGCCAGACCGACCAGCGGGACCATGATCTCGGGGACGACCAGCGCGCCGGCTTTCTTGCCCGCCTCGACCGCCGCCTCGAAAATGGCGCGCGCCTGCATCTCGGCGATTTCGGGGTAGGAGACGGCGAGCCGGCAGCCGCGATGGCCTAGCATCGGGTTGAATTCGTGCAAGGCCTCGGTGCGCTGCCTGAGCTTGTCTGCCGACACGTTCATGGCGGCCGCGACTTCGGCGACTTCCGCTTCGGTCTTGGGCAGGAATTCGTGCAGCGGCGGATCGAGCAGGCGGATCGTCACCGGCAGGCCGGCCATGATCTCGAACAATTCCAGGAAATCCGAGCGCTGCATGGGCAGAAGCTTGGCCAGCGCCGCGCGGCGGTCCTTCTCGCTGTCGGCCAGGATCATCTCGCGCATCGCGACGATGCGGGCGCCGTCGAAGAACATGTGCTCGGTGCGGCATAGCCCAATGCCCTCGGCGCCGAAGGAGCGCGCCATGCGGGCATCGAGCGGCGTTTCGGCATTGGTGCGCACCTTCATGCGGCGCACCGCGTCCGCCCATTCCATGATGGCGGCGAAATCGCCGGACAATTCCGGCTGCAGCATCGCCACGGCGCCCTTGAGCACCTGGCCGTTGCCGCCGTCGATGGTGATGATGTCACCTTTGCGGAAGGTCTGCCCCATCGAGATCAGTGTGCCTGCCTTGTAGTCGACGCGAAGCGAGCCGGCTCCGGACACGCAAGGCTTGCCCATGCCGCGCGCGACGACCGCGGCGTGGCTGGTCATGCCGCCGCGCGTGGTCAGGATGCCTTCGGCCGCATGCATGCCATGAATATCTTCCGGACTGGTCTCGATACGCACCAGGATCGCCTTGCGCCCCTGTGTCTTCAGATCCTCGGCATCGCCGGAGGAAAAGACGATCTCGCCGGTGGCAGCCCCCGGAGACGCCGGCAGCCCGACGCCGATGACGTCTCGCGCGGCCTTCGGGTCGATGGTCGGGTGGAGCAATTGGTCAAGAGATGCCGGATCGATGCGTGCGACGGCTTCTTGCTTCGTGATCAGGCTGTCCCTTGCCATTTCAACCGCGATCCTGAGCGCCGCCTTGGCGGTCCGCTTGCCGGACCGGGTCTGCAGCATCCACAACTTGCCGCGCTCGATGGTGAATTCGAGATCCTGCATGTCGCGGTAGTGCTTTTCCAGGCTGTCGGAGATGGTGACGAAGGACTGGAAGGCATCCGGCATCAGCTTCTGCAGCGACGGCTTGTCGGAACCGGCCGCGATGCGCGCAGCCTCGGTGATGTTCTGCGGCGTGCGGATGCCGGCGACGACATCCTCGCCCTGCGCATTCACCAGGAACTCGCCATAAAGCATTTTTTCACCGGTCGAGGGGTTGCGGGTGAAGGCAACGCCGGTGGCCGAGGTCTCGCCCATATTGCCAAACACCATGGCCTGGACATTGACCGCCGTGCCCCAGCTTTCTGGGATATCGTGCAGACGCCGGTAGGTGATGGCCCGGTTGTTCATCCAGCTTGAAAACACCGCGCCGATCGCTCCCCAGAGTTGCTCGTGAGGATCCTGCGGGAACGGCTTGCCGAGTTCCTCCTCGACCTTGGCCTTGTAGAGCGCGATGACGCCTTGCCATTCGGTCGCCGTCAGTTCGGTGTCGAGCTCGTGGCCGAGGCCGGCTTTCTGGTCTTCCAGGATTTCCTCGAACACCTCGTGATCGAGGCCCATGACGACGTCGGAATACATCTGGATGAAACGGCGGTAGCTGTCATAGGCAAAGCGCGCATCGCCGGAATCGGCGGCCAGCGCCTCGACTGTCTCGTCGTTCAATCCGAGATTGAGCACGGTATCCATCATGCCGGGCATCGACGCCCGGGCGCCGGAACGCACCGAAACCAGGAGCAGCTTCGACGGGTCGCCGAACCGGCGACCGGTCAGCCGGCCGATATGGTCGAGGGCGACCGCGACATCAGCCTCCAATCCCGCCGGGTGGGTGCGACCGTTGGCATAATAGGCATTGCAGACCTCGGTGGTGATCGTAAAGCCCGGCGGCACTGGCAGCCCCAGGCTGCACATCTCGGCCAGGTTGGCGCCCTTCCCGCCCAGCAGATTCTTGTCGCTGGCACGGCCTTCCGCCGCACCATCGCCAAAGGTGAAAACCCATTTGGTCATGCTTGCTCTCCGGTTGCAGGAGATTGGAAAGATTGGCGAAACGCAAAGTTCCATCGTGCCCGACTTTGGAGCGATATGATGCTGCAGTGCGAAAGGCAAGGCGTCGGCAAGCCGTTCGGCCGCTACAATCGATTAAGAAAAAACTCCCCCTGGGCCTGTGGCAAAAAGACTTGCCACCTCACGGCGCGACGTCTAGAACATAAAGGGAACAAGAGGTGCGCCATGAAACAGCCTGGAAAACTCGACTATCTGGAGATGCCGGCGACCGCCGGCACACTGGATCGGTTGAAGGCCTTCTACAGCGCCGCCTTCGCCTGGTCCTTCACGGATTATGGGCCGACCTATTCGGCCTTCGCCGAGGGCCTGGATGGCGGTTTTCAGGCCGATGCCGCGGAAGCACCGGCCAAGCCGTTGCCCGTGCTTTACAGCGACAATCTGGAGGAAACCCTTCGCGCCGTCGAAAGTGCCGGCGGAACGATCGTCAGGCCGATATTCTCATTCCCTGGCGGCCGACGCTTCCACTTCGTCGATCCAGCCGGCAACGAGCTGGCTGTGTGGTCCCACTAGTCCGTTTGTGGATCACCTGGCGCCGATTGCATCTTGTGGATCACCTGGCGCCGATTGCATCGCTGGTCAGCCGAGCGTCTTCGCAGTCATTCATAGCATTGTGCTTTTCGGCTGCTCTGCTAATAACGCGCCGCACAGCGACTCTGACGGCTATTGGGGCGTCGCCAAGTGGTAAGGCATCGGTTTTTGGTACCGACATTCCCAGGTTCGAATCCTGGCGCCCCAGCCAAACGCAGACTCCATTCGAGACCGAAGCACGCGCCGAACAGGCCCTGCTCCCAATACCCTGAGCCCAGACTTGACCAAGAAGTGTCACGCTCGGCCGTGCCTCGGCGATGCACCAACCACACCGGGTGAAAGCGCGACCAGAACATGTTGTCAATCTGGGTGGAGCCGGACCAAATCCTCCTGCACCCGAACTGTTGAAGGCGCCTTGTTGCGTCCGCAAGAGCAACATTGTTTGCGGACATGCGTACTCGTCGGCATATGCGAGAACAAGCTTGCTGTTGTCCATCTTCCATATCTTGTCTCGGGCTTCAGCTACCATATCGGCACTTGGTCCCGCCAGCGTCTCAAATGTGTGCTATTTTTGCTACATTTTTTGGCCGTCTGCTTAGATTCTATGATTAAGTCACAGCTTAATAATGAAACGCGGACATTAATTTGCAAGATAGTGGCAAGGCCAGGCGCCAAGCCCGGCTGGGGCGCTCTTAAAAAGCGCGGGGAAACGTGGGTGGGAAAATGAAGACGACAGGTCTGTCGACCAAGGTCATGGGCGTTGGTCTCTTGATGACGGCTACCATGCTGAGCTGCTGGGGGGCGCATGCACTGACACTCAAGGAAGCCATGGCGGTCGCGGTGGAATCCAACCCGGAAATCGGCCAAGCCATCGAAAACCGCGAGGCCATCGAGTTCGAACTGCGGCAAGCAAAAGGGCTCTATCTTCCAAGCGTCGACCTGGAGGCATCCGCTGGTGCTCGCCGTCTGGACAACTCCTCCCGCCGCGCGCTCTCCATCGAGCACGATGCGCTTTATCCCGCGGAGACCGATCTGACGGTTTCGCAAACGCTTTATGATAGTGGCGCAAGGCGAGCCGAACTCAACCGTCAAGCCTCGCGAGTCGATGGCGCCTCATTCCGCGTGCTGGAGCGATCCGAGTTCATCGGGCTGTCTGTCGTCCAGGATTACCTGGAATACATGCTTCAGGCCTCGATCGTGACCGAGGCAAAGAAGAATCTGGGCTTCCACCAAGCGATTCTCCACGACATCAGGGAAGGCATAGCAGGCGGCGGGTTGAACGAAGCAGACCGGCAACAGGCCGAGGAGCGCTTGTTTGCGGCCAAGGCCCGCATGCAGGAGGCTTCCGAGGAACTCGAGGCCTCGAGGATACGCTTCTTCAAGACCGTCGGGAAACCTCTGACCAATGCATCGCGGCCAGGCGATGTTTCCTCTGCGCTGCCAAGGTCCCTGGACGACGCGCTGGGCATTGCGCGGGAGAACAACCCGCGCGTCCACATGGCCAATAGCGATATCGCCGCCGCGGGCTCGCAGGTTGACGCCGCTCGGGCGAAATACGGCCCGTCGGTCGTCGCCGAAGGCGTTGCCCGCGCCGGATACGACATTGACGGCGACAATGGAGACACGTCCGATCTGCAAGCACGGGTGGTGCTGCGTTGGAACCTGTATCGGGGCGGCATCGACAAAGCGAATGAACAGGAGCAGATCCGCCGCGCCAGCGAACAGCGGCTTGGGCTGCATCAGGTTCTGCGGGAGATCGAAGAAGCCGTTCGCACGTCTTGGGATCGCCGCTTCCGGCAAGCCGACCTGGCAAAGACCCTGAAGCTGCAAGCCGCTTCCAACGAGAAGCTGGTTGCCTCTTATCGCGAGCAGTTCAAGGTCGGACAGCGCTCGCTGCTCGATGTGCTGGATGCGCAGAATACGCGGTTCAACACAGCAACGCTGGCGGACACCGCGTCCTACGCATCCCTCTTTGCCCAATACCGGCTTCTGGCGGCAACCGGGCAGTTGCTGAAAACGATGGACATCCAGCCGCCGAAGCAGGCCGCGGCCTATGCCAAGGAGGAATTCGCGGTTCCGGAGATCCCGGACACCGAAACCTATGCACGGACCCCGTCGGAACAGAAGAACGATCTGCCCTTCGACATCCTCGCCCCTGTCAGGAAGAAGTGAGCCGTAAGGGGTGTTAGGGGTTCTGGCGGGCGGGTCGTGAATCAGCAGCCACATATTCTGTCGCCCAAGGAGGCGTTCAAGGCCTGCTTTTCGGCGGTGGCCGCCTATCTCGGCAGGCCGAGCGCCGAGACCGTGCTGTTTGCCGGAGTGCCGATTTCGGACACGCGCATCGAGGTCACCGAGATCCGACATCTTGCCGAGCGTATCGGCCTCGAGACCCAGGAATTCAACCATCGCGACTTCCTGCGCGGTCGCGTGGATCTCCCGGCAATTCTCTTCCGCGTCAGTCAGTTGCCGATCGCCCTGC
Source organism: Mesorhizobium sp. LNHC209A00 (assembly GCF_000502915.1). Classification (NCBI taxonomy): domain Bacteria; kingdom Pseudomonadati; phylum Pseudomonadota; class Alphaproteobacteria; order Hyphomicrobiales; family Phyllobacteriaceae; genus Mesorhizobium; species Mesorhizobium sp. LNHC209A00. Next base: position 20,867 of record NZ_AYWT01000004.1, read on the forward strand.
TGGCGGAAACCGACGGCGACGGGTATCTCACGGCCCCGCAGGAAGACGGGCGCACGACTGTCGGCAAATCCGAGCTGGCCGCAAGTTACATCAGTGGCGGTGTATCCTTCTCCATCACCTATGCCAACGCCACCGAGGGCATGAAGGTCGGCTCGGCGCAGCAGATCGAGCGGCGCCATTGGCTGACGGGGACAATGGGCGCTTTCTGGCGCACCTATTCCAAGGTCGTGCTGTCGGCGATCTTCATCAACCTTTTGGCCATCGCCTCGCCGATCTTCACCATGAATGTCTATGACCGCATATTGCCGAACAAGGCGATATCGACGCTTTGGGTGCTGGCGATCGGCATCGGCGCCGTCATTCTCTTCGATCTGCTTTTGAAAACGGCCCGAGCTTCGCTCATCGACTATGCCGGGCGCAAGGCGGATTTGCGGATATCGTATCTGCTGTTCGAGAAGGTGCTGAATTCATCCCTATCCGCGCGCCCGGGCTCGACAGGCGAATATGCCAACCGCATCACCCAATATGAGTTCGTCAGGGAATTTTTCACCTCCAACACGATCAGCGTGTTCATCGATACGGCTTTCGTCTTCATCTTCCTGCTCGTCATCTACGCGATCGGCGGCTGGCTGGTCGTCATCCCGGCCCTCGCATTCGTGGCGTCGGTAGTCGTTGGCCTGGTCACGCAACGCCGCATCGGCAAACGGGTCGCAGCCTCCATGAATGAAGCCTCCCAGCGCCAGGCTCTGCTGGTCGAGTCAATCTCCACGCTGGAAACGATCAAGTCGCTGCGCGCCGAAGCCTATTTGCTGAGGAAGTGGGGCGAGCATTCGAAGAATGCGGCCAACACCTCCGAGAAGATCAAGCAGCTCTCGGCGGCGGCCGGCAACATCACCCAGGCCATCCAGCAGCTTGTGACGGTCGCCCTGGTCGTGGCTGGAGCCTACGCCTTTTCGGAAGGGCATGTTTCGACAGGAGCCATCATCGGAACGGTGATGCTGGCGAGCCGGGCCGTGGCTCCGCTCGGCCAGATCGCGATCACCCTGTCGAGATTTCGCCAGGCCATGCTCTCCTTGAGAATGGTGAATTCCATCATGGCCCAGCCGGAGGACCGGCCGGATACGGTGGGCTTCGTCAATCGCCCGATTCGCAATGGAGCGATGACGTTCAAGAATGTCGGCTTCGTCTACCCCGGATCGGAAAACGAGGTTCTGTCTGGCCTGAACTTTTCGGTGAAGCCGGGAGAGCGCATCGGCATCATCGGCCGCATCGGGTCAGGCAAGACGACGATGGGACGCCTGATCGGCAGGCTTTTTCTGCCAAGCTCCGGCGAATTGCTGGTGGATGGCATCGACATCCGCCAGTATCACCCGTCAGAGGTGCGCGCCGCCGTCGGCATCGTCGCGCAAGCCGGCGATCTGTTTTCGGGCACCATCAAGGAGAACCTGCTGATGGCGTCTCCGGAGGCGACCGACGAGCAAATCATCGAAGCCGCGAAAGCCGCCGGCGTCGATGAGTTCGTGTCTCGCCACCCGCGTGGCTACGACATGAATGTCGGTGAGCGGGGCACCAATCTTTCCGGTGGGCAGAGACAGACGGTGGCGATCGCCCGGCTGCTTTTGACCAAGCCGAAGATCGTCTTTCTGGATGAACCGTCCGGCTCGATGGATCTGGCGTCGGAACGACAACTGATAAAGCAACTCAAGACCGCTTTCGACCACAACACGACGCTGATCGTCTCGACGCATCGCTTCAGCATGCTCGAATTGGCTGATCGCCTTATTGTTGTCGAACAAGGAAAGATTGTTGCTGACGGGCCAAAAGAACAAGTCATTCAGGCGCTGCAGAGAACGAATTCCTGAATGAACAAATTATATCGGGCTGAAACCGATATAATAACGGGACGTGGGAAATGCTTGCCAGGGAAGACCGCCCGCCGCTTTTTGCGACGGCGTCCATATTCATCATAGGGGCGCTCTTCGTCGCCTTTGTCGCTTGGTCGTCCTTCGCCGAGGTCGACGAGATCGCGCGTGGCGACGGCAAGGTCATACCGGCCTCCAAGACCCAGGTCATTCAAGCCAGCGAGCCGGGCGTCGTTCAGGAAATCGCCGTGAAGGTGGGGCAGGTCGTCAGGAAGAACGACCTCATTATCCGTCTCGACAATACCTTGAACACGTCCAGCCTCGGCGAACAGCAAGCCAAGGCGCGGGCCCTGCAAACACGCATTGCCAGGCTCAAATACGAACAGAGCGGCAGCATCACCGGATCGTTTCCCTGTCCGCAGGACATCCAATCCGTGGCGCCGGAAATCTGTGACAACGAGCAAAATCTCCTCGTTGCCCGGCGCGAAAACTTCGACAACAAGCTGTCGGTGCTCAAGTCGCGACTCGACCAGCGCGAAAAGGAACTGGACGAGGCGGACGCCAATCTCGACCGCCTGACAAAAAACCTGGCGGTGAGCGACCAGCAAGCGAAGCTGGTCGAGGGGATGGTCAAGAAAGGTCTGATGGCAAGGACCGAGCAGCTTAAGGTCGAGCAGGAACAGACCGAACTCAACGGCCAATTGAACCTGGCCGGCGAGACGATAAAGAAGGGCAAGTCGGCGATCACCGAGGCGCAGCTCCAGGTCGAGGAACTCGGGCTGCAGTTGAAGCAGGAAGCGCTCGATGACCTGACGCAGGCCCTGGCCGATCTTTCAGTGGTGGACGAAACCATTCGCGGCGCGACCGACAAGGTCGCGCGAACGGATATCCGCTCGCCGGTGGACGGTATCGTCAACACGATGGAACTGAACACCGTCGGCGCCTTCGTCCAGCCGGGTACTGTCGTGGCCGGCATCGTGCCCACTTCCGAGACATTGCTGGTCGAAGCGCGTGTTTCGCCCCGCGATGTCGCCTTTATCCGCCCAGACCAGGATGCCTTGATCAAAGTCACGGCTTACGATTTCTCGATCTTTGGCGGCATCGAAGGCAAGGTTTCAAACATAACCGCCGACAGCCTGGTCGATCAGAAGACGGGCGAGCCCTACTATCAGGTGCGTGTTTCAACCGATAGATCGACACTGGAGCGAGACGGAAAGGCATATTCGATCATCCCCGGCATGATCTGTTCCGTGGATATCAAGACCGGTCGCAAGACGATCCTGAGCTACCTGCTGAAGCCGATCAACAAAGCCCGCCAGGAGGCAATGAGTGAGCGCTAGCGCCACCTCTCCCGTGACCGGTAGCGACCTCTTGCTTCTGCCCCTCCCGACAGAAGATTTCGAACTCGAGTTCCGCGTCGTGGCGCGCGGCGGTATCAGGCGCGGCATTCGGCTGGAACGGGCTTTCTGGGCTTCGCTGAAACAGATGGCTGAGAGCCGCAAATGCACGATCGGCATGCTGGTCGACGAGATCGCCGAAGGTCACGCGGAGAAAGGAAACCTGACCTCGGCAATCCGCGTGGCCTGCATCCGCGAGTTGGGGCGCGAGAATCTGAATTTGCGCAGGCTTGCATCTATCAGGACGATAAACGCCATTCTACTTGCCTGCCCGTCGCCGGCCTTCGCCTTGGCCTCGACGAAGAAGATCGTGACGTTCAATGCGCCGTTCCAGCAATTGGTCAAACGACAATTGCCGGCGGCATTCGACGAAGACACGCGCCAGGACCTGAAGCTGGCGCTGGATCTCAACGTGGCCGATATATTCGCCCGCCTCGACACCAATGGCGACGTTGCCGTTGCGAGCGGATTTGTGATCGGAGCCGGCGAACGCCGTTATCGGGGCCAGCTGAACGTGGTGCGTGCGCCGGTGCTGGATCTCGAATTGCTGATGGCCTTTGTCTTCAACGGCTAGCGCCATTCATCGGTTCGCGCAAACGCCGAACGGCCCTATGTGCTTGACGCAATTCCGCCGGAAAACCACCAAGGGACCTTTCCCGCAATTCTTCCGCCATTCAACCAGCACAAGAAAGCCGGTGAGCGGGCCCCTTACTTGACTTCCGTCTGGACGCCTTCCCCAGGGGCGACGGTTGCGAAACCGCCCTTGACATCGGCCATCTGGGCGTCCCCCGACTTGGAGCCGTGAATCCAGGCCCGGTCGGTGCTGAACGAGTACAGTGGCTGATAATTCGGAAGGGCGCTGTCCTTGAGCACCGTATCGTTGAGACTGTCGAGAATGTAAGCGCCGCTTGCGGTGCTGACCGAAAGCACGGCGTGGAAGAAGCCTCGCTTGCGGTCCTGCAGAACGACGAGCGACATGCTGCGTGCCGGAATGCCGGCCCTCAGCAACGCCGTCATCTTGAGGATGGCGAAGTCCTCGCAGTCGCCGGCACGATTGGCGAGGATCTCCGAAGGCTTCGCCCAGTAGTCGAGCTTGCCGTAAACGACGCTGTCCTTCTTATAGGCGATCAGGTGGTTGATGCCGCTGTCGATGAACGATAGTTTTTCGACGAACCCCTTGCCTTGGGCGGCCGAGACCATGGCCGTGAAAGCTGGGCTCTCGTGGTCACAGGGGCTGCCCGCGGTGCAAGCGGTTATGGCTCGGTAGACCGGTGCCCAACGCGCCGAAACGGGAAAATTGCGCATGGACAGCGCAACCGACCCGAAAACGCCCGGAATGATCGACGCAGTCTTAATCGGGTCGATACCCCCGCCTTCGTGAGCCATCGAGGTGCTGGACCCGTCTTGCGCGAAAACGGGACTGTAGCCATTGAGGACAAGGCTGATCCGGTGGGGGGTGGCCGGCTGCCAGGGCTGGTATCTTTGCAGCGAAATGCCGCCGAGGCCAAGCGGCGCCTGGACCACTCCAAGCAGTGCTGTTTCGGGCATGAAATTCCTGATGACGGGCCCGGCAAGGGCTGGCTGCGCCGAGCCGGCTATCCCCACCGCCAGCAGAAGCAGCTTGAGCTTGCTCTTCCCCGGAGCATTCTTTTGTTTTTTCATGACGCCCACCTTTGACTGTGGACGCTACCAATTTTGTCTCAAATTACTGGAAAGGAAGATGGATAAGTTTCCCACGAATTCACGTTGCTTATTTTAGTAAAATTTTACGTGCATTTATACTTCTATTTACCAAGTTTTCTGCGCCGCCGGTGGCGAAGCGTTATGCTTACCAGATAACATATAACTGATTATATGTTCACAGTTTACCAAGCGTAAAAAAAGTCATCGAAGGCATATCCAAATATATAGAATGGATTGGCGGACCGTTGCAAATTCACGCCGCCGCCTGTCTCTATCCGGGAAATGCCGGAGGGGTTTAAGCTATGACGAACAGTATTGAATTGGACAACCTTTCGAACTCGTGGGACGAGCATTCCGTCTCCAACGATCATCACGACCTGACAGCGCTGACCCAGGTGGTGGCGCAAGCCGCGCCCGCCGAGCAAGCGGCGGCACCGGCTCAAACAGCGCCGGCCGCGGCCGAGCCTGTGCCGGTCGATGTCGGTGGCGGCGCGCCAGCGGCAGCTCCGCCAGCGGCAAACGCCCCGCACGAATATGTCGCGGACGCAAGCAACGTCGTCAAACTTCCCGCCAATGTCTCGATCGACAACATCAAGGTCGACGGCCACAACCTCGTGCTCGAGCAGGCGGACGGCTCGGTCATCGTCATCAAGGACGGTGCCCTGCATGTGCCGACCTTCATCATAGGCGAAGTCGAAGTGCCGCGCGTGGCCCTGATCGCAGCGCTGGAAGCGAGCCATGTCGATGTCGCCTTCGGCGCGGACGGCTCGATATCGGCCGGCGGCAGCACGACCTCGAGCGCCGGCGGGAATTTCTCGGTTCCCCCCGGCGGTATTGGTGACGGGTTCGGCCTGTCGGCACTGTTGCCGCCGACGGCTCTCCAATTTGGGCTTCTGGACCGGCGCGAACTTTTCCCGTCTGTCGTCGACCGGCCGGTTTCAGTGGTGGCCACGTCCTTGCTTGCCCCGGACGAGGCGGCCAGCGAAACCGGTCTTAACGGTGGTCCGTCACAATCGCCGGGTAGCGACGCGCCGAGTAACGCGGAAACCTCCGGCAAAGGAACGATCACCGTCGACGCGCCGGATGGTATCGGGTCGATCGTTATCAACGGCGTCACCGTTACCGGCGTCGGCCAGCAGATTCCGGGCGATTTCGGCTACCTGACGATCGTCTCCTACAATCCGAGCACGGGTGCTATCGAATATAATTACACAGTGACTGAATCGGTCACTCATCCCCTACAGGGGGACGGTTTCAATCCCAACGACACGGTTCCGGACAATTTCAGCATCACCGTCACGGACGTCGACGGCGATACGGCCAGCACCAACTTTGCCGTCGCCATCGTCGACGACGTGCCGACGGCGGTTGCCGACACCGACAGCGTCGCCTCAGGCCAGTTTGGCCCGGCGACGGGCAATGTCCTTGTCGGCGGTACGGACGCTGTCGACGCGAACACCACGGACGGTGTTGCCGACACCAAGGGCGCCGACGGCGCGACAGTGGTTGGCGTCCAGGCTGGTAACACCAATGCCGCTGTCGACAATGCAGCCACGCTCGGCGTCGAAATTCAGGGCGCCTACGGAAAGCTGACGCTGGCCGCCGACGGCACCTACAGCTACGTTCGCGATGCCGGCACGCCCGGCGGCGTCAACGACGTCTTCACCTACACCATTAAGGACGGCGACGGCGACACCTCGCAGACCACTCTGACCATCGGCATCGGCGATTCCGCCCCGCACATCGATACGGTCCCCGCAACCGGTGACGCCGACACGACGGTCTACGAGGCGGGCCTTACGGCACGCCCCGGCGAGCCGGCGGGCTCGCATGCGGGCGAAGCGCCATATCCCACAACGGTTTCGGGCGCCATTGACATCAGCTCGCCGGACGGAGTGTCGGCGGTCTCCCTGCAGGGCGTTACGATTACGGGCACCAGTGCAGCCACCGCAACGACGGTCATCTCCAACTCCACGGGGACGCTCACGGCGTGGTACGAGGCCACGACTCCGACTGCGGGACACATCCACTACACTTACGCGCTGCTGGACGATACCGGCGACACCAGCAACACCACGATCCCTGTCTCGATCGGCGTGACGGACACCGACCCCAGCAACCCCGAATCCGCTACAGGCACGCTGACCATCACCGTGGTCGACGACGTGCCAACGGCGCACGCTGATACGGATGCGGCGCAGTCGGGCCAGACGGTGGCCGGCAACGTGATTACGGATGCTGAAGCCAACGGCGACAATGGCGCGGACACTGCGGGTGCCGACGGTATTGCCTCGATCGCCTGGGCGGGTGCGGCGGGCAGCACGGTGACGGGCACGTATGGCGTGCTAACGGTCGGCACGGACGGCGCCTATAGCTATCATGCCAATCCGAACGTGTCGGGCATCGACGTATTCAACTACACGGTCACCGACGGCGATGGCGACACCTCGCCCTCGACGCTGACGATCACAGTGGCGAGCGGCGAGCCGCAACCGGTAGCGGCAACGCAGACGGTCAACGAGGCGGCGCTGGACACCAGCACGACCGGCGACGACATCAACCACGGCACGGTGACAGGCTCGAGTCCGTCGAGCACGGCCGAGACAGTGACGGGGGCGCTGACGCTCGGCGATCCCGATAGCCCGCATGTGACCAACGTCACCGGCGCCACCTCATCGGCGGTCGACGGCAGCCCGGTGACCGTGCAGGGCACCTATGGCGTGCTGCAGATCGACCAAGACGGCCACTATACCTACACGCTGACGACGCCCTTCACGACGACGCCGGCCACCGACAACGGCGCCGAGACGGAATTCGGCAAGGACGTGTTCACCTACACAGTGACCGACAGCTTCGGCAACAGCTCGACCTCAACCATCACTATTGACATCGTTGACGATGTGCCGACGATCTCGGCGCCGGGCGCCAGCGCCTCGCTGACGGTCGACGAGACCATCCTGGCCACGAATGCGACGGCGAGCTTCGCCAGTNGGCGCCGATGGCGCCGGCACCATCACCTACGCGCTGGGCTTCACTGCCGGCGCAACGGGGCTGGTCGACACGGCAAGCGGCCAGGCGGTGGTGCTGAGCCTCGAGGCTGGCCAGGTGGTCGGCCGTGCGGGCATCGGCGGTGTGATCGTGTTCACGGTCACCACCGACGCGGCGGGCAATGTGACGCTCGACCAGGTGCGGGCGGTCGTCCATCCGACGACGGACCCGAACGAGCCGGTCAGCCTGTCGGCGGACAATCTCGTGACGCTGACGGCAACCATCACCGACAAGGACGGCGACAGCTCCTCGGCCCTACTCAACATCGGCCAGAACCTGACCTTCCTCGATGACGGTCCGACGATCTCGGCGCCGGGCGCCAGCGCCTCGCTGACNTCCCTACACGACGCTCTTCCGATCTCCGACAAGGACGGCGACAGCTCCTCGGCCCTACTCAACATCGGCCAGAACCTGACCTTCCTCGATGACGGTCCGACGGCGATAGTCCCGGCCTCCGCGGTTGTGGCAAACGGAGCAGGAGCGCCTGTCTCGTTCGACCTCGATATCGACGGGATACTTACCAACAACTACGGCGCTGATGGCGGAACAGTCATCTTCCCGACGTCGCTCGAGGGCACGGCAAGCGGACTGACCTCCAACGGCATTTCGATTGTGTATGACGTCTCAGCAGACGGCCACACACTCACGGGTCTGGCCGGCGCCACATCCGTGTTTGTCATTACGCTCAACCCGGCGACCGCTTCCTACTCCGTCGATATGAACGGAACTGTGGACAGCATAACCACTGTCGATTTCAACGGAGGTGGCTATGATTTCGTTGGCGGCAACGGGGCCTGGGCAGGCTTCAATACGGCGGCCAACGACGACAGCAAGGATCTGCTGCTTACGCCGATAGAAAGCGGTGTCAGCTCCGGAACTTTGAACACTAATGCGAATGAGGGCGGTGTCAGCGGCGGCAATTCGGTTGGGTCAGGTGAGAAAATGCGCCTTGACTTCGTCGTAGACTTGACCGGCAACCCTCCGAACGGCAGCTACTCGTCGCCCTCGACCCATCTCTTCGAAGGACATTATACTACGAACGGCGCGTCGGCGAAGTTCACCGGTATCTCATCTCAGTCCGCGGCTCGCTTCGCCGCCTTCGACGATCCGGATGGTGTCGGGAACGTAACGGTTGGCGACGGCGTCCAGGATTCCGTTACCGCGGTTGCATTGAGCTACAACGGCGAGACCAAGCTGGTGACGTTCGCCGACATCAGCACCACGACGACGAACGTCACGGTTGGCGGTCACGTATTTACCGTGCATTTCGTCGACGGTGCCGCTCCTGGACTTCAATACGAGGCAGTCGTCGGATCAATCCTGCAGAACACCTCAATAGCTACGTACACGGCAAATGGGTACAACAGTCTCCAGATTGGCTACGAGTCGGGTGACACGTTCAAACTCGGAGATTTTGGCGCAGCAGCGTCGACAAACAGTCCGGTGAGCTTCGCTCTTCCGGTTAGTGTTGTCGATGGCGATAACGACACAGCTGCGGGCACCATCGGCATCACGTTGAGCCCGACGGGACAAACCATCCAGAATCACTCATCAGATCTGGCCGGTGACTCTCACTTGTATACTTCGACGCTGGCGGCGCCTCATATCATCGGGTCGGATTTCAACGACACGCTGAACGGCGACGGCGCCAACAACGTGCTCTATGGCGGCGCCGGCAACGATTCGATCAACGGCAATGCCGGCAACGACCTTCTGATCGGCGGCGCCGGCCAGGACACCATGACCGGCGGCACGGGCGCCGACACATTCAAGCTCGACGGGTTGGACATCAAGGACCTGATCGCGGACTACAGTGGTGCGCAAGGCGACAAGATCGACCTGTCATCCCTGTTTGAAACAGGACCAGGGGCAAATATCGGGGACTTCGTGAAATACGATTCGGCATCACACACGCTCAGCGTCGACGCCAATGGTACAACCGGCGGCGCCAATTTCGTCGACGTCGCCGTCTTGCAGAACGCACCTGTCGCCGGCACCATCAATCTGATTTACGACGACACGGCCCACACACAGCACACGGCAACGATTTAGCACTTATACGTGGCCGTTCTCTCGTGCTACATATTAGCGAAACATAAAACGGTAATTTGGAGAGGGGCTTACATGAAGATTGGTTCAAGATTGCTGATTTCGGCCACGGCGCTGCTGTTGGCTGGATCGACCGGCTTTGCCGCCGACATCATCGAGGGACCCGTGGCCGACTATTGTCGCACCGTTGGAACCTCCAACCTCGTGCTGACCGACAACACGGTCGACCTCACGAGACAGGTCGTCAAGCTGATGGACGAGTCGGTCGCCGTCGCCAACAGCCCGGAATGGATCCATTCATCCCGGCCGGTCTTCGTCTGGGCATCGGAAGCCAAGGTCGCCTGTGGCATGGCTTACGGCTACCTGAAGACGAACTACAAGGACGAAGACACGCTCAACAAGTGCGAGTGTTTTCACGACCGTATGGTCGAGTACATGAACTGACCGCAGGAGCGAAAGCGCGCAGGCAGAAAATGGAATCTGACCGACAGGTTCGCCGCCCGCGGACATGGGTGGTCGCTTCCGCACTGGCGCTATCGTTGCTCGGCTGCCAATCCAAAGGCTCGGTGTCGGACGCGCTCGACCCCGCTGCCATCCAGGTCGCCGACCAGCCGGCTGCTGTTGTTGCCGTGGCAAACGCAAGCCAGGCGACGCAGTCCCTCGGCACTGGACCCACGAAAGTCGCCATGCTGCTGCCGCTGTCCGCTTCCGGATCCGCGGGCGAAAACGGCAGAAAGATGCTCGACGCCGCCAAGCTCGCCATGACGGACCTCGGTAACCCGCTGCTGACGCTTACCGTCGAGGACACAAGGGGAGACGCGGCTTACTCCCAGCAACTGGCGGTAAAGGCCATAACTTCGGGAGCGAAAGTGGTCATCGGTCCGACCGAACTGCCAGCGGCGCAGCATGTCGCGAAACTGTCGGGCTCAAACCGGCCGGTGGTTCTGGCTCTCGCGGACAATTTTGCCGGCGGCCCCGGCGTCTATGCGGTATGCCTTGGCGAGGCGGACAGCGCCGCGGCAGGCGCCGGCGCAATCGCGGCCAAGGGCGGCAAGAAATTCGTCCTGCTGGTGCCGGCGGGCGCGGGTGCCGATATCGTCGAAAAACGGGTCGCCAACAGCCTCAGCGTGTACGGCGCCGCACTTGCGATCACCATCCCCTATACCAGCGCCGACGGCGCGGCAAAGGCGGTCGCGGACATGGGCTCGCTCGTGGACGCCCCCGACACCGTGATCGTCGCCAGTGGCGACAGCAATCCATCGCCAATCCTGATCGCCCTGAAGGCAAAGGGCATTCCTGGAAAATCAACCTCCGTGGTTGGCACGAACCGCTGGCTGGAGCACCCGACCAGTCCGCTTTTCGAAGGCGCCTATATCGCGACGATCGACCAACATGAAACAGGCCCCATTTCGGAACGTTTCAAGGCAAGCTTCAACTACCAGGCCGACGTCAATGTCGCTTATGCCTATGATATGGTCGCGCTGACCGCGGGCATCGCAAGCGCTGCCGGACCCAACGGTTTCAACAGGCAGGTCTTCGAGAACCCGAATGGCTTTCGCGGATCGACCGGCTTGTTCAGGTTCCGCGCGGATGGATCCAGCGAACGCTCGATGCCGTTTTACCGGATTGAAAAAGGTGCGCTCAAACTGGTTGCCAAATCGACGTCCAGCTTCTAGCGCATTGGGCGCGGGCGGCCCGATGGGTCATCGGGGGCGCGTCCGCATGATGATCGGGCTCGCTGGCCTCGAACTTCTCGTCGGCATCCTGCTGCTGGTCAAGGCAGCGACCCTGTTCCCCGTCGACCGAAGCCTCACCGACCCAGCCCCTGATGTCGGCGATGACGTCGCGCGACGTCCGGCTCGAACGATCGTCAACTCAGCCCGCAAGATTGCCGAGGATCTCATCGCACCTCCGCAGATCGAGGGATCTGAGATGGAGCGGGTGGAACCTCGTTTGCCGCTTGGCGATCTCGGCCTCGCAACGCGCCCCAAGTCATCGATGCCCAGGGACTGGCGGGAAACACTGCTGTACCATCCAGTGGCTACGTCGTCGGCTGGTTTCGACTCCATGGGGCGTAAACTGTTCATCAGCGGAACCCGGGGCGTCCAGACCGACAGGGTCTGCCTGTTTCACGAGAGCGCGTGGCCTTGCGGACAGCGGGCCTACGCGGCTTTCAGCAACTGGATGCGCGGGCGAGCGCTGAACTGTTTCGTGCCTCCGGTGGTCGACCGCTTCCCTGTCGCGGCGACATGCAAGCTGGGCAAACAGGATGTCGGCGCCTGGCTGGTATCGAATGGCTGGGCGTTGGCCTTGCCGAACGGCATCTATGGCAAGGCCGAAGCAACAGCGAGGGCGGCGGAGATGGGAATCTTCGGCCCACCATAGGCGACAGCACCGGATTCGCCGCAAGGGGCCGCATCCTCCGTTCAGAACCTTGGCTATCTACCCGACGTGTCAAATTGTATTGTTCTTCGAAACCGAAATCGTAACTTGCCGGTCTTATGCTTGGCGCTCGAACGGAGATCGACGATGAGCAATGCAGCAGCTGATGTCCCGGCCCATCACGAATGGAAGACCATTGCCTGGCTGGCAATTCTTGGAACCGTCGGCAGCCTGTGCGTGTCCCTGATCCTGAACTATCTGCTGTTGTTCAGCGAGACGCTGACGCCTTTCGGGCGCGGCATGATCACCGCAACGCTTTTGCCTGTGGTGATCTGCCTGCCGCTGTTTGTGTTCATAGGCCTGAAACTGGCCGAGATCCGTCGTTATCGGCGGGAACTCAACCGGGCCGCGACCTTCGACACGCTGACCGGTTGCCTGAATGGGAGGGTCTTCACGTCGCTGATCGAGAGACGGGCGATCAGGTCTTCCCCACAAGGCGAGAGATCGGGCGCCTTCCTGGTCATTCATCCTGAACACCTGAACGCCATCAACTTGCGCTTCGGCCTGAACTGGGGCGACGAGGCCTTGCGTCTGATCGCTTCAACCATCCGGTCTTGCGTGCGCTCGCAAGACGTCGTCGGCCGCATAGGCGCCTCCATGTTCGGTGTGTTCCTTCCCGGAACGGATGAGGCCGACGCCAGGACGGTGGGCGAGCGTATCCGTGCCACTGTCTCGCAGGTTTATTTCGCCCCTCAGGGAGCCGAGGAGGTTCTGGCCGTGTCCGTCGGGGGCGTGGTTTTCGAGCAGGACCTGGACTTCGAGGATATGTTCCGGCCGGCCGAAGAGAGCTTGTCGGGCAAAGGCGGTTTTGGACTGTCGCGTATCCAACGCGCTTCAATGTGACGACCCCGCACCATTCCATCCCAATTGGCGGAAAGGGCGTGCCCTGCCCGGCAAACGGGCGGGCACGCCTTGGGATCCTTCGTGATCGCGAGACGGGCTCGTTGCTTTTCAAAGCCGGCTTATGCAATCGTGGCCGTGGACGCCAGCCTGCCACTGACACCAGACATTGGCACCTGACCAATATCTCCGGACCCGACCTCGATGGCTGTGTATCGACGGAATACTGTTGGAGCAGAATGAAATTTTACTCGGCCGCCGAGCGCATTGCCTTTATCGCCACGCTCATTGCGGTCTTGGTGCTCGCGTTGCTGCCGATATCTCGCCTCGACGAATTCGGCATCGACATCGGCTTCCACTACGACAAGGCCAACCACGCGAGCGCCTTCGCGATCCTGGCATTTCTGGGAAGTCTGGGCTGGCCCGGCCGCAAGACGAGGCTGATCATCTTCCTCGCCCTGGTTGGAGCCGCGATCGAAATCCTCCAGGGCACGTCGCTGATAGAGCGTGATTTCGACGTGTTCGACTGGATCGCCGACTGCGTCGGCGTGGCTTGCGGACTGCTGGCGGCAATCTGCGCGAACTGGATTACGCGACGCATGTATTAGCAAATCAACAAGTTGGCGCTGAAGGTGAAGGTCTAGCGCGAACTGCATGATGGCGAGCGGGATCGTCGCGTGCCTGTGCTGAAGATGAGTCTGCTCTATTTCGTCTGGGCCTCGGCCAAACACCATTCCCACAGACGCGATCAGAAAACTAAGCGGTCCGCCGATGACGGCCGGAAGCTTCAACTCGCGATAGCGGTCGGACGCGTCAACTCGCCTCGCGCATCGCCTCTGCCGCCTGCAAATCGACAGAGACAAGCTGGCTGACGCCCTGCTCGGCCATGGTTACGCCGAACAGCCGGTCCATGCGGGCCATGGTGATGGGATTGTGGGTGATGATGACGAAACGCGTCTCGGTGGTCTTGGCCATCTCGTCCATGAGGTTGCAGAAGCGCTCGACATTGTGATCATCGAGCGGCGCATCGACTTCGTCGAGCACGCAGATCGGTGCCGGGTTGGTCAGGAAGACGGCGAAGATCAGCGACATCGCCGTCAGCGCCTGCTCTCCGCCCGACAGCAGCGTCATGGTCTGCGGCTTCTTGNCTGAAGCGCTCGACATTGTGATCGTCGAGTGGGGCGTCGACTTCGTCGAGCACGCAGATCGGCGCCGGATTTGTCAGGAACACGGCGAAGATCAGCGACATCGCCGTCAGCGCCTGCTCTCCGCCCGACAGCAGCGTCATGGTCTGCGGCTTCTTGCCGGGCGGTCGGGCAAGAATCTCCAGGCCCGCCTCCAGCGGATCCTCGGATTCGATCAGCTGCAATTCCGCCGTGCCGCCACCGAACAGATGCGAGAACAGTCGCTGAAAGTGGCCGTTGACGACATCGAAGGCGGCCAGCAGCCGTTCGCGGCCCTCACGATTGAGGCTCTGGATCGCTTGCCTGAGCTTGCGGATCGCTTCGATAATGTCCTCGCGCTCGGAAACGATCGCCTCCAGGCGCTCGGAAAGCTCCCTCTGCTCTTCCTCGGCGCGCAGATTGACGGCGCCGAGCCGCTCGCGCTCGACCTTCAGCCGATCCAACTGGCGCTCGATCTCGGGCATTTCGGGCATCGGATCGTCGGCTTCCAGGCCGGTGTGGCGGATGACCAGATGCGGCGGCGTGTTCAACGTTTCCTGGATGCGCGCCTCGATCTCCAGCCGGCGTTCGTCGGCCGCCGTCAGCCGTTCCTCGGCGCGGGCGCGGGTTTCGCGCGCTTCGGCCAGCGACTGGATGGCTGATGTGGCCGCCTTGTCCAGTTCGGCCTGCCTGTTCTCCGCCTCCTGCAACCGGTCCGCTGCCGCCTTGCGCAAGGTTTCGGCCTCGGTGAGCTGCGACAGCAGCGCACGCCGCTTGGCGTCGATCTCGTCAGGCGCATCGGCCAGCCGTTCGCGCTCGGCCTCGGCCTCTGCCTTACGTTCGGTGAGCGATGCGATCTGCGTCGAGGCGTTTTCGGCGCGCACCAGCCAGTTGCTGCGTTCGGCACCTATGGCATCAAGCCGGCGTGTGCGTGCCTCGGCTTCTCGCCGCAAGCCCTCATGGACGGCGCGCGCATCGGCAAGCGCGGCGCGATCGCGCGAGACATTGGCCGAGGACTGTTCGAGCTGGAATTGCAGGTCGCCGAGATCGGGCGCGTCCTGCAGCAGCATCTTAGCCTCGACGAAAGCCGCTGACGTCTCCTCATGGCTGTCGACGATGCGGGCGCGCGCCTCGTCCAGCGCGGCACGCCGACTCGATAGTTCACCGCCGGCCCTTTCGGCGTCGGCCAGCACATTGCGAGCGGCGTCCAGCCGGTGCTGGGCCTCACGTCCCGCCTGGCGCGTATTGCGTTCGGCTTCGCTTGCCTGGCGGAGCGCCTGCTCGGCTTGCGCTAGCGCTTCCTCGGCCTGGCGCAGCACAAGCGTCGCCTGCACCGCTTCGGCATCGAGTTCGGCAAGCCGGTTCTTCTGTGCCAGCCTTTGTGCCGCGGCGGTCGGTGCATCGGCGCTGGCGGTCAGTCCGTCCCAGCGCCACAGCGCACCCTGGCGGCTGACCAGGCGCTGGCCTGGAGCCAGAAGCCCCTGCAACCGGCGACCGTCAGTGGCCTCGACGATGCCAATCTGCGCAAGACGTCGGGCTAGTTGCGCCGGCGCGCTAACCACGCTGGCAAGGCTCTTGATCCCTTCCGGAAGCGCGGCATCGTCGGGCTGGATTTCGCTTTCGCCCCAATGCGCCGGTGCGCTGCGGTCGAGCGGCACGTCAAGGTCTTCACCAAGGGCGGCCCCCAGCGCCGTCTCGAAGCCACGCTCGACGCTGATCTGCTCCAGCACCGAAGGGAAGAGGTCGCCACTGGCCGCGTTCAGGATCTTGGCCAGCGTGCGCGCTTCGGTCTCGATCCGCGCCAGCTCGGCCTTGGCGTCCTGAAGCGGCGGGCGGGCAGCGCTTTCAGCGCCACGGCCGTCGGTGACCGACTGTTCAGCCTGCTCCACCGCTGCCTCGGACTCCTCCAGCAACGCCATCGCCTGCTCGACCAGAACCTGCTTCTCGGCCGGATCCGGTAAGCCGGCGACCTTGGAGAGGATGTCCGATAATTCGCGGTCGACGTCACCGAGTTGGCGGGAGAACCGGTCACGCCGCTCCGCGGTTTCGCGCAAAGTCCGTTCGATCTGGTGGCGCGAGGCGGCGGCCTCGGCGCGCTCGGCGGTCAGCGCGGCAAGTTTGGCCTCGCTTTGAGCAAGCGTCGAGGCGGCCTGTTCGAACACCGCGCGGGTGGTGGCCTCGCGCTCGGCGGCGCCGGCGTTTTCGGAATTCAGCGCGGCCTCTTCCGCACGCAGGCGCTCGAGAACGTCGGCATTGTCGCGCACCATCCGTTCTTCGCGGGCAATGTCGCCGTCGAGCTGCTGCAGCCGGCGTTCGAGTTCGGCCTGCCGGTTGCGGATACGGCCAGCTTCTTCCTCGATCTGCGACCTGGCGATCGACAGGCGCTGGAAAGCCGCGGCAGCCGCGGCTTCCGCGTCGCGCAGGTCAGGCAAGCGATGGGCGGAGATGCCTTGCTCCTTGGCCGCGTTCATCTGCGTGGCGGCGCGCTCGCCGACGAGCGCCGTGGCCGTAGCCAGCGCCGAACGCGCCTCGCCTTCCTGTGTCTTGGCCAGCGTCCAGCGCAGGTGCAAGAGCGTTGCTTCCGCCTTGCGGATGTCGGCCGACAGGTTCTTGAAGCGCGACGCCTGGCGCGCCTGGCGCTTGAGGCTTTCGATCTGGCTTTCCAGCTCGCCTACGACATCGTCCAGCCGTTCGAGGTTCTGCTCGGCCGCCTTAAGCCGCAGTTCCGCCTCGTGGCGACGGGTGTGCAGGCCGGAAATACCGGCGGCTTCTTCGAGCAAGGCGCGACGGGCCTGCGGCTTGGCCTGGATCAGCTCGCCGATACGGCCTTGCCCGACCATCGAGGGCGAGCGCGCGCCGGTCGACTGGTCGGCGAACAGAAGCTGCACGTCCTTGGCGCGCGCTTCCTTGCCGTTGATGCGGTAGAGCGAGCCCGCCTCGCGCTCGATGCGGCGCGACACCTGCAGTTCGTCGGCATCGTTGAAGGCGGATGGAGCCGAGCGGTCGCTGTTGTCAAGGAAAAGCGTGACTTCGGCGGTGTTGCGGGCGGGACGGGTTCCCGAGCCGGAAAAGATGACGTCGTCCATGCCGGACGCGCGCATGTTCTTGTAGGAGCTTTCGCCCATCACCCAGCGTAGCGCCTCGACCAGGTTCGACTTGCCGCAGCCGTTCGGCCCGACAATGCCGGTCAGGCCGCGTTCGATGACGAACTCGCCGGGTTCGACGAAGGACTTGAAACCAAGGAGGCGGAGGCGCGAAAACTTCATTCGCGCGCCTCATACACCGGTTCGGCAAGAGTGTACCGAGGTTTTGCGACAGGGCGTGGAGCGTGCGAACGGATAAAGAGGCAAGCAGCGCCGGAGCGCTGCCGCTTCAGCACTGAGCCGATGTCAGAGCAGAGGGTCGATGATGGCCGACATTTCCTCAATCGACATCGCCCCTTTGTAGGTCTTACCGTTGATGAAAAAGGTCGGCGTCGAGTCGACCTTGAATTCATTGGCGCCACGCTTCTGGACCGATCTCACATCGTCCAGAAGTTTCTGGTCCGTCAAGCAGGCCTCGAAGGACTCCTGTGTAAAACCGGCAAGCTTGGAAATTTGCAGCAGCGCTTCCTTGGTGTTCGACACGCCGACCCAGTTTGCCTGCTGCCTGAACAGCACGTCGACCATCGGGAAATAGTTATCCTTGGCGCAACGCGCCAGCATGAAACCGGCTTCGGCGCTCGGATCGAATGGGAATTCGCGCAGGATGTAGCGCGCCTTGCCGGTATCGATGTACTTGGTCTTCAAATCCGGAAAGGTGGTCTCGGCGAAATGCGCGCAGTGTGGGCAGGTCATCGAGGCGTATTCGACGATGGTGACCTTGGCATCATCCTTGCCGAGCTGCTTGTCGGGCAGCGCGCCCGGCTTCATCAGTTCGGTCATGTCGACGTTGCCCTGCGCTTCCGGCACCTGGACCGCGGCGGGCGTGGCCGGCTTTGCGGGCGTTGCGGGGTTCGCGGGTTTGACGTCCGCAGCCTTCGCCTCTTCGCCGGAATCACTGCAGGCGGCGAGCAGGGCCACCGCCGGGATCGCGGCCAGCGACGTCAGGACGTTTCTGCGAGAGAAGCTTTGGCCAAACGGGGGACGGCTCATACGAATCACCTGATTAAGGTTGGATTTTGCAATGCAAAGGCACGAAAAGGCGAGAGTTGGCGCGAATTAAGGCATACCTGTCCCCAATCCAATCGCGAAACCTGACAAGGGCGATCACGAATGCGCGAGATTAACGACAAACCTATGACCGTTTCCAGTTAGAACCAAGGGTTGTCTCCATTTGGGCCGACCGGGGCGGCTGTAACCGTTCCACTTCGACCTTGGCCAGACGGCCCCGGGATCGTCCCCAGTGTCATTGCAGCCGTCTAGGCTTTCCTTGCGCCCAGAATGGTCGCGCCCAGCCGTTCCAACGAGGCGCGCAGCCCGTCATCCTCGATCAGCCCGACAGTATCGGACAATTTCGCCTTTTCGGCCGCGCTTAACGCCCTGAGGGCGGGTTTGGGCCGGGCTCTTCCCGAGCTTATCGGCTTCTGCACGATACTGATGCGACCTATCGCCCTGAAACCCAGGAAGGCGTTCACCCGGTTTATGATCTCGCCGGTCTCGTGCTGCAGATGAAGCGCGGCCATGCCTTCGCAGGCGATGACCAGTACGGCCGGCTCGAACGGATCATCCTCGTGCAGGCGGCGCGGCCACTGGATTTTTTCGGGCCGCGAGTGGATGGCCAGGCGCGGTCCGGCAATCTCTTCCCATGACTGGACCAGACCGATCGAGATGCCTGCCCGCTTGCGCAGCACCGGGTCGAGGATGTCGGTGGCGAGATCGCTCACCGGAACGGGATTGCCGAAGCGCCTTTTCCCTGCCATGTGCGTTCTCCAGCACGACCCAGCAGATACCGGCCAGGCCAACGCAAAGATCAATGGCACCAGCAGACCAGACCCGCAAGGCCCATACCAGCAAGGCCCAGACCAGCAAGGCCATCTCGGATGATACGGCGTTGTGCCTGCTCGCCTGGTATGACGCGCATCATCGCGACTTGCCGTGGCGCGTGACACCGCGCGAGCATGCGCGCGGTGTGCGGCCCGACCCCTACCGTATCTGGTTGTCCGAGGTGATGCTGCAGCAGACCACCGTCGAGGCGGTGAAATCGTATTTCCTCGCCTTTATCGAGAAATGGCCCGATGTCGAAGCGCTGGCCGCGGCGCCGACGGAGGATGTAATGAAAGCCTGGGCGGGGCTCGGCTACTACTCCCGCGCCCGCAACCTCAAGGCCTGCGCCGATCTGGTGGCGGCGCGCGGCGGCCGGTTTCCAGACACCGAAACCGGACTTCGAGAATTGCCGGGGATCGGCGCCTATACATCGGCGGCAATAACGGCCATCGCCTTCGACCGCCACGCCGCCGTTGTCGACGGCAATGTCGAACGCGTAATCTCACGGCTGTTTTCGATCACGACGCCGCTCAGCGAAGCCAAGGCCGAGATACGGGTTCATGTCGAGCGCATGGTGCCGGCGACAAGGCCCGGCGACTTCGCCCAGGCCATGATGGATCTCGGCGCCACGATCTGCACGCCGCGCCGGCCGCGCTGCATGCTGTGCCCGTTGCGCGAGGACTGCAGCGCCGTTGTTTCAGGAGATCCCGAGAATTTCCCTGTGCGGCCGCCAAAGGCCGAAAAGCCGTTGCGGCGCGGCGCTGCTTTCGTTGCCATGGGTGACGACGGTGCCATTCTTTTGCGCAAGCGGCCTGAGAAAGGGCTGCTCGGCGGCATGACGGAAGTGCCGACCACCGCCTGGACAGCTCGGGTGGACGGAGCGACCACAGAGGCGGCAGCGCCCTTTCCCGGGGACTGGCGGCGCGCCGGGACAGTCGCGCATGTGTTCACCCATTTCACGCTCGAACTCGAAGTCTTTCGCGCTCACATCGAAGGTGATGCCCCGGCAGGACATTTCTGGTCGCCCGCCCATGAGATTTCAGGCGAGGCGCTGCCCACCGTCATGAAAAAGGCAATCGAGGCTGCGATACCCGGCGCGACGAAAAAACCGTCGCCATTGAGTGCGAAGAGGCCCCATGACTGAAATCCGCCACATCGTGTTCGACATCGGCAAGGTGCTGATCCATTACGATCCGAACATTCCGTTCAGCCGCCTCATTCCCGACGACGAAGAGAGAAAGTGGTTCTTCGACAATATCTGCACGCATGACTGGAACATAGAGCAGGATCGCGGCCGGACGTGGGAAGAGGCCGAAGCGCTGTTGATCGCTGCGCACCCCGAGCACGCCGAAAACATCCGCAATTTCCGCCGCCACTGGCACGAGATGGTTCCGCATGCCTATGACGACAGTGTCGCCATCATGCTCGGCCTGATCGACAGCGGCCACGATGTGACGATGCTGACCAACTTTGCTTCCGACACGCTGGCCGAAGCGCGCGAACGTTTCGATTTTCTCGGCCGTCCGCGCGGCGTCACCATCTCGGGCGAGATCGGCAAGATCAAACCGGATCGTGGCATCTACGATCACCACGTGGCCGCGTTCGGCCTCGACCCGTCGGCGACGCTGTTCATCGACGACAGCCAGAAAAATGTCGACGGCGCCAAGGCCGCGGGCTGGCAAGCGGTGCTGTTCACCGATGCCAGCACGCTTAAAGCAGACCTTGAGCGATTGGGGATCAGGGCGTGATCTCCATCGCTTGCGGCGACCCGTTGAGACTTTGAATCAAAAAATATGAGGCAGGTTGCAGGGCTCAGCCACCTGCCCGTTCCATGCCGAGCCGGGCGATGCGGCGCAGTTCGTCGATGGGGGTAAGCCCGCCGCTGCGCTCATAATGCCAGAAGGTCCATCCGTTGCAGGCGTCCAATCCCTGCACCTCGGCGCCGATCTTGTGGATCGAGCCGGCGCTGTCGCCGATCGCGACGGTCCCATCGGCGCGAACCCTGGCGGCCCAGCGCTTCTTGGCGTCATAGAGCGTGGCGCCGGGCGTCATCAGCCCGGTGTCGATCAGGCTGACGAAGGCGACGCGCGGCTCGGCGCGCTTGCCGGTAAGCACGGTGAGATCCGCTTCGTCGAGTGGCCGCACGGCATCGATGCGCTCATTGGCGGCGTCGATATAGGCCTGCTCGCGCTCGATGCCGACGAAGTGACGACCGAGGCGCTTGGCAACCGCGCCTGTCGTGCCGGAGCCGAAGAACGGGTCGAGCACGACGTCCCCCGGCTTGGTCGAGGCCATCATGATGCGGGCAAGCAGCGCCTCGGGCTTTTGGGTCGGATGCAGCTTGTCGCCATTCTCGTTCTTCAGGCGCTCGCCGCCGGTGCAGATCGGGAACAGCCAGTCGGAGCGCATCTGGATGTCATCGTTCGACGCCTTCAGCGCTTCGTAGTTGAAGGTATAGCCCTTGCCCTTCTGGTCACGCGAAGCCCAGATCATCGTCTCATGCGCGTTCTGGAAGCGGCGGCCACGAAAATTCGGCATCGGATTGGTCTTGCGCCAGACCACGTCGTTGAGAATCCAGAAGCCGAGATCCTGCATCTTGGCGCCGACGCGGAAGATGTTGTGATAGGAGCCAATGACCCAGATGGTGCCGTGGGGCTTCAGCACGCGGCGTGCCGCCAGCAGCCAGGCGCGGGTGAAGGCGTCATAGGCTTCGAAGCTCTCGAACTGGTCCCAGTCGTCGTCGACCGCATCGACCTTGGACTGGTCGGGACGGTGCAGGTCGCCGTCGAGCTGCAGATTGTAGGGCGGATCGGCGAAGATAGTGTCGATCGACTTTTCCGGCAGGCGGTCGAGCGCCGCGACGCAGTCGCCTTTCAGGATCGTGTCCAGCCATTCGGATTGCTGGGGAGCGTGGGAGAGCTCGTCGAGAAGACGCACGGCTGACATTTTGTACACCCAAGGCACGCGTTACTGTTTACTGCCCGTTATGGTTACCGATCAGCGTAAATATTCGGTGAAGCTTTATCGATGCCGTGGAGGAGTTTGCGAAGCCGTGTCCATTGGTGTATGCCGCGCCGCTTGGGCCCTGAGCGGCCATTCCTCCACCCTCCCTCGTCCGGATCACCATGCCCCAGCCAGACCTTGTCATCTTCGATTGCGACGGCGTGCTCGTCGATTCCGAAATCATCGCCGCGCGGGTCGAAGCGGAACTGATAACCCTGGCCGGATACGAAATCTCGGCGGAGGAGATTGCCGAGACCTATGCCGGCCTGACCTTCAAGGACATACTGATACGAATCGAGGAGAAGTCCAAAATCCCGTTCCAGGTGTCGCTGATCGATCGCGCCGAGGAACTGGTCGACCGCAAACTGCGCAGCGACGTGCGCGCCATCGAAGGCGTTCGCGAAGCGGTCGCCTCGGTCACGTCGCAACGCTGCATCTGCTCCAACTCACGTTCGGAGCGGATCGAGTTCATGCTAGAGAAAGTGCATCTGTTGCCGTTCTTCGCCGGCCGCATCTTCTCGGCGATGGAAACGCCGACCGGAAAGACCAAGCCGTCTCCAGACGTGTTCCTACATGCCGCCGAAAAGCTCGACGCCAACCCAGCGAACACCTTCGTCATCGAGGATTCCGTGCACGGCGTCACCGGCGCCAAGGCCGCCGGCATGCGCGTGATCGGTTTTACGGGCGCCAGCCACAGCTATCCCGGCCATGCCGATGCCTTGACAGAGGCCGGCGCCGAGACGGTGATCCGCCGCTGGGCGGAACTGAAGAGCGTCATTGCCGCTCTATCGGAGTGGTCGGCGGATGCCTGAGATGCATGCGTCCGACCGGACGCACGCTAGGTCGACAGCCGCCTAGTTCGTCGCGACCGTCTTCTTCCTGTGGGTCTTCTTCCTCGGCTTGTCGGTCGTGGCCTTCGGCGCGGTTTCGTCGTAACCGGCATAGGCCTGGTAGTCGGCCGCCGTCGGCGCCGGGACGACGACGTTGGTATCGGTGAAGACAAACTGGGTCGCGACCGAGGGATCGGTTACCTGAACCTGATACTGGTGGATCTGCGAATAAAGCACGTCGGTGCCGTGCATGACCGCGGTGCGGATCGGCATGGTGATGGTGCCGGGCGTGAACTTCGGTCCTGGGACGATCTTGCCGGCCACCGCGATCTTCATCGTCAGTTGTCCGTCGGCACGGCTGCAATCGCGGGTCACGTCGCTGATCGACGCCTGATAAATGATCCTCGCCGAATCGTCGGGCGGCGTAGCAGCAGCAGCTTCGGCGGCGGCCTGAGCCGCGGCATCCGCAGCGGCATCGCCGGTCTTCTTAAGCTTCGGCTTGGGCTTCTTGACCTCGTTGACATAGGTATTGAAGAAGGCCGTGCCGTCGCGCACCGTCACCCTTGGGCAATAGGCGTTCAGCTGGCTGGCCAACACCTTGGGGTCCTGGGGCGGCGGTGGCGCCGTCGGATCCTTCTTGCCGAAACCGAGGTTCAGGATGCCATTGTCGCCTGATTGGCAGCCCGCGGCGGCAAGCATAAAGCCCGTGAGCGCAAGACCCGCCAAAAAGCGACCACTTGATATACGAAACGCCATGAAACCGCACTTCCCTCTCGCAAAGCTGGTGACGTATATCAACCGCGCGGCAAAAATGCGACTAGAGCCGGTGCAGAAATTAACCACCTTGTGGTGAACGGAAAAACAGGCGGCAAACGGATCTGTGACATGCATTATGTGAGTACCCGCGGCGAAGCGCCCGCGCTTGGATTTTCCGACGCCGTCCTGGCCGGCCTGGCGCGCGATGGCGGGCTCTATGTACCGCGCGAATGGCCGCATTTCTCTCCATCCGAGATTCGAGCCATGCGCGGCCTAGCGTATCCAGACCTCGCAATGCGCGTGCTGACGCCGTTCCTCGGCGGCGAGATCGCCGCGCCGGTCTTCGAGCGCCTGGTCCGCGAAGCCTATGCCACCTTCCGCCATGAGGCCGTCTGCCCGCTGGTGCAGACCGGTGCCAACACTTTTGTCCTCGAACTCTTTCACGGACCGACATTGGCGTTCAAGGACGTGGCGATGCAGTTGCTTGCCCGGCTGATGGACCATGTGCTTGCCGAACGCGACCAGCACGCCACCATCGTCGGCGCCACCTCGGGCGATACCGGTGGCGCGGCCATAGACGCCTTTGCCGGGCGCAGCCGCACCGACATCTTCATCCTTTTTCCGCATGGCCGCGTCTCGCCGGTGCAGCAGCGGCAGATGACGACGTCGAAGGCTGAAAATGTCCATGCGCTGGCGATCGAAGGCAATTTCGACGACTGTCAGGGCCTGCTGAAGGACATGTTCAACGATCACGGCTTCCGCGACCAGGTGTCGCTATCGGGGGTCAATTCGATCAACTGGGCGCGCATCATGGCCCAGATCGTCTATTATTTCTCCTCGGCATTGTCGCTCGGCGCACCGGACAGGCCGGTGTCCTTCACCGTGCCGACCGGCAATTTCGGCGATATCTTCGCCGGCTACGCCGCCAAGAAGATGGGCCTGCCGATCGACCGGCTGGTCATCGCCACCAACGATAACGACATATTGGCACGCACCTTCGCGACCGGCGAATACCGGACCAAAGGGGTCTTTGCGACCACCTCGCCGTCGATGGACATCCAGGTTTCGTCGAACTTCGAACGCCTGCTTTTCGAGGCGTCAAACCGCGACGCCGCAACGGTGCGGCGCTACATGGCCGGCCTCAAACAATCGGGCGCCTTCACCATCGAAGCCGCGGAAATCGCCGGTATGCGAACCGAATTCGACGCCGGCCGCGCCGATACGGACGAGGTCGCCGCCACCATCCGCTCGACGCTGGCAAACAGCAACTACCTGCTCGATCCACATACGGCGGCAGCCATGCATGTGGCGACGGCCAGGGCTGCCGGCGCCGTGCCGATGGTGGTGCTCGGCACCGCCCATCCGGCGAAATTCCCGGCCGCCGTGGAAGCCGCCAGCGGTGTCTCGCCCGCCCTGCCCGCATGGTTAGGGGGATTGATGACATTCGAGGAAAAATACACGGTACTTCCATCCGACCTCAAAATGGTGGAAGATTACGTCAGTCGCCGCGCGCGGGCGGCGCGTTAGGGAGTACGAGCCATATGGGTGTTGAGGTAAGCCGTCTGTCGAACGGCCTGACAGTCGCCACCGAAACCCTTCCAAGTATCGAATCGGTTGCCTTGGGTGCCTGGGTCAAATCGGGTGCCCGCAATGAACGCGAAGACGAGCACGGCATGGCCCATCTGCTCGAGCACATGGCGTTCAAGGGGACGAAGCGGCGAAGCGCCTTCGAGATCGCCTCGGAAATCGAGGACGTCGGCGGCGAGATCAATGCGGCCACCAGCGTCGAGACCACATCCTACTACGCCAGGGTGCTCTCCGACGATATGCCGCTGGCCGTCGATATCCTGTCCGACATCCTGCAGGAGTCCGAATTCGACCCGCAGGAACTTGAGCGCGAGCAGCACGTCATCTTGCAGGAGATCGGCGCCGCGCACGACACGCCCGACGACATCGTCTTCGACCGTTTCACCGAGACGGCCTTTCGCCACCAGACCATCGGCCGCTCGATCCTGGGTACGCCCGAAACGGTAAAATCCTTCACCTCCAAGCAGTTGCACGATTTCATCGAACGCCAGTATGGCGCCGAACGGATGGTGATCGTGGCCGCAGGCGACATCAAGCACGACAAGTTCGTGCGCGAGGTCGAAAACCGGCTCGGCGGTTTCCGCAGCAAGGCCGACAGCACCATTCCACAATACGCGCAATATGTCGGCGGCGACTTCCGCGAGGACCGCGACCTGATGGATGCGCAGATCGTGCTGGGCTTCGAGGGCCGCGCCTACCATGTGCGCGATTTCTACGCCTCGCAGGTGCTGTCTATGATCCTCGGCGGCGGCATGTCATCGCGTCTGTTCCAGGAGGTCCGCGAAAAACGCGGCCTCTGCTACTCGGTTTATGCCTTCCACTGGGGCTTTTCCGATACGGGCATATTCGGCGTTCATGCCGCGACGGGCCAAAGCGATATCGCCAAGCTGGTGCCTGTCATCATCGACGAGTTGCAGAAGGCCGGCGAGAGCATCCTGCAGGAAGAACTCGACCGCGCGCGCGCACAATATCGCGCCGGGCTGATCATGTCGGCCGAGAGCCCGGCCAGCCGCGCCTCGCAGATCGCGCGGCAGCTACTCCTTTTCGGCAGGCCGATCGCGAAGGAAGAGCTGATGGAGCGCCTGGCGGCGCTGACGATCGAGCGCCTGACCGACCTGTCGTCGCGGATGTTCTCGACCAAGCCGACGCTTACCGCTGTCGGGCCCGTGGGTACGCTGGCACCATATGAGGCGATCCTCGATTCGCTTCCGGGCACGCAGACCACGGCCCGCAGGCTCGCCGTCTAAGTCCCAAGCGCCGTGTTCGCGCTCCCTTTCTTTCGCCGTGACCTGCCGGCACTGAAGGGCAACCTCGTCACGCTGCGCGTGCCGCTCACCAATGACTACCGCGAGTGGTCGGCGGTGCGCGGCGAAAGCCGGGCGTTCCTGGAACCGTGGGAGCCGCGCTGGACCCCCGACGAACTCGACCGCACGGCATGGCGCCTGCGCGTCAGCCGCTATCGCGAGGACTACGCACAGGGAAGCGCGATCGCCTTCTTCATCTTCGAGAAATCGAGCGGCAAGCTCGCGGGCGGCATCACGCTCGGCAACATACGCCACGGCGTCTCGCAAAGCGGCCATGTCGGCTACTGGATCGGCGAGCGCTTCGGCGGCCGCGGCCTGATGACAGACGCGGTCAAGGTGGTGGCCCGCTTCGCCTTCGATACACTGAGGTTGCACCGGATCGAAGCCGCCTGTATTCCCGACAATATCAGGTCGATCCGCGTGCTTGAAAAAGCCGGATTCCGGCGCGAAGGACTTCTGCGATCCTATCTCAGGATCAACGGCATCTGGCAGGACCACTACCTCTACGCCCGGATCGCCGACGATCCGCCGGGCGCTGGAACGAAGGACTGATTTTTGACGAATTCCCTGCGAAACGGGCCGCTGTTCGCCTTTCTGCTGGCGACGATGCTGACGCTGTGCGCGGCTTCGTCGGCCTTTGCCGTGGAACCCATCAAGATCGCCCGCGACGATGTCGCGCTCGATCTTTCGCGCGCCGTCGAAATCTACCGCAACCAGGGTGAGAACTTCCAGGTGTCGACCGCGCCCGGGCCGGACGGCATCGTGCGGCGGATCGAGGTCGAAGCCAACGATGCCCGCTCGACCGGCGACTGGGCTGTCTTCGCGCTCGCCAACACCACCGACCAGCAACTCGATCGGCTGATCGTGGCGCCGCACTTCCGGCTGGTCAATTCCGGCATCTTCTGGCCGGATCTGGGTTCTACGCGCATCGCCGCCATCACGCCCAGCGAAGGCTTCGCGCTCGACCGCCAGACCAGCCCCGACGCCGACGTGTTCCGGGTGACGCTGAACCCCGGCACGGTGATCACCTTCATTGCCGAACTCGCCTCGCCGAAGCTGCCGCAGGTCTACCTCTGGGATCCTGAATCCTACAAGGATTCGGTCAATTCCTACACGCTGTTTCGCGGCATCGTCATCGGTATCGCCGGCCTTTTGGCGCTGTTCCTGACCATCCTGTTCGTGGTCAAGGGGACGTCGATGTTCCCGGCGACGGCGGCCCTCGCCTGGGCGGTGCTTGCCTATATCTGTGTCGATTTCGGCTTCCTCAACAAGGTCATCGAGATCTCGCCCGGCAACGAGCAGATGTGGAGAGCCGGCACCGAGGTGGCGCTGGCGGCGACTTTCGTGGTGTTCCTGTTTGCCTATCTCAACCTCAACCGATGGCACGGCCATTTCAGCTATGGCGCCCTGGTCTGGATTCTGGGGCTGCTCTTGATCGCCGGTGTCGCCATCGTCGATCCGGCGGTCGCCGCCGGCATCGCCCGCATCTCGTTCGCCGCGACCGCACTGACCGGGCTGGGCTTGATCATCTTCCTCGGTATTCGTGGTTATGACCGAGCGATCATGCTGGTGCCCAGCTGGGTCATGGTGCTGTTATGGCTATGCGGATCGTGGATGGCGATCACCGGCATGCTCGACAACGACATCGCCCAGCCGGCACTTGGCGGCGGCTTGATCCTGATCATCCTGTTGATCGGCTTCACCGTCATGCAGCACGCCTTTGCTGGCGGTGCGCTGCATCAGGGGCTGTTCTCCGACCTCGAGCGGCAGGCGCTGGCCGTCGCGGGATCGGGCGATACGGTGTGGGACTGGGACGTGCTGCGCGACCGCGTTGTGACCAAACCCGACGTCAGCATCCAGCTCGGCCTCGCCCCCAACAGCCTGGGCGGTGCCGCGCGCAACTGGCTGCCGGTGTTGCATGCCGACGACCGCGACACATTCCGCACGACGCTCGACGTGGTTCTCGAACACCGTCGTGGCCGGGTAGCACAGAATTTCCGCCTGCGCGGCGCCGACGGGCACTATCACTGGTTTGCCCTGCGCGCGCGACCCGTCATCGGTTCGGACGGCGAGGTGATCCGCTGCGTTGGCACCATGGTCGATGTCACCGAACAGAAGAAATCCGAGGAACGGCTGCTGCACGACGCCGTGCACGACAATCTGACCGGCCTGCCGAACCGCGAATTGTTCATGAACCGGCTGGAGGCGATCATTTCGATCGCTCGCACCGAAGAGAAGGTGCGGCCGACCGTCTTCGTCATCGATATCGACCGCTTCAAGCAGGTCAATGACGGGCTCGGCATTTCAGCCGGCGACACCATCCTGCTCACTATAGCGCGCCGCCTGCATCGGCTGTTGAAGCCGAAGGATTCGCTGTCGCGCTTCGCCGGCGACCAGTTTGCCCTGATGCTGCTGTCCGAGCAGGACCCTGCCCGCATCGCCGGGGTGGCCGATGCGATCAAGCATGCGATCAACAATCCGATCACCTTTGCCAAGCGCGAAATCGTGCTGACCGCCTCGATCGGCCTGATTACCTGGACCTCCGCGCAAACCTCGGCCGAGGACATGGTCAAGGACGCCGAGCTCGCCATGCACCAGGCCAAGCGCTTCGGCGGCGACAGGATCGAGCCGTTCCGCCCGGCGTTCCGCACCGTCGGCACCGATCGCCTTCAGTTCGAATCCGATCTGCGGCGCGCCATTGAGCGGCGCGAATTCACCCTGGCCTACCAGCCGATCGTGCGGCTCGAGGATGGCAGCGTCGCCGGCTTCGAGGCCCTGCTGCGCTGGGACCATCCGCGCCGCGGCATGATCCCGCCGGCCGATTTCATCCCGGTCGCGGAAAGCTGCGGGCTGATCGTGCAGCTTGGGCTGTTTGCCATGCAGCAGGCGGCCGAGGATCTGGCAGGATGGCAAAAGCAGATCGGCGACGCGCCGCTGTCGGTGTCGGTCAACCTGTCAAGCCGCCAGCTCATCCGCCGCGACCTGGTCAGCGACGTGCGTTCCGTGATCGCGCGCGCCAATCTGAAGCCCCGCTGCTTCCGGCTCGAACTGACCGAGTCGCTGGTCATGGACAATCCCGAGCAGACGGCCCATGTGCTGACCAAGCTCAAGCAGCTCGGCATCGGCCTGTCGCTGGACGATTTCGGCACCGGCTATTCATCGCTCGCCTATCTGACGCGGTTCCCGTTCGATACCATCAAGATCGACAAGAGCTTCGTCGACGACAGCACGCCAAAACGCACGGTGCTGCTCAAATCCATGGTCAACATGGCGCATGAGCTCGGCCTTTCGGTAGTCGCCGAGGGCATATCAGACGAGCGCGATGCGCTGGAGCTGCGCCAGATGGGATGCGAATATGTCCAGAGCTTCATGTTCGGCGCGCCGATGCCGGGCGACCAGGTGCTGAAGACGCTGAAGGAGCAGTATCCGCTCACGCAGGCCTAATGCATGTCGCCCGGACGTGTCCTCGGTTCCGGACCAACGACATGTGTAAACCAGAAGGTTGCAGCAGGTCGGGCCAATCCTATTGGCCGCGACATGCCGTAGATGCCCATCGCGTCGTGCCGCCGGCCGCTTCCACGCAAGCGACGGAGGGTCTCGACACCTAACGCGTCGCGCACGGACTATTGTTGCGAGAGTCGCAGCGCATTGACCAATGCTGACAGCGCCGCTGGCTGAAGCCGACGACTGGGATAATACAGGAAAAAGCCTGNCGCAGCGCATTGACCAATGCTGACAGCGCCGCTGGCTGAAGCCGACGACTGGGATAATACAGGAAAAAGCCTGGGATTGACGGCGTCCATTCCTCCAGGACACGGACAAGCCGTCGCTCCGCGATATACTCCGCGACTTGCTCATCATAGGCGAGACCGAGACCAACGCGGCCAGCGCCGCCTCAATCACCAGGTGAGTATCGTCGATTATGAGCGAGCCGCTGGCGTTGATCGTGACCGACTTTCTCGCACGCTCGAACTCCCACCGAGATGGACCGCCTGGAAGACGCAGGGCTATGCACTGGTGATCCTTGAGATCCCTCGATCAACGGATCGCACGTGCGACACGCCGGAAGATTTTCCGCGACGCGGCCGAGGCTGGAACATGGATCGCTGGAGCGCACCTTGGCTGGCCGGGCGTCGGCCGCGTGATGCATGAGGACAAAGCGTACGGCCATGAGCCGGCATAGCGGATAACAAGCGGACAGGCGGTTTCGCCTGTTTGCGCAATTCCAAGCCTGAACAGTTCTCGCGCACCGCCATGGGATGAGATTGCGCTAACGCCGCAGCGTTCCGGCTGCGCCTAACCTAGCGAAGGAGTCCTGGCCGGCAAAGACGAGGCTCAAGCATGTCCGGCGGCGAGGCTGAGATGAGCGAGATCGATGCCGATCGAGGCGAGAATCCGGTCGTATTTGCGTTCGATGTCGGCGTCGAACAGCAATTCCGGCGTCGCCGGGCAGGTCAGCCAGCCATTCTCGGCGATCTCGGTTTCCAACTGACCGGCGCCCCAGCCGGAATAACCGAGCGCCATGAGCGCGCGCCGCGGCCCACGCCCTGACGATATCGCCCGCAGTATGTCGACGGTCGCGGTGAGGCAGATGTCGTCGGAAACGGTGAGCGAGGAATCCACACGGTAGTCGCCCGAATGCAGGACGAAGCCCCGGCTGCGGTCGACAGGCCCGCCATTGCGCACGACGAAATCGCGCGCCTGTGCCGGCAGGCGGATCGCCTCCTGCTCGTTCATGATGCCAAGTTGTACCAGAAGGTCCGGGAACAGCATCTGCTGCGTCTGGTTGATGATCAGGCCCATCGCGCCTTCATCGCTATGGGCGCAGATGTAGATGACCGAGCGCGTGAAACGGTCGTCCTTCATACCAGGCATGGCAATCAGGAACTGATCGTCGAGAAAGCCGCGGCCGGCGGCTGTCTTTTTGTGGCGCAACAAATCCATGCCAGGGAAGGTAACGCGTTTCCCCGGCGCCGAAAAGATGCGCCGTAGCGGATTCGACCAAAGCTCATATTGCGGGTCCGGCCTTGGCTTGCCCGCAAAGGTCACGCAAATATGATATCAGCACGGCCATGAAATCATTGCGCGGCCACGAAGGGACGATCAAATCACCGTCATGCAAAGCTTGAAAATCCTGTTGCTCGGCGCCGCCATTGGATTGGCGGCCGCCCTCCCTGCCAGCGCCTCCTCATCCGCCTGGTACAACAGCGAAGGCGGCAAGGTGCGGCTGGTGACATCAGGCAAGCCGGACGACGCCGGCCGCATCCAGGGTGTTCTCGATATCGCGCTCAAACCCGGCTGGAAGACTTATTGGCGCGACCCGGGCGACGCAGGTGTGCCGCCGCAGCTCGACGTTTCGGCCAGCACCAATATAGCCGATGCGACGCTGTCTTTTCCAGCGCCGCAGCGTCATGACGATGGCTATGGCAAATGGGCCGGTTACAATTATCCGGTTTCCCTGCCGGTGACTTTCACGCTGGCGACGCCGAACCAGCCGGCCGTCATCGATGCCGACATCTTTCTCGGCATTTGTGAATCCATCTGCATTCCCGTGCAGACACGGCTGAGCGTCGACCCCGCTTCCGATCCCGATAATGCCGACGACGCGGCGTTGGTGAAGGCTGGTTTCACCGCACTACCGGCGGCTGCAAAGCCTGACTTCGGCATCAAGGTGCTGTCCGGCGATCACGAGACGCTGGTTGTCGAGGCGAGTTTTCCTGGCGATCCGCAGGCAGCGGATTTCTTCGTTGCCGGCGAGCGCGACTATATGTTCGGAACACCTTCCCGCTCGGAAAAGGACGGCAAGCTGATCTTCACTGTGCCGATCCTCGATCGCCCCTCGACGACGCCGACCGACGGCGGGCTTCACTACACGTTGACGAGTTCGGCGGGTGCGGTCGAAGGGTTGCTGCCTTTCCCTTGAAGCGCGTCGTATTGAAAAAACGAATCCCATACGATGCGCTGCAAGGTCATCTTCTTGTACGTGTCGTTATCCCAAAACCGCGGCATGTACTGATGCCGCTGCCGCGATAGTTGCAGGAAGCCGCCGAGTTCGCTACGCAAGCACGCGTCTTCCCCCATCCCGAGCGAGGAACTCATGACCATCTCCGTTGGCGACAAGCTGCCCGAGGCGACCTTCAAGACAATGACCGCCGACGGCGCCAAGCCGATCACGTCGGCCGAGATTTTTCCGGGCAAGAAAGTGGTGCTGTTCGGCGTTCCCGGCGCCTTCACGCCGACCTGCAGCAACAACCATCTGCCCGGCTATCTCGAGAACCACAACGCGATCCTGGCGCGCGGCGTCGACACCATCGCCGTCGTTTCGGTCAACGACGTCCACGTCATGGGCGCCTGGGCCCGCTTCACCGGCGGCGAAGGCAAGATCCTGTTCCTCGCCGACGGCAATGGCGATTTCGCCAAGGCGGTCGGTCTTGACGCGGACTACTCCGGTGGCGGCATGGGCCTGCGTTCGAAGCGGTTTTCGATGATCATCGACGACGGCAAGGTCACCGCCCTCAATGTCGAGACCAAACCCGGCGTCGACGAGTCCGGCGCGGCTCATATTCTCGGTCAGCTCTGAACTTCGACGACCAATCACGCGAGGCCGCAATGGCCTCGCCTGACAAATGGCGGCGCTCCAGAATTGCCGGCTTTCGGGGGGATTCTACGATGTCTGACTCTGGCGCGCTATCGCGATCGGCGTCGGTGCGACCGTCCTGATGGATGTGTGGGCCTTTTTCCTGCACAAGGCATTCGGCCAGCCACGCCCGAACTGGGGCCCGGTCGGGCGCTGGGTCTGGCACCTCCGCGACCAGGTGTTTCACGACAATATCGGCGATGCGGCGCCCTACGCGTATGAACAGGCGCTGGGCTGGGCTTTCCATTACTTCGTCGGTATCGTCTACGGCATCATCCTGGTCGTGCTGGCGGGTGCGGGCTGGCTGGTCGCGCCGACCTTCCTGCCGGCCTTCATCCTCGGCATCGTCACGGTCGGCGCCGGCTGGTTCCTGCTGGCGCCGGGCATGGGCGCCGGCTGGGCCGCCTCGAAGCGGCCCAATCCGATGCGGGTCCGGGCGCTCAATCTGGTCTCGCACACGGTGTTCGCGCTCGGGCTTTGGGGCACGGCGCTGCTGATCCGTTAGACAGCTAGCACAGACGGTTCAGATCCCGCCGCCCATCGACCACACGGACGGTTTCAACCCACTCCACCGGGCCATCGTCCGTGTCTGGAATCGTTTCGTGGAGCATTACAAACGGCGCCTCCACCAGCATTCGTGCAGAAGGCCTGCTATCGGGTCGACTGACTCCCATGCGCGGCTGGTCTGCCAGCTGCATGGCCCGCGCTTCTAATCGATCGTAGTAATGATCGGCCCGCCGTATGTTTTCGCCGCCAAATTAGGCGTGGATGGCGGCCGATCGACAGGCTGTCTTGATCGGCGTACCGCAGCCGTACTCATAGCGATCGAAGGCGAAATAGTTGCCGCCGCCGCCCGCCAGCTGATCGGCTTCGCGGCTGATCTGCCTGCCGCTGAGCGACAGCAGAAGGAGCGTGCCGACACCGCCATGGCCGACAAGGGCGATGTTGCAGGCGCCGCCGGCACCGAGCACGGCCTCGACCTCACTCATGATGCGCTGCTGTGCGTCGATGGCCCGCTCCCAGCCACGAATGCTTTCGTGCGGATTGGCGAAGAACCGGTCGGCGACCGCCTCGAACGCCGGAGGCGGCAGGAAACCCGTCGCCGACCGGTCGTTCTCATGCATCCGTTCGCTCACCTGCACCGCAAGGTCGAGGTGCCGCCCGAGCACCTCGGCGGTTTCAACTGCCTTGCGTTCGCCCGACGACACCACGCGCCCGATCGATCCAATCCACGGCTGGTTCAGCATTGCATGCGCCCTGGCACGACCGATGTCGGACAGACCCCAATCCGGCACGGGCACGCTGGCGTCGATCTGAACCTGAGGATGGGTGATGTAATAGGCGATCGGCACAACAGAAATTCTCCTGTCGGCCCGCCGGGAATGCCAGAAGCTCAATAGCTCTGGGTCGAACGACGCGCCTTCGAGGCCAGCGGCTGCTTGGCCTGGACATCCGGCTTTGGCGCCGACACCACCGGCCTGAAAGGCCCTTTCTTGAACGGGGCCATGCCTTTCCTTGCCAGTTCGTCGGCGCGCTCGTTCTCGACGTGGCCGGCGTGGCCCTTGACCCAGTTCCAGGTGACCTTGTGGCGCCGGTTGGCCTCGTCCAGCGCCTGCCAGAGTTCACCGTTCTTTACCGGCTTCTTGTCGGCGGTCTTCCAGCCATTCTTCTTCCAGCCATGGATCCATTTGGAAATTCCGTCCATGACGTATTTGCTGTCGGTATGAAGCACGACCGTGCAAGGCTCCTTCAACGCATTCAGCGCCGAAATGGCCGCCAGCAATTCCATGCGGTTGTTGGTGGTTTCGGCCTCGCCGCCGAAGAGTTCCTTGGTGGTGCCGTTGAAGCGCAGGATGGCGCCCCAGCCGCCGGGGCCGGGATTGCCCGAACAGGCGCCATCGGTAAAGATTTCAACCTGCTTGCTCATGACACCCCGTTTTCGGCCAGTCCATATTCCGAAGGAAATCTGATCGCCCGGTGGAACCGCATCCTTCGGATGTATTCGGTCGGGTCGCGTTTCATCACCAGTCCGCCATCTGGGACGGTCAGCCAGTCGTAAAGTCGGGTCAGCATGAAGCGTAGCGCCGAACCGCGCGCCAGCATCGGCAGCGCCGCCTTCTCGTCATGGCTCAGGGGG
Source organism: Mesorhizobium sp. LNHC209A00 (assembly GCF_000502915.1). Lineage (NCBI taxonomy): Bacteria > Pseudomonadati > Pseudomonadota > Alphaproteobacteria > Hyphomicrobiales > Phyllobacteriaceae > Mesorhizobium > Mesorhizobium sp. LNHC209A00. The sequence continues at coordinate 56,569 of NZ_AYWT01000004.1, forward strand.
CGCACGCTTTGATAACCGGCAAGCAGTGCCTTGCCCTTGGTAAGGTTGAAGGAAAAATCCTTCTCGAAACACCAGGCGTTGAGGCAGGTGGCGACATCATAGGCATAGAGATCGTCACAGGCAAAATAGAAATCGATCAGCCCCGAAAGCTTCTCGCCTAGGAAAAAGACATTGTCCGGGAAAAGGTCGGCATGGATGATGCCCTTGGGGAGGCCTTTGGGCCAGTTCTGCTCGAAATCGGCAAAGTCGGCATCGACCTCGGCCGCAAGGCCCGGCTCGACCTCGTCGGCGCGGCCGCGAGATGCATCCCAAAGCTTGCGCCAGCCGTCGAGGGCGAGCGCGTTCGGACGCGTCATCGAAAAATCGGCGCCGGCCAGGTGCAGCGCCGCCAGCGCCTTGCCGACCTCGGCGCAATGCGTTGCGGCCGGTCGCCGCAGCGAAAGTCCTTCGAGGAAGGTGATGATGACGGCCGGCCGGCCGGCCAGCGTGCCGATGACGCTGCCGTCATGCGCGGTCACCGGCAGCGGGCAGGACACGCCCTTGCTGGCGAGATGGCCCATCAGCCCGAGGAAGAACGGCAAATCCGCCTTCTCGACTCGCTTTTCATAGAGCGTCAGGATGTAGGAGCCGCTCGATGTGTGCAGCAGGAAGTTCGAATTCTCGGTGCCTTCGGCGATGCCCTTGTAGGATAGGAGATCGCCGACCGGATAGTGCTTCAGGAAAGCGCCGAGTTCGCCCTCCGCAACGTCGGTGTAGACCGCCATGGCCGTTCACGCGGTCCCGTTGACAAAGGCCATGTCGGCCGGCGTCAGTTCGACATCGCGCAGTACCCGCATGACCGGAAAATCCTCTGTTTCGGTGGCCGTGACGGCCAGGTCGATGGTGACGTCGAAACGCTGGCGGAACGCGTCGATGATCTCATCGACGATGATCTCCGGCGCCGATGCTCCCGCCGACAGGCCAAGCGTCGAAATGGTGCCGATGTCATTCCACGGAATTTCGGCGGCGCGCTGCACGAGAAGCGACATCGAGGCACCTGCCCGTTCCGCAACTTCGACAAGGCGGCGCGAATTCGAGGAATTGGGGGCGCCGACGATCAGATAGAGATCAGCACCGGGCGCCGTGTCCTTGACCGCTTCCTGGCGGTTGGTGGTGGCGTAACAGATCGATTCCGCCGCCGGCGCCTGCAGGTCCGGAAAGCGCTCCTGCAATGCGCGGATGATGCCGGCGGTATCCTCGACCGAGAGCGTGGTCTGGGTGACGAAACCAAGTGCTTTTGGATCGGCGGGCACAAGCCGGGCGGCGTCGGCCTCGGTCTCGATCAGCGTTACCGCGCCTTCCGGTAACTGCCCCATGGTGCCGATCACCTCGGGGTGCCCGGCATGACCGATCAACAGCACATGGCGGCCAAGCCGCTGGTGACGCATCGCCTGCTTGTGGACCTTGGAAACCAGCGGACAGGTTGCGTCGAGATAGAACAGGTTGCGCGCCTGCGCGTCCGCCGGCACGGACTTGGGCACACCGTGCGCGGAGAAGACGACCGGCGACTGCCGATGTTCGGCCGGGATTTCGGAAAGTTCCTCTATGAAAACGGCTCCAAGGCTCTGCAGCCCCTCGACGACATAGCGGTTGTGGACGATCTCGTGGCGGACATAGACCGGGGCGCCATATTTCTTCAGCGCCAGCACGACGATCTGGATGGCACGGTCCACGCCCGCGCAAAAACCGCGCGGCTGGCAGAGCCGGATCGTCAGAGGAGGCTTGGCGATTGTGTGAAGCATCAAATCCTGCCGGTTGGTCAGCGCCGAAATGAGGTGCCTACCCCTACCCTGTCAAGGGTATCGGTGGAAAGGGAGCGTAGCTTGCGTTCATTCCTCTTTCGCGGGCCGGCGAAGCCGGAGGACAAGCACCGCGGCGAGTGCCGCGGCAAGCCCGTACCAGGTGACGGCATATTGCAGATGGCTGTTCGGCAGGTCGATGATGGTGACGCCCCCGATCGGAAGGCCGCCGGGATTTGGCGTCTTGTCGGCATCGATGAAGACCGGCACCAAGTTGAACCCAGCCGGCAGGCCGGCGCTCGCGGCCATGACGTCGCGGTCCTTCCAGTAGAAGATGTTCTTCCCCACATCATTGTCGGGAAGCATCATGGAGGGCTTTGTCGGCAGCGGGTTGCGGGCCAGCCCGGTGACCGCGACCCTGCCTGTTACCTGTCCCTTGGCGCGTGTCGTCGCGTCCTTGAGGTCGTAGGGAACAAAGCCGCGGTTAATCAGGACGAAACGGCCGTCGTCGAGGACCAGCGGCGTATACACATTGAAGCCGGCATCCCCTTCCCAGGTCGCGTAGAAATGCCGCTCGCCGGAATGCAGGAAAGTGCCGGTGACCGTGACCGGGGTGTAGTCGACGTCACCGGTCGAGGCGAATTCCTTCTCGACCTCGGAAAGCGGTCGTGGCGCCGAATGGGTGCGCTGGTCGATGGTCTGTAGCAGGCCTTCCTTCCAGTGCAGGCGCTGGACCTGCCAGGTGCCCAGCGCCAGCAGAATCAAGAACAGCACAAGGCCAAGGACGAACAACAGTGCCGATCGTGGCCGCGAATGGCCGCGATCTTTGAAGGATGCTTCGCTCATTCGCCGCGATCCAGCCGCCCCTCGGCTGCTTTGTTGCTGTATTGCAGGGTGAGCAGAACGCCCTTGATCAACCGAAGCGCCGTCAGACACAGCACCAGTGCCAGTGGGATCCATATCAGCAGATGCAGCCAGAGCGGCGGGCTCAGCGTCACTTCCACCCAGAGCGCCAGACCGACGATGATGAAGCCGATGATCAGGATGACGAACACCGCCGGTCCATCGCCGGCATCGGCGTAGGAATAGTCGAGGCCGCAATTGACACAGCGCTTGCCTACGGTGAGAAAGCCGGAAAACAGCCGCCCCTCGCCGCAACGCGGGCAGCGGCCGTGCAGGCCGGCCGAAATCGGATCGATCGGAGGCCAGATCGCCTTGTCCTCACTCATGCGTAGTGCCGTCATTCATGGCTATTGCTCGATCTCGATCGGCGCCCCATCGGCCACCATCGCCCAGACTTGGTCCATGTCGGACTCCGTAACCCCAATGCAGCCATCGGTCCAGTCGACCAATTGAAGCAGCCAGCCCGACCAGCCGAAGCCGCTTCGCCCGGTCGACGCGCACCAGACCTTCTCAGCGGCAAGAGCCGGAATGCCAATGCGCAAATCGAAGTCAGCCGCATCTTTCATTGATCGGCTGCCCTTGCGCCGAAAAGAAGAAAGGCGGCCACGTCGCCGCGACCGCCTTCCCGAAATCGACATCCAAAAGGCTGGATCAGTGGCCTTCGATCACCGCGCCGACCGATCCCCAGACGTAGATCGAGGCGAACAGGAACAGCCAGACCACGTCAACGAAGTGCCAATACCAGGCGGCCGCCTCGAAGCCGAAATGCTGCTTGGGGGTGAAGTCGCCCTTCATCGCCCTGATCAGGCAGACCAGCAGGAAGATGGTGCCGATGATGACATGGAAGCCATGGAAGCCGGTCGCCATGAAGAAGGTGGCGCCGTAGATGGAATCCTTGAAGCCGAACGGCGCGTGCATGTACTCGTAAGCCTGCACCATGGTGAACAGCATGCCGAGCCCGACGGTCAGCACCAGGCCGTTGATCAGGCCCTTGCGGTCGCCATGGATGAGCGAGTGGTGCGCCCAGGTAACCGTGGTGCCCGACAGCAGCAGGATGATGGTGTTGTAGAGCGGCAAATGGAAGGGATCGAGAACCTCCATGCCCTTCGGCGGCCAGACACCACCGGTAAACGTGTGACGCGCGTAGTTTTGCACCTCACCGGCAAAAAGACTGGCATCGAAATAGGCCCAGAACCAGGCAACGAAGAACATCACCTCCGAGGCGATGAACATGATCATGCCATAGCGCAGGTGCAGCGACACGACGCGCGTATGGTGGCCCTCATGCGCTTCCTTGATCGTGTCCGACCACCAGGCGAACATGGTGTACAGCACGATCACAATGCCGATGAAGAACAGCCACGGATTGGCGATGTTGACGCCGAAGATCGGGAAGGAGCCGCCTTTCAGGTATTCCATGAGGCAGACACCGCCAAAAGCGGTGACAAGCGCCCCGACCGATCCCAGGAAGGGCCACGGGCTCGGGTCGACGAGATGGTAGTCATGGTGTGGTTTTGCGTGCGCGTCTGCCATATCAACCCCCGAGATTTCCTTCGGTATCTGAAACTGTCTTGCTATTGCCCTGGGCCGGCCCGGACGACGCCACCGGCTTGGTCTTCTCGACCGGGAACATCGTATAGGACAGGGTGATCGTCTTCACGTCCTTCAGTTCCGGCACATTCACGATGTCGGGGTCCACATAGAACAGGACCGGCATGTCCAGCGTCTCGCCCGGTTTCAGCGTCGTATCGGTGAAGCAGAAGCATTCGACCTTGTTGAAATACGGGCCCGCCAGTTCCGGCTGCACATTGAAGGTCGCGCGGCCGGTGACGGGGCGATCGAACTTGTTGGTCGCCTGATAATGCGCCTGCACGGTCTGCCCGATCTTCATGGTCATCGAGCGTTGGACCGGCTGGAACTCCCATGGCACGCCGGCGATGTTTGCGTCGAAGCGGACGGTGATCTCGCGGTCGAGCACGCGGCCGGCATATTGCTTCTCGACACGTTGCGTCGTGCCGCCATAGCCGGTCGCCTGGCAAAACATCTTGTAGAGCGGCACGGCGGCATAGGCCATGCCGATCATGCCGGTGAAGAAGGCAAGGCAGACAGCCGCGACAACGCGGTTGCCGGTCTTGCCTACCGTCTTCTTGGACGTCTCGGCGCTCATCACATCGAGCCCGACAAATTGTGGCCGAACTTCACGATTGTCGCGATGTAGAAGATCACGACCAGCACCGCCAGCGCCACGCCGATGGCGATAGAACGGCTGCGCTGGGCCTTCTTCTGGCGATCGGTCAAGGTGACCGTTTCGAGTTCTTTCTCGACCATGGTCATGCCCCACCCATGGCAAGCGCGCGTTCGACGACACTGTCAGCCAGATAGACAGCGAAGATCGCGAAGAGATAGAGCAGCGAATAGGCGAACAGGGCCTTGGCCGGCTTCATGGCGCGGTCATCGTCGGCCATGCCAAGCACTTTCCAGGCATACCAGACGAAACCAGCCCCCAGCAGCAAGGCGGCCACGCCATAGAACGGCGTCGTGTAGCCGAGCAGCCAGGGCAGCACGCCGACCGGAGCCAGCACCAGTGCGTAGGCGAAAATCTGACGGCGGGTCGATGCATGGCCGGCGACGTTGGGCATCATCGGGATGCCGGCGCGGCCATAGTCCTCGGACTTGAACAGCGCGAGCGCCCAGAAATGCGGCGGCGTCCACAGGAAAATGATCAGGAACAGGATGATGCTTTCGAGGCTGACCGACCCGGTCACCGCGGCCCAGCCGATAACCGGTGGGATGGCGCCCGCTGCACCGCCAATGACGATATTCTGCGGCGTCGAGCGTTTCAGCCACATCGTGTAGACCACGGCATAGAAGAAGATGGTGAAGGCCAGCAGCGTCGCCGACAACCAGTTGACCAACACGCCGAGCGTCATCACCGACAGCACCGACAACACCAAGCCGAAGCTCAGCGCCTCGTGCGGCTGGATCCGGCCGGAAGGCACCGGGCGGCTGGCGGTCCTGGTCATCACCGCGTCGATGTCGGCGTCGTACCACATGTTGAGCGCGCCAGAGGCGCCGGCCCCAATCGCAATGGCCAGGATGGCGATCACCGCCAGCAGCGGATTGATGGTCACCGGTGCCGCGACCAGTCCGACAAAGGCGGTGAACACCACCAGCGACATGACGCGCGGCTTCAACAGGGCGAAGAAATCGCCCGCCGTGGCTTCCGACATACGGAAGCCCGCTTCGTCAATGCTGGTTTTGTCGACTAGGGCCATGCGTACTCAAGTCCATCATTCCGTTGGCCAAAACCGCCGGCGGGCCGGCGGTTTCGTATTCGAGCGGGGAGCCGCCTTCACTTGATCTTCGGCAGCTGCTCCCACTGGTGGAACGGCGGCGGCGAAGGCAGCTGCCATTCGAGTGTGGTAGCACCCTCACCCCACGGGTTGGCGCCGGCGATACGCTTTTTCTGGAAGGCTTCGAACACGCCATAGAGGAAGATCACCACACCGACGGCCGAAATATACGAGCCATAGGACGAAACCATGTTCCAGCCCGCAAACGCGTCAGGATAGTCGATGGTGCGGCGCGGCATGCCGGCGAGGCCGAGGAAGTGCTGCGGGAAAAAGACCAGGTTCACCCCGACGAACATGACCCAAAAATGGGTGTTGGCGATGACGGGCGAGTACATGTAGCCGGTCATCTTCGGGAACCAGTAGTACCAGCCGGCGAAGATGGCGAACACCGCGCCCAACGACAGCACGTAGTGGAAGTGGGCAATGACGAAATAGGTGTCATGCAGCGACCGGTCGAGGCCGGCATTGGCCAGCTGGACACCGGTGACTCCACCGATGGTGAACAGGAAGATGAAGCCCAACGCCCACAGCATCGGCGGTTTGAACGAGATCGATCCGCCCCACATGGTTGCGATCCAGGAGAAGATCTTCACGCCTGTCGGCACCGCGATGACCATGGTGGCGAAGACGAAGTAGCGCTGCGTGTCGAGCGACAGGCCGGTCGTATACATATGGTGCGCCCAGACGATGAAGCCGACCGCGCCGATCGCAACCATGGCGTAGGCCATGCCGAGATAGCCGAATACCGGCTTTCTCGAGAAGGTCGAGACAATATGGCTGATGATGCCGAACCCCGGCAAGATCAGGATGTAGACTTCCGGGTGACCGAAGAACCAGAACAGGTGCTGGAAGAGGATCGGGTCACCACCACCGTCAGGCGCGAAGAACGTCGTGCCGAAATTGCGGTCGGTGAGCAGCATGGTGATGCCGCCGGCCAGAACCGGCAGCGACAGCAAGAGCAGGAAGGCGGTGACCAGCACCGACCATGCAAACAGCGGCATCTTGTGCAGGGTCATGCCTGGCGCGCGCATGTTGAAGATGGTGGTGATGAAATTGATGGCACCGAGAATCGAGGACGCGCCGGCGATGTGGATCGACAGGATCGCCAGATCCATGGCCGGTCCGGGCTGGCCCGAAGTCGAAAGCGGCGGATAGAGCGTCCAGCCGCCGCCCACGCCAAAGGCTCCGGGCGCACTCGGCACGAACATCGAGGTGAGCAACAGGATGAAGGCCGGCGGCAGCAGCCAGAACGAGATGTTGTTCATGCGCGGGAATGCCATGTCGGGAGCACCGATCATGATCGGCACCATCCAGTTGGCGAAACCGCCGATCAGGGCCGGCATGACCATGAAGAAGATCATGATCAGCGCGTGCGCAGTGGCAAACGCATTGTACATGCTCTTGCCACCGTCGATCGCGGCATCGCCGTTCATGCCATAGACCATCTGCGCAAGGCCGCTGAAGATCTGGATGCCAGGCTCCTGCAGTTCCATGCGGATAGCGACCGAAAGCGCGCCGCCGATAATGCCGGCCATGATCGCGAAGATCAGATAGAGCGTACCGATATCCTTGTGGTTGGTCGAATAAACCCAGCGCACCCAGCCATGATACGGCTTGTGATCGTGCCCGTCGTGAGCTGCAGCGTCTGCCATGTTCCGCTCCGTTCCCTAAATCTTGCTAACCCGCGGCATCAGTTGCCGGCGGCCGCTACCTTGTTCTGGCCATCGACCTCGGCCATGAGCGTCTTGTTGGCACCAGGCAGGTCGGTCTTGGCCGCGGCCAGCCAGGTCTTGAACTGCGTGTCCGACACAACACGAATGGCGATCGGCATGAAGGCGTGGTCCTTACCGCAGAGCTGCGAGCACTGGCCGTAATAGAGGCCTTCTTTATCCGCCTTGAACCAGGTCTCGTTGGTGCGGCCGGGAATGGCGTCGATCTTGATGCCGAAGGACGGCATGGCAAAGGAATGGATCACGTCGGTCGCGGTGACAAGCACGCGGGTCATCGTGTTGACCGGCACGACCAGTTCGTTGTCGACGGCGAGCAGGCGCGGATAGACGGCGCGATCCTCCTTGCCGGCCTTGGCGCGATCGCCATCCTGAAGGATGGCCGAATTGAAGGCGAGCGTGTTGTCGGTCTGGTATTCGTAATCCCAGTTCCACTGGTTGCCGGTCGCCTTGACGGTCAGCTTGGCCTCTTCCGGTGGCGTATACTGGGCGGTCAGGAGCGTGAACGAGGGGATGGCGAGGCAAAGCAGGATAACGACAGGACCGACAGTCCAGATCACCTCGATCAGCGTGTTGTGGCTGGTCTTGGACGGGGTCGGGTTGGCGCTCGCGCGGAATTTGATGATGCAGTAGATCAGCAGAAACAGCACCAGGACCGTGACCGGGATGATAAACCACATCGTGTAGTTTCCGAACCACTCGATCTGCCGCATCATGTCGGTCGCGGGCGCCTGGAAGCCGGTCTCCCACGGCCTGGGCTGGTCCGCATAAGCGGATCCGCAGGCGAGGAACGTGGCAGCAGCACCGGTGCTCGCTAGGAATTTTCTCATCGCCCTCTTCGTCTCCCAGTCTCTCACCGGCCGTGCCCGCGAGAATAACGAACAATGCCGGGACGGGAATCCCGGACAGTTTCAAGCTGGTTCAAACCATACTCTTTTTCCCTCCGCAAGAAAGGAGCGGTCGAAACCGTGCGGCATTTTTGCGCGCAAGCCGACGTGGCTCTTCCGGGGCAATGGCCGTAGTGGTGAATCGCGTATGTTCGGCGGGGTGCACGCCTTGTGCCGGCGGCACCCGCAAAGCGTCGTAATTCAGGCGAATTTGGCAAGGAAAAGCGCCGCATTGCTTTTTTAGGGACAGTCCGGCCACGGTCTCGTCCTTTACTTGGCATTGGCGCGGCTTAAAGTGCCGTGATTCGCAATGGAGCAGTCATGAACTCTTGGCTTTCGAGACTGAGGCATACGCGACTAGGCCTTTCGAGAACCCTGGCAAACGCCGTGTTTCTCGGGGTCCTTTGCGCGGCCGGTCTGTTCGTCGCCGGCAAGGCCAATGCTGCCCAGCCAAGCGGCACGGTGCGCTCGACGCATGGCGCATGGTCGATCATCTGCGACACGCCGGCCGGCGCCACCTCGGAACAATGCGTGATGATGCAGAACGTCGTCGCCGAGGATCGTCCGGAAATGGGGCTTTCGGTCGTCGTGCTGCGCACCGCCGACAACAAGGCCGAGATCCTGCGCGTGCTGGCGCCGCTCGGCGTGCTGTTGCCGAACGGCCTCGGCCTCAACGTCGACGGCAAGGACATTGGCCGCGCCTACTTCGTGCGCTGCTTCCAGGACGGCTGTTATGCCGAGGTCATTCTCGAAAAGCCGCTGCTCGACACACTGAAGACCGGCACATCGGCGACATTCATCGTTTTCCAGACCCCGGAAGAGGGTATCGGCATTCCCGTCGAGCTCAAGGGTTTCGCCGAAGGCTTCGCCGCTCTGCCCTGATCGCGGCTTCGCGCTGAACCAGGCATGGACGCGGCTTTTGCCGACCCCAGACGCATGCCCTGCAGCGAACGAAGTCATTCGTCGGCGCCGATTCCTCATTGCCGATTGTGCGGGCGCGGCTTCACGCCTACATCGGGGGAAAGCAATCATCCCACGGACGGACGCGCCATGAACAGCCTGATCGGCCAATTCGACATTTCAGACGACCGCATCAAGCAGATCGTCGCTGACACCATCAAGGGCGCCGATGACGGCGAGCTTTTCCTCGAATACAGCGAGAGCGAAGCGCTGATGTTCGACAATGGCAAGCTGAAGACCGCCAATTTCAACACCGACCAGGGGTTTGGCCTGCGGGCCGTCGCCGGCGAGGCCAGCGGCTACGCTCATTCCAGCGACCTGTCCGAGGCGTCGCTGCTGCGCGCGGCCGAAGCTGTCTCGACCGTCAAGGGTGGCTATTCAGGCACGCTTGCCGCAGCCCCCGCCCGTACCAACCGCCATCTCTACGGCGACGAGAACCCGATCCCCTCTCCTTCCTTCGAGGCCAAGGCGAAGCTGCTGCAAGAAATCGATGCCTGGCTGCGCGCCGAGGATCCACGCGTGCGCCAGGTGACGGCCTCGATCGCCGCGTCCTGGCAGCATGTCGAGATCGTTCGTGCCGACGGCCAGATAGTGCGCGATATCAGGCCGATGGTCCGCGTCAACGTCTCGGTCGTCGTCGGCGACGGCGACCGCCAGGAAAGCGGCTCCTACGGCATGGGCGGGCGCAAGGCATTCGGCGAATTCCTGATCGAGGATAGTTGGAGGCACGCCGCCAGGGAGGCGCTCCGGCAAGCGGTGGTCAACCTGGAGGCAATCCCGGCCCCGGCAGGCACTTTCGACATCGTGCTATCCAATGGCTGGCCGGGCGTGATGCTGCACGAAGCCGTCGGCCATGGTCTTGAAGGCGATTTCAACCGCAAGAAAACGTCGGCGTTCGCCGGCCTGATGGGGCAGCAGGTGGCCGCCAAGGGGGTGACGGTCGTCGACGACGGCACCATCCCAGAGCGGCGCGGCTCACTCACCGTCGACGACGAAGGCACGCCTTCGGCCCGCAACGTCTTGATCGACGACGGCAAACTGGTCGGCTACATGCAGGACCGGCAGAATGCCCGGCTGATGGGCATGAAAGCCACCGGCAATGGCCGGCGAGAAGGCTATGCGCACCAGCCGATGCCGCGCATGACCAACACTTACATGACCTCAGGCGACATGGAGCCGGACGAAATCATCGCCTCAGTCAAGAACGGCATCTACGCCGTCTCCTTCGGCGGTGGCCAGGTCGACATAACGTCGGGCAAATTCGTGTTCGGCTGCACCGAGGCCTACATGATCGAGAACGGCAAGGTGACGCAGCCGATCAAAGGCGCAATGCTGATCGGCAACGGGCCTGATGCCATGCACCGCGTATCGATGGTCGGCAACGACATGAAGCTCGACAATGGCATCGGCATGTGCGGCAAGGCCGGCCAGGGCGTACCCGTCGGCGTCGGCCAGCCGCATCTCAGGATGAACCAGATGACGGTCGGCGGCACGCGGGTTTGAATGACAACCTGATCGAGGCGGCCGGTTACGTCTTGCTGGTGGACCGCCTCGACGTCGAATAGAGGATTAGGAAGCCGACGACACCACCAATCGCATATTTGATCCAGGCATTCAGATAATCGACTGCGCCGTTCTGGCTGGAGACGTACAGCGCCGCGCCGACAAAGGTCATGACCGCGATGCCAAGAGCATAGGACGGCACCAATCCTATGCGGGCGATCTTTCTCAAAAGCCAAGCGACCAGCGCTCCGGTGAGCGCCATAATCAAAGCCGCACCCAATATCTCGGCCACAAACCCCGGTGAAATCATCTTTTTCACTCCCTTTTCCCGCTGCGGAATGTGCCTGTTTCGCAAAGCGAATTCAATGGTGCCGATTGGACATCGTTTGCAGCCTTCGAACGCACGGTTTCAGACACGGGCCGACACCTAGCGGCTTGAATTTTGCTGGCCGCTTCAATATCTTACCTTTGTCTTACGAAGGGAGTATCCTATGGCCGCTTCTGAAAAGCTCATAACCACCGTCTCGACCAAGGGACAGGTCATCCTGCCCAGCGCGATCCGGAAACGCAGGGAATGGGTAGCCGGCACACGCCTTGTGGTCGAGGAGACCGCTGAGGGTGTCCTTCTAAAGCGGACGCCGGTTTTCACCGAGACGCGGCCTGAGGACGTGTTTGCGTCCTTGCCGTACAGCGGCAAGCCGAAGACGCTGGAAGAAATGGATGCAGGCGTGCTCGCCGAGGCACGGCGACGCCATGCTCGCGATTGATACTAATCTTGTCGTTCGTTATCTAACGGGCGACCATCCCGAGCAATCCTCGCGCGCCCGACGGCTGATCGATGGGGGAAGGGTTTTCGTCGCCACCACCGTGATTTTGGAGGTCGAGTGGGTGCTGCGCAGTGCCTACGGCTATATGCCTCCCGAAATCGCCCGGACACTAAGGGCGTTCGGCGGGCTTACCACGGTAGAAATCGAGGATGCGGTGATCGTTGCGGCGGCACTCGATCTGGCTGAAAGGGGAATGGATTTCGCCGACGCGCTGCATCTGGGAAAGTCCACCCACTGCGACGGCTTCGTGACCTTCGACCGAAAGCTCATCCAGGTCGCGCAAACCGCTGGACATGACAACGTCCTAGAGGCCTGACGGTGGTACGCTGCCCGCCATAGGCTCGATTCCTCTTGCAGATGCCGTTCGTACGAATCCTTGCCGTCGGAGATACGCTGAACGCCAGGCGCCCTACCGCTTTCTCCTCGGCTTCTCCAGCAAGGCGACCGCTTCGACATGTGGCGACCACAGGAACTGATCGATTGGCGTCACGCTGTTCAGGGTATAGCCGCCGTCGATGAGAATGCGCAGGTCGCGGGCCAGCGTCACCGGGTTGCAAGACACCGCGGCAATGTACGGAACGTCCGAGCGGGCGATCTGCTTCGACTGGTCTTCGGCGCCGGCGCGCGGCGGATCGAAGACAAGGCCGTCGAAGGCGTTCAACTCCTTAAAGGTCAGTGGCCTGCGAAACAGGTCGCGTCGTTCGCCCGTCACCCGCTTGAGGCCGGTCGCGAAACGTGATCCCCGGTCGAGCGCCGAAAGCGCGGCCGCATCGCCTTCGACCGCATGGACTTCCGATCTCGCCGCTAACCGCAAGGCAAAGCTGCCGCAACCGGCAAAGAGATCGGCGACCTTTTTTGCACGCTTTAGATGTCCGCCGACAATCTCGGCCATGGTCCGTTCCGCGGCCTCCGTCGCCTGCAGAAAGGCGCCGGGCGGCACGGCGACCGCAACACTGCCGAACATGACCACGGGCTTCCTTGGCTCGATGACGATCTCGTCATCGATGGACAGCCTGGCAAAGCCTTGCGCAATGACGAAGTTGGAGGCGATATGGCGTTGGTGTTCGCCGAGCTTGCCTGACTCGTGCACCGCGATGTCTAGGCCGGAACCCGTAACGGTGACCGCCATCCGGAACGATTTGGTGGTGGCGCATATCAATTCGGCCAGCGCCCTCAGCTGGCCGAGTGCCGCGACGATCTCGGGCAGTGAGATCGGGCATTCGGATATGGAGATGATCTCGGGCGACAGATGACGATTGAAGCCGAGCAGCATGCCTGTGTCCGTGCGCCGGGCGGCAAGCACGACGCGGCGGCGCGACTGCGGCGCGCAGGTGACCAGTTCGCCGGTCTCGCACTCGATGCCCTTGCCCTTCAATGCATGCACCACCTTTTCGCGTTTCCATCGGCGATAGGCTCCGATCTCGAAATGCTGGAGGGCACAGCCGCCGCATTCGGTGAAATGGCGGCAGGCGGGTTCGACGCGCAGCGGAGAGGCTTCCAGCACTGCCATCAGCGTGGCGCGATCCCGCTCGCGCGCGGCGGTGACGATCTCGCCCGGCAGCGTGAACGGAATGAACAGATCGCCGCTCTCGGTTTCGGCGATGCCGTCGCCCTGCGATCCGAGCTTTCGTATTGTGAAGCGTACGCTCATCGATCCTTGATCCCACCGAGCAGGAATTCGCGATTGCCGTCGCCACCTTCGATCGGCGACAGATGCAGGCCAAGCGAGCGCCAGCCGGGAACGGCATCCAGCCAATCCTGCAGCAAGCCCGCGACACGGGCGGCATCGAAGGGATCCTTCAACAAACCGCCCTTGCCGATCGCCTCGCGACCGGCCTCGAATTGCGGCTTGACCAGAAAGATCGCACCGGCGCCGGGCTTGGCAATCGCGAGTGCCGGCGGAAGCGCCAGTTTCAATGAGATGAAACTGACGTCGGAAACGATGAAATCCGGATTGCGGCCGGCAAGATCGGCAGCGGTGAGATCGCGCGCGTTCAGGCCCTCGATCACTGTCACGCGCGGATCACCACCGACATCAGGATGCATCTGGCCATGCCCGACATCGATTGCCGTGACATGGGACGCGCCGCGTTCGAGCAGCACCTGGGTGAAACCGCCGGTCGAGGCGCCGATGTCGAGGGCCTCGCGACCGGCCGGGTCGAGGCTGAAATGGTCGAGTCCGGCGATCAGCTTGAGCGCGCCGCGCGAGACATAGGCTTGCGCCGGATCGTCGATGGCAACAACGCATTGCGGCGAAACGTTCTGGCCGGCCTTGCGGGCCATGGCGCCGTCGACCAGCACCGTGCCGCGCTCCACCGCGTCGCGAGCGCGCGAGCGGCTGGCAAACAGCCCGCGCTGGACGAGCAGGTCGTCGAGCCGCTGGCGTGTGCTGGCTGGCAGAGGCGAGTTCATCGGCCTTCTCTGACGAAAGCCCGCAGTGAAGGCAAGGACATTAGATGGACCGAAGTGCTCCTACGGGAGCGGCTGGTGCATCGAACCAGGCCGCGGCTTGCGCCCATCATGCCGGGTCCGGCAGAATATTGGTCACAAAGAGTCCACTGTTTGTCGCAACTCGAAGGAGAACGAATGCTGACGGGAACCTGCCACTGTGGCGCCGCCCACTGGACGCTGGAGGGCGACCCCGGCCCGGTGACGGCCTGCAACTGCACGCTTTGCCGCCGCTATGGCACGCTCTGGGCCTATGATTATGTCGACGAACGCATTCGCGTTTCGGGGCCGACGGCTAGCTATACGCGCGCCGGAAAGGAAGACCCCTCGCTCGAGATCCTGTTCTGCCCGCGTTGCGCATGCGTGCTCGGCTGGCGCGGACTGCGCGCCAGCGCCTCGGGTCGAAGACGCATGGCCGTCAATGTCCGGCTGGCGCCCCCCGAGGCCGTCGCCGATCTGCCGATCGACCATTTCGATGGCCTCGACACGTACGATGACCTGCCGCGCGACGGCCGCTGCGTACGCGACATGTGGTTTTAGAAGATGGTTCGGGGTGCCTGGCGCTCGATGGCTGGAGACAATCCGTCGTCTCGACCCCCTGAAGCCTGCTCACGCGCATGCTCTGTCGCAACAGGCGAAGGATCCGGCGACACCACAAGCTGCGGAATTTGCTTGTAGGAAAAGCCACCGCGGATATCGCCCATCTTGCTGGCGACAATGCCTACCGCCGCCTTTTCGAGATTGCGGTCGTAGGGCGTTTCGGCAGCAGCCGGTACGACCATCACCGCCAAGGCCGCGCCGCACAGAAGCATCTTCATTCTCGCTGTCTCCCTGCCTGCCTGTGATCTAGCAGGGCGGCGTTGAAAAACGGCCAAGGGACAGGGTAAGCAAAACGCCAAACGGCAGCGTTAACAACGCATTACGAAATCGAACCGGCAAACTGATTCAAGCTGTTGAGGTTTTGATTCAAGCGCGCTGGGCACGGACCGTATGACCGAGCGCGGTGAACACGGTGCGCACGATTCCGGCGACGTCGAGACCAGCATCGGCATACATCTTTTCTGGCTTGGCGTGGTCGGTGAAGGCATCGGGCAGCACCAGCGGGCGTACCTTCAGGCCGCTTTCGAGCAGTCCTTCATGGGCGAGGAATTGCAGCACATGGCTGGCGAAGCCGCCAATGGCGCCCTCCTCCACCGTTACCAGAACCTCATGGGAGCGGGCCAGCCGCCGGATCAGATCCTGGTCGAGCGGCTTGGCGAAACGGGCATCGGCGACCGTGGTGGAAAGCCCGGCCGCGCCGAGTTCCTCGGCTGCGGCAACGCAATCCTGCAGCCTTGTGCCGAAGGACAGGAGGGCAACCTTGCTGCCTTCCCGGACGATGCGGCCTTTGCCGATCTCCAGAACCGAGCCGCGCTCGGGCATTTCGACGCCGACGCCGTTGCCGCGCGGATAGCGGAAGGCGATCGGCCCGTCGTCGTAGCTGGCGGCGGTGCGAACCATGTGACGCAATTCCGCCTCGTCGGCCGCGGCCATTACGACAAAGCCCGGCAGGCTTGCCAGGAAGGTGGTATCGAACGCGCCGCAATGGGTGGCACCGTCGGCGCCGACAAAGCCAGCGCGATCGATGGGGAAACGCACCGGCAGTTTCTGGATCGCGACGTCATGGACGACCTGATCATAGGCACGCTGCAGGAAGGTCGAATAGATCGCCGCGAAGGGCTTGTAGCCTTCCGTTGCCAGGCCGGCGGCGAAGGTCACCGCATGCTGTTCGGCAATGCCGACGTCGAAAGTCCTTGACGGAAACACCTCGCCGAACAGGTCGAGGCCGGTGCCGCTCGGCATGGCGGCGGTGACGGCGACGATGCGGTCGTCCTCGCGGCCCTCCTGGATCAGGCTTTCTGCAAACACCTTGGTGTAGGCCGGTGCATTGGCCGGCGCCTTGGCCTGTGCGCCGGTGATGACGTCGAATTTGTTGACGCCATGATACTTGTCGGCGGCCGCTTCCGCCGGCGCGTAGCCCTTGCCCTTCTGGGTGACGACATGGATCAGCACCGGACCCTTGCCGTTGTCACGGACATTTTTCAGAACCGGGATGAGATGCTCCAGATTGTGACCGTCAATCGGGCCGATGTGATAGAAGCCGAGTTCCTCGAACAAGGTGCCGCCGGTGACGTAACCGCGCGCATGCTCGACCGCGCGGGTGATGGCTCGATCGGCCCGCTTGCCGAGATAGGAGGTCAGCTTCTTGCCGAAGTCGCGCAGGCCGACATAGGCCTTGCCGGAAGCCAGGCGCGCCAGATAGGCGCTCATGGCGCCGGTTGGCGGGGCGATCGACATATCATTGTCGTTGAGGATGACGATGAGGCGCGCATCGAGCGCGCCGGCATTGTTCATCGCCTCATAAGCCATGCCAGCCGACATGGCGCCGTCGCCGATGACGGAAATGACATTGTTGCGGCCGCCTGAGAGGTCGCGGGCGGCGGCCATGCCGAGGCCGGCCGATATCGATGTCGAGGAATGGGCGGCGCCGAACGGGTCATATTCGCTCTCGGCTCGGCGGGTGAAGCCCGACAAACCGCCTTCCTGGCGCAAGGTGCGGATGCGGTCGCGACGGCCGGTCAGGATCTTGTGCGGATAGGCCTGGTGGCCGACATCCCAGATCAGCCGGTCATCGGGTGTGTTGAAGACATAATGCAGTGCCACCGTCAGTTCGACCACGCCAAGGCCGGCACCGAGATGGCCGCCGGTGCGGGAAACGGCATCGACCAGTTCGGCGCGAAGCTCAAATGCCAGTTGTGGCAAGTCGCTCTCGGCCAGCCTGCGCAGATCGGCCGGGACGCGAACCCTATCGAGAAGCGGCGTATGCGGCGTTGCGTTCACGTTGGGCCCAGACTTTCTGTTCATCTGCGGGATAGGCCGCCGGCAGGCGAAAGTAAATGCGTGTCGCTGACGCGGACGCTCAACCCTTCGATCCGCTCAACCTTCCGGCAGCGGGATGAATTCTTTCTCATCACCAGGAACGATATCGAAGCGGCCGGTCTTCCATTCCTGCTTGGCCTGCTCGATGCGCTCCTTGGACGAGGAAACGAAATTCCACCAGATGTAGCGCTTTGAGCCAAGCGAGGCGCCGCCGAACAGCATGAAATGCGCCCCGGTCGATGACGATATGACGATCTCGTCGCCGGGCCGGAACACCAGCAGCCGTTCCGCCGGAAAGACATCACCCGAAATCGAGACCTCGCCCTCCAGCGTGTAGATGGCGCGCTCCTCGGCATCGGCCGAGATTTTGACGCTGGCGCCGGGCGCCACCAGCAAATCTGCATAGAGTGTTTCGGTATCGGCCCGCACCGGAGACCGCAAGCCCTGGAACTCACCGATGACGACGCGGCCGCTGACGCCTTCGGCGTCGATTTCGGGAAGCCGCAGCGCCGCGGTGTTCTCGAACACCGGTGCCACCTCTTCCTTGCCGTCCGGCAGAGCCAACCAGGTCTGCAGGCCGGAGATCGACATCGGCGCGCCGCGCAATTCCTGCGGCGTGCGCTCGGAGTGGACGATGCCGCGACCAGCCGTCATCAGGTTCACGTCGCCGGGCTCGATGACCATCTCGGTGCCCAGCGAATCGCGATGCCTGATCTTGCCGTCGAACAGATAGGTCACGGTCGACAGGCCGATATGCGGGTGCGGACGGACATCGAGCGCCTGGCCGGCGCGCATGATCGCGGGACCCATTCGATCGAAGAAGATGAACGGCCCGACCAGGCGCCGTTTGGCGGTCGGCAAGGCGCGACGCACCTCGAAAGCGCCAATGTCCTTGGCGTTGGGGATGACCATCAGCTCGATCTGGTCGCTGGCGAAGGCATCGCCGGCCTCAGGGTCTTTGCCGGGGAAGAAGCTCATGAACTCTCCTCGTCAGCGGTCAGCGGGCGCGTGGGCATATCAGGCGAACCGGATCGCCGCTTTTGCTTTTAATTTGGCCGCCACCTCTTCGCGATTGCGCGGATGCTGGTGGGTTTCGAGGGAATCGAGCAATTCGCGTGCGGATGCGGCGATGGCTTCGACCGCATGATCGAACGCATGCTGGTTCTTGGCAGAAGGCCGCGTCGTGCCGCTCAGCTTCCCGACAAACTGCAGTGCCGCGTCACGGACTTCGTCGTTAGTTGCCGGCGGATCAAAATTGAACAGGGTCTTGATGTTTCTGCACATCGCTTCCGTATCTCCTCTTGTCCGTTTCAATCGGGACGAACTGTATCCTCAATGATGATCGTGTCCAAAAATCGGTAAGGCTGCTCCGGACTCAGTCCGCGTCGAGCGGCTCGGTTCCAACCGGCTTGCCGTCGCGCGACAGCCTGATCTTCTCGACCTTGTCCTCGGCGGCCTTCAGCAGCCGGTCGCAATGGACCTTCAGCGCCTCGCCCCGCTCGTAAATCCGGATAGACTGGTCGAGCGGCACGTCGCCCCGCTCCAGATCATCGACGATCTTCTCCAGTGCGTCGAGCGCCTGTTCAAAGCTCATCGCCTTGACGTCTTCGTTGATCTCACCGGTCATCATTCATCCTTTCATCAGTCGCCCGACATGGGCGGCGACCGAAAATGCCAATCCCTGCAGATCGTAGCCGCCCTCGAGCAGGCTGACGAGCCGGTTGCCGCCGTGGATTGCGGCGCGCTGCATCAGCTGGCCGGTCGCCCAGTCGAAATCGTCCTCGGTCAGATTGATTTCCGCCAGCGGGTCGCGATGGTGCGCATCGAAGCCGGCCGAAATGACAATCAGATCCGGCGCGAAATTGTCGAGTGCCGGCAGCACGCGCGACAGGAACGCATCACGAAACACCTCGCTGCCGGTCCGAGGCGCCAGCGGCGCATTGACGATGTTGCCGGCGCCGGTCTCGCTCTTCGCGCCCGTGCCGGGATAAAGGGGCATCTGGTGCGTCGAGCAATAAAGCACCGAGGGATCGTCCCAAAAAATATCCTGCGTGCCATTGCCGTGATGCACGTCCCAGTCGACGACGGCGACGCGCTCGGCGCCGTGCTTCTTCTGCGCGTAGCGGGCCGCGATTGCCGCCGTGTTGAAGAAGCAGAAGCCCATGGCAGTGGTCTTTTCGGCATGGTGGCCGGGCGGACGGGCGGCGACGAAGACATTGTCGGCGCGGCCCGCAAAGACGTCGTCGACGGCGGCATTGGCGGCACCGATCGCCGTAATCACCGCCTGCCAGCTTTTCGGGCTGGCGGTGGTGTCTGCGTCGATGCGGGCAATGCCTTCGTCGGGGATGGCGGCGCGGACACGCGCGACGAAATCGGCGGGATGCGCGTAGAGGATGGTCGCTTCGTCGCCTTGCGGTGCCTCGACGCGGTCAAGCGCGGCAAAAGCTTCGTCGTCGAGCACGCGCTCGATGGCGCGCAGGCGGTCGGGCCGCTCGGGGTGACCGGGCGGGGTGATGTGTTCGAGAAAGATCGGGTGCGTGTAGAGACGAGTTGCCATGCCCCCTATCTAGTGCCCCGGCGCCGTGATGGCCATGCGTTGCGGCTTGATCGCTGGGGAAAATCGAACCTGCGTCCATTCATGTCGCTGCGGGCATTGGCGTCGTCGGCCCTTCGGAGTAAGACTGCCGCTACTGCCTGGTGCCTGCTGGTCTGTTTGTTTTAGCCGCATTCCGCGACGCCAAGTGTTTCCACTTGGCTACAAATGCTCTGGCGGGAGAATCGGGAACACGGTTGAACTCCGTGGCGTGCCCAACGCTGTGAGGGGGACCGCGCCGGTAGATGCCACTGTCGATGACGGGAAGGCACCGGACGCGGGTTGATCCCGAGCCAGAAGACCGGCCTGGCAGGCATCGTCATCCGCATGGTCAGGCGGATGGCATCGATTGCAATCGCAAGGGGACACGCGATGCGGGAAGCCATGACCGCTCAAATGGGCGATGGATTTGACCAGAGTGCGCGCGACGCGGTTTACCGTGCCATGTTTACGCGGCGCGACGTCCGCAGCCATTTTACATCGGAGGCGATCGACGACGAGGTGCTGGCGCGGCTGCTGCTTGCCGCCCACCACGCGCCATCGGTCGGCTTCATGCAACCCTGGAACTTCATCGTCATCCGCGATGCCGCGCGGCGGGCGGAGGTGCGCGACCTGTTCCTGGCCGCGCGAGAACGGGAACTGCCTGAAATAGAGGCAGAACGGCAGGCGCTCTACCGCAAGCTCAAGCTCGAAGGCATTTGCGAAAGCGCGCTAAACATCTGCATCACCTGCGACCGCGAGCGCTCGAAAGGCTCGCCATTGGGGCGGTGGCACAATCCGGAGATGGATCTCTACAGCACGGTCTGCGCGGTGCAGAATTTCTGGCTGGCCGCGCGTGCCGAGGGCGTTGGGGTCGGCTGGGTCAGCATCATCGAGGCGCAAGCGCTGAAAAGCCTGCTGGCGATTCCCGATCACGTGACGCCGATCGCCTATCTCTGCGTCGGCCGCGTTTCCGAGTTCGCACCGAAGCCGGACCTCGAAACGCATGGCTGGGGCCGGCGGCTGCCGCTGCCCGAGCTGATCATGAGCGAGACTTTTCGCGGGCAAGGCGAAGCGCCGCTCAAATCAGCAGTGGCGCGCCTCGGCACCGTCGCCGGTGCGCCCGCGAGCCCGGCCGATCAGCTCGTCGCGCCGGCCGTGCCCCAGCGCGAACCGCCGAAAGTGGAGAGCGCCTTGTCCTTGAGTTCCCTGAACTTCGACGAAGCTTCGGCCAGCCTGGCGTCCCAGGCGGCATCGGGCACCTGACCCTCGATGGTCTTAAAATAGACCTGCATCAGGCAGGCAATGGCGAAGGGCTCGATGAAGGCCGCCTTGAAAGCCCAGGCAAAGACGATTGCCAGCACGAAAGCCCAGCCGGCGAGCTGCCCGGGCATGACGTAAAGAATAGCGGCTGCCGGAGCGAGCATCAGCAGGAAAATCACGAACGACACGGCCCACATGATGACCGCCAGCCAGACGGCGTTCTTGACCATGGTCTTACCGTTCTGGGCGTAGAGCACGACGCCTTGGCGCGCGGTTTCGAACGGCGAGGACGAATTGATGCGGATGTTGTAGCCAAGAATGATCTCGTCGACATAGGTCAGCGACAGGCGAATCACAGTGTTGAGGAACGAAACCAGTCCGCTCAGCCCAGGAATAGGCAGGAAGGCCGCGATGCCGCCGAGCAGGCCGGTGATGGCGCGGATGGCGCCCTTGACCAATTGGTCGACAACAAAAAGGATGTTGGCCTCGGCAAAACGCTCGGTCACGATCTCTTTTGCGTAGGCGATCTGGTTCTGGCCGTCGGGAACATCATGGCCGTCGATCAGATGCACCATGACGGCTATATGGCCCGCTTTGACGACGTAGAGGATGTATTCGCGGATCCAGTAGACGGCGATCGAGACGATGCCGAAACCGACCACGCCGCCCCACATCGCAAAAGACAATGGTCCGTCGGGATCGGTGGAAATATGGCCGACGCCATAGCCGACGGATGCGCCGGTGCCGGTTGCCATGATGTAGGCCAGCGTGATGCCGAAATAGACGATCATGCGAAAGACAATGAAAGGCCAGGTCCGCATCATGATGGACACCGACCTGCCGATACCGAAATCCCACATGCCCGAATCTCCCCTCAGAGATGGCTGCCGAGGATGCGCTCAAACCGGCTATTGTCAATTGCAGGTGGTGGCGGGACTGCCATGGAGGTTCATCTTGAAAGCGCTTCCGGTTTTTTCAGCAGGCCTTCGAGCAATTGCTTGAACGCGGCCACCACCATTTTCGAGGTCGCTTCGGGATCTGGCGAATTGGCGATCCGCTGCGCAGCCTGGCTGCTCGCCCCATTGATCAGCCGCGCTGCCGACTCCGGATCGACGCCGGGGACGACCACCCCCTCCCCTTGCAGCGCGGTCAGATGATCGGTCATTGAACCGACGCAGGCATTGGCATTCGACCACTGTGCCGGATCGCCCAGCACAGCCGGACCATCCCGGAACATGATGCGCTGGATTTCCGGCTCCAGCGCCATTTCGATATAGGTAGTGCATTCGTCGACGAAATGCTGCCAGCGGGTCGGCGCCCGCGACGCGACCTCATTCACCCGGGCCGCCATTTCCGCGTCGATTTCGGCGATAACCGCCTCAAGCAGCCCCTTCTTGTCGCCGAAGTGATGATAGAGGGCGCCGCGCGTCAGCCCGGCCGACGCGGTGAAATCATCCATCGACGCTTCGGCATAGCCGATGGTGCCGAAAGCCTGGCGCGCCGCGGCAATCAGCTTGGCGCGTGTCTCGGCAATCATCTCCTTGCGCGGTCGATGCATGCTTCTGGCCTTATCTACATACGCGTCGTATGCCAATTGACATACGCGGCGTATGCTCTATTTAACACTTATACGTCTCGTATGTAATTGTGGAATCGCCCCTTGTCGAGGAACAGAACCATGCAAAACCCCTATTCGGAAATCTTTCGCGCTCCCGGAGCCAGGGGCTTTGCCGCCGCCGGCTTCATGGCGCGCCTGCCGATCGCCATGGCGCCAATCGGCATCGTGGCGATGCTGTCGCAGACGCGTGGCGAATACTGGCTGGCGGGCGCGGTTTCGGCGACTTTCGCCTTGGCCAATGCCTTCCTGGCGCCGCAAATATCGAGGTTGGTCGACCGCCTCGGCCAGACACGGGTTGTCGTACCCACCACCATTATCTCCGTGCTCGCTTTCGCGGCCCTGATCGCATCGGCCAATCAGGACTGGCCGGTATGGACGCTGTTCGCGTCGGCGCTACTGGCCGCGGCAATGCCAAGCATGCCGGCCATGGTGCGGGCGCGCTGGACCGAGATTTTCCGGGGCCGGTCCGAGATGAACACCGCCTTCGCCTTCGAGTCGGCGGCGGACGAACTGGTCTATATCGCCGGCGCATCGCTGTCTGTGGGCCTCAGCGCCGCGCTGTTCCCGGAAGCGGGCGTGCTCGTCAGCACGCTGTTCCTCGCCTTGGGCTCGACAGCTTTCATCCTGCAGCGTTCGACCGAGCCGCAAGTGCGGCCGGTGGACCATGGCTCCAGCGGCTCGGCAATCCGTCTGGGGCCGGTTCAAATCATCACCTTCGCCATGATCTTCATCGGCGCGACCTTCGCGACGACGGAGGTGAGCACGGTGGCGATCACCAAGGAACTCGGCCAGCCGGGCACTGCCAGTCTCGTCATCGGCGTCTATGCGCTGGGCTCCTTCGTGCTCGGCATCATCATCGGCGCGCTCAACCTGAAAGCACCGCTGCAGCGCCAGCTCGCCATGGCGGTTGCCTTGGTAGGGCTCGGCACACTGCTGCCGCTTACCGCCAGCACCGTGCCAGCGCTCGCGCTGACTGTGTTCATCAGCGGCGTGGCGATCTCGCCGACCTTCATCACCGCCTTCGGCCTGATCGAACGGCATATTCCTGAAACGATGCTGACCGAAGGCATCACCTGGGTGACGACAGGCATCGGCATCGGCATGGCGCTGGGTTC
This sequence comes from Mesorhizobium sp. LNHC209A00, assembly GCF_000502915.1. Taxonomy (NCBI): domain Bacteria; kingdom Pseudomonadati; phylum Pseudomonadota; class Alphaproteobacteria; order Hyphomicrobiales; family Phyllobacteriaceae; genus Mesorhizobium; species Mesorhizobium sp. LNHC209A00. The sequence continues at coordinate 80,442 of NZ_AYWT01000004.1, forward strand.
GTTCGCCGCCGGCGCGGTGGTGGATGCATTCGGCGCCCAGAACGGGTTCTGGGTTTCGGTGACGTCAGGTGCTATCGCACTGATCACTGTGCTGCTCGGCCAGCGCAGCCTCGCCACCCACGAATGCGAGTTGGAAGGATGCGAGGCGGCAATCCCGGCCGAATGACAGGGCAGGGTTTGTCGAGCTCAGATGATCTCGGTCTTGGCGATGTGAATGCCAAAACCCTCGAGGCCGACATAGTGGCGTTCGCGTGAGGCAATCAGATTGATCGAGGAAATGCCGAGGTCCTTCAGGATCTGGGCCCCGAGACCGATCTCGCGCCATTCGCTCTCGCGCCGGCGCGCCTCTTCATGGTCCTCGCGGTCGCCTGGCGCCGGCCGGTTGCGCTCCTGATGGGCGACGCCGACCGAGCCTTCCCTGAGATAAACGATGACGCCGCGCTTGCGTTCACCCATCGCCTTCATGATGCCGTCGAGCCGGTGGCTGGTGCCGAACACGTCGGTCACCACATCCTCCGAATGCAGCCGCACCGGCACCTCCTCGCCGTCGCGGATGTCGCCGAAGACGATGGCGACGTGATGCATCGTGTCCCAGGGCAGCGNAAGGCCGCGACCTGCGGGCCGCGCTTGACGGTGCCATCATCGTTGACCAGTTCCGAGATCACGCCGATCGGCGGCAGGCCGGCGAGCTTGCACAAATCGACCGCCGCCTCGGTATGACCCGAGCGCATCAAGACGCCGCCCTCGCGCGCGATGAGCGGGAAGATGTGGCCAGGGCGGACAAAATCGGAGGCGCCGACATTGCCGTTGGCGAGGTTGCGCACGGTCAGCGTGCGGTCGTCGGCCGAAATGCCTGTCGTCGTGCCATGCTTGAAGTCGACGCTGACTGTAAAGGCGGTGGTATGGGCCGAATCATTGTCGGCCACCATCGGCGCGAGGTTCAGCCGCTTGGCCTCCTCGCGCGGCATCGGCGTGCAGACGATGCCCGACGTGTTGCGGACGATGAAGGCCATCTTCTCCGGCGTGCAATGGACGGCCGCGACGATCAGGTCGCCCTCGTTCTCGCGCCCGTCATCGTCCATGACGACGACGATCTCGCCACGTTCGAAGGCCCGAATGGCTTCCACGATCTTCTTCTGGTCGTAAGGCATAAAGCGCTCGTTTCACTCGATGGAACAGGGAGTAAGGGAGTAAGGCAGTAGGGGAATAGCGAAAAGAAAAAAAACGACGCGTCGGCGGACCGGGCAGCTTACTCCTTACTCACCTACCTGTCTGTCCTCGATGCCGCAGATAGTGGTCGGCAATGGCACAGGCGACCATGGCCTCGCCGATCGGCACGGCTCGGATGCCGACGCAGGGGTCATGGCGACCCTTCGTCATCACTTCGACATCCCTGCCGTCCTTGTCGATCGATTTGCGCGGCGTCAGGATCGACGAAGTCGGCTTCACGGCAAAACGGGCGACGATCGCCTGGCCGGTCGAGATGCCGCCCAGGATGCCGCCGGCCTTGTTGGACAGGAACACCGGCTTGCCATCATTGCCCATGCGCATCTCGTCTGCATTCTGTTCGCCGGTGATGCGGGCGGCCTCGAAACCATTGCCGATCTCGACACCCTTGACGGCGTTGATCGACATCAGGCCGGAGGCGATGTCCTGGTCGAGCTTGGCGTAGATTGGCGCGCCGAGGCCGGCAGGCACACCGTCGGCGACGATCTCGATGACCGCGCCGACCGAGGAACCGGCCTTGCGGATGCCGTCGAGATACTGCGTAAAAACAGGAACCGAAGCCGGGTCAGGCGTGAAGAACGGGTTCTCGGCATCGCCGATGAAATTCCAGTTCCAGTTCGCGCGGTCGATGGACTTTTCGCCCATCGACACGAGCGCGCCGCGCACCACCATGCCCGGCACCACTTTGCGGGCGAGCGCGCCGGCAGCGACCCTGGCAGCGGTCTCGCGCGCCGAGGAGCGGCCGCCGCCGCGATAGTCGCGTATGCCGTATTTGACGTCGTAGGTGTAGTCGGCATGGCCCGGCCGGAACTGGCGGGCGATCTCTCCATAGTCCTTCGAGCGTTGATCGACATTCTCGATCAGCATCGACACGGGCGTGCCGGTGGTGATCATCGTCGCGCCGTCCTCGTCGAGAACGAAGCCTGAGAGGATCTTCACTTCGTCCGGCTCGCGACGCTGGGTGACGAAGCGCGACTGGCCCGGGCGGCGCTTGTCGAGTTCGGCCTGGATTTCATCGCGCGTGAAACGGATGCCCGGCGGACAACCATCGACCACGCAGCCGAGCGCCGCGCCATGGCTCTCGCCCCAGGTGGTGACGCGAAAAAGATGGCCGAACGTGTTGTGAGACATGGAAAGTGCCCTGCCCGGCATCGAAACCGGCTGAAGCCAGCCTTCTATTGGCGTTTTCCACGGTGGTCAAACTGTGATCCGACGGATTTAGTTTTGACACATTCGGTTGGTTTCTGCTCTCCTCCATTCGCCGTTGAGCGATCCGCCGCCACCCAGGCCGGCGCAATGACCAAAGAGGACGATGATGCGTACCCTGATTGGCGCTGTTGCCGCCACGCTGCTGCTCTCCACCGCCGCCTTTGCCGGGCAGACCGAAGGCCTGATCAAGAAGGTCGACAAGGACGCGCTGACGCTGACGCTGGACGACGGCAAATCCTACAAGCTGAACGCCGAAACCGATCTCGATGCGCTGAAGCCGGGGATGGACATCGTCATTGCTTATGATGTGACCGATGGCGAAAACGTCGTCACCGACATGCAGTTGCCGGGTGACAGCGACACGAACTAGGAGTTGGCGTCACCGGGCGTCCTAAAGCCACTCCAGGCTCCTGCCCTCAAGCTTTAGCACGCGATCCTGCGGTATCTCCAGGTTCGCGGCCTCGTCCTCGGCCATATCAAGCACGAAGCGAAACAGCGTGCGCATGACACCCCCGTGCGTCACGCAAATCGTCTGCCCCCGAAGCTCATCGAACCATGGCTTCACCCGTTCGAGCAGCATCTGGTAACTCTCCGCGCCTTCACCTGGCGGCTGAAAATTCCACTTGTCCAATGCGCGGGATCGGCTCGCTCCGGGCGACTGCCTCTCAAGCTCGGCGAAGGTAAAACTCTGCCAATCGCCGAAATTGACTTCAATCAGTCTGATATCGGTTCGATAGGCGAGCGGATCGAGCCTCATGGCGGCGCGGATGCGTTCCATTGTTTCGCGCGTGCGTCTCATCGGACTGGCGACGAAGTCGAATTCCTGGGGAGCACCGACGAGTGCGGCCAGCCGACGCCCATTTGCGCTCGCCTGCTCGCGGCCAAGAGCATTGAGATCGGTATCGGCCTGGCCTTGAAGCCGGAACTCGGCGTTCCACGCGGTCTGGCCGTGGCGCACGATATAAACCAGCGGGTACATCAGCTCTTCCGGAGATCGGGCCAGTGCCTGGACGGAGGAAAGGCGGGGAGACCTAATCCTTGACTGTCGAAATATCCGGCGCGTCGACCGCTTTCATGCCGACGACGTGGTAGCCGGAATCGACATGGTGCACTTCGCCGGTGACGCCACGCGACAGGTCGGACAGGAAATAGACGCCGGAATCGCCGACCTCTTCCTGCGTGACCGTCTGCTTCAGTGGCGAATTGTATTCGTTCCACTTCAGGATGTAGCGGAAGTCGCCGATGCCGGAGGCGGCAAGCGTCTTGATCGGGCCGGCCGAAATGGCGTTGACACGGATCTTCTTGGCGCCAAGGTCGACGGCGAGATAACGCACGCTGGCCTCCAGTGCCGCCTTGGCGACGCCCATGACGTTATAGTGCGGCATGACCTTCTCGGCGCCGTAATAGGTCAGCGTCAGCAGCGAACCGCCCTCGGTCATCAGCGCTTCGGCGCGCTTGGCGATGGTGGTGAAGGAATAGACCGAAATGTCCATGGTGCGCAGGAAATTGTCGCGCGTCGTCTCGACATAGCGGCCGGTCAGCTCGTCCTTATCGGAAAAGGCGATGGCGTGCACGAGGAAGTCGAGCTTGCCCCAATGACTGGCGACATTGGCGAAGACCTGGTCCAGGCTCGCCGGATCGGTTACGTCGCAATGGCCGGCGACAAAGGCGCCCAGTTCCGCCGCCAGCGGCTCGACGCGCTTCTTGAAGGCTTCGCCCTGATAGGTCAGTGCTATCTCGGCGCCGTGATCGACGCAGGCTTTGGCAATGCCATAAGCGATCGACCTGTTGTTGGCGACGCCAAGAATCAGGCCGCGCTTGCCGGCCATCAGGCCCTGTCCACCCGCCATATGCGTGTTCTCCGCAAGATATCTGCTTTGTGGAGTGCCTATCGCACAGGCACACAGGCCCTTCAAGCGTTCAAACCGGACAGTTCGGGGGACAAAAGCTCTCGATCAGCCTTTTTGGCCGCGCAACAGCGATTCCAGCGCGCTATCGCCGCCTTCCGGCAGCATGATGCGCACATGGGCATAGAGATCGCCATGGCCGCCGGCTTTCTCCGGCAAGCCCCTGCCCTTGAGCCGCAGGACCTTGTCCGAGCTCGACCAGGCGGGAACGTTGACCGCGAGCCTGCCGGTCGGCGTCTCGACCGGCACCTTGGCGCCCAGCACCGCATCGACCAGCGAAACCGGCAGGTCGGCGTGCAGGTCACGGCCTTCGATACGGTAACGAGGATGGCGGCGGATATGGATCTTGACCAGTGCGTCGCCGGGTTGGCCCGGTCCCTGCTCGCCCTGGCCTTTCAGCCGGATGGTCTGGCCATCCTCGACATAGGCCGGCAGCTTGACCGCAACCTTGCGGCCATCCGGGAACATCGCCGTCACCTTCTCGGCATTGGCCGCTTCCTCGATGGTGACGTCGAGCGTGACGTTCAGGTCGGCTGCCGTCGCCGCCTGGCGGCGGTCGCCCGCGCCTGGCCCGCGCGCGCCTGAAAAGGCATCGCCGAAGATCTGGCTGAAGATATCGCTGTTGCCGTCGAACGGATCGCCGCCCGGACGGCCCGAGCGGAACTCGAATCGCGAGCCTCCTGCGCCCTGTTGCTGGCGGCGGAACCCGGCAAAGGGGTCGCCACCGCCCGCGGCACCTTCAAAACCCTGGAAACGCGGCTTGCCGTCGGCGTCGATCTCGCCACGATCGAAAGCCGCACGGTTCTTCTCGTCGCCGATGACCTCATAGGCCTGATTGGCCGCCGCAAAACGGTCCTTCGCCTTGGGATCATTCGGATTCTGGTCCGGATGATGCTTCTTGGCGAGTTTCCGGTACGCCGATTTTATGTCCTTGGCCGATGCGTTCTTTGCAACGCCCAGCACCTCATAGGGGTCGCGCATGCTTCCTGCCCTGGAAATGAGTTGAGTCCATACTTGCCTCCTATATGCGCTCGCATAGGAACAAATTCCAGTAGCGGACCTCCATATCGACGGCGGAAAATCAGAGTGCCTTGAAGCCCTGCATGCGCCAGCCGCCGGCACTGGCAAGACAGAGTTCACCCTGGAACATGGCAACGCCGTCAAAGCTTTCGCGCGAAGCCTTGAAGCGGCGGCAGGTCTGGCCCCCGTCCTTCAATTCCGCCAGTTCTGTGATGGAGCCGCGCGAGCCGGTGCCGGTGTTCGCCCACGGCACCGCCTGGCCGCCGAGTTGCTCGATATCGGCGGACGATACCGCATTGCCGATCGTCGTCTGGTCGGAGTCGCGATCCGAGTCAGCCGGCTTGAGCGAAGCCGATGTGCTGCTGGTCAGGATCGAGCGGTCGACTTCGGCCTTCTGCAGGCTGAAGCCACCTGCCCCGCAGGCCGCGAGCGGCAGGGCGACTGCCACGATCGCCACTTTCGTGCTGGCTGAAGCGATAACGCCCCATTGCCTGCTGTCAAAAGCTTGCGCGATACGCGACAATCGGCAACCTCCCTGGTCTCGTGACAATTTGAGAAAAACTATGAGTGACACAGAGTTAACAAGCAGTGACTTTACCGAGGCGGCCGAGCCGTTTCGCCTCTTTGCCGCATGGTTGGACGACGCTGTCAAAAGCGAAATCAACGATGCCAACGGCGTGGCATTGGCGACCGTCGATGCCGAGGGCATGCCGGACGTAAGGATGGTGCTGCTCAAGGGGTTCGATGAAAGCGGCTTTGTGTTCTACACGAATTTCGAGAGCGCCAAGGGCCAAGAGATTCTTGGCAGCATGAAGGCGGCGATGTGTTTCCATTGGAAATCGCTGCGCCGCCAGGTGCGCATTCGCGGTCCGGTGGAGCTCGTTAGCGATGCCGAAGCCGACAGTTATTACGCGACGCGGCCACGCGGCAGCCGCATCGGCGCCTGGGCATCGAAGCAATCGCGGCCGTTGGAAAGCCGCTTCGCGCTGGAAAAGGCGGTCGCCGAATACACGGCGCGTTATGCCATCGGCGACATCCCGCGACCGAAACATTGGTCGGGCTTCCGGATCGTGCCGAAGACGATCGAATTCTGGCACGACCGGCCGTTCCGGCTGCATGACCGCGTCGTCTTTTCACGAAACGCGGCAGGCGGTTGGGACAAGGCCAGGCTCTATCCCTGAAAAAACCTTCAGCCCTTTTTCCTGGTCATGAATGCCGTCAGGGCCGCACGCGCCTCGTCGGATTTCAGCCGCTCGCGAAAATGCTCGCTCTCTATCTCGATGCGGGCAACCAGATCGTCGCGTGAGCCACGCATCAGGTCGCGCGCGATCTTGAGCGCTTCCGGTGGCTTGGCCGCGATCTGGCCGGCCGCTGCAAGCACCGAAGCCTCCAGCCCACCTTCCTCGACCACCTCGTAGATCAGCCCGGCGGCCTTCGCGCGCTCGGCCGAAAAGCCCTCACCGAGACCGAGCAGGGCGAAAGCACCTTGCTGGCCCAGGATGCGGGGTGCCAAAAGGCTCGATCCTGCCTCGGGCACGAGGCCGAGATCGACGAAGGGGGTCCGAAACACGGTGCGCGGCGTGGCGAAAGTCAGGTCGCAGTGGAGGTTGATCGTGGTGCCGATGCCGACCGCGATGCCGTCGACGCCGGAGACGATGGGCTTTTCGACCCCGGCCAGGGCGATCAGGAAATCCCAGACTTCGGTGCCGCCATCGCCACCGGTGGCCACGACCATGAAATCGGCAAGGTCGTTGCCGGAGGAAAAGGCGCCCGGCACGCCGAGAAAGACATGAACGCGGACCGCCGGATCGGTGTCGCCTTCGGCAAGGGCCGCCGACATTTTCGCATACATGGCACGCGTCAGCGCGTTCTTCTTGTCCGGCCGGTTCATGCGGATGATCTGGATGGCGCCCTGGCGCTCGACGAGGATGTGGTCTGTCACGGTGTTTTCCTTGTGAAGGTCAGGCGGAAATCAGTGCCTCGGCGGCAGCAGCCAGGCTGCCGGCGCCATCGATGACGCGCCCCTTCAAAGCACTGGCTTCGCCAAGCAGGTTCTCGGCGAAGAAGCGGCAAAGGGCGATGCGGCCCTGGTCGGCAAGAGCGGCCCGCGCCAGATAGGCGCCGCCGGCGGCAAGCGAGATCAGCCTGAGATAGGGCGTAGCACCTGCCAGCGCCTCTTCCGGTCGGCCATCGGCCGACAGTTTTTGCAGAAAGCGCGTCGCTTGCGTCAGATCAGATCGGAAGAGCACACGTCTNAGCAGGAAACGCGTCGCTTGCGTCAAATCGGAGAGCGCCTGATCGAGAGCGTCGGCGGCGCGGCCAAAACCGTCGAGGGTCGACGTTCGCACAGCATTGGCGATACCAGCCAGTTCGTCGATGTAGCCATGCACATGCTCACCGCCGCCGAGCGGCAGTTTTCGGGTCACCAGATCGATCGCCTGGATGCCGTTGGTGCCCTCATAGATCGGCGCGATGCGCGCGTCGCGATAGTACGCGGCCGCACCCGTTTCCTCGATGAAGCCCATGCCGCCATGCACCTGGACGCCAAGCGAGGCGACTTCCACGCCGACATCGGTCGAAAACGCCTTGGCGAGCGGAGTCAGCAAATTAGCACGGTCGCGCCAATGCGCCGCCTGGTCGCCAGACGACGCACGCGCCATGTCGATAGCGTGGGCACAGGAATAGCTGATCGCCCGCGCGATCTGGGTCAGCGCTTTCATGGTCAGGAGATTGCGCTGCACGTCCGGGTGATGGACGATCGGCGCCATGCCGGCGCCAAAATAATCGCTCGCCTTGCCCTGGCGGCGCTCATTGGCATAGGCAATCGACTTCTGGGTCGCGGCTTCCGCGACCGCCACGCCCTGCATCCCAACGGCGAGGCGGGCATTGTTCATCATGGTGAACATGCAGGCGAGGCNTGGATGCCGAGCTTGTGCTCGAGGCCGGAACAGAAGACGTCGTTGCGCGCGCCGAGCGAGCCATCGTCCCCGACCAGGAATTTCGGCACCAGGAACAGCGAGATGCCACGCGTCCCGGCCGGCGCATCGGGAAGCCGCGCCAGCACCAGATGAATGATGTTGTCGGTGAAATCGTGCTCGCCATAGGTGATGAAGATTTTCTGGCCGAAGATGCGGTAGCTGCCGTCACCGGCCGGCTCGGCACGGGCGCGCAAGGCGGCGAGGTCCGAACCCGCCTGCGNCTTTCCCTACACGACGCTCTTCCGATCTCTTGAGCTCCTCGGAGGCGTGCTTGTCGAGCGCTTCGACCGCGCCCATGGTCAGCGTCGGGCCGATGCCGAAGGCCATGGCGGCGGAGTTCCACATTTCGAGTGCGGCGACACCGAGCATGGTCGGCAGCGCCTGGCCGCCATACTCTTCCGGCCCGGAAAGCGCATTCCAGCCACCGTCGATCCAGCGGCGATAGAGCTCCTTCCAGCCTGGCGGGGCGGTGACCGCGGCATCCCTGAGCACCGCGCCATGCTCGTCGCCGATTTTATAAAGGGGGGCCACCTCCTCGGAGGCGAAACGGCCTGCCTCGCCAAGGACGGCGTCGACCAGATCCTCGCTGAGGTCTCCGAACGCTCCCGTGTCGATGGCGGATTTCATGCCTGCCACATGCTTCAGGGTGAACGCGATATCCTCGACCGGTGCCCGATACATGCCGCTCGATCCTCCCTTAATGCATCGGCCTCGCCGACCCTAGAGCCAGCGCCGCCGCAAAACCACCCGCCTTTGGCGGTCTCCCATCGTCTTTTTACGTAAACGTCAAACTTTGTCACGCTGATTTTGCAATCAGGCGGGGCTGTATTAAATTCGACAGATGCCGGACAAATCGACCGGCGACCGAAGACCATCGACCGGAACAATCCCATCCTTGCCAGACCTGACGCCTATCTCTGCATCGAATGCGGCTTGCCCTATCGGGCAACGGGGTTTTCCTATTATCACGGCGACCTGGGAAACGGTGCTGCCTACTGGTCGGATCGTGGCATATTGTGTTCGCCGCAATGTTTGCTCGCCCACCACCGCAAGCGCCCCGCCGAAGGCACGCTGCGGCAAGAGCCCGCGCCGGATCCGTTCGAATTTCAACCATTCAGCCAGCGCTGACTTCACCGCGGCCTCAGCATCGGGAAGCATTTCTTAACCATACCGGCTCACCATCGGTGTTTGGTCAGCGGGGATTCCCTGTTTGAAAACGCCGGCGCATCCTCTTCGCCGCTCAGCGATCGCTCTTGCGGCGATGATGGTGCTGATATCAGCGGCAAAGGCCTCGGATTTTTCCGAGCCGTGGAAGAACGCCGACCGCGCGCTGGTGGTCGACGCCTACGAATACAATTCCATCGACTGGGCGCGGCTTGCCACCGACAAGCGCATCACCGCCTTCATCAACAAGGCGTCCGACGGCATGCCGCCGCCTTATTTCTGCTTCGGCGGCGACACCGAGGTGAAGCTCTGCAAGGCATTGTGGAAGCGCCATGCGGTGACGCGCGAACTGTTTCAGACGCGCCGGGTCGTGGCCAAAGCACTCGGCATGAAATGGGGTGCCTATCATCTCGCCCGCCCCGGCAATCCGGTCGAGCAGGCTAATAATTTCCTCGATTTCGCCGATCCCGCGCCGGACGATCTGATGGCTCTCGATATCGAGGGCATCGATGCGTCGCAATGGATGTCGCTCGACGATGCCGAGGAGTTCGTGCGCCAGGTGCATCGGCGCATCGGTCGTTTCCCGGTGCTCTACACCAACGGCAAGACGGCGCAATACATCGCCGACAACCGCTACAAGTATCGGCTGCTGTCGCGGCTGCCGCTTTGGTACGCACGCTACAAGCCTGATATCGACGTGCATTTTCCGATGGGTAACTGGCAGGGCTATGCGCTCTGGCAATTCTCGGCACAAGCCAATTGCGGCCGCTTCCGTTGCCCCTACAGGGTGGCCGGCACGCCTGACAATATCGACGTCAACGTCGCGCCGACGGATGCCACCACGCTGCGCCAGCAATGGCCCTTTGGCGGGCTGATCGACGTGCCATCCGACTATCTTGCCAGCGTACCGGTGCCGCTCTCGCGCGAAGCCGCGCTCGCCGGCAAGGCCACCCTCATCTATGCGGATGTGGCAACACCGCCGACATTCGAGGAAATGGTCGCGGTGCTCGGTTCGCGTTGGTCAAAATTTCGTGACGGGTTCCGCATGCCAGTCGTGAAGACGGTACCGCGACGGCCGGAGTTCGGCATTGTGCAATATGTCGCCTGGAAGCGAACCGAACAGCGCTCCCCAGAACAACTCGACGCCGCCTTTGCCGCGGCCGACCCGCTCAGCACCGCTTCGACAACCCTCGACCGAGGTCAGCGGTAGCCGCCATCCGGTCAGAGCTTCAGCCGGCCTGTTCGTGCGCCAGGGCCTGCCAGCCTATGTCGCGGCGGCAGAACCCGTCCGGCCAGTCGATGCGGTCGAGCGCGGCATAGGCCCGCGCCTGCGCCTCTCCGACCGTGGCGCCGGTCGCCGTGACGTTGAGCACACGGCCGCCATTGGCGACCAGCGCGCCGCCATTGATTGCGGTGCCGGCATGGAAAATCTGGACGCCTTCACCGGCGGCGGCGTCGACGCCGCGGATGACGGAGCCTTTCTCCGGTGTGCCGGGATAGCCCCTGGCCGCCATCACAACGGTCAGCGCCGCCTCGTCGCGCCAGCGTACCGACATATGCGCGAGCTGGCCATCGGTCGCGGCATTGAGCAGCACCAGCAGATCATCCCTGAGCCGCATCACCAGCACCTGGCATTCGGGATCGCCGAAGCGGGTGTTGTATTCGATCAGCTTCGGCCCGCTTTCCGTAATCATCAGTCCGGCGAACAGAATGCCGGCGAAAGGCGCGCCAAGCTCGGCCATGCCGCGCATCGTCGGCTCGATGATCTCGCGCATGGTGCGCTCGATCATGTCAGGCGTCATTACCGGGGCCGGCGAATAGGCGCCCATGCCGCCGGTGTTGGGACCGACGTCGCCGTCACCGACGCGCTTGTGGTCCTGCGCGGTGCCGAAGGGAAGCGCCGTGGTGCCGTCGCAGAGACAGAAGAAACTCGCCTCCTCGCCGGTCATGAATTCCTCGATCACCACCTCCGCGCCGGCGGCGCCGAAGGACCCGTCGAAGCAGGACGCGAGGGCCGCCTGTGCCTCCTCCATCGTCATGGCGACGGTGACACCCTTGCCGGCTGCGAGCCCGTCGGCCTTGATGACGATCGGCGCGCCTGTCTTCTCGACATAGGCCTTGGCCGAGGCCAGGTCGCCGAACCGGCCATAGGCGGCGGTCGGAATGTTGTACCGGGCGCAGAGGTCCTTGGTGAAGCCCTTCGAGCCTTCGAGCCGCGCGGCGGCCTTCGAAGGCCCGAAGACGCGGATGTTTTCGGCGCGCAGATCATCGGTGATGCCGGCGACGAGCGGGCCTTCCGGGCCGACCACGACGAGATCGATTTTTGTCTCCCGGCAGAAGGCAACGACCGCGGCGTGATCGGTGATATCAAGCTTAATCAGTTCGGCCTCGCTGCCGATGCCCGGATTGCCGGGGGTCGCGTAGAGCTTCGTCAGCAGCGGCGAAGCGGCGATCTTCCAGGCCAGCGCATGTTCGCGGCCGCCGGAGCCGAGAAGAAGAACGTTCATGGCCACCTCTTGATGCCGCCTATCCTATAGAGAGAACAACCCGCTATTGCTCTCTGGGCGACGGGTCAAGGCATCAGGGAGGATTGCGCACGGAAACGTTATCCCTGTCGAATAGGGGGCGCCGGCCACCGCCGCCCCTATTCCGGCGCTGGTTCAGCCCTGAAAGACCACCGGAAACCAATCCTCGCGCAACTTCTGTCCCGGCTGCATGCCATGGCCGGGATAGGGCGGCGAGGTGCGGCCCGGTCGCTCGACATAATGGGCATCATCGCCGACCCAGCGCAGCGACAACGCCCGGCGCCGGGCCGCGGTCATATTGCCGCGCGCGCCGTGTGCCGTCCTGAAGTCGAACAGGATGGCGTCACCCGGCTCCATCTCCCATTCGATAACTTTCATCGACGGATCGATGTCGGGATCGGGCACCGGGCGGTAATCGCCCTCGGCGGCGTAAAAATTGCCATCGTCCAGCCAGCGTACCGGCAGGATCATCTTGTCCCATTTGTGCGAGCCGGCGATCAGGCGCAGCGTCGCTTCCTTCACCGGATCGATGGGGATCCAGAAGCTCACCGTCTGCTGGCCGTCGACGAAATAATAGGGGATGTCCTGGTGCCACGGCGTCGGCTTCTGCGTACCGGGCTCCTTTACCAGGACATGGTCGTGGAAGAACTGCGCGGTGCGCGACTGCATCACCGCAGCCGCCAGTCGCGCCGCCGGAGAATTGCGCACGACATCGACGAATTCAGGGATGCGTTCCCAGTTGCAGTAGTCGTCGAAGAAGCTGCCCTTGCCGCCAGCGATGTCGGACGCGGTGGCGCTGCGGCTCCGCATGTTGCGCTCGATGCCGGCGGCAATCGCGTCGACCCAGCCCTTGAAGGCTCCGCGGATACAGACCGCACCGTCACGCTGATAGTCGGCAATTGTCCGCGCATCGATGATTTCGGAGTCGATTGGCTGTGCGGCGGTTTGGGGAGCCATGGTGTCCTCCTCTCAGGATCGAGGGCACTATCGCAATCTCCTCTCATTCAGTAAAATAATAACTTCTCATCTGACACATAGGTTCTGGCTATGAGCCTTACCCTCACGCAACTCCGCTATCTCATCGCCGTCGCACGCCATGGCAGCGTCACCGGCGCGGCGCGGGCGATCAACATTTCACAGCCGTCGATTTCAGTGGCCATCGACGCCATCGAAAGGGATTTCGGCCAGAAGCTGTTCGTACGCCAGCGGGGAAGCGGCGTCTCGCTGACCTCCTTTGGCCGTGTCGCGGTAGCGAAGGCAAAGCAGGTTCTTGCCGAGACCGACGAACTGATGAGCCTGGGTTCGGGCAATTCAGCCATCGGTGGCGAGCTGGTGCTCGGCTGCTTCGAGGATCTGGCGCCCTATTTCGCGCCGGGCCTCATCCGCGCCTTCTCCGAACGCCATCCAGCGGTCGCGGTCGTCGTCCGTGACGAGACGTTCGAGACGCTCGGGCGACGCCTGGCGGACGCCGCCGTCGATCTCGGCCTCAGCTACGATCTCGGCCTGCCGTCGCATTTCGCCCGCATCCTGTTGCACGAGCTTCGGCCGCATGCGCTGCTGCCGGCGGGCCATGCACTGGCGGGCCGCCCGGAGGTCAGCCTGGCGGATCTGGCCGGCTATCCGCTGATCACGACCGACCAGCCGCATAGCTGGCAGCATATGCTCGACCTGTTCCGCGGCCGTGGCCTGTCGCCGGTGGCCGACATGCGCACAAGTTCGTTCGAACTCCAGCGCAGCATGGTGGCCAACGGCTTCGGCGTCGCGGTCAGCTATACTCGCCCGCATGGCGACTACAGCTATGACGGCTTGCGCCTCGTCTGCAAACCGCTGTCGGATCCGCTGCCCATGCAGCGCATCATTCTCACCCACGACACGCATCAGCGCGTGTCGAATGCGGCGCTGGCTTTCATCGCGGTGGCGAAAGTCTGGTTTTCCACACGCGACATCTTCGTGTCGTGACCGTTGGCCGCCGCCGCTCCTCCGCTTGCCGCTCCTCCGCTTGCCGCTTGACGGTTTCCGCCGCTGCTGCCACTCCATGCCAATGGAACCTGTCCAGTCGAAAGCGGCCCAGGGTCGCGTCGCCGATGCGCCGAACCGCCATTGGGTCTATCGCGTGCTGCCGCGCGCCATCTGGCCCTATGCGCAGCTGGCGCGGTGGGACAGGCCGATCGGCTGGCAGTTGCTTTTGTGGCCATGCTGGTGGTCGGCCGCACTGGCGGCGAGCGCCTATCCGCGCCCAGGCGACCCGCTGCTCTCGCTACTGCCGGCGCCCTTGTACCTTGTGCTCTTCCTGATTGGAGCCATCGCCATGCGTGGCGCCGGGTGCAGCTATAACGACATTGTCGACCAGGACATCGATAGCCAGGTCGAACGCACCCGCTCACGCCCGCTGCCGTCCGGCCAGACCACGCGCCGGCGGGCTTGGCTGTTTCTTGTCCTGCAGGCCCTGGTCGGCCTGGCGGTTCTCTTACAGTTCAACAGCTTTGCCATTCTGCTCGGCGTCTGTTCGCTGGGGATCGTCGCCGTCTATCCATTCATGAAGCGGATAAGCAACTGGCCGCAACTGTTTCTAGGCCTCGCCTTTTCCTGGGGCGCGCTGATGGGGTGGGCGGTCGAGTTCGGTGATCTCGATGGACCCGCCATCATGCTCTATATCGGTTCGATCCTGTGGGTGATCGGCTACGACACGATCTATGCCCACCAGGACAAGGAAGACGACGCCATTGTCGGCGTGCGTTCGACCGCGCGGCTGTTCGGCGACAACACCAAGACATGGCTCGCAGGCCTTTATGGCGGTACGCTGATCTGCTTCGCCATCGCCTTCGCCTCGGCGCAGGCGCCGGTGGTGGCACTGGCGGGATTGATCGCCGCCGGCGCCCACATGGCCCGGCAGATCGCGGTTCTGGATATCGACGATCCAGACCAGTGCCTGCGGCTGTTTCGGTCGAATAACCAGGTCGGCTGGCTAATCTTCCTCGGCCTGATCGGCGGCGCATTGTGGGTGGCGCTGAAGCCGCTGGTGTAGTCTTCCTTCTCCCCGTCTCTATACGGGGAGAAGAAGGCTAGTCTCTGGAAATGATCTCCTCGCCGCCGATCACCAGCCTGAGACCGAGGTCACCGGCTCTGCGGCGGGCAAGGAAACGGGGGCGGCGCATATTGGAAACGCGGCCCTTGCGGCGCCCCTGCGGCGGCAGCGTCTTGATCGCGGCGCCCAGCGATTCTTCCAGGGTGCGGGCGACGCCATCGGATTCGATGAGCAGCATCGGCAGACGGTAGGCGTCGGCCCAGGCGCGCCAGTCGGCGGCGACGTCTTCGAGATCGTCGGCCACCAGCAGCGGCACCGACAGCATCGGATCGTTGTGCAGGAGTTCCAGGGTCACCGTGACATTGCCTTCCGGATCCTCCATCGCACGGGCGGCGACGCCGCGAAATGCATTGGCGGGCAGCACGATGATCGCCGGCAGCCCGCTCATCTCGAGCAGGCGGCGGATCACGGCGCCGCGCTGGTCGATCGTGAAGGTTACGTCGCCATAATCGTCGCGTGTGGCATAGCTCACCACCTGCGGCAGGCGGAATGGGTCGAGACGCATGTTGCGTCCCGCCCAGACTGGCTTCAGTCCAGTGTTCACGTTCATAGAGCGCCTTCCTGTCTGTCTCCTGAGAGCCGGTGTCCGGTTCTCTCCGGGCCAGTTTTCCCGGCCTCGTTATGGGGAAACAGTAGCGCCGGCTCCTTACCGCCGCGCTTAAGAAAGTCGGTTAAATTTTGCTGATCTCAGGGATGGTTATCGGAATGCCACCAGCAACAAGATGCTGAAAGGATCAGATAACCTTACCAGGATTCATGATGCCGGCCGGATCGAAGGCAGCCTTGACCCGGCGCATCAGATCAATGGCCATGGGCGGCGCGGTGGCGATCAGTTCGTCGCGCTTCAACTGACCGATGCCGTGCTCGGCCGAGATCGAACCGTGCAGGCTGCGCACCACGTCATGCACGGCCTTGTTCATGGCATGGTAGAGCGCCAGGAACGCTTCGTCGTCGCCGTCGACGGGCCGTGAAATGTTATAATGGAGATTGCCGTCTCCCATATGGCCGAAGCAGACCACGCGGGCACCGGCGCTCACTGACGCCACCGCGCCGGCGGCCTCCACGATGAAGCGCGGTATCGATGCGATCGGCACTGAAATGTCGTGCTTGATCGAAGCGCCTTCCGGCTTCTGTGCCTCGGGCAACAGCTCGCGAAAATCCCAGAAGGCATCGCCCTGCCCGAGGCTGGCGGCGATGACCGCATCGCCCACGAATTCCTGCTCGAGACCCGCCGAAAGCACATCCTCGATCAGCGCCCGAGAATCCTCCGCTGAGCGGCCGGACGACATCTGCATCAGCACGTACCAGGGCCAGTCTCCGGCCAGCGGCCGCACGACGCCCTGGGCGTGCGCAAGGGTAAAGTCATACGGGCGCTTGCCGATCAGTTCGAAGGCCGTGAGTGCGGCTCCGGCGCGGTCCATGGCCAGGCTGAACAGGGAAAGGGCGGCGTCGGGCGACGATAGGCCGACGAAGGCGACATCCCTTCCCTTCGGCTTCGGGAACAGTTTGAGCACGGCGGCGGTGATGACACCGAGCGTGCCTTCGGCGCCGACGAACAGGTTCTTCAGGTCGTAGCCGGTGTTGTCCTTCTTCAGTTTGCGCAAATCATCGAACACCTCGCCGGTCGGCAGCACCACCTCGACGCCGAGGCACAGTTCGCGCGCATTGCCATAGGCCAGCACGCCGGTGCCGCCGGCATTGGACGACAGGTTGCCGCCGATCTGGCAGGAGCCTTGCGCGGCGAGCGACAGCGGAAACAGCCGGTCGGCGGCATCGGCCGCTTCCTGCAAGGTCTGCAGGATGACACCGGCCTCGACCGTGACCGTATTGGACAGTACATCGATCTCGCGGATGCGGTTCAGTCGCGACAGCGACAGGACGATCTCGCGGCCGGATCTGTCCGGCACCTGCGCGCCGACCAGCCCGGTGTTGCCGCTTTGCGGCACGATCGGCGTTCCGGTCTCTGTCGCCAGCCGCATGATCCGGCTGACCTCGTCGACGCTGCCCGGCCGCAGCACCAGGGACGTCGCGCCATGCCAGAGGCCGCGCCGCTCGATCAGATAAGGCGCGATATCCTGCTGGTCGCGCAGCGCATATTTGTCGCCGACGATCGCCGCGAAACGATCGACGAGAGCGGGATCGAGTGTCTTTGCGGTTTCGGTCATCTGGGAAAACTACGTTGTGGGCCGCGCGTTGTCACGAGGAGCGGCGGCACGGGAGAGCCGGTCGTTGATGGCCTCGCCGAGCCCGTCAAAGGGAATTGGCTCGACGGCGATAATCCGCGCGCCGCTGCGATCGAGATCCTGCATGTAGGCAAAGAGATTGCTTGCCGCTTCACGCAGGTCAGCTGACAGGGAGAGGTTGAGGAAAGCGGTTGCGCCGCGCCAGCCTTCCGCGCGCTGGTCGCCGAAGGCAAGCAACGCTTCTCCTTCACCAACCGTGCCGGCATTGAGCCGAACAGCCGCGCCCGGTGCGTAGTGCGAGGCAAGCATGCCCGGCGCCTCGATGCCGGCAATGCCGCCGCGCTGCAGCTCCATGCGGATGGCCGCCTCGATCTCGTCGGCGGCAATGCCGCCGGGCCGAAGCAGGCGCAATCTTTCGCCTTCGGCCTTGACGATGGTCGATTCCAGGCCGACCGGCGTGGCGCCGCCATCGACCACCAGTTTGATGCGCGCGCCTAAATCCGCAGCCACCGCTTGCGCTGTCGTCGCGCTGATCTTGCCGGATGAGTTGGCGCTGGGCGCGGCAAGCGGTCGGCCAAGCCTGGCGATCAGGTCGCCGCCAAAACCCCTCGGCATGCGCACGGCGATCGTGTCGAGCCCGGCCGTGACCAGCGGATGAATGCCATTGCCGGGGCGCTGCGGCAGCACCAGCGTCAGCGGACCCGGCCAGAAGGCAAGCGCGAGCTTCCTAGACAGCGGATCGAACGAGGCGATGCGCTCGGCCATCGCCATGTCGGCGACATGGGCGATCAGCGGATTGAAACGCGGCCGCCCCTTGGCTTCGAAAATGCGCGCCACGCCAATGCCGTTGGTGGCATCGCCGGCCAGCCCGTAGACGGTTTCCGTCGGGATGGCGACGACATCGCCGCCCAGGAGCAGCGCCAACGCCGGTTCCATCGCTTCGCCGACGGCAAGTATCTCAGCCACTCTCGTCACCTCGCGGATGCCGGCTGCGTAATACGACGGGGCCGCCGGGGCAAGCGGGCATCGGCAATTCACCAATCCCTAAAATGCTATCTTTCCACGAAAGCCGGCATCAATCGCCAAGTACTATCATGCGGCTTCTGGGCAATGGGGAGCTATGTCGGTGTCTGTTCGTATTTGGGGAGCGCTTGCCATCACTCTGGCCTCAATGGGTGGCGGGGCTCAGGCCTCGTCGCTGGTCTTTCCCGGTGCGCCGGCCTCGACACCCTCCATCCTTGCGCTGAAGGCGGCCGACGGCAAGGCGAGCGACGTTGTGTCCGTCATTGCGCTTGGCGAGCCTGACGTCACCTACGAGAAAGTCGCGGCAATCCCGGACAAGACCGAGGCGACGCACTCCTTCGCGCAGAGCCCGATGATCATCAGGGGTGGCGTCGTCGGCGGCGCTTTCTCGACACCCGTGCAGGCCAAAGCGCCGGCCGCGGCAACGGCCCCAGCCACCCCAACCGCCCCTGCGACGGCGACAGCCTCGGCAGCCCCCGCGCCGGCAGCGCACGGGAAAGCAGCGGCACCGGCGGCAGCCGTGCAGCCACCGCCAGCCCACCAGCCTGCTTCGGGAGCCGGCAAGGTCAAATAGCGATCTCGCCAACCGGGCGGGCAAAATGCTCGGCGGCTTGACGGCGGTCTGGCGCCCTGCGCACGATTGTCCGGCGAATTTCGTCTAGAGTATCTCGCTGGCGGCTCTGCGCCTCAATTTCACCAAGCGGCTCCGGCGGACGCAATTGCATTGTTCAAGGCAAAGGGGGTTGCTCATGAAAAATTCGAAGACCGTTACGGTGGCTGGGTTTCTGCTGGCGTCATTGCTTGGGGGCGTGGCCCAAGCGGAGGACATGCTGGGATCCTATGTCGCGCGCATTTCCGATCGCGATCACCAGGCGAGCGACGGCTATGCGCTAAATGGGGCCGCGCAGATGGTGCGGCAGGACCGCGCCAACTGGCACAAATTCCATCGCCGCGACGGCGACGACGAGAGCGACGCCTGGTTCAGGACCAACGACCAGCGCGCCGACCTGCAGCGCATGTTGGAGCGCCCCGGCGCGATGAGTTCCTCGACCAAGCGCGCCATCGTCAATGGCGAGCCGCTGATCCAGGTCGACGTCTATGAAAACAGCGTGCGCGTCAGCATTCTGGAAAACTGATCAAATCAATTTGGGGAAGACGGCGGAAGGGCGGCGCGAAAGCGCCGCCCTCGAGAACCTGTTACCTGAAAAATCAGGCTGCTTCTTCCTTGTCGTCGTCGTCGTCTTCGGACTCGCCGTCGTCGGATTCTTCTTCAGCGTCATCGCCTTCGGCCTTCACGGTATCATCGGCGTCGTCTTCGTCAGACTCTTCGCCGTCTTCGTCGTCGCCTTCCTCGTCATCGCCATCTCCATCTTCGTCAGACAGATCAGCGGCCTCGACCGTGGTGGCAGCAGCGGCATGATCGAGGGCGGTTTCGGAAGCGAATTCAAGCGGCTCGGCAGGAGCCGAGGTTTCTTCTGTCACTTCGATTTCGTGATCGGAATTCATGGAAGCCTCCGTTGGGGTAGGGAACACGCCCCTTTTGCCACGGAGAGATCATCGTCATATGACTGTAAGCCGGCTCGAGGGGCCGGCCGGAACATATTTTCCAGCGGCCCGCGGCCCCTTTATCCCGGCATGATCTTGTCCGAAAATCGGTGCCGACTTTTCGGCAAAGTGCTTCTTAACCAGCGATTTTCGAGAAATCCGCGACCTGACCGGTAGCCGTGCGAATGCGCGCGAGCAGCGCCAGTCGGTTGGCACGCACGGACAGGTCCTCATCATTCACGAGAACATGCTCAAAGAATGAATCAACGGGTTCACGCAACACGCTAAGCGCCAGCATGGCAGCCGAAAAGTCTTGGTTTTGAATCGCTTCGCCGGCTTGCTTCTCGGCCTGATTCACCGCGGCAAACAGCGACTTCTCCGCATCTTGCCGGAACAACGCCGGCTCAACGGCTTCGGCGACCGCCGTTTTCTTCTTCTCCTCGGCCGCCAGAATGTTGGCAGCACGCTTGGTGCCGGCGAGCAGGTTTTTGCCGTCCTCGGTGTCAAGGAAAGAGCCAAGCGCCTCGACGCGGCGCACGATCTGCAGGAGGTCGTCGGACTGAGGCGTGATCACCGCGTCGATGAGGTCATGGCGCGCGCCCTGGTCGCGGAGGTAGACTTTCAGGCGGTCGTGGAAGAAGGCGAGGAGGTCTCGATCCACGGACTTCCCGTCGCCGACTTGCCCGCCCCCGTGCGCATGGTCGCCGCCTGACTCGGCTTGCTCCCTGGCTTGCCTTTTATCAATCTGGTCAACAGTGGTCTTTCGATGGTTGGCCATGGTGGAAAGAAGCGATAGCCGCGTTCCATTCTCCAGAGCCAGCCTCACCATCCCAAGCGCGGCTCTGCGCAATGCGTAGGGGTCCTTCGACCCAGTCGGCTTTTCATCGATGATCCAGAAACCAACCAGCGTATCAAGCTTGTCGGCGACCGCCACGGCGACCGACACTGGATCGCTCGGCACATAATCGGACGGCCCTTGCGGCTTGTAGTGCTCCTCGACGGCCGCGGCCACGGATGGATGCTCGCCCTGCAGCAGCGCATATTTGCGGCCCATCGCGCCCTGCAATTCGGGAAACTCGCCGACGACTTCAGTGGTGAGATCGGCCTTGGCGAGAACCGCCGCACGGCCCGCGAGCGTGGGGTCCGCGCCAACGACCGCCGCCAATTCCTCCGCCAATCGCTTGATGCGCTCCACCCGCTCGCCCTGCGTGCCAAGCTTGGCGTGGAAGGTCACATTGAGATGGTCGAGGCGGGCCATGCGCTGGTCTAGCGGCTTCTTCAGATCGAGGCCGAATTTTTCGGCGGATGCCCGGAGCTGGTCGAGATCGGGCAGGTCGCCCTGGTCGGTCGTCCAGAAATAAAGCGCGTCGGACAGGCGGGCGCGCACCACTTTGCCGTTGCCGTGGGCGATCTCCTTGCCGCCGTCCTTCGCCTCGATGTTGGCGGTGAGGATGAAGCGGTTGGAGAGCGCCTCGCTTTCCCCCTGCGGCCGCGTGACAAAGCATTTCTGGTTGGCGCGGATCGTCAGGCGGATCACCTCGGCTGGAATGGCAAGGAAAGCCTCTTCGAACTCGCCCATCAGCACGACGGGCCATTCGACCAGCCCCGACACTTCCACAAGCAAGCCCTCGTCCTCGACCAGGTCGAGCCCGTTGGCGAAGGCGAGGTTGCGGGCGTCGGCGAGGATGATCTCCTTGCGACGGTCGGCGTCGAGCACGACCTTGCCCGCCTCGAGCTTGCCCACATAATCGTCGAAGCGGCGCACGGTGATTTCGCCGGGCGCGAGGAAACGGTGGCCGTAGGTGATGTTGCCCGAACGGATGCCGTCGATCTCGAAATCGACCACCACCGGCTCCTCGGTCTCGGGGCCGAAGGTGCATAGAATCGATTGCAGCGGCCGCACCCAGCGCAGCGAGCCCGGCTTGGCCGAGGCTGGTCCCCAGCGCATCGACTTCGGCCACGGAAAATTCCGAATGATGTCAGGCACCAGTCCGGCGATGATCTCTTCGGCCGCCCTGCCCGGCTTGGAAATATGGGCGACGTAGAAGTCGCCTTTCTTCGGGTCGGAATGGACGTGCGCCTCGGCGATCGAAGACAGGCCGGCCTTGCGCAGGAAGCCTTGGACGGCCTGTTCTGGCGCCGATGTCGACGGCCCCTTGATATCCTCGTGAATGTCTTTCGAGCGTGCGTTGAGTCCGCGTATATCCAGCGTCAGGCGCCGCGGCGTCCAATACTCACGCGCGGCCTCATAGGTGAGACCCGCCTCGACCAGACCGTCGGTCAGCATCTTCTTCAAATCACCCGCCGCCTTGCGCTGCATGCGGGCAGGAATTTCCTCGGAACGAAGTTCAAGAAGCAGGTCAGGCATCGGGGTCAGCTCATGCGGGAGAGTGGTCCGCGCGGGGCATAGCAACTCGGCTGGCCGCTGTCACCCTTTCCATAAATTTCAATAGGCCTGTCGGGACGAGCCGAACCCGCCCGTCCTTGGATCAAAGATTTTCATGAACCGAAGGCTGCGCTGAAGCGACCCACGCTCAGGCAGGGGACTATTGGCTGAACGACGATGAAAACGGCATCCAGACTTCTTCAGATCCTTGCGCTCAGCGCCTGCTTCACCGCGCAGGCCCACGGCGCCTTCTCGATGCCGGGCGTGCGGCAGGCGCTAAGGACAATGGCTGGTCCGAGCGGCCAGATCCTGCCGCCGATCAGTGCTTCCCTCGAAATGATCGAGGACGCTTGAGGCTCAGGCCGCCAACCCACCCGCCTGCGTCTTCAAGAACGCCTCGCCGCAGGCCTTCGCCAAATTGCGCACCCGCAGGATGTAGCTCTGGCGCTCGGTGACGGAGATCACGCCACGCGCGTCCAGCAAATTGAAGACATGGCTGGCCTTGATGCACTGGTCATAGGCCGGGAAGACCATCTTGTGCATCGGCAGATTGTCGTTCGACGCCGGCGCGCCGGCCTCGAGCAGCGCCTTGCACTCGGCCTCGGCGTCCTCGAAATGCCTGAGCAGCATCGCCGTGTTGGCGTATTCGAAATTGTGGCGCGAATATTCCTGCTCGGCCTGCAGGAAAACATCGCCATAGGTTACCTTGTCGGCGCCCTCGCGGCCGTTGAAGTTGAGTTCGTAGACATTGTCGACGCCCTGCACATACATGGCCAAGCGCTCCAGGCCGTAGGTGAGTTCACCCGCCACCGGCGCGCATTCGATGCCGCAGACCTGTTGGAAATAGGTAAACTGCGAGACTTCCATGCCGTCGCACCAGCATTCCCAGCCAAGGCCCCAGGCGCCCAACGTCGGGCTTTCCCAGTCGTCCTCGACGAAGCGTATGTCGTGCAACAGAGGATCGACGCCGATCGTCGCAAGCGAGCCGAGATAAAGCTCCTGCAGGTTCGGTGGATTGGGCTTCAGGATCACCTGGTACTGGTAGTAGTGCTGCAGCCGGTTGGGATTCTCGCCATAGCGGCCGTCCTTGGGACGGCGCGAAGGCTGGACGTAGGCGGCGTTCCAGACCTTGGGCCCTAGCGCGCGCAACGTCGTCGCCGGGTGAAAAGTGCCGGCGCCGACCTCCATGTCATAAGGCTGGAGAATGACGCAGCCATATGCCGCCCAGTAATTGTGCAAAGTGAGGATCAGCCCCTGGAACGAGCGGCTGGGATGCATATGGGCTGGGATTTCAATCGTCACGGTGGCCTCGGCGACACAGGCTAGCTTGCGGCCACGTCCTAGAGACACGGCGGCGAAGCGTCAAGCAAGCGCGTCCGATGCGGCCCGCCGTGAGCATGCCGGGCGATGTTGAGGATTTTGCGAGCGACTGGCCCATTGCCCGCCGCCACGGTCCGCGATCCAATTCGACGAAGCGTCCGCTCCAAGCACCGTAGGTTCAGCCATGTCCAGCCCGATCAGCATCCGCCCCGTCACGCCCCGGGATTTCGACCGATGGCTGCCGCTTTGGGACGGCTACAACGCGTTCTACGGCCGTTCGGGCGAGACGGCGCTGGCAAGCGAGATCACCGCAATGACGTGGTCGCGCTTCTTCGACGCCTACGAGCCTGTCCATGCGCTGGTCGCGGAAAACGAAGGCGAGTTGCTTGGCCTCGTCCACTACCTGTTCCACCGCAGCACCACGGCGATCGCGCCCAACTGCTATCTGCAGGATCTTTTCACCAACGAAGCGTCGCGCGGCAAAGGCGTCGGCCGTGCGCTGATCGAAGGCGTCTACGAGCGCGCTCAGGCGGCCGGTTCCGGCCGAGTGTACTGGCTGACGCATGAAACCAATCACACGGCGATGAAGCTTTATGACAAGGTCGGCGAACGCTCTGGCTTCGTCGTCTATCGAAAGATGTTCTGAGCGCGTCGGCAGGCGTTTTAAGCGGACGGATATCAAACGAAAACGGGGCTCCGAGAGCCCCGTTCGCATTCCAAAAAGGCGGTTTCACCCCTTCGGGGCGGGAACCGGCTCCGGCTTGACCTTTGGGGTTTCCTGCGCCGTGTTGGACTCGATCGGCGGCAGGCCCTTCATCAGCTTCTGCTGCAGGGTGGCCAGCACATCCGGATCAGGCTTCAAGTCGCGGGCCTGGTTCCACTGGAAGGTGGCTTCCAGCTTGCGACCGACGCGCCAGTAGGCGTCGCCGAGATGGTCGTTCAGAACCGGATCTTCCGGCTTCAGCGAGACAGCGCGTTCCATCTCGCGCACCGCGTCATCGAACCGGCCGAGGCGGAAATAAGCCCAACCCAGGGAATCGACGATATAGCCGTCGCTCGGCCTGAGATCGACGGCCTTCTGGATCATCTCCAGGCCTTCCTTCAGGTTGGTGTTCATGTCGACCCAGGAATAGCCGAGATAGTTCAGCACCTGCGGCTGGTCTGGCTGCAATTCCAGCGCCTTGCGGAAATTCGGCTCGGCCTTCGGCCATTCCTTCAGCCGTTCATAGGCGATGCCGCGCTGATAGAAGATGTTCCAGTTGGCGGCGGTCGGTGTCTTCAGCACCTCGACGGCCTTGTCGTAGAGATTGGCGGCGGAGCGGAAATCGTCCTTCGAGGAGTAGACACCGCCGAGCGCCAGATAGGCGCGCATGTCGTTGGGATGAGCTTCGACAAAGGCCTTCAGATGCGTGATCGCCTCGTCATGGCGGTCGAGATCGGCAAGGTTGAGGCCAAGCTGCAGGTCCGAAATCTCCTTCAGCGGCGAAGAGTCGGGGATGCGCCGATAGAGCGCGATGGCGCCTTCGCCGTTCTTCAGCTGTTCGGCTACGGCGGCGAGTTGCACGAGGGCAGCGTCGCTGTCGGGCTTCAGGGCCAAGGCATATTGCAAATAGAGGCGCACGAATGGCTCGCCGCCGCCACGGTTGAGCGCGGTGGCAAGATCGAGCAGGATCTCGGAAGCACCGTCGGACGGACCGGACACGAAGGGCGCGATCTTGTCGCCCTTGCTGATCCTGTCGCGCAAGGCGACGATTTCCAGCTTGCCCGGCGAGAACGCCTCGGCCTGGTCGAGAACCGACATCGCTTTGGCCTTGTCGCCCTTGCGGGCCAGAAACGAGGCATAGGCCTGCGCATTGCGCATCCAGGTTTCAGGCGCCGCACCGCCGGCGGTGGTGTCCTGCATCGTCGCGGCATAAATAGCCTCGGCCTTTTCAGGCATACCAGACGCATCGGCGATCAAGGCGCGGTGGAAGGATTTGAACAGGCCGAACCAGTCCGGCCCCTGCAGCTTGTCGATCGAAGCCATCGCTTCGCTGGCCTGGCCGGCACCTTGTTCGGCCCAGCCGGACATGACGCCGGAGATCAGCCGGTCGAGATCGGATTCCAGCGACAGCTTGAGCCAGTACTGCGCCTTGGTGAAATCCTTCTTGTGGAAGGTATCGACCGCAAGCGCCAAGCGCGAGAAGCGCTCGACATCCGGCACTTCCTTGAGCTTGTCGGCATAGACCAGCGATTCATCGAAGCGGCCTTGAGCGATCAGCGACAGCATCAAGCTCTGCTGCAGGGCTGTGTCACCAGGATTGAAGGCCAGGGCCTGCTTGTAATAGGCGATGGCGCTGTCGAGGTCGTTGTCGCCCTCGGCGATCCTGGCAGCCAGATAGGCGCCCGAAAATGACGAGATCTTGACCGGTTCGGTGGATTGCTTGGCATAGGCCGGCAATGCCGAAATCGCCACGCCCGTCACAATTGCCAGCCTTGTCAGCCAGCGCGCACGTCCTTGCTGCATCATATCCCTTTCAGCCAGGCGCCATCTCCGCGTCAGCGGATCGACCCAGACTCGATCTTTCCGGGCAAAGCATGGCCTTTTTGGGGTCGCGCTTCAATCCGCCTGAAATTCACAATCGGGTCACCCGATTAACAAACCATGGCTAAATGGGACGGTTTTGCGCGTCAACAGGCCGCTGCAGCCGCGTATCGCGATAGCCGCCGCTTGCCACCGCGCCGCACAGCACGCTCCAGTCGCAGCCGCCGCAGGCCTTGCGCACGTGGCCGGCCGAAAACGCCTGCCGCAGCCGTATCAGGGTGGGCGCATCGACATCGAGGCGTGCGCCGTCCCGGATGGGCCGAGCCAGCAGCGCTTCCACGTCTTCCGCGGCCTGCCGGTCCCGCTCGGCCGCGCCCTCTCGCAGGCAGTGCGGTTCCGGCTCATAAAGCAACGGTGCGCAGATGTCGTCCGAGCCGGCGACGAGGACGATGTCCTCGCCCCGGCTCAGACGCTCCGCGATCCCGTCATAATTGGCGGTGAAAACGGGGCTGTAGCCCTTGCCCACATAGGTGAGCAGGCAAAGGAGATGGTGGGCGCGCAACCTGATCTCACGGCTTCGGCAAGTTCATCTTGGCGCGCGGGAGCGCCATCAGCGTCGCGGCGCCAAGCGCCGATTTCAGCAACCCGCCGACGATGAACGGCACGAAGCCGAAGGCGATGGCCTTTTCGGCGCCGATCATGACGGCAAGCCAGGCTGTGCCGAGCGCTAGACAGGCAAGATTGCCGAGCAGCATGGCGGCGAAGGCAAGCAAAACCCTGTTGCCGTTCCAGCCGCGCTCGGCCATCCAGCCGACCAGCGCGCCGGTGACAGGAAAGGCGAAGAGATAGCCACCCGTCGGGCCGACGAAATGCTGAATGCCGGCAGCACCGCCGGCCAGGACCGGAAAGCCGACAGCACCTTCGACCAGCCATGCGGCGATCGTCACCGCGCCAAGCCGCCAGCCATAGAGCGCACCGATCATCGTCACGGCGAAGGTCTGCATGGTCACCGGAACCGGCACCATCGGCACCTCGATGTAGGAGCACAGCGCCAGGAACAGCGTGCCGAGCACGACGGCGCCGGCCTGCCAGCCGAGCGATCGCTGCTGCAGGCGCAACGGGCTGAAGGACGGTCTGGCGGACGAGAATGCGAGGTTGGTCATAAGCTTCCCTTCGGTCGATCCAAATTATAGATAATTTTTGCTTTCGATCTATTATCGAATCCACATTTCTTGAGTGATAGCAAGCCCGGGCTTGGAAAAAGGCACCTTAACCCACGATGGCGAAAGCTTCGCGCGTGGCGCCGGAGGCTGTCCTGACCGGCTTGCGGCCAATCCATTGGACATGCCGTCCCAATGTTGCCGCGGCCGATTCGGTATTTCCCTGCCGCAAGGCGGTGAGGATCGCCCGGTGGTCCTGGTCGGTGCGCGTCTCCCACTCCGAGCGCCAGGCCGCGAACAGGAAGCGCGCGCTTGCCGCGTGCAGGTCGTCTATGGTGGCAAGCAGGCGCGGCATGCCGCAGGGCGCCAGGATCAGCCGGTGAAAGGCGCGATTGGCCTCCTCCCACGACCTGACGTCACGGGATTTGTCGCCGGCCTTTGTCGCCTCCTCGGCCTGGTCCAGAATGGCCGAGGTCAGATGCGGCGCGGCGTGGCGCAGTGCCAGCACTTCGAGCGCGGCCCGCATTTCGGCGACCTCCTTGACCTCGCCCAGATCGAAGGCCGCGACACGCACGCCACGGCGCGGCTCGCTGACGGCGAGGCCCTGCGCCTCGAGGCGGCGAAAGGCCTCGCGCACGGGAACGTGGCTGGTGTTGAATTCCTCGGCGACATGATCCTGCCGCAACCTCGCCCCCGGCTCGATCGCGCCGGAGATGATGCGGTCCGCCAACGCCTTGCCGATGCGCACCGCTATGGTGTCGTCCGTGCCTTTTGCCATGATTTATAGATAATTTGCGGTGGTGCGGCTTGTCGAGACGGCAGGGCGGATTCACAGGCGTCTTTTTACTGACGGCCCCTTAGGAACCTTCAGGCGCTCAGTTCACCCGGCTGATGCAGAAATCGATGACGTCGATCAGCGCCGATTTCTGCGACGTCTCTTCAAGCGGCGCCAAGGCGTCGCGGGCGATTTCGCCGAAATGGCGGGCGCGCCCTATCGTATCGGCAATGGCGCCGTGGCGGGTCATGAGGCCGATCGCCTTTTCCAGCCCGGCGTCGTCGGTGACATTGTCCTCGATGGCGCGCTTCCAGAAGGTGCGTTCGGCCTTGCTGCCGCGCCGGTAGGCGAGGATGACCGGCAAGGTCACCTTGCCCTCGCGGAAATCGTCGCCGACATTCTTGCCGAGATCCTTGCTGGTGCCGCCATAGTCCAGCGCATCATCGATCAGCTGGAAGGCAAGCCCGAGATTCATGCCGTAGGAACGCAGCGCCGCACGGTCGTTGCGGGTCGCCTGGGCGATGACCGGGCCAACCTCGGCGGCGGCCGAAAACAGCGCGGCGGTCTTGGCCTTGATGACGGCAAAATGCTCGTCTTCGGTGGTTTCGAGGTTCTTGGCGGCGGCCAGCTGCATGACTTCGCCCTCGGCGATGATCGAGGCTGCACTAGACAGGATGTCGAGCGCTTCGAGCGAGCCGACATCGACCATCATGCGGAAGGCCTGGCCAAGCAGGAAGTCGCCGACCAGCACGCTGGCCTGGTTGCCCCAGATCATGCGGGCGGTCTTCTTGCCGCGCCGCATGCCGCTTTCATCGACCACGTCGTCATGCAGAAGCGTGGCCGTATGCATGAATTCGACCGAAGTGGCGAGCTTGACGTGGCCCTCGCCGGCATAGCCGAACATCTGCGCCGCAGCTAGCGTCAGCATTGGCCTGAGCCGCTTGCCGCCGGACGAGATCAGGTGGTTGGCGACCTCGGGGATCATCTCGACGTCGGAGCCGGCCTTGGACAGGATCAGCTCGTTGACACGTCCCATATCGGCAGCAGTCAGATCGATGAGATCCTTGATGGAGGCGGGCTCCCGCTTCCCGTTTTCGATGTTGAGAACGACACCCACGACAATCACTCCCGTCTTGGTATAACGCGTGCGACGGCACCCTTAGTCCCGACAAGACTCTAGGGCCGCTGGCACGGCCACGGCAAGTGGCGAATTGGCGCGGCGGCGACAGCGTGTCAACGCCGGGAAATGCGGGAATGCGGCCGCACGTTTACATGCACGCCGCAACCTGCGAGTTTCTTGCGATGATAGAGCTCATCCGCACCAACGACGCCGTCATCATCTCCTTTGTCGAATCGCTGATGCGCGATGCCGGGATCGGCTGCTTCGTCGCCGACCAGAACATGAGCGTGCTCGACGGCTCGCTTGGTATCCTGCCGCGACGCGTCATGGTCGATGCCGACCAGGCCGACGCCGCGCGCCGCATCCTGACCGATGCCGGCATCGCCAACGAGATCCGGGGGAAATAATGTCGGCCGCGCCAGCCGCCCTTGTCCCGGATACGCCGGCTCATACGGTCGATGCGTTCCACCGCGGCCGGTTCTGGCTCGTGCAGCCCAAGCATGGCGGCCATCGCGCCGGGATGGATGCAATGATGCTGGCCGCATCCGTACCATCCTCGTTTGGCGGACGGCTCGCCGATTTCGGGGCCGGCGCCGGTGCTGCCGGTCTTGCGGTGCTGTCGCGCTGTCCGGGTGCCCAGGCTGTGCTGGTCGAACGCGCGCCTGAGATGGCGTCTTTCGCGGCAGCCACGCTTGCCCATCCGGGCAATGCGCACCTCAGCGATCGCGCTGCCGTGCTCGTCGCCGATGTCACCGTGTCGGGCCGCGCACGGGCCGCCACCGGCCTTGCCGACAATGATTTCGACTTCGTCATCATGAACCCGCCTTTCAACGCCGCACGGGACCGCGCCACTCCCGAGCCGCTAAGAAAGGAAGCGCACGTCATGGAGGATGGGCTGTTCGAAAGCTGGATCCGCAGTGCGGCGGCGGTTGTCAGGCCGCGCGGCGGGCTTGCCGTCATCGCCCGGCCCGAACAGCTCGGCGCCATTCTCGACGCGATTTCAGGCCGCTTCGGCGAAGCCGAGATGCTCGCCGTGCACCCTCGCCCGGACGCGGCCGCAATCCGCATTATCGTGCGGGCGGCCCTTGGGGCACGAGGAAAGCTCGCCATCCGTCCGCCCCTGATGCTTCACGCGCGATCGGGCAACGGCCCCGACGAGCGCAGCGAAATAATCACCAACGGGCTCGCCTCGCTGTTCGGAGACTGAACTGTTGCCTGGCCCGCACATTGCCGTTGGCCGGGAACTCCCTACATGCCTGCAACCATCGCCGGAGACCACGCCATCGTGAAACGTCTTTTCAACCGCCTGCTGCCGAAGTCCTGGCGCTCCACCGTCGTCACCGTTCCGGTCATCCGACTGCACGGCACCATCATGGCCGGCGGGGGGCAGTTCCGGCCGAGCCTGTCGCTTGCTTCCACCGCCGGACTGATCGAAAAAGCGTTTTCCTTCGAGGCGCCGGCGGTCGCGATCTCGATCAATTCGCCGGGCGGCTCGCCGGTGCAGTCGCGGCTGATTTTCAAGCGCATCCGCGACCTTGCGGTCGAGAAGAATAAAAAGGTCCTGGTCTTCGTCGAGGATGTCGCGGCGTCCGGCGGCTACATGATCGCGGTCGCAGGCGATGAGATCTTCGCCGATCCCTCCTCCATCGTCGGCTCAATCGGCGTGGTATCGGCTTCCTTCGGCTTCCCGGAACTGATGAAGAAGATCGGCGTTGAGCGCCGTGTCCACACCGCCGGCCAGAACAAGGCGGTGCTCGATCCATTCAAGCCCGAGAAGAAGGAAGACGTCCAGCGGCTCAAGGTGCTGCAGCTCGAAGTGCACGAGACCTTCATCGATCTGGTCAAGGAGCGCCGCGGTACGAAGCTGGCGGACGATCCGGATCTGTTCACCGGGCTGTTCTGGACCGGCAAGCGAGGCCTGGAGCTCGGCCTCGTCGATGCGCTGGGCGACATGCGCACGGTGCTGAAGACCCGCTTCGGGCCGAAGACCCAGCTCAGGCTGGTGGCGGCGCCGCGCGGTTTGTTCGGCCGCTTCGGCCTGTTCGGCTCGAGCAAGGGCTTTTCGGCGCCCGATATCGCCGCGGCTGCCGCCAGCGGCGTCATCGATGCGGCGGAAGAGCACGCATCGTGGGCGCGCTTCGGGCTTTGAAAAAGCCATGAAAGCGTCTAGCATGGTTGCCCGAAAGACCCGACCGGCCGGTCTTACCGGCCCAGCGTGGTAGGAGCTTGACATGCCGCAGATCATTTTCTTCGCCGTCGTCGGCGTCGCCGCCTATTTCGGCTACCGCACCTTCGTGCGCGAGGCTGAACGCGTGACGGCCAAGGTGCGGCGTACCGAAAAACAGGCGGCCAACGGCGCGATGGGAACGCTGGTCAAGGATCCGCGGACCGGCGAATACCGGCTGGCCAAGGACTGACCCTCATTTTACTCGCAATCGAGACCGCGGAATCCGGTCAGCGTGTCCGGACATGGGCCGCACCCGCCAAGATAAACCTAGCTTTGCACGTCACCGGCAGGCGCGCCGATGGCTATCATCTCATCGACAGCCTGGCTGTGTTCACGCGCTTTGGCGACAGGATCGAGATCGCGCCGGCCGACGCCGATGAGTTCAGCGTGTCCGGACGCTTTGCGGCGGACGTGCCGCTCGATGGCGGCAATCTGGTGCTGAAGGCTCGCGACGCCTTGCGGCAGGCCGCCGGCGTTCGGAGCACGCCGCCCGTATGCATCAGGCTCGAAAAGAACCTTCCGGTCGCATCCGGCGTGGGCGGAGGTTCGAGCGATGCGGCAGCCGTGCTGCGCGGGCTGACCGAGAGCTGGGGGCTAGAGCTCGATAGCGTTGAGCTGGCGCGGATCGGTCTTTCGCTCGGCGCAGATGTGCCGATGTGCCTGGCGGCAAAGCCGCTGATCGCGCGCGGCATCGGCGAGGAACTGTCGATAGTGCCGGATTTTTCGGCACTGGGTCTCGTGCTGGTCAATCCGGGCGTTCCGGTCTCGACGTCGGAAATCTTCGCCGCGCTTTCCCATCGCGATAGTGAGCCGCTGCCGCCGCTGCCGCGCAGTATCGATTTTCACAGCCTGCGCAACTGGCTGGAAATCACCCGCAACGATCTCGAGCAGCCAGCCCTTACGATGCAGCCCGCCATAGGCAGGGCGCTTTCATGGCTTGATAAGGCCGGATCGGGCTTTTCACGAATGTCCGGATCGGGTGGGACGTGCTTCGGCCTGTTCGAGACCGGCAATGTCGCCAAGCGCGCGGCGGCCGAGATCCGCAGCCGCCAGCCCGACTGGTTCGTCGCGGCAACGCGCAGCATGGCGTCGGAGGCTGGGCGAGATGGCCAGAATTGACGAGAGCCGTGCCTTCATTCCGGTGCGCATCGCGGTGCTGACTGTTTCCGACACACGCAGCCTTGCCGACGACAAATCCGGCCAGACACTGGTCGATCGCATCACCAAGGCCGGCCACATCCTGGCCACCCGCGATATCGTCACCGACGACCGCGAAAGAATCCGCGACACCGTTCTGGCATGGTCGCGGGACAAGGCCATCGACGTCGTGATCACCACTGGCGGAACCGGTTTTACCGGACGCGATGTGACGCCCGAGGCGCTGGAGCCGATCTTCGAAAAGCGCATGGACGGCTTTTCGGAAGTGTTCCACCGCATTTCCTATGACAAGATCGGCACCTCGACGATCCAGAGCCGGGCGACCGGCGGTGTCGTCAACGCCACCTTCGTCTTTGTGCTGCCGGGCTCGCCCGGCGCCTGCAAGGACGCCTGGGACGGCATCCTCGAGCCACAGCTCGACT
Organism: Mesorhizobium sp. LNHC209A00; assembly: GCF_000502915.1. Lineage (NCBI taxonomy): Bacteria > Pseudomonadati > Pseudomonadota > Alphaproteobacteria > Hyphomicrobiales > Phyllobacteriaceae > Mesorhizobium > Mesorhizobium sp. LNHC209A00. The sequence continues at coordinate 113,400 of NZ_AYWT01000004.1, forward strand.
ACCGGCACATGCCCTGTAACTTCGTCGAGATCATGCCGCGCCTGGACGAACATCTGCGGCGCGGCAAATCGGCCCCGTAAAAGCCTCCAGCACCTCCTGCATCACCGCGCGGATCACTTCGTGCAGCCCATCCGGGTTCGAAAGCAGAATGTCTTTGACGGCAGCGNATCTGCGGCGCGGCAAATCGGCCACGTAAAAGCCTCCAGCACCTCCTGCATCACCGCGCGGATCACTTCGTGCAGCCCATCCGGGTTCGAAAGCAGAATGTCTTTGACGGCAGCGATGGCGGATTTATCTTCGGTCTTGGTCATGGTGGCGTTCCTTCGCGGGAATCAGGTGACGTTGAACATCACCAGCCTGCCATGAACGCCCTCTCTCAGCGAATTTGCAGAACTCTCAGCACACTACCGGCGGCGCTTGTACCTGGGCGGCGCCGCCCAGATCTCGGCGTCGAGTTTCTTTGTCGCCAGACCTCGTGCCAACGCCTCGGCGCTGCCGGCATTCTTGGACAGAGATGCCGCCTGTCGCTTGCTGATTACCAGTCCGTCGGCGAGCGCGCGGTTCGCGGAAAAGACCCGGGCCAGGAACGGTGGACGGCTGCCCCGCGCCCGCGAGAACCGGGCCGCCATTGTCTGCCTAGCCGTATGGGCGAGGACGGCGTCGATCCAGCCCTCCACCAGCCTCGCACCCGGCTCGAGAAACAGCAGCCAGTCACCCTTTGCCTGGCGGATGCCGGCGGCGATGCCGCCGCTCCCCACATAGTGGCAGCCGGCATGCTCGGCGACGCGATGCGTCTGGTCGCTGGAGCCGGTGTCGCAGACGACGACCTCGCGCACCACGCCCTCGACCGCGCCGCCAATCAGCGTCGACAGCGTACGGGCGAGCCCCTCCTCGTCATTGTGCGTTTCAATCAGAACACTGAGCATGATTAGCCGAATACCGGAAAGCGTCGATCGGCGCCAGTTTTCGCGGCGCACCATAGAAAGTTCTTGATTTGTTCTCATCGACGAAATAGGAATAATTTCATGAGCAGAGCGATTCGACACAACATGAACAGTCCTTGGGAGCGGGCGAAGATGGAACCGATCATGCGCGCCGACATTGCAGCCTTCGGAGCAGGACGAGCCGAAATGGCCAATGCAATGATCGAGCAGAGCGGCATGCGGGTCCGTCCGGACCGCAACCGCGGCCGGTCGGCAGGCATCAATCCGTCCGGCCGGTTCGAACCTGTCAGCCGGCATGTCTTCGACGACGGCTGGAGTTCGCTGGAGGAACTTCCTCCCTTCAAAACCGAGGTGCAGGTGGAAAAGCCGCGCACCATCATCACCCGCAACGAATCGCCCGACATCTCCTTCGACCGGTCGATCAATCCCTATCGCGGCTGCGAACACGGTTGCGTCTATTGCTTCGCGCGGCCGACGCACTCGTTCATGGGCCTGTCGCCGGGCCTGGACTTCGAATCCAAGTTGTTCGCCAAGCCCGACGCGGCACGCCTGCTCGACAAGGAATTGTCAAAGGATGGCTACCAGCCGCGCACCATCGCCATCGGCACCAACACCGATCCCTATCAGCCGATCGAGAAGCAGTACCGGATCATGCGCGAAATCCTCGAAGTGCTGGAGGCGCGCGGCCACCCGGTCGGCATCGTCACCAAGTCAGCCCTGGTCGTGCGCGACATCGACATTCTGTCGCGCATGGCGGAGCGGGGCTTGGCCAAAGTGGCGCTGTCGGTGACGACGCTTGACCGCATGCTGGCCAGGACGATGGAGCCTCGCGCATCGACGCCGACCAAGCGGCTGGAGGCGATCAGGCAGCTTTCGGATGCCGGTATCCCCGCCTCGGTGATGGTGGCGCCGATCATTCCGGGCCTGACCGACCAGGAGATGGAACGCGTCCTCGATTCGGCGCACCATGCCGGGGCGCGCGAGGCTGGCTACGTGGTGCTGCGCCTGCCGCTGGAGGTCAGCCCGATCTTCAAGGACTGGCTGCTGCGCCACTATCCCGACCGCTACCGCCACGTCATGTCGCTGATCCGTTCGATGCGCGACGGCAAGGACTACGATTCGGAATGGGGCAAGCGCATGAAGGGCGCCGGACCCTATGCCTGGCAGATCGGCCGGCGCTTCGAAATCACCGCCAAGCGGCTCGGCCTCAATGCCGAGCGGCGTACGCTGCGGACCGACCAGTTCGTCGCTGCCGGCAAGGACCAGGAGCAGTTGATGCTGCTCTGAACCGAAAATCGCCTCGGCTGTTCATTGCCGCCGTGGCAAAGAAATCCCGTCCGGCCTGCCCCGGCCTGCAGACGGTGCCCTCCCGGTCCGGCGCCCCACCCGACCCGGAGGGACTTGCGGAGAATCGGAGCCGATGCGAACCTCGCCGCAACATGGCTCGCGCGCGTTCTGATTCTCCGCCTCTCTTCGAAATCGTCGAGAAACCCGATTTCTCCTTCGAGACGAAGGCGATGGCCGATGGTTTGTGGCCGGTCGCGGGGATGGACGAAGCCGGCCGCGGCCCGCTCGCGGGTCCTGTGGTCGCGGCGGCAGTGGTGCTCGACCCCGCCAATATTCCCGAGGGTCTCGACGATTCCAAGCGGCTTAGCCACTTGCAGCGCGAAGCGCTGTTCCTGCACATCATCGGCTCCGCTCTCGGCGTCTCGATGGCGTCGATCAGCGCCGAGGGCATCGATGGCAGCAACATCCTCAAGGCGAGCCTCGAAGCGATGCGCCGCGCACTGGTCGGGCTGCCGGTGCAGGCTAAGCTCGCGCTCGCGGATGGGCGCGACGTGCCGCCGGGGTTGCCCTGCGAGGGGCGCGCGCTGATCAAGGGCGACCAGCGCTCCCAGTCGATCGCCGCGGCCTCGATCGTCGCCAAGGTCATGCGCGACCGCATGATGCGCGGCTGCGGCAATCATCACGACCGCTACGGCTTCGAAGTCCATATGGGCTACGCCACGGTCCGGCACCGCACGGCGATCGAGGCGCATGGGCCAGTGGCTCGACTGCATCGCTCCTCGTTTGCGCCGTTCCGACTGGGCGGGACGGATGTGGTTGAGGAAGAGAGCTTGGCCGGGCTGGAGTAAGGCGACGGCAGTGGTAATGCCGATCTTGCCCACGAGGGCGGAGATTGGCCGCTTTGACGCGCCGCTTTCTCCCAACAAAAAAAGCCGCCAGGTTGCCCGGGCGGCTTCATGTCAGCGACTGAAGAACGCTCAGTTCAGCTTGGCCTTCACGTCCTGCAGCGCGGACCTGAACAGGTCGGCTCCGGCCTTGGCGTCAACCTTGGCGGCGAGCAATGCGCGTGCCGCCTCGACGGCTATGTCGACGGCGCTGGCGCGCACTTCGGCAACCGCGTCACGCTCGGCTTGGCCGATCTTCTGCTCGGCAAGCGCGGTGCGCCTGGCAACGTAATCCTCGGTCTTCTTGTGGGCGTCAGCGGCCAGCAATTCGGCCTCGCGCTTGGCGGCCGCTACAATGTCGGCGGCCTCCTGCTCGGCTTCCTTGCGCTTCTTCTTGTATTGGCCGAGCAGTTGCTGGGCTTCGTCGCGCAGCTTGCGGGCCTCGTCGAGCTCACTGCTGATCCTGGCGGCGCGGGCGTCGAGCGCCTTGGCGATCATGCCGGGCACCTTGATGTAGACGGCGATGGCCAAGAAGATGATCAGGGCAATCGTGGCCCAGAGCGTTGCGAGAGATGTAGCGTCCATGATGCGCTCCTCACCGGGCCACGGATTTGACCGCGGCCGCGATCTCGGCCTTGCTGGCCTTGCCGCCAACGAGTGCCTCGACGATCGCCGAAGCGGTATCCTCGGCGATGCTGCCGACTTCCTTCATGGCATTGGCCTTGATGGAAGAAATGCGTGCCTCGGCCTCGCCAAGCTTCTCATCGAGCGCGGCCTCGATTTTCTTGCGCGCGGTGTCGGCTTCCGCCTTGGCCGCATCGTTGGCCTGCTGGCCGATCGAGTTCGCGTTCTTCTTGGCTTCCGCCAGTTCCTGCTCGTAAGCGGCAACGGCGGCGTCGGCCTCGCCCTTCAACTTGGCTGCCTGGTCGAGATCCTGGCTGATACGGTCGTTGCGGACATCGATGATGCCCCCGACGCGCGGCATCACGACCCGCTTCAGGAAAAGGTAGAACAGCCCGAACGTGATCGCCAGCCACAGAAGCTGCGACGGAAACGTCTCCGGATTGAATGGCGGAAACGTGCCGTGCGCTTCGGCAGGCACGCTGGTGCCGGAATGCGTGTCGCCTCCGGTCGCAGCGTGGCTGGTGTCAGCTGATGGCGCGGACTCTTGCGCGAAGGCAGATGTCACGAACATGGACTATCCCCAGATATCAGGCCCGCCGCTTGCGCGGCCGGCCTGTCCAATCTTCTCAGTACTCAGCCGAACAGGGCCAGAAGTGCGATGAGAAGCGAGAAGATGCCCAGAGCTTCGGTCACGGCGAAGCCGAAGATCAGGCGGCCGAACTGGCCGTCGGCAGCCGACGGATTGCGCAGCGCGCCCGAGAGGTAGCTGCCGAAGATGTTGCCCAGGCCAATGCCCGCGCCACCCATGCCCAGGCAAGCGATGCCGGCGCCGATGTACTTTGCTGCTTCTGCGTCCATTTGTTCAACTCCTTTGGATCTGAAATTCCGTTGCGATTTCCATCCGGCGCCAGTGTTGGAAACCCTTGGGCCGGAAACTCTTGGGGCCTTAGTGCCCGGGATGCAGGGCGTCGTTGAGATACATGCAGGTCAATACCGCGAAGACGTAGGCCTGCAGGAAGGCGACCAGCAATTCAAGCGCCGTCAGCGCCACCGCCATGGCCAGCGGCAGGACCGAGCCCGCGACGCCGACCGCGCCGAGTGCGGAGAGGCTGACGACGAAGCCGGAGAACACCTTGAGCGTGATGTGGCCCGCCAACATGTTGGCGAACAGACGAACCGAGAGGCTGACCGGGCGCGACACGAAGGAAATGACTTCGATCAACACAACCAGCGGCAGCAGGAACACCGGCACGCCATGCGGCACGAACAGTTTCAGGAAACCGAAACCATGCTTCATGAACCCGTAGACCACCACGGTTCCGATCACCAATGCGGCGAGACCGAAAGTGACGATGATGTGGCTGGTGACGGTGAAGAAATAGGGGAACAGGCCGAGCAGATTGGCGACCAGCACGAACATGAACAGCGAGAACACGAAGGGGAAGAACTTCATGCCCTGCGTGCCGGCGGCGTCGCGCAGCATGTTGCCGACGAACTCATAGGCCATCTCGGAGACCGACTGCAGCCGGCCGGGGACCAGGCTGCGGCTCGACGTCGTCAGCAGCAGGAAGGCCGCCGCAACGACCACGGTCGCGACCATGAACAGTGCGGAATTCGTGAAAGACAGGTCGTAGCCGCCGATATTAATCGGAACCAGCTTGATGATATGGAACTGGTGGATCGGATCGACCTTGTCAGCTGCCACGTTCTAACCCCGTCAATGCCGCGTACGGCCAAATTTATCATTGCCGCGCGAGAGCGGCTATTTGCTGTTGTCCCGGTCAGGGCGCGATTTGTTGCCCTGTCCGAATTCCGCCACAACGCCAGCTGAACGCATGACATTGAGCACGCCGGCGCCAAAGCCAAGCAGCAGGAAAACGATCAGACCCCACGGCGATGTCCCCGCCATACGGTCGATGATCCAGCCGATGCCGGCGCCTACCACCACCCCGGCGATAAACTCGCTGGATAGTTTGATCGCCTGACCGTATCCGGTCACTGGTCTCGCGTCGTCTTTCCCCTCGAGCCGGTTCGGCAGCCTTGTCGCAAGCGATGCTCCAAGTTCACGCCGACGTCGCTCAAGATCGTCGTCGCGGATTTCGGGGTCATGCTGCTTGCCGCGGCCGGTTTCTCCGGTTCCGTCTGGCCTGTTTTTCTCGGCCATCGCAACCCCCCTGCCCGGGCAGACCGTCACCGTCCCGTCCGTTTCTAAAGTCGCCGGCAACATAGTTAGAGGGTTTGCGCCCGTCAAGCCACGGAGGGAAGTTCCGCTCTGTGTATTTTAGCTAGGAAAATCAAATAATTAGAAAGGTGCGACATCGTGCCCTTTGCGATCGGCGGGATGCGCCGCGCGAATCCCCCCGACAATGGCTCTCCGATCGACCGTGCGACCGCGCGAAAACACGGGCGGCGGCGGACCGCTCAGCTCCAGCCACCACCATAGGTCCGGTAGAAGATATGCAGGCCGATCTTGGTCATCTTCTGCATCGTGCGCGCCCAGCCAGGATGGACGTAATTGGCATAGTAGTGGGTCGACGATCCCACTTCCGGAATGAAGATCTTGCCGGCGGTGACGGCCATGCCGACATCCTGAGCGGTCTTGTAGGCGACCGGATTGTCGATGCGCTTCTTCCTGCCGTCGCAGGCGAAGGAGAACTGGCAGCGGTTGAACCAGCTGTCGTTCTGGTAGACGACGCCGCAGATCGAATTGGGATAGGCAGGATTGCGGACCCGGTTGAGGATCACCTGGGCAACGGCGGCCTGACCGCGCACGGCTTCGCCGCGGGCCTCGAAATAGATGCCGTTGGCCAGGCACTTCTGCTCCGGCTTGGAGAAGACGCTGGCCGGAAGCGGATTCTGGATCCAGGCGTGGTCGCCCTTGGCCATCGGCGGAATGAAGCGGCCGCTGTTGGGCTCTTCATCCTGAAGCAGGGCCTCAAAGGGTGAGGCCTTGGCATAGTCGGGCGCGGATTGCGCATAGGCGGTCGCCAGCACATCGGGATGGTCGTTGTTGACCAGGGCGGCAAGCATGGCCGGCACGCCGGGATCCGGCTTCTTGTCCTCACGCGCATGAAATGCCGCGGCGATCTGGATTTCCTTGCCTTTGATCCGCGGTTTGGCGAAGGCCATTTTCAGGTCGCCGTCCATGCTCGGCCGCATCAGCGAGGAGGTCCGCTGGAAGATCGAGCCGGCATTGAAGTTCTTCGGTGGTGCCACGGGAGAGACCTGGACGATGCGGCCCTTCTTGTCGGCGCGCACGACGCGATCCTCGTCGGGCGACCCGCTGACCTTGCCGCCCTTGCCGCGAAACGAGACCGCGCCGACACCGGGAAGGCGAACGCCGGAACCCGAGATCGAACTGGTGACGTCGGAATCGACGAACGGCATCTCGGCGGCATGGACCGAACCGGCGACGGATTTCTCGACATAGGAATTCCAGCGCGTGGTCGGCGATTCAAGGCCGGAAACGAGGCTGGTCATGTCCTGGTAGGCAGCGACGGTCGGAAAGCCGATCCAGATGCCGAGACCGATGATGAACGGAGACACAAGGCTGCGTTTCTCACCGGCGGCGGCCATCAGCCGCTTCAAGACACGTCGATGCACGGAACTCTCTCCAGGAACGCAACTGACCCCACTGGAGAGCAAAATGATGCATTAACCTTGATGGGACGTTAACGAGGTCGGTCAGGTTTTCTCGGTCGGCTGGAGGTCGTGGTTTCGAAGTCTGGCGATTTTGCGGCGGGAGGCTCAGTCCGCGGCAGGAAGATCGGCCAAGCGACCAGGGCGCAGGCGGCTGCCGACAGCCACACGCCAGGCCATGACCAGAGGTGCAGCAGCCCTGGGATGGCCACCGGAACCAGGAAGAAGCCGACAAAGACAAAGCTGTTGGCAAGGCTGAGCGCGGTTCCGACATGGCCGGCACCGGCAAGCGTGGCAAGCTCGGTATAGGCAACGCCGTGCCAGGCGGAGACCGAGATGCCGGCAACGACAAGCACCAGGGGCAGGACAGCGATCAGGATGGATTGGCTGGCAGGCATCGCGGGAGCGGCCAGAACCAGCAACCAGAGCACCACGAAGGCCAACGCGCTGTGCGCACTGCACAAGCGGAGAAATTGACGGCGGTTGCCGTGGCGGTCGGTAAAGCGGCCACTCCAGACGCGCATGACCATGGCGCCGACCTGTACAGCGGCGAGGCTGGCGCTGATCGCCGTCGTGCCAAGCCCGGCGAAGTCGTGCAGGAACACCGACGCGAAAGTGAGGACCGCCACCTGCGGAAAGCAGAGCAGGCCGATGGCGGTCGAGATGCGCCAGACCTCGATGTTGCGCAACGGCGCCTGGCCTGCCGCTTCAGATGAAGCGGCGTGGCCGCCACCCGCCATCGGCGGTTCGTGCAGCCAACGCCAGGCGAACAGGGCGGAGAGAGCGGATGCCGCCGCCAAAAGCCCGAACACCGCGGCGAACCCGAAAGCCAGGGCAAGGGAAGGCAGGACGAGTGCGCCGAGGCCGCCGCCAAGCGGCACCGCCGTCTGCCTGATGCTCATGGCAAAACCGCGCTCATTCTCCCGGAACCAGGCCATGATGGCGCGGCCGCTCGAGCCATTGACACTTCCGCCGAGCAATCCCGTGACGAGCAGGCTTGCCGCCAGCAACGTGACATCGGGAATGCTTGACCTTGTCGGCACGACGAGCATCGCCATCGTCAGCAGCGAGGCCGCCGTTGCACCGAGGCCGATCAGAAGCACGCGGCGATCCCCCCAGCGGTCGGTGAGCAGGCCCCATGGCAGCTCACTGAGCGCAACCCCCAGTCCAAGAAGACCGAGCGCCAGGCCAAGCTCGGCATTGCTCAAGTGATAGCCCTGACGAAGCACGACCGCCGTTGCCGGTATGCCGGAGAAAGTAGCCGAGAAACCGGCATTCGCGGCAACTCCGATGCCCAAGACCTTCCAGCGGTGGTTGGGGCCGAAGGTCCGGCCGGCCGCGGTCGTGATGGTGCCTCGCCCGGATAGCTGGCAATCGTTGCGAATGACGGTGGCAGACATGATTCCATTCCCGTGACGCCGGTCGAGCGGCCTTGACGGGAGGCATGTAGCGCCATAGCTTCATCCATAAAATCAGGAATATTTTGATCGATAATCCTGAAAATAAGGATGATCTCATGCGCCGCGTCACATTCGATCTCGACGTGCTCAGGACTTTCGTCACCGGCATGGAACTGGGAAGTTTTGCCAGGGCAGCTGAGCGGCTTGGCCGCTCGACCTCCGCCGTCAGCGCGCAGCTGAAGAAACTGGAAGAGCAGGCCGATACACCGATCTTCCGTAAGGCGGGGCGCGGCCTGTCACTGACCGAAGCCGGCGAGACGATGCTCGGCTATGCGCGGCGCCTGATCGAGCTCAATGACGAGGCAGCCCTGGCGATCCGCGAGGTCGAACTAGAGGGCTGGGTGCGGCTCGGCTTGCAGGAGGATTTCGGCGAGGCCGTGTTGCCGGAGGTGCTCGGTCGCTTCGCTCGCGCCCACCCCAAGGTTCGGATCGAAGCACGGATTGGACGCAGCCACGAATTGGCCGAGCGTGTCCTTTCCGGCAACCTCGACATTGCGCTCGCCTGGCATGATGGCACGACGCTGCCGTATAGCCGGCATGTCGCCGACGTGCAGGCGCGCTGGATCGGGCCGGCGAAACCAATAGAGGCAGGCCCCCACAATGGCGAGGCGCTGCAACTGGTTGTGTTCGAGGCGCCTTGCCTGCTGCGCACCGTGGCGACCGAGACGCTGGATCGTGCCGGGCGGCCCTGGCGGATGGCGTTCTCCAGCCCCAGCCTTGGCGGCATATGGGCGGCGGTGGCGGCTGGCCTCGGGCTGACGATCCGCACCGACATCGGCCTGCCCGCGAATGTCCGGGCGCTCGCGCCCGGAATGCTCGGGCTGCCGCCGCTGCCGAAGATGGCGCTCCATCTGCATCAGAAGGATGCCGAGCTCGAGCCGGTCGCGGCGCGGCTGGCCGACATCCTGCTCCAATCGGCGTTCGAGGCGTTGCCCGAGGGCGCCGAGATGAAAGAGACCCTGCCAAAAGTCGCTTAGTGCAGCTCCCGACGGAGGGGGGTTGCCGCCTCCATCCTCAACGCTTCTTCGCGCGGCCGGCGAACGGATTGTCCGAAGTGCGCAGCGCGATGCGGATCGGCACGCCCGGCATGTCGAAGGCTTCGCGCAGGCTGTTGGAGAGATAGCGGACATAGCTTTGCGGCATCGCGTCCGGCCGCGAACACTGGACAACGAAGCCCGGCGGCCGGGTCTTGGCCTGGGTGACGTATTTGACCTTCAGCCGGCGCCCGGCAACGGCGGGCGGCGGGTGATGCGTCAGGATGGCTTCAAGCCAGCGGTTGAGCTTGCCGGTCGAAACACGGCTGTTCCAGACCTTGTGCGTCCTCAACACCGCATCCATCAGCTTGTCGAGGCCGCGTCCGGTCTCGGCCGAGACCGGCACAGCCTGGATGCCGCGCGCCTGAGGCAACAGCCGCTCGGTCTTCTCGCGCAATTCGGCCAACAGTTCCTGCGGGTTGTCGATCAGGTCCCATTTGTTGAACGCGATCACCGGTGCCCGGCCCTCGCGGATGATCAGATCGGCGATCTGCAGGTCCTGCTTTTCGAAGGGAATGGTGGCGTCGAGTACGATGATGACGATCTCGGCGAAACGGATGGCGCGCAGGCCATCCTGCACCGACATTACTTCCAGCTTTTCGTGGATCCTGGCCTTGCGGCGCATGCCGGCGGTGTCGAACAGTTTGATACGGCGGCCGCGCCAGTCCCAGTCGACCGAAATGGAATCGCGGGTGATGCCGGCTTCCGGTCCGGTCAGCAGCCGCTCCTCGCCGATCAGCGCGTTGATCAGCGTCGATTTGCCGGCGTTCGGCCGCCCGACGACGGCGATGCGCATCGGCTTGGTGTCGTCATAGGATGGCTCGGCGTCCGGATCGGCGATGTCCTCGCCGATCAGCACCTCGCTGGCGGCGGCCTCTTCGTCGTCTGTATCCTCGTCTTCACCGAAGGCGCGCGCCTCGCCGAGCGCTTCGATCACGGCGTCGCGCAGGTCGGGCATGCCCTGGCCGTGCTCGGCAGAAACCGGGATCGGTTCGCCAAGGCCAAGTTCCCAGGCCTCCAGCATGCCGCCCTGGGCACCCTTCGCCTCGGCCTTGTTGGCGACCAGCACGACCGGCTTGCCGGATTTTCGCACGATCTCGGCAAAGGTCCTGTCATCCGGCAGCAGGCCGGACTTGGCGTCGATGGTGAAAAAGATCAGATCCGCCTCGCGGATGGCGATTTCGGTCTGCGCGCGCATGCGGCCCGGCAAGGTCGAAGCTCCGGCGTCCTCGAAGCCCGCGGTATCGATGACATCGAAATGCAGATCGTAAAGCTTGGCGGCGTGGACGCGGCGGTCGCGGGTGACGCCCGGCGTGTCGTCGACGAGCGCCAGCTTTCTTCCCACCAGCCGATTGAAAAGCGTCGATTTGCCGACGTTAGGTCTGCCGATGATGGCGACTTTGAATGTCATCCGACCCTACATCTTCCATGCATGTCGTGGTCCCAAACCGCCGCGCGCCTTGGGAAAGAGGTCACGATGCACTGCCCGACCCGCGGATCAGCTCGGACATCAAGGTCGCCCGCTCGCGCGTGTTGCGTGGGGCGCCATCATCGGAGGCGATCTGATCGAACAGTTTCAGCGCATCCTGGGTCTTGCCTTCCTTCCAGGCGGCAAGGCCAAGCGCCTCGCGCGCGCTGTGGCGCAGGGTGTTAGTGTCCGATGTCAGCGCCTCGACGCGGCTCGACACGTCGGCGAAGGAGCCATGATCGACGAGCAGGAGCGCCGCCCTCAGCCGCGCCATGTCGCGCAGGCCCTGGGGAATGGCGGTGTCGGCGGCGACATCGTCGAAGTCCTTGACGGCGGCATCGACGTCGCCCTTGTTGGCCTTGACGGTCGCGGCGCGCATGCGGGCGAGTAGGGGATAGGCGCCGTAACCATCCTTTTCCAGCTGATCGAGCGCGGCCAGCGCGTCATCGTTCTTCCCATCATTGGCAAGCTTCAGCGCCTGCGAGAAGGCATCGCCGGAGCGATTGGCGCGCGTCTCGTCCCAATAGCGATAGCCGACGAAGGCCGCGGTGCCGAGCACCACAAGCACCGCAATGACAAGCAAGGCCGGGCCAAAACGGTCCCACAGCTTCTGCGCCTGCTCGCGACGCATCTCATCATTGACTTCGCGAATAAAACTGTCGTCGGACATCAATCAAACCATTCCTGCCCCGGGCCGGGGCGGTTCATGAGCCCGCGTTTTAGCGAAATTTTGTCGGCATGGAAGGGGTTCGGCCGGAAAATCGGCTATTCCCGGGGCAAACCAATGTTTGTCCCCGGGGCAAACCAATGTTTGTCCCCGGGGCAAACCAATGTTTGTCCCCGGGGCAAACCAATGTTTGTCCCCGGGGCAAACCAATGTTTGTCCCCGGGGCAAACCAATGTTTGTCCCCGGGGCAAACCCACGAAAACCCAATCGCACCGGCGCCACATTTGCGCGATAGCCGGCTTGCCGACCACCCGGAGCCCGTGAATTTGCCAGTGCCTTGTTTGTCCCGCGTTGTTTTGTTCTCGCTTGCCTCGCTCGCCACCGCCGGCGCGGCCCTGGCCGATCCGCCCGCGCCACCAGCACCGGCAAGGCCGAAGCAGATCGTGATCATCTCCTTCGACAGCGCGCGCGACATCTCGCAGTGGAAGCGCAGCCGCGCGCTGGCCCAGCGCACCGGCGCGCATTTCACCTATTTCCTGTCCTGTGTCTTCCTGTTGTCGCCCGAGACACGCGGCCAATACACCGCGCCTGGCAAGACGGCGGGCAAATCCAACATCGGCTTTGCCGCATCAAGGCAGGACGTGGCCGAGCGGCTGGAACAGATCGGCCTCGCCGCCCATGAGGGTCACGACATTGCCAGCCACGCCTGCGGCCATTTCGACGGCAAGGATTGGAGCAAGGCCGACTGGCTGAAAGAGTTCGCCTCCTTCGAGCACATTTTCGAGAACGCCTATGCCATCAACGGCATTGCGCCCGAACCCGAGGGCTGGCGGGAATTCGCGCGGCATGCGGTGGCCGGTTTCCGGGCGCCGTATCTGTCGACCGGCAAAGCGCTTTACGAGGCACTCCCGGCAGCCGGCTATCGGTTCGACGCCAGCGGCGTTTCAATGGGGCCTGCCCTGCCGCCGACCGTTGGCGGCATCACCAACTTTTCCCTGCCGCGGATTCCGGAAGGGCCAAAATCACGGCCGGTGATCGCCATGGACTACAATCTGTACGTCCGCCATTCCGGCGGCTTCGAGCGGCCGAGCAACGCCGGCGAGTTCGCGGACCGGACCTACCAGGCGTTTCACGCCGCCTTCGACGCGCAATATCGGGGCAAGCGCATTCCGCTGGAACTCGGCTTCCACTTCACGCTGATGAATGACGGCGCCTACTGGAACGCGCTGGAACGTTTTGCGGGCGAGGTCTGCGTCAAATCAGATGTCGAGTGCATCAGTTTTCGCGATTACGTCTCGCGGCAGGATGGCGGCCAGAAGCAGGCGACAGTCGGCGGCTGACCCGCCAACCGGCGTTTCGTTCAGAGCGTCGTCAAGCCGGATCCTCGGCGCCCTGCCTTGCCAGATAGCGCTGATCAATATCAGGCAGGGGCTCGCCCTGCAGCGTCGCCTCGAAGGCGCGCAGGCGTTTGTGCACCGATTGCAGCTCGACGATGGTCGACCACGAGGTAAGCAGGAACTGCAGCGAACCCGTCACCTTGCCGAACGCGTTCGATATCTGGTTCAGCGCGCCGAACGTTATCTTGTGCGCGACCAGCGACGGACCCAGGATCAGCAGCGAGAAAATGTTGTCGGCCTGCAGGTAAGTGTACCGGACGACGTTGAAATAGATGTAGTGGAAATAGAGCCGGAAATAATTGTGCCGGACATTGGCGAACAGCTCGGCGGTGGTGGCGGGTTGCGCCCTGTCCGCATGATCCTCGCCATAGACCAGCTCCTTGCGGTAAGCGGCTTCGACGCGCTGGTTGCGGAACTGCAGGCCGGGAAGCTTCATGCCGGCAATCATCACCGAGATCGTGCCGAACAGACACCAGGCAAGTGCCGCGACCACCAATGGCTGCGGGATCGCGCCGATGATCGGCAGTTCGCTGATATGGGCCTGCAACTGGATCATCACCGGCAGGAAGGCGATCAGGGTCATGATCGACTGGACAAAGCTGGAACCGAGATCCTCCATGATCTGCGAGAACCGCATCGTATCTTCCTGTATGCGCTGCGAAGCGCCCTCGATATGGCGCAGCCTGCTCCAGTTCTCGATAAAATAATTGTTCATGGCTGTGCGCCAGCGGAAGATCCAATGGCTGACGACGAAGGCGTTGACCACTTGCACGTTCATGCCGACCAGGGCCAGCCATGAGAAGTCGGCCAATCCGGTATAGAACTCGGCGTCCGTCGACTTTCCGGTGCCCGACATCAGCCCCTGTACATAGTCGAAGAACGGGCCGTACCAGGCGTTGACGGCGACACTGACCTGCACGTTGAAATAGATGAAGAACAGGATGACCGCCGTCATCAGGATCGACCAGCGCTGCCATGGGTGCGGCGAATACCAGCTCCAGAACGCATAGAAGATGGCCACGCACAGCACGAAGTAGATGTAGAACCAGAGGAATGGCTTCGATACCAGAATGGCGATGCCGATGATGGGTGGCGCGCCGGGAGCAGCAGGAGGCATGCCGAAAACCGCCCCCAATTGCTCCCCGCCGAAAAACCAGAACAGGATCGCCGCAAGGCTCCAGATGGCGGCCGAAGAGAAGAACAGCTTCGGCTGCGGGAAGAAGGATACGAACACTGTGGCGAATTCCTCGATCTATGCGCAAATCAGGTGGGTTCGGCGGGCATAAGGTCACACATTAGGAGGAAAGAAAATGCCTGCCCGATGCCGGTGCAGAGCAAGACCACAAATCATGGCGATTTTGGCGCAGCCGACCATGTGACGGCGCCGGAGACGACCAGGACGGCCGCGGCGACGATCGAGGCGAGGAAGAAATCGCCCGACGCCTGGGCCAATAATCCGGCCGCGATCGGGCCGATGATCTGGCCAAGACCGAACGAGGCGGTCATCAGGGCAAAGATACGCCGGGGCGACGCTGGGGCCTGCTGCCTGGCGGCCTGCAGGCCAAGTGCGGTGATGGCTATGAACGTGCCGCCGAGCAGCACGCCGCCAAGCAGCGGCCCTATGCGCCCGCCGGCGGCGACGCTCGCGGTCACGCCGACAACTTCGACCAAGCATCCCAAGGCATAGGCGGCATAAAGACCGATCCGCGCCGCTATCTTCTGCCACAGCCAGACCGNCTTCGACCAAGCATCCCAAGGCATAGGCGGCATAAAGACCGATCCGCGCCGCTATCTTCTGCCACAGCCAGACCGAAGGGAAACCGGCAAGACCGGCAACCATCCACACCACGGCCTCGAAGACGCGGCTGCCGCCGGCTTGGCGGACGATGGCGACGAGGAAGGTTGCCGTCACCACATAGCCGAAACCGAACAGGCCATAGGCGACGATCACCTTCATCAGCGACCGATCTTTCGGCAGCGCCGGTTCACGGCGGACCTCGCCGTTGGTGAGTGGACCCTGGTTCACCAGCAGCCCCACGACGACGAAGCCGCAAGCCGAAATCGCCCCCGACCACAGCCAGCCCTGCGCCCAGCCGGCATGCTCGGTGACCAGCACCGCCATCATCGCCGCCGATATCGCTATGCCAAGGCCGACACCGCCGAAATGCCAGGCCTGCAGGTCGCCGCGCCCCACCGCCGCGATATGGCTGAAAACGATGCTGGCCATGAACACCATGACGAAAGCGCTCGCTAGACCGGCTAGAAAACGGATGGCGACGAAGGCGGCCATGGCGTCGGTCAGCCCCATCCAGGCGGCCAGCACGGCGCTGGCGCCGAGGGCGCCCAGCATCAGCAAACGCTCGCGTCGATGCGCCCAGCTGCCCGCCGCCACCAACGCGCCAACCAGATAGCCCAGATAATTTGCCGAGGCGATCCAGCCGGCATCGGCCGGCGACAGATGCAGTTCCTCCATCATGCCAGGCAGGATTGGCGTGTAGACGAAGCGGCCTATGCCCATGGCGACGGCCATGGCGATCATGCCGGCGAAGGCGTAACGCAGCGCTGTCGATTGGGGCGAAGTCATTGCAGTGCACAATAGATGTGCGAGCGGGTGAAACAATCCGCCTCGTGTTGGGCCAGGGCCTTGTTCGTGATCGCGCGCTCAGCAGCGCTCGCCGAAACCGGCGCTCGGTGAAACAGTCTCATGCACGGTCCGGCGCGCTGTCAGCCGGAACGGCACATCACCGAGTTCGCGCTCCGACATCACATCCAGCGCGGGATGGGCAAGCGGATCGGTGAGCCAGCTCAGCGTATCGAAGTCGCAGCGCGTGTCACCCGGCGAATTGGCCGCGACCAGGGCCTTCAGCAACATGCTCAGCATTCCGGCTCCGTGTGCCTGTTTCGACCCGTAAAGTCTGCCGTTTCGATATCTCTTTCAATTGAGATTTCGGCCGGATCGGTTTAGAAAATCTCAAATGGCCATGCTCAACCGCGTTCATCTCAACGGCCTTCGCGCCGTGGAAACCGTCGCCCGTCTCGGCTCGCTCGCGACCGCCGCCGGCGAACTCAATGTTTCCGTCAGCGCCGTAAGCCAGCAGATCAGCCGCACCGAAAAACAGCTCGGCCAGGCACTCTTCGAGCGCACGACAAGCGGCCTCGTGCTGACCGAATTCGGCGCCGTCTTCGCGGCCCGCCTTGGCGCCGGATTTCGCGAGCTTGCCCAGGCCGTGGCACTGGCCGACGAAGCCAGCCAATGCACATTGGTTGTTTCGGCGGCACCGGCCTTTGCCTCCAAATGGCTACTGCCACGGCTGTCGCGGCACTTCGACAGACATCCCAACGTGCTGCTGCGTATCGACGCTTCGGTGCGGCTGGTCAATCTCGATCACTCGGACGTCGACATTGCCATCCGGCTTGGCGACGGCAAATGGCCGGGTGGAAGGGCGGAGTTGCTCTTGGCGCAGGAAGTCTTCCCGGTCTGCGCGCCCGGGATTGCCAGAAAACTGACGTCGATCGGTGACCTCGCCCAGACCTGCGCCATCACGGACGAGCGGGCGATGATCAACTGGGAAAGCTGGTTCGCGGCCGCCGGGGTTGAACCCGTCACCTTCCAGAAAGGCGCCCGCTTCACCGATCCGATGCTGTGCCTGGAATCGGCGATCGCCGGCCATGGCGTGATGCTAGGCTGGCAATTGCTTGCGGCCGATGCGCTGGCCGACGGGCGCCTGGTGGCGCCGTTCGGAATCCGCGCCCAGAGCGGCCTCGGCTACTGGCTGGTGACCTCCACCACAAAGGCCGAAAGCCGCAAGGTCCGGGACTTCAAGGCCTGGATCAAGGAGGAGATCGCGGCGACGATGGCGCGGTTCGGATCGTCGGTCGCCGAGCCCAGCGGCACGATCGCGGTGGAAAGCACCGCGGCACCGGTCTATGTTCAATCAGACATCCCAAGACGACAGGCAGGATCATGACCACACATTCGCGCGGCGTTTCCGCAACGATCGACCCGGTGAAGCTCGACAGGCTGGCGGAAGTCGCCATCAAGGTGGGGCTGCAATTGCAGCCCGGACAGGACCTGGTGCTGACATCGTCGATCGCGGCCCTGCCGCTGACCAGGCGCATCGTCGAACACGCTTACAGGGCCGGTGCCGGGCTGGTGACGCCGATCTTCAACGATGACGAGATGACGCTGGCGCGCTACCGCTTCGGCGCCGATGCTGGCTTCGACCACGCCGCCGGCTGGCTCTACGAAGGCATGGCGAAGGCCTTCTCCAACAACGCAGCCCGGCTTGCCGTGCGCGGCGAGGATCCGTCGCTCCTGTCGGCGCAGGATCCGGCGAAGGTGGCGCGCGCCAACAAGGCCAATTCGATGGCCTACCAGCCGGCGCTGGAGAAGATCACCGGCTTCGACATCAACTGGAACATCGTCGCCTATCCTGATCTCGCTTGGGCAAGGCAGGTTTTCCCCGGCGATGCCGACGACGTGGCGGTTGCGAAGCTCGCCGACGCCATCTTCGCCGCCTCGCGGGTGGATGTGGAAGACCCGATCGGCAACTGGACGGCGCACAATGCGGCGCTGCGCGGCCGCACCGAATGGCTCAACGGCCATAATTTTCATGCCCTGCATTTCACCGGACCGGGCACCGACCTGACGGTCGGGCTGGCGGACGGCCATGAGTGGATGGGCGGCGCCTCTACCGCCAAGAACGGCATCACCTGCAATCCCAACATCCCGACCGAGGAAGTTTTCACCACCCCCCATGCGCGGCGCGTCGAGGGCCATGTCTCCTCGACCAAGCCGCTGTCCTACCAGGGCACGCTGATCAATGACATCTCGGTGCGCTTCGAGGGCGGCAGGATCGTCGAGGCCAAGGCGTCGAAAGGTGAGGACGTCCTGAGGAAGGTGCTCGACACCGACGAGGGCGCGCGCCGCCTGGGCGAAGTGGCGCTGGTGCCGCATTCCTCGCCGATCTCGGCCAGCGGCCTGCTGTTTTTCAACACGCTGTTCGACGAAAACGCCGCATGCCACATCGCGCTCGGCCAATGCTATTCGAAATGCTTTGTCGAGGGCGCCTCGCTCAGCCAGGACGAAATCGCGGCGCGCGGCGGCAACAAGAGCTTCATCCATATCGACTGGATGATCGGGTCGGACAAGATCGACATTGACGGCGTCGCCAAGGATGGCGGCCGCGTGCCGGTGATGCGCAAGGGCGAGTGGGCCCAACGGGTCTAGCCAGCGGAGGTGTGATGGCCTTCGATATCGCAGTCAAGCGCGTCTACGAGACACCCGGGCAGGCCGATGGCCAGCGGGTGCTGGTGGATCGAATATGGCCGCGCGGCGTCGCCAAGAAGGATGCCGCGTTGACCCTGTGGCTGAAGGAGATCGCGCCGAGCGACGCGTTGCGCAAATGGTTCGGCCACGAGCCGGCGCGCTGGGCGGAGTTTCAGAAGCGGTACCGTGGCGAGTTGGATGCGAATGAAAAGACCGTGGCGCAACTGCGCGCGATGCTCGGCCGCGGCAAGGTGACGCTGCTCTATGGCGCCCATGACGAAGCGCATAACAATGCCGTCGCTTTGACGGGGTATTTGCGAGCCCACACGTAATATCGCGACGCCGGCGGGACAGCGGGGGGTGCAAAGGAGCGCGGTGAGAGTCGGTTCTATTTCCCGCCCACCGCCCCTTCATAAACATCCGGCTTGAAACCGACCAGAATTGTGTCGCCGACCTCCAGCACCGGCCGCTTGATCATTGTCGGCTTGGCCAGCATCAGCGCTTTCGCCTTCTTCTCGTCGAGGCCTTGCTTGTCCGCCTCCGGCAGTTCGCGAAACGTCGTGCTGCCCTTGTTGAGCAGCTTTTCCCAACCGACCTTGCCGACCCAGCTATCCAGCTTGCCCGCCTCGATCCCTTCGGCCCGATAGTCGTGGAAACGATAGGGAACCCCATGGCCCTCCAGCCAGACGCGCGCCTTCTTGATCGTGTCGCAATTGGTGATGCCGTACATGGTGGTCGTCAAGACGCGCTTTCCCTAGGCTGACAGTCGAATCTTTTTCGCAGCCTAAAACCGCCCTTTCCGCTTGGCCAGCAGCTTGGCCAGCATTACCGGAAACACTAAGGAAATTACCTAATTGTCGCTAACGGCTTTTTGACGACCCGGGACTTTCGATGACCCGCCTCCACCCGCGACAACCATGAAAATGGGTTCTTCGACGGCTGGGGCACCGTGGCGATGAACTTGCGCAGTATGTGAAAGACAATTTGAGCGCCCCCAGCGGCCAGAGGATCGCTCTGGCCGCCGTGCTCATTTTCAACCTTGCCGCAAAGAGAGCAAGTTAGGTAGGCCTGTTCCGGCCTCAGTAATAAAAGCGCTCTTCGGTGATCTTGCCGTTCTTGACCGTGTACAGGCCAACCTCATCCATGGTGACACGCTCGCCCGTGGCCTTGGGCGTTATGTCAAAGGTGAAGCGCACCGCGAACTGGTCGCCATTGACATAAGGGCCCTCTACCGAGCCGCCATGCACTTCGTGGTTCTCTTGCCACCACTGGCTTTTCTGCCTGAGGGCCTCCTTGCCATGGCTGACGGCCATTGGCCCTTCCATGGCTTCATAGCTGGCGATATCGTCGGCGTTGTATTTTTCGGCAGCACCATTGTTGTCTCCCTGCTTGAGGAGCTCGGTGAAATCCTTGGCAATTTCCGTAATGGTCATGGGTGTTCCTCCTGTTCAGACGCATTCGAAGTAGGGAAGCACTTGCTGGCCTGCCACCCCTGCCCGCACGACAGCTGACAAGGCGTGTCAGCACGATAGATATAGCGCGGCTATGTGACGACGATTTGAGGATCGGCGCATCAAATCGCACTCAGCGGCCGACATCCCGGGAAAACGTACCTCCTCAGTCCGCGCAAACTGTGCACAAGAACGAACTGCCGGGCGACAAAGCTGATTGGGCCGATAGGCCGTTGCGGGATAAGTTTCTGGTCATAGGCCAGCGTCAAATGTGGAACGAAACTGTCCGAAGCTTTGAGGCCCTCGCGCAACATTTCAGCGCCGGGTTTCCTGCTCAATTCACAAACCGGTCCGTCATCGGCGAGAAGCACGAAAGGATGCTTGGCCAAGGGCCCCTCGTTGCCGGGCAACCGGGAAAGCTCCCGAATGACGAAAGGGTGACCTCAAACTCAGACATCGCGATGCGCCGCCCCGATCGGGCGGCAGCAAAGATGATTCCGAAATCGAACTCGCCTTGGTACATCCGCATACCCCACGCGCCGTAGCGATGATGCCCGTGACCTTCAGAAAATCGTAAGATCGCCCCAGTCGGCATATTCGCGGCCGTTGCCGACTGCTTGTAGCCGCCGAACTATGCGGAGAGCATCGGGCAGTTGGCACCACGGCGCAGGCTGATATGCGCCACGTCGCCGACGTTGAATTGAAAGCCTTCGGCCTGGCGCGGGGCATCGATGACGACGGAGGTTCCCTGCCCGATCTGGGCATGAAGGCGCAACGTGCGACCGTGGAAGACAACCCCGCTCACCCGCGCCGGCGCGGTGCCGTCGGCTGCTTCGGCGGCCGCCAGCAAATCCTCCGGGCGCACGCCGATGGTACGTGTATCGCCCGCGGCCGGCGTCTCGCCATTGTCGGAGGTAGCCTCCAGCGGCAGGTCACCGGCGGCAAAGCGCAAACGCTCGCCATCTCGGCCGAGAAAGCGCGACTGCAGGAGATTCATCGTGCCGATGAAGCTGGCAACGAACTTGGTCGCGGGCCGGTCATAGAGTGTTGCCGGCGGCGCGATCTGCTCGATGCGGCCCTTGTTCATGACGACGATGCGGTCGGAAATCGATAGCGCCTCGGTCTGGTCGTGGGTGACCATGACGAAGGTGGTGCCTAGCCGCGACTGCAGCCGCTTCAGCTCAATCTGCATCTGTTCGCGCAAATGCGCGTCGAGCGCCGACAGCGGCTCATCGAGCAGCAGCACGCGCGGTTCGCAGACGATGGCGCGGGCGAGCGCGACGCGCTGGCGCTGGCCGCCCGAGAGTTCCAAAACGCGGGCGCGAAGCTTGTCGCCGAGACCGACCATGTCGAGGGCTTCACCGACGCGGTTTGCCTGCTCGGCACTGGTGAGTTTTCGCAGGGACAAGCCGAAGCCAACATTTTCGGCGACGTTCATATGCGGAAACAGCGCGTAGTCCTGAAACACGGTGTTGACCGGCCGGTCGAACGGCCTAAGGGCCGTGATGTCTCGGCCGTCGAGCAAGACTTTGCCGCTCGACGGGCTTTCGAAGCCGGCGATGACGCGCAGGCTGGTGGTCTTGCCGCAGCCCGACGGCCCGAGCAGCGTGATGAATTCGCCGCTGATAATGTCGAGGTCGACAGCATCGAGCCCGACGATGCCGCCTGGGAAAACCTTCGAGACGGCCTCAAGCCTGACGAGTGGATCAGGCGCCATCGCGAACCTCGGAGGGCTTCGTGGTGTTGACCCAGAGGATCTGGCATTGCTCGGCGCCGGGATTGCGGAAAGCGTGCAACAGCGTGCTCTTGAAGGCAAAACTGTCGCCGGTCTTCAGCCCGTATGTCGTCGAATCCACCACCAGTTCGACCTCGCCCGAAAGCACATAGCCGAACTCATGGCCGGCATGGGCGTAGGCTTCCGCCGTGCCGCCGCCGGCTTCCACCGTCACCAGCATGCCGGTGAGCGTCGCACCGGGCGGCGACAGCAGCGCCTTGGCGATGCCTTCCGATCTTACGGGAATCCCGCGGCGGCTGTTGGCGCGCACGCAATAGAGATCGTTGACGGCATCGTTGCCGTCGCCGATCAGCGCCGACGGCTCGATATCGAGTGCGGCGGCCAGCGGCCAGATCACCTTGACGCGCAGCGAGGACATGCCGCGCTCGATCTGGCTCAGCGCACCGATTGATACGCCGGCTTTTGCCGCCAGTTCGGCCAGCGACAGGCGGCGCTCAAGCCGCAGCGCCCGCACGCGCCGGCCGACGCGAACGTCGGCATCGTCCTTGGGTTTCTCGGCGGCTTCATCGACTATATCCATCCGTTGGTCCTTCGATTGCAGTCATCTGCGCCGACGGCTGAGAAGGCCGGCATCAGAGTAGGATCGTATCTTGCCGGAAGCCGGCGCCGCCCCTCATCGCCCTGCCGGGCACTTCTCCCCGTATAGTGACGGGGAGAAGTGGCTGCCCCCGCGTCGTCTTTCTTCCTGCAACGCTGGCGATTGGCGAAATCTGCGATGACAGCGCCCCTCTCCCCGTCCCTATACGGGGAGAGGATGCCCGTAGGCAGGTGAGGGGCAGCACCAGCATCGGCGATTGGCCCTCAGCCCCCCGCTTTCACCTTCTCGAACATCTTCGCCATATCGTCATTCTGTTTCATCGGTCCGGTGAAGATCGTGCTCTTCAGCATGACATCCGGGTCGGCCGGCAGCTGCAGCTTCTCCAGTTCCTCCTTCGACACGCCGGCGAAAGCAGTGCTCAGCGAACTGCCATAGCCGTAGGACTGGATCAGGAACTTGCCCGAATCGGCGTCGAGCCGGCTGTTGATGAAGTCATAGGCGAGATCGACATTCTTGGCGTCCTTCAGCATGACGAAGCCGCAGGCCCAGGTCAGCATGCCTTCTTTCGGCTTCATGAATTCGACCGGCACGCCCTGTTTCTTCAGCGAGGTGGCCGACGCGTTCCAGGTCATGGCGGCGACCAGCTGGCCGCTGGCCAGCGCCTGTTCGACCGAGGTCATGTCGGTGGTGTAGTTGGAGAGCAGCGGACGCTGTTCGCGCAGTTTTGCCGCGACCTTGTCCATCTGAGCAGGCGTCATGTCGAACGGATTGACGCCAGCCAGAAGCGCGGCAACAATCGGCGTATCGTGCACGGCGTCGATGGTCGCCATGCGGCCGGCATATTGCTTGTCCCACAGAAGGTTCCAGCTGGCCTCGGGGTTCTTCACCAGATCGGTGCGGTAGAGGATCGAGGTGTTGCCCCAGTCCCATGGCACCATCCACACCTTGCCGTCGCCCGCCTGCAGATCAGGCAGGTTCTTGAATACCGGGAAGATCGAATCCCAGTTTTTGATGCGCTTGGTGTCGATCGGCTGCAGCAGGCCTTCCTTGTTCCAGCGCGCCACCTTGTCGTAGCAGGGATGGGCAATGTCGGGACGGAAGCCGGCCTTGACCTTGGTGAAGGCGTCGTCGTCGTCACCGAAGATAGAGGCCTCGACGCCGTCCGGGTGGGCGGCAAGAAAACTCTTGTTGAAATCGGGCAGTTCGTAGCCCGACCAGGTGAAATATTGCAGCTTTTCGGCGGCCAGCGCCACGGTTGACGACAGTGCGAGCGCCAGTGCGGCAAGGCCGGCCCGGGCCTTGTGCCCTGATATCGATTTCAGGTGGAATGCCATTTTCGTTCTCCTCTCATTGTTGTGGTCAGGCTGGATTGCGGCGCGCGGCTCCGAGCCCGCGATGGCGCAGGATCTCGGCGGTGCCGGCGATGATGAAGGATACGGCCAGAATCACCGTTCCGAGCGCCATGACGGTCGGCAGCGAGCGGGGGAAGCGTAGCTGGCTCCAGATATAGAGCGGCAGGGTCGGCTCGGTGCCGGCAAGGAAGAAGACGACGATGAATTCGTCGAAGGAGATCAGGAAGGCGAGCATGAAGGCCGACAGCACGGCAGGCAGGCTGAGCGGCAGCATCACCCGCCGGAACGTCGTCCAGTCGGTGGCGCCGAGGTCGAGCGCCGCCTCGCGAATGGTTTTCGGGATGGCGGCGAAACGGCTGCGCATGATCACCACCGTGGTCGGCAGGGCCACGAGGATATGGCCGAGGACGATGGCGACGCGTGATGGCCCGAGGCCGATGAGGTTGACCAGGATCAGCAGCGATATGCCGACGATGACGCCGGGGATGAGGATCGGCAGCCGGGCGATGGCGCTGATGGTGGTTGCCAATGGCGAGCGGCCGTAGAGGTCCATGTAGGAAACGGTGATGCCGCACAGCGTGGCGCCGGAAGCCGCGATGACGCCGATGACGAGGCTGTTCAACAGCGCGCCCGACAGCGCCGGGTTCCCATAAAGCGTCTCGTACCATTGCAGCGTAAACCCCTGCAGCGGGAACGCCGCCTGGATGGAATCGTTGAAGGAAAACAGCGGGATCAGCAGTACCGGCAGATAGAGGAAGACGAGATAGGCAAGGACGTAGAGGGCGAGCCAGCGGCCATCCCGTTTCGTACCTGCGCGTTCGGCTTTCATGTGCGGCTGCCAAATCTGCGGTCGGCGCCGCGTGCGACCAGCACCACGACCAGGATGACCAGCATGACGCAGACCGAAAGCGCCGCGCCGAACGACCAGTCATTGGCCTTGCCGAACTGCGACTGGATCAGCGTGCCGATCATGGTGCTGGCCGGGCCGCCGACCATAGCGGGAGTGACATAGTCGCCGACCGTCGGTACGAAGACGACGAGCGCCGCGGCCAGCACGCCTGGCATTGAATTGGGCAGCACGACGCGGCGGAAAGCGGTGAATGGCCGCGCGCCGAGGTCGGAAGCGGCTTCGAGCAGCGATTTCGGGATGGTGTCCAGCGCCACATAGATCGGCAGGATGGCGAAAGGCGCATAAGCATGGGCGAGCGTGACGACCACCGCCGCCGGCGTATTCAGAAAGGCCAATGTCGGCTGGGACCAGATGCCGCTTTCGATCAGCGCCGAGTTCAGCACGCCATTATAGGCAAGCACGATCTTCCAGGCGAAGACGCGCAGCAGGTAGCTGGTCCAGAACGGCAGCGTCACCAGGAACAAGAGCAGGCCGCGCCGCCGCCCGGCGTGGAAAGCGAGATAGTATGCGACGGGATAGGCCGTGACGACTGTTGCCAGCGTCACCAGGCTGGCGATGACCAGCGAGCGCAGCGTCACCGTCCAGTAAAGCGGATCGGTGGCCACGGCGACGAAGTTTGCGATGGTCAACCCAACGCCGAGCAGCGAGCCGTCATTGCCGCGGAAGGCGAGAAACAGCACCAGGCCAAGCGCAAACAGGATCAGCAGGAAAGTGACCAACGCGCCCGGCAGCAGCATGGCGAGCCGGAAGCCCGATGAAGAGCGAGCCTCCTGCGCTTGTGTTGCAACGACGGTCGACATCGACCTGCTCACCGAGATTTGAAATTGTCTAAGACTTTTTCATATTCATGAAATCTGTCAAGCGGAATCCCGATGACGGGATGGTTGTGCTCAACGTCTCACCGAGGCCGTCGCGACAGAGGTTGAATGCACCGCAAGCAAATCCATCGAGGTTTCATGCTCTTGAAAAATCCCGCCACTTCTCTCCTGCACATGACAGACCGGTCGCCGCGAATCCGGGATTTCGCAACCAAAAACACAGCACCTTTGATCACCATCGGTGGGATAGACCTTTGCAAGGATTCCGGTGAAAGTGCCGCGCCGACCCGGCACGGCCGTATCTTTCGATGATCAAAGGAGCGCACACATGACCAACCCGACACATCTGCCCGCTGAAGGCCTTTTTGTCGGCCGCGCCAAAAGCGCCTCGCACCCCCTGGTGGTCACCGTGCGCGACGGCACCGTCTTCGACATCACATCGAGCGCGGCGCCCACCGTGCGCGACGTCTGCGAACTGGCCGACCCGGCCGGCCACGTGCGCTCAGCCAGGGGCAAGCCGATCGGCTCGCTCGACGACATCGCGGCCAACAGTTTTGCGGCCAAACGCGATCCGGCAAAACCCTATCTCCTCTCCCCGGTCGACCTGCAGGCGGTCAAGGCATCGGGCGTGACGTTCGTCGTCAGCCTGCTCGAGCGGGTGATCGAGGAACAGGCGCGCGGTTCGGCTGACAAGGCGGACGCCATCCGCGCCGACATTGCCGGGCTGATCGGCCATGACCTGTCGAAGCTCAAGCCCGGTTCGCCCGAAGCGATGGAGATCAAGGCCAAGCTGATTTCGCGCGGCGCCTGGTCGCAATATCTGGAAGTGGGCATCGGCCCGGATGCCGAGATCTTCACCAAGTGCCAGCCGATGGCCTCGGTCGGCTTCGGCGCCGATGTCGGCCTCCACCCGGTGTCGACCTGGAACAATCCGGAGCCGGAGATCGCCATGATCGCCGCCGCGAGCGGCAGGATCGTCGGCGCCACCATCGGCAACGACGTCAATCTGCGCGACGTCGAGGGGCGTTCGGCGCTGCTGCTCGGCAAGGCCAAGGACAACAACGCCTCGGCCTCGCTTGGCCCCTTCATCCGGCTGTTCGACGACACGTTCTCTATCGCCGACGTGAAGCAGGCCGTCGTGCGCCTCAAGGTGGAGGGTGAGGACGGGTTTTCGCTGGAGGGGGCAAGCTCGATGGCCGAGATCAGCCGCTCGCCGGAGGAGCTTGTTGCCGCGGCGATGGGGCCGCACCACCAGTATCCCGACGGGTTGGCGCTCTATCTCGGCACGATGTTCGTGCCGTCGAAGGATCGCGGCGAAAAGGGCAAGGGTTTTACGCACAAGGTCGGCGACATCGTTACCATCTCGTCGGATAAATTCGGCGCGCTGGTTAACCGCGTGCGGCTGTCGCCCGATTGTCCGCACTGGATCTATGGCGCCAGCCATTTGATGCGCGACCTGGCCAAGGCCGGCCTGCTCTAGGCGGCTCTTGGGGTTCTCGCCCCAAGTGACCGCCCAGACATGATCGGGACAGTCCGCCCGGTTGAGCTCTCGGCGACAATCATCCGACTGCCCCGGAAAAATCATCCCGACTGATGCGATCTGATGGGGTCGCTGATGGCGCCGCGTCAGGCGCCAACTACATCTGCAGATGGAGGCTTGCCATTCGCCGAAAAAGGGAATGCTCTTAGGCATCCGAGCGGCGCTGGCAAAAAGACGCAATCCGGCTGAAGCCGGAACAAGGGACGGATCATCTTCAACCGGGAGGAAATCAAATGCTGACGAGACTAAGACTTGTGCTCTACGGCCTGCTGATCGCGCTGACGGTCATTCCGGCAGCCGCGCAGGCCAAGACGTTCTACTGGATTTCACATGGCGGGCCGGCCGACCCGGTCTGGACCTACTTCCTCGCAGGCGCCAAGCAATGGGCCAAGGACACCGGCAACACCGTCAACACCTCGTTCCACAATGGCGACGTCGCCTCGCAGCAGGAGGCGGTCCGCGCCGCCCTCTCGGCCAAGGCCGACGGCATCGTCACCACCAGCCCCGATCCGGGCAGCCTGGTCGAGATCGTCAAGGAAGCGCGCGCGGCCAACGTCCCGATCATCAACTTCAACACGCCCGATCCCAAGGCCAATTTCAACGCCTATGTCGGCGGCGACAACGTCACTTTCGGCAAGCACTGGGCGCAGTATCTGGTCGACAAGGGCCTGGTGAAGAAGGGCGACTTCGTCTGGATGCCGGTCGAGATCCCCGGCGCCACCTACGGCGTGCAGGAAGAGGAAGGCATCAAGAGCGTCTTCGGCCCACTCGGCATCACCTATGAAGTGACCGAAGCGACGCTCGACCAGGCCGAGGTGATCAACCGCATGGTCGACTACCTCACCGCCCACAAGGGCAAGGTCAAAGCCATCATCGGCCTGGGCGACCTCGTAACCGGTTCGATCAAGCGCGTGTTCGACCAGGTCGGCGTCAAGCCGGGCGAAATCCCGGTGGTCGGCTGGGGCAACTCGCTCGACACCACCCAGGAAGTGCTGAACGGCTATGTCAATGCCGGCCAGTGGCAGGATCCGCAGGCGACCAGCTATGTGGCGCTGTCGCTCGCCAACATGGCGGCCAGCGGCATTCCGCCGGGCTTCAACGTCATCACCGGCGCCCTCTATGAGAAGGACACCGCGGCGGTGTACGACAAGATCCTGTCCGGCAAATAATCCGCGATCCCCTGGCGCCGCGCGTTTTCGCACGGCGCCAGATATCTTCCTGCGCCGTGGCTCATCCACCCGATGCGGTGGAGCCCGCGGCCCGTCCCAACCATGTCGCGGGTTCCCAGTGGAAAATCATTCGCTCATCCAACGCCTGATCGCGCGGCCGGAATTCGGACCCTTCATTCTGCTCATCGTGGAGATTGCCGTTTTCTGGGGTTTCAACCACGACTTCCTGTCGCCGCAGAACATTTCCAATACGCTGGCCTTCACGGTCGAGCTCGGCCTGATCGCGCTGGCGATGACGCTGCTGATGACGTCGGGTGAATTCGACCTTTCCGTCGGGTCCCTGTTCGGCTTCTCGCCGGTGCTGATGTGGACGCTGTTCAATGCCGGCGTCACCTCGCTGGAAATAGGCTTCCTTGTCGCGCTGGTGGTTGCCGCCTTGATCGGCCTGGTCAATGGCTGGTTCGTCACGCAGCTCAAGATCCCGTCCTTCCTGGTGACGCTCGGCATGCTGCTCGTGGTGCGCGGCAGCGCGCTTTTCATCACCGACGGGTTTCCGCAGCGCACCTGGAGTGCCGAAGGCAGCTGGCTGGCGGAGGCTCTGGTCGGCGACTTCTTCATCGGGCCGTTCCGCATCTACATGTCGCTGTTTTGGTTCATCGCCGCGGCGATTGCGCTCGGCTATGTCCTGACGCAAAGCCGGACCGGCAACTGGATCCAGGCGGCGGGCGGCAATCCCAACGCGGCGCGTGCCCGCGGCGTCAATGTCAATCGTGTCAAGGTCGGCCTGTTCGTCCTGTCGTCGGTCATGGCCTCGCTTGCCGGCGTCATCTCATCGCTGCGCACATCCGCCGCCAACCCCAACAGCGGTACCGGCTACGAGCTCGAGGTAATCGCCATGGTGGTGATCGGCGGCACCGCACTCACCGGCGGGCGCGGCACCATCATCGGCACCGTGCTCGGTATCCTGATTCTGCGCGTGATGCGCAACGGCATCGTGCTGGTCGGCGTGCCCGGCCTTGCCTACAACATCTTCATCGGCGCGATCATCCTTGGCATGATGGCGTTGCACTCATGGCTGGAACGCCGGCACCAGGCGGGGACTTGAATCATGGCCGAGCCATTGATCCGCATGCACAACATCCGCAAGTCCTACGGCCGCGTCCAGGCGCTGGTGGACGCCAATTTCCATGTCAACGAGCGTGAGATCGTCGGCCTGCTCGGCGACAATGGCGCCGGCAAATCGACGCTGATCAAGGTTCTCTCCGGCGCGGTGCCGCTGACCAGCGGCGATATCTTCATCCGCGGCAAGAAGGTCACCTTGCGCGATACCAGCGACGCCATCGCCCACGGCATCGAGACCATCTACCAGGACTCCGCCCTGGTCACGCAACTGTCGATCGCGCGCAACCTGTTCCTGGGTCGAGAACCGATCAAACCGCCGCGCTTCCTCAACCGCATGGACCAGGACGCCATGAACACGGTGGCCCGCGATCTGCTCAAACAGGTCGGCATCTCCAAGAACATCCCGCCAACGACGCCGATCGGTTCGCTCTCCGGCGGCGAGCGGCAGGCGGTGGCGATCGCGCGCGCCATGCATTTCGACAGCGACCTGATCATCCTCGACGAACCGACCAACAATCTCGGCGTGGCCGAGACCCAAGGCGTGCTCAGCTTCGTGCGCAACGCCCGCGATTCCGGCCACTCCTGCATCTTCATCGCGCACAATATCCACCATGTCTTCCAGGTGGTCGACCGCATCGTCGTCATGCGCAGGGGCAAGGTGGTCGCCGACGACATCGATCCGAAGACGACAACCGTGACTGAAGTCGAGCGCATCATCACCGGCATGTCGGACAAGGACATCCGCGACGCCCTCGCCGACGGCAAGCCGGCGCACTGAGGACGTACGGATCGACGTGTAGGGCTGCGGCATGAAGGCTACCGTCTCCGACATCGCCAGGAACTGCGGGCTGTCGACCGCCACGGTCGACAGGGTGCTCAACAATCGGCCCGGAGCGAGTGCCGCCAACCGGCAACGCGTCATGGAGGCCGCCAAGCAGCTCGGCTATCTGCCGGTCGCCGACCAGGTGACGCTTCCCTCGAAGCCGGCAAACCTCGAATTCTTCCTGCCGATCGGCTCGAACGACTTCATGCACGACCTGGCAAAGCACATCGAGGACTACGCCTCGCGCTTGCCATTGGTGGCGTCCTGCCGGATTCACAATCTCGCCGGTATCTCGCCCAATGCCTTGCAGAACGCGGTCGAAAAGCTGTCGCTGCGCGCCAACGGCGTCGGTGTCATCGCGGTCGATCATCCCAGGACACGCAACATCCTGCGCGACATGGTGGAGGCCGGCATCCGCCTGGTGACGCTGGTGTCCGATATTCCGGCCGCACCTCGCTCGGCCTATGTCGGCATCGACAACCGCGTGGCGGGACGGACCGCGGCACTTTTGATGGGACGCTTCCTCGGCGGCCGCGAGGGGCAGCTGGCGATGGTCGTCGGCTCGCGTTCCTATCGCGGCCATGAAGAGCGCGAAATGGGCTTCCGCTCCGTGCTTGGCGAGGAGTTTCCCAACCTCACCGTCAGCAGCGCCGTCGAGATCAATGACGAGCCCGATGCCAGCTATGCGGCAACCATGAAAGCGTTGCGCAACGAGCCGGAACTGCTCGGCATCTATTGCGTCGGCGCCGGGCGCTCCGGCATTGCCAAGGCGATCCGGGAAACCAGGCCCAACCGCAAGCCGGTGTTCATCTGCCACGACCTGACAAGGGAGACACGCGGCTACCTCGTCGACGACCTCGCCGACGTCGTCATCGACCAGAACGCCAGGCTGATCGCGGAGCAGTCGGTCATCCAACTGCTCGGCTCGATCGCATCATCGGCGCCCTATCTCACCCGCAAATTCATCGAGCCGCGACTGATCTTCCGGGAAAACGTGCCCGTGCAGTGATATCCCGCATCTCCTGGTGAACCTGACCGCCCCGGCAAATCTGCACAGCAGCTATGCACAATTCATTGTTGCCGAATCATTGGGCAACTCGTAGGTTCTGGTTGTCGGCCATCTACTCCTCCCAGATGCGATGCCGACGCTGAATGGGGTGCACCTCCTCCCGCGCCACATTCGAAATCGAGCCCGCTGCCACCTCCTCCCGGCAGCGGGCTTTTTTCGTTCGGTCAATGGGAGATACGGTGCGGTCTGGTGAGATACCGTCCAGCCTGCAGGGCAGCCAAGCATCGTCGGTCACGCGACCGCAAATCACCAGCCACGGCAATACTTAACCGGCGGCAGTGCCCCGGAAGGAAACGATCAGTCCTTCAGCCATCCGCACGAACTGCGTGCTCGGGCCCTCGGCACCGACGGTCTGCACGCTGACCCGCGCGCCTTCAAACAGCAGCGACAGCGTATCGGCGAGAAGCTCGGCCTGGCCGATGCCGGCATCCCGGCAGAGCCCGACCAGGCGTTCGCGCTGGGCTTCCTTGAGTTCCTTGATGACGCGCCTTGCCGGATGATCGGGTTCGGTCAGCTCGGCGGCGGCGTTGGCCATGTCGCAGCCACGGCCGTCGGTGTTGAGCATGGCGGCGGCCTTGCGAACCCAGGCATGAAGTTGAGCGAGTTTGTCGCCCGGATGCTCGGCCTCGAACGTTTCCCACATCGCGCCGGCTTTCAGTGCGTTGGCGCGCAGGCATTCGACGATCAGTTCGTCCTTGGATTCGAAGTGACGATAGAGCGTCATCTTGTTCGTGCCGGCAGCCTCGGTGATGGCGTCGACGCCGACGCCCTTGATGCCGTGCTTGTGGAACATGTCACGCGCCGTCTCCAGAATCCGATCCCGGGGACGAGAGCGCTCCACGACGCCATCTGTCATCATGATCTCCTTTCGTTTCCAAAAAACCCTCGGCCACCTCTTGACTAGGGTGTTACCGGTCTGTAACTTCCAGAATGTTACTTACTGGTAACACCTATAGCGTCCGTCGTCAATAACAAGGTCGTGAACTGGTCCTACCAGATCAGATGGACAAAAAGATTGCCAATCATGCGGCCTCGGCCGGTGAAGAGATGAAAAAACGGTTCGCGAGCATGGGCTGCGAATCGACAGACAAGGAGCCGGCCAATGCCACAGCGCCGCGATCTTACCATAGATGAGGCCGTCCGGGATCCGATGATCCGGCTGGTCATGAAAGCAGATGGGGTCGACCCCCGCGCGTTCGAGAACATGTTGCGCTCGCTTGCCGATGGGCAGCGTCGCGAGGTGCCGTTGCTGCGTTCACAGGAAGGGTCCCGGGACGGGCGCGGCCAGTTATCCAGGGTCGCCAGCGCCTTCGGGCGGGCAAGAGCGGCCGGAGAGGCGTGCGTGTCGTGGTAAACTTTTTCATCCATCGTCCGATCTTCGCCTCGGCGATCGCCATCATCATGGTGCTCGCCGGCACGATTTGTTATTTCCTGCTGCCCGTCTCGCAGTTCCCCGACATCACACCGCCGCAAGTCGTGGTCAGCGCCCACTATCCGGGCGCCAGCGCGCAAGTGGTGGCAGACACGGTGACGACGCCGCTGGAGCAGCAGATCAACGGCGTGCAAGGCATGACCTACATGTCCTCGACGAGCTCCAATGACGGCTCGTCGACCATCACCATCACCTTCGATGTCGGCTATTCCCTGAGCACGGCCGCCGTCGACGTCCAGAACCGCGTCTCGCAGGCGGCCTCGTCGCTGCCGGCGATCGTCAACCAGGGCGGCGTGACGATCAAGAAGCAGAACCCGAACTTCGTGCTCATCGTCAACCTGACCTCGCCCGACCATTCGGTCGATCCGGTGGCGCTCTCCAACCTTGCCTATCTGCAGGTGGTGGACCCGCTGAAGCGGCTGCCTGGTGTCGGCGACGTGCAGATTTTCGGCGAACGGCGCTATTCGATGCGCGTCTGGCTCGATCCGGACAAGCTCGCCAATCTCGGCATCACCGCCGTCGATGTGCAAAATGCCATCGCCGAACAGAACGTCCAGGTGGCGGCCGGCAAGATCGGCCAGTCGCCGGCGCCCGCCGGCACCGCATTCGAGATGCAGGTCAACGCCGTCGGCCGGTTGAGCGACCCGAAGGAATTCGGCGACATCGTCGTGCGTGCCAACACTGATACCGGTTCGCTGGTGCGGCTGCGCGACGTCGCCCGTATCGAGCTTGGCGCCCTGCAATATTCGTCCTCGGCCTTTTTCGGCAAGGACCCGACCGTGGTGCTCGCCGTCTATCAGATGCCCGGCTCCAACGCGCTCGATCTGCAGCAGCGCGTCAAGGACAAGATGCAGGAACTTTCGGCCCGTTTTCCCAAGGGCGTCGACTATGCGATGCACTACGATACGACGCGCTTCGTCTCGGCCTCGATGCATGACGTGCTGATCACGCTCGGCGAAGCCCTGGTGCTCGTCGTCGCCGTGGTGTTCATCTTCCTACAGAGCTGGCGAACGACCATCATTCCGACCATTGCCATTCCGGTGTCGCTGGTGGCGACGCTTGTCATCATGGAGATGATGGGTTTCTCGCTCAACATGCTCTCGCTGCTCGGCATGGTGCTGGCGATCGGCCTTGTTGTCGACGATGCCATCGTCGTGGTCGAGAATGTCGAACGACAGCTCGAGGCCGGACTGAAACCACTGGCGGCGACAAAGGCCGCCATGGCCGAGGTCACCGGCCCGATCATTGCGACCACCGCCGTGCTGATGGCGGTGTTCGTGCCGGTTGCCTTCATTCCCGGCGTTTCCGGCAAGCTATACAACCAGTTCGCGCTGACGGTGGCGATCTCTGTCGGCATCTCCGCCTTCAACTCGCTGACGCTTAGCCCGGCGCTCAGTGCAGCCTTCCTGCGCCATCGCGGCGAAACGCAATTCTTCCTGTTCCGCTGGTTCAATACGGGCTTCGACAGACTGTCGCATGCGTATGCCCATGGCGTGCGCATCCTTATCCGGCTGCGCTGGATCATGCTTGGCCTGTTCGCGGCCGGCCTGGTCGCCACCTACTTCGTCTGGCAAAAGCTGCCCTCGACCTTCCTTCCGGTTGAGGACCAGGGTTATTTCTTCGTCGTCATCCAGCTGCCCGACGGCGCTTCGCTGGAGCGTACCGATGCGGTGGCCCAGAAGGCGCGCGACATCCTGCAGGCGACGCCAGGCGTCGACATCGTCGGCTCGATCA
The DNA here is from genome assembly GCF_000502915.1 of Mesorhizobium sp. LNHC209A00. Lineage (NCBI taxonomy): Bacteria > Pseudomonadati > Pseudomonadota > Alphaproteobacteria > Hyphomicrobiales > Phyllobacteriaceae > Mesorhizobium > Mesorhizobium sp. LNHC209A00. Next base: position 147,826 of record NZ_AYWT01000004.1, read on the forward strand.
GCGGCCTGAACTTCCTCACCAGCGCGGCGCAGTCGAACTCGGCGGTCGAGTTCGCCATCCTCAAGCCGTGGGAGGAGCGTGGCCCCGACCAGAGCGCCTCGAAGCTCGTCGGCGACGTGCGTGGCAAGCTGATGCAGATTCCTGAAGCTTTCGCGCTCTCCTTCGATCCGCCCTCGATCCCCGGCATCGGCACCACGGGCGGCTTCGAATTCGTCGTCGAGGACCTCACCGGCCGCGGCAGCACGGCCCTCAACGACGCCACGCAAGCGGTGATCGCCGAGGCCCGCAAGCAGCCTGAAATCAATCCGCAGCAACTGTTTTCGCCGTTCTCGACCTCGACGCCACAGTTCAACTACGATCTCGACCGCGCCAAGGCGAAGCTGCTCGGTCTCAACCTGCCCGACGTCTTCAACACGCTGCAGATCTATCTCGGCTCGCTCTACGTGAACGACTTCAACCTGTTTGGCCGCACCTTCCGGGTGACCATCCAGGCCGACAAGGATTCACGTGCCGGTGCAACCGACATTTCACGGCTCTATGTGCGCAATGCTTCCGGCGGCATGGTGCCGCTCAGCACGCTGGGAAAGCTGGTGCCGTTCGTCGGCCCGGAAACCGTGCCGCATTACAACAACAACGCCTCGGCCACCATCAATGGCGGCGCCGCTCCCGGCTTCTCGTCGGGCCAGGCGGTCGCCGCCATGGAACGGGCCGCGGCAACCGCGCTGCCCAGGGATTTCGGTTTCGAATGGACCGGAATCACTTTCCAGGAGCTCAAGGCGGGGTCGATCGCGTCGGTGGTCTTTGCCCTCGCCATCGTCTTCGTCTTCCTGATCCTGGCGGCGCAGTACGAGAGCTGGGCAATGCCGTTCATGGTGCTGCTGGCGGTGCCGCTCGCCCTGTTCGGCGCGTTCGCCGCACTTTGGGTGCGCGGCATGCAGATCGACGTCTATTCGCAGATCGGCTTCGTCATGCTGATCGGCCTTGCGGCCAAGAATGCGATCCTGATCGTCGAGTTCGCAAGACGGCGGCGCGAGGAAGGCCTCAGCATCGTCGAGGCTTCAATGGAGGCCGCCCGGCTGAGACTGCGGCCGATCCTGATGACCGCGTTTGCCTTCATCCTAGGCGTGGTGCCGCTGATGATCGCCACCGGTGCGGGTGCCGCCAGCCGCCAGTCCATCGGCACCACCGTGTTCGGCGGCATGGTCGCCGCGACCATCCTGTCGCTGGTGTTCGTGCCGGTCTTCTACGCGGTCATCGAACAGCTGCGCGAACGGCGCGGCGGCGACGAGCCCGCTTCTCAACACACTGAACCAACGGCCAAACCCGCCTTCCCCCCCTTGGCGGAAGCGGCCGAATAATATTGGAGAATCATTATGCGTAAATGGAAAATCGCGTTGGGAACGGCTGTCGCGCTGGGCGCGATCTCGGTGGCGAGTGTCCACCTGCTGGACATGGGCAATCTCAGCCTGAATGCCGGCACGGCCGGAGCCGCGCCGGCTCCAGCAGCGTTCGTCATGCCGGTGCCGGTAGCGAACGTGGTCAAGAAGACGATCCCGATCTATCTTGACTATGCCGCGCGGACCGAGCCGATCCGCAGCATCACGCTGCAGGCACGCGTCCCCGGCTATTTGCAGGAACAGACGGCGCAAGACGGCGCCGACGTGCGGCAGGGCGACCTACTCTACAGGATCTCGCCCGATGACTTCCAGGCCTCGCTCGACCAGGCGAAGGCACAGGTTGAGCGTGACACGGCGACCCTCGATTATGCACGTTCCAATCTCGGCCGCGGTACCGAGCTGGCCAAGAGCGGCTACCTGGACAAGGACAGCTTCGACCAGCGCACCAGCACCTTGCGCGAGGCGCAGGCGTCGCTGGCGCTGAACCAGGCGGCTGTGCGCACGGCCGAGCTCAATTTGAGCTACGCTGAAATCCACGCACCGTTCGCTGGACGTCTGGGCCGCAACCAGGCTTCCGTGGGAACGCTGGTCAGCGTTGCCGGCACCGTTCTCAACACGCTGGTGCAGCTCGATCCGATCTACGTCACCTTCAATCCGAGCGAGACGGATCTGGCGCAGATCGAGGAAGCGCGTGCCGCCGGCCCGATCGAGGTCGAGGTCCTGCTTCCCGGTGAGACGGAGGCCCACCAGAAGGGCGAGCTCACCTTTATCGACAACACGATCGATCACTCGACCGGCACAATCACCGCACGCGCCACCATCGGCAACGCCAAGTTCACGCTCTTGCCTGGCCAGTATGTTCGCGTGCGGCTGCACGTCAAGCAACAGCCCGATGCGCTGATGGTGCCGCAGGTCGCATTGGGATCAAGCCAGCTCGGCAAGTATCTCTATGTCGTCGGCAAGGGCAATACGGTCGACCAGCGGCTGGTTTCGCTGGGGCCGACCAGCGGCGACATGATCGCCATCCTCAGCGGCGTCGCTGAAGGCGACCAGGTGATCACAGGCAATCTGCAGAAGATCGGCCCCGGAATGCCGATTTCGCCCCTGCCACAGAAACCGGCTACCTGAATCCCCCGCAGGCCCGGTTTCCGCGCGGCGCCCCCGACCTTTTCTCCGGTCGCGGGCGCCGTTTTCACGAGCAGACCGACCAGAGCGGCGACGTCGGCGCTGGGAAGTGGAAAACCCTGGTTGTTGGCTCTTGTCAGATTGTCGACAATCTGATTGTCTCTCCTTCTGTTCTCGCGGGAGTGGGCCGGATGGTGACGACGGAATTCAGTCCGATTGCCGACACGACACGCCGTGCCGAGATCGTAGCACTGCTCAGACGCGCGATCCTGACCGGTCAGCTCGAGCCGGGCCAGAAGCTCAACGAGCTCAGGATTTCCGAACAGATGCGGGTCAGCCGCGCGCCGTTGCGCGAAGCGATGCGCGAGTTGGTCCAGGAAGGCATCCTGACCAGCATTCCCTATGCCGGCACCTTCGTCATCAATGTCACCGCCAAGGACATCCACGACGCCTATTCACTCAACAAGGTGCTCGACGAATTCGCCATCGAGCGGACGTGGGAACTGCGCGACCAGCGCTTTTTCGATGAGCTCGACGGGCGCCACGAGGCGGTGAAGCAGGCGACGCGGGACCGCGACACCACAAGGCAGATCGAGACCGCGCTGCAACTGCATGGCCTGATCCATGAATGGGCCGACAATTCAGTGCTCTTGGAAACCTGGCAAAGGCTGACCAGCCGTTTGCAGATGTACTTCGCCCTGCACCAGCAGGCGCGCAAGGAAGCCGTGCCCGCCGAAGACGTTCATGAAACCTATGTGGCGCTGCTCAAGGGCGACGACATGCGTGCCGCCCAGCGCCACGCACGAGAGCATATCGACCACGATTTCGAAGAGCTTCTTGCCTATGCGCGCGGCCTCGAAAAGCGTTCGTCGAAAGGCGCCTGACCCTCCCCCTCATCGCGGATAATGGATACCCCACGTGCAGATCGAAACCATCAAAGCCTATCACGTCGTGCAGCCTTTCGTGGACGGCCCCTATCGTATGTCCAAGGGGCGTATGGCCGACTGCTTCGACGCTGTGATCGTCTCCATCACCTCCGACAGCGGCATCACCGGCTGGGGTGAGATGGCGCCGCTCGGCAATTTCTACTCGGCCGCCTTCCCGGCCGGCACCCGGGCCGGCGTGCCGGAGATCGCACCGCATCTTATCGGCCGGGACCCGCGCGGGCTGGCCAGCATCGGCCGACTGATGGACACGGTATTCAAGGACCATCCCTATATCAAATCGGCGCTCGACATGGCCTGCTGGGATCTGGCGGCGCGTGCCGCCGGCGTGCCGCTGGTGACGCTGCTCGGCGGCAGGGAAAGCGACACGGCCGAACTCTACAAAGTCGTCACCCATGGCACGGTCGATCAAATGGCCGCACTTGCCAAGCGCATCGTCGAGGACGGTTTCCGCCGGCTTCAGGTCAAGGTCGGCGGCAATGTCCATGACGACGTCGAGCGCGTCACGGCGGTCGCCGCCTCGGTGCCGAAAGGCACTGTCATTTTCTGCGACGCCAATGCCGGGTGGACGCCATACCAGGCGCGGCAGTTCGCCGATGCGACGCGGGCGATCGACTATACGTTCGAGCAGCCCTGCACGACGATCGACGAAAACATGTCGGTGCGGCGCATGCTCGACAAGCCGATGGTGCTCGACGAATCCGTCACCTCGCTGGAGGCTATGCTGGAAATCCATCGCCTCGGCGCGGCGGACGGGCTGACATTGAAGATCTCGCGGCTCGGCGGCGTCACCAAAACCCGGCTGATCCGTGACGTCGCCGTCGATCTCGGCTTCATGATCACGGTCGAGGACACCGGCGGCGCCGAGATCGACACATCCGCCATGGCGCATCTGTCGCTTTCGACCCCGGAGGAGCGCCGGCTGCACGCGATCGCCTTCCATGAATGGGTGACGGTGCGCACCGCGTCGAACGCACCGCTGGTCACCGGCAGCCGCATGGGTATTCCCGCCGGTCCAGGCCTTGGCATCGACGTCGTTCCCGACCTGCTCGGCAAACCCTTCTTCGAAGTTGGACGCTGAGATGAAGATCCGCGGCATCAAGGCCACGCCGATCAATCTTCGCCTCGAAGCGCCCTATGCCTGGGTGTTCGGCGAACTCGACGGTTTTTCCCCTGTTATCGTCGAAGTCGAGACCGAGGAAGGCCTTGTCGGCTGGGCGAAGCGCCAACGCCGGCAGCGGCCGCCATCATCAATGATGTTCTTGCCCAGCGGCTGGTCGGCCGCGATGCCTTCGACATTGCCGGCGCCGAACATGTCTGCCTGCCGTTTTGGACCGGCGTGCAGTCGATCAACGACCGCACCCGCATCATGGCCTTCGGCGCCATCGAGATGGCGCTTTGGGACCTGCGCGGCAAGGCCTGGAACCAGCCGCTCTATCAGTTGCTCGGCGGGGCCGTGCGCAAGGACATCCCGTTCACCGACTATTTCTCGCTGCGCGGCGATGGGGATGGTGTCAAGGGCGAGACGACGCCGGAAGAAGTCGCCGACTATTGCGTGGAACTGCACGAGACACATGGCACGACCTTCTTCGAAGGTAAGTTCTCGACCGACGACCCAAAAATCTCGCTGAGAATGGTCGAATTGATCCGCGAACAACTCGGCGACGATGCGATGATACGCATCGATTCCAACCAGGCCTATTCGCTCAGCACGGCGCGGCGGCTGGCGCGGCCGCTGGAAGAGCTCGGCGTGCGCAACTGGGAGGATCCGGTGGCCACGATCGAGGAGATGCGGCAGTTGCGAAAGCATTGCTCGATCCCTTTCTCGACCCACAATATCGACATCGCGCGCGCCATGGACCTCAAGGTGCCGGATGCATTCGTCGGCAATCCCACCGCGCATGGCGGCATCGGCCGGATGCTGCGCTTTGTCGGCGCCTGCGAGCACGCGGGCATCGATTTCTGGTGCTACAGCGGCGACAGCGGCATCGGCAGCGCGGCCTACCTGCATCTGTGCGCGGCCCTGGGCTGGATCCGGGAGCCGAACCAGTCGCTGTTTCGTATGCAACCCATGGACATCACCGAGGAGGGGCCGTTTTACCCCAGGAACAATACGGTGCGTGTCCCGGAAGGTCCCGGTCTTGGTGTCACCTTGTCGCGGAAAAATCTCGCCGCCTGCCATCGCGACTTTGCCGAGAACGGCCCTTGCAACAAATATCATGACCCGGCCAAGCCCGGGACATATCGCCGTTTGCCGCTGAACTAGGAGAACGACACGGGAAAGGAAACATAATTCAAGAACAAGAGTCCGCCGCGGCGATCGATGGCGACGGCAGGACCGGACGGGTGGAAGCATTGCTCAAGAAAATCTGACCCCCGCGCCGCAGGGATCGGATGGACCAGGGAAAACCGCATGCTACAGTCCCGGTCGACTGACATCGTTGATGGCCGGGGACAGGAGAATTCCACGGACTACGTCAACTGAGAGACGCGTTCATCAAACCATAAGAAACAGGGGAAGGGTTAAACCCATGATCAAGAACTGCCGCATTCTCGACCTGATCCGGCGCAATCGCTCGCCGCTTGAAAATCACCTGATCGACGGTCTCGTCGACGGCCGTGTCAGCCGCCGCGATTTTATCCGCCATGGCAGCCTGCTTGGCCTGTCGCTGCCGCTGCTTGGAGGCATCACCACGGCTGCCGGCCTTGGCGGAATGCCGTCTCTGGCCCGCGCCCAGGGCGCGCCCGGCGCCACGATCCGTGTCGCCAGCAGCGTGCCGGCGGCAGCCATCGATCCCGTCACGATCGCCGACGCCGGCGGCCTGCTGATCATGCAGCAGGTTGCGGAATTCCTCTGCGTCGACGGCCCCGACCTGGTGCTGCAGCCTGCATTGGCCGAGAGCTGGAAGCCGAACGACAACGGCTCGGTTTGGACCTTCAAATTGCGCAAGGGCGTGAAATTCCACAGCGGCGGCGAGATGAAGGCCGAGGACGTGGTGGCGAGCATCGACCGCCTGGCCGATCCGGCAAACTCGTCCAACGCGCTGTCGGTGTTCACCGGTATCCTGTCGAAAGGAGCCAGCAAGAAGGTCGACGACTACACGGTGGAATTCCACCTCGACGCGCCGAACGGCAATTTTCCCTACATGGTCTCGTCGGACAATTACAACGCCGTCATCATCCCGGCGGACTACAAGGGCGACTACGAGAAGAGCTTCGACGGCACCGGGCCGTTCAAGGTGGAGAAATACACAGCGAAGGTCGGCGCTTCCTTCGTCCGCAACGAGAACTACTGGGGAGCGAAGGCGCTGCCTGACCGTACCGAGTTCACCTTCTTTACCGACGTGCAGCCGATGATCCTGGCGCTGCAGGGTGGGCAGGTCGACGTCATCAACCAGATGCCGGTGCTGGCCGGCGTGGCCCTGCTCAACGATCCGGGCTTCGAAATCATCAGCCTGAAGTCGTCGGCTCACCAGCAACTGCATCTGCGCTGCGACGACGGTCCGCTGAAGGATGCACGTGTGCGCCGCGCCATCGCGCTCTGCCTCGATCGCGACAAGCTCGCCGCCGGTCTGATGAAGGGACGCTCGTCGCTGGGCAATGACAGCCCATTCGCCGCGGTCTACCCCTCGACCGATACGAGCATACCGCAGCGCAAGCAGGACATCGCGCAGGCCAAGCAGCTCATGGAAGCAGCCGGTGCCGGCAAGGGCTTCAAGATCACGCTGACCACCGAGCGCTATCTCGAAATCCCCGAATATGCCCAGCTCATCCAGAACTGGGTCAAGGAGATCGGCATCGAGCTCGAACTCAACATCCTCGACCAGAGCGCCTATTATGGCGACGCGGTGTTCGGCAAATCGAACTGGCTGGATTCGGTGATGGGCATCACCGACTACGGCCATCGCGGCGTGCCGAATGTCTATCTTGCCGCTCCCCTGAAGAGCGACGGCACCTGGAATGCCGCGCACTTCAAGAACAAGGATTACGATGCGTTGGCGACCAGCTATATCGCGGCGCTCGACCTCGAGGCACAGAAGGCCGACGCCGGGAAGATCCAGAAGCTTCTGCTCGAGGAAACGCCTGTCATCTTCGGCTATTTCTACGACTACCTGACGGCGACGGCGAAAGGCGTGGCCGGCGTGCAACCGACAGCCATGTCGCAGCTGTTCCTCGAAAAGGCATCGAAGGCGTAAGCGAAAAGGGAAAGCCAGTCCTCTAACAGCCAGCTCCCGCAGGGGGCTGGCTTTGCAAGGAGTCTTAGCCATTCTCTCCTTCTTTGCGCGGCGTGTGTCCCTGTCGCTGGTGACGCTGTTCCTGCTCAGCATCATGGTGTTCCTGGGTGGCCAGGTCCTGCCTGGCAATGTCGGGCGCGCGATCCTCGGCCCGTTCGCCGACCAACGCGCGGTCGACGCGCTCAATCACACGCTCGGCGTCGATCGCCCGCTGCTCATCCAGTACTGGAGCTGGATCTCGAACTTCGTCCAGGGCGACATGGGCACCTCCTACATATTCCGCTCGCCGGTAGCGCCCTTCGTCATCGGCGCGCTTGGCAATTCGATGAAACTAGCGGCGGTCGCCTTCGTGCTGGTGGTGCCGATCGGCATCCTCGGCGGCGTCATTGCCGCACTCAACCTCAACCGCCCGCTTGATCGTATCATCAGCCTCGGCGGCCTGTCGGTGACGGTGCTGCCGGAATTCGTCACCGGCATCATCCTGATCCTGATCTTCGGCGTGTGGCTGCGCTGGCTGCCGATCTCTGCCGCATGGCCCAGGGATGCCGGCGTCTTCACCCAACTCTATTACCTGATCCTGCCGTCGCTGCCACTATTCCTGGTGCTGTTCGGCTATATCGCGCGCATGGCGCGTTCCGGCATGATCGAGGCGCTCGATTCCGACTATACGCGAACGGCGGTGCTCAAGGGCCTGCCGTGGCGCACGGTGATCTGGCGCCACGTGCTGCGCAATGCGCTGCTGCCGACCATCACGGTGATTGCCACCCAGACCGGCTATCTCATCGGAGGCCTGGTCGTGATCGAGACGCTGTTCCGCTACCAGGGCATCGGCTCGCTGATCTTCACCGCCGCGCGCGGCAAGGATTTTCCGATGCTGGAATCCGGCATCCTCACCATCGGCATCGTCTATGCGGTGGCCACGTTGATCGCCGACTTCCTCTACTCCGTGCTCAATCCGCGCATCCGCCTGGGGTCAGACCAATGAGCGCCGTCCAGACCCCCTCCCCCGCACAGGACGACATGCGGCGCCGCGGCCCGCTGGCCGAAGTCTTCTTCTCCCTGCTGCGCTCGCGAACGTTCCTGGTCGGCATCGCCATCGTGCTGTTCTGGGTTGCCTGCGCGCTGTTTGGCGAACATTTTGTCCCCTACGATCCGCTCGCCGACGACATCATCAACGCCCTGGCGCCGCCTTCGCGCGAACACTGGTTCGGCACCGACCAGATCGGCCGCGACGTGTTCTCGCGCGTCATCGTCGGCTCGCGCGATATCCTGACGGTCGCGCCGCTGGCGACCTTGCTGGCGACGGTCGCCGGCACCGCGCTCGGCCTGCTCACCGGCTACTTCCGCGGCATCGTCGACGACGTCGTCAGCCGCATCCTTGAAGCCTTCATGGCGGTCCCCGTGGTGATCGTGGCGCTGCTTGCGATCGTCGCGCTGGGCACGTCCAAGACCACCGTCATCATCGTCATCGGCCTGAGCTTCGCGCCGATCATCGCGCGCACCGTGCGTTCGGCGGTGCTGGCCGAGCGCGAGCTCGACTATGTCGCCGCCGCACAGCTCAGGCATGAGAGCGCTCTGCATACGATGTTCATCGAGATCCTGCCCAACGTCATCCCGCCGATCCTGGTCGAGACCACGGTGCGGTTGGGCTACGCCATCTTCGCGGTCGCTACCCTCTCCTTCATGGGCTTTGGCATTCAGCCGCCGTCACCCGACTGGGGGCTCTCCATCTCCAGCAATTACGGCATGATCGGCGGCGGCTTCTGGTGGACGGTGCTGTTCGACGCGCTCGCCATCGCCTCGCTGGTGATCGGCGTCAACCTGGCCGCCGACGGCGTGCATGGGGCCTTCAATGACTGAACCCGCCAATGCATCGATTGGGAAAGCAAAGGACGCGCTCGCAATCAAGAATCTGTCGGTCGCCTACCGGGTCGCCGGCCGCAATCGCGCGGTGCTGCGCGATCTCAGCCTCACCATCGGCCAGGGCGAGGCCTATGGACTGGTCGGCGAATCCGGCTGCGGCAAGTCGACGGTAGCCCTCACCGTGGTGCGCTATCTCCCGCGCAACGGCTCGATATCGGGTGGCGCCATCTCACTCGACGGCCAGGACGTGATGAAGCTCGACGCGGAGGCGCTTCGGCGCGCGCGTGCCGAAAGCGTCTCCATGGTTTATCAGGATCCGGGAAAGGCGCTAAACCCGTCGATCCGCATCGGCCGGCAATTGACCGAAATTTTCGAGCTTGGCGGCATCACGGGCCAAGCGGCCACCGATCGCGCCATCGCCATGCTGAACCGCGTGCGCATCTCCGATCCGCCAAGCGTCATGCAGCGCTATCCGCACCAGCTGTCGGGCGGCATGNTGCTGAACCGCGTGCGCATCTCCGATCCGCCAAGCGTCATGCAGCGCTATCCGCACCAGCTGTCGGGCGGCATGCAGCAGCGCGTGGCGATCGCCATGGCGCTGGCCAACGATCCCTCGATGCTGATCCTCGACGAGCCGACCACCGGGCTCGATGCGACGGTCGAGGCCGAGGTGCTCGACCTCATCGCGCAGCTCAGGCAAGAGCTCTCGGCCTCGATCCTGTTCATCAGCCACAACCTCGCGGTCGTCTCCAACATGTGCGACCGGGTCGGCGTGCTCTATGCCGGCATGCTGGTGGAGGAAGGACCGACAGACGTCGTCTTCAACGATCCGCGCCACCCTTACACGGTGGCGTTGCTGCGTTGCCTGCCGCGCGGCGGCCAGCGCAAGGACCAGGGCCGGCTCGACACCATCCCCGGCTTCCTGCCCGGCATCGGCGCCGACATCAAGGGCTGCGCCTTCGCCGACCGCTGCGCGCTGGCCACCGACCGCTGCCGCACCGAATTGCCGCCGCTCTATGATCTGACCGACGAGCGCGGGAGGCGGCTGTCGCGCTGCCACTACCACGACCAGGCGCAGGCCCTGCCACGCGCCACGCCCGCCAACGTGGTGCCCGCACCGAAACCCACAACGGCGCCGGTGCTGCGCGTCGCCGGGCTGAACAAGACCTACGCCAGCCACGGCCATGCACTGCGCGCCGTCAAGGACGTTTCGCTCGATCTCAGGCCCGGTGAGACGCTCGGGCTCGTCGGCGAATCCGGCTCGGGCAAGACCACCTTCGCCAGGCTGCTGCTCGGGCTGGTGCCTCCCGATGAGGGCGGCACCATCGAGCTCGAGGGCAAGGCGCTGGCGCCGAAGCTGGAGAACCGCGGCGACGACCAGGTCAAGGCGATGCAGATCGTGTTCCAGAACCCGGACTCCGCCCTCAACCGCTCGCATTCGATCCGCCATCTGATCGGCCGTGCGCTGAAGCGGCTGGCAGGCTTGAGGGGTGCCGCACTGGAGGCACGCCTCAACGATCTCGTCCGCTCGGTGCGGCTCACCGACCGGCATCTGGCGGTCAAGCCGCGCCAGCTTTCGGGCGGGCTGAAGCAGCGAGTCGCCATTGCGCGTGCCTTCGCCGGCGATCCGCGCATCGTCGTCTGCGACGAGCCGACCTCGGCGCTCGACGTTTCCGTCCAGGCGGCGATCCTCAACCTGCTCGCCGACCTGCAGGCAAAGGAGGACGTCAGCTACATCTTTATTTCGCATGACCTTGGCGTGGTGCGTTATCTATCCGACAAGATCGCCGTGCTCTATCTCGGCCGCATCCTGGAGATCGGGCCATCGGAAGACGTTTTTTCCGGACCGCATCACCCCTACACCGAGGCGCTGCTATCGGCCGTACCCAAGCTCGATCAGGCCGAGACAGCGCGCATCCGGCTCGATGGCGAAATCCCCAGCGCCAGCAACCCGCCATCGGGCTGCGTCTTCCACACGCGCTGCCCACGCAAGATCGGGCCGATCTGCGAACAACAGGAGCCGCCGCTCGCCGAGGCCCAGCCGGGGCATTCGATCCGTTGCCACATTCCCTATGCCGAGTTGAGGCGGCTGCAGAAACCGGCGGCGGTCGCGGCCCTGCCGGCGTAGCGGCCCGTATCCATTAGGCCTGGCCGCTCATGCTGAAGGAGCGGTCGCCCTCGGCAAAGCCCTGCTCACCGGTCCAGTCCCTTGCCAGCGTCCGCAATCCGGTCAACGCGACGTCGAGCACATCCGACGATGCGGGATTGCTGGGATAGGCGAGATAGATCGGCCGCTGAAACACAGGCGCATCCTCTATGCGTTTCATCTCACCGTTCTCGATGTAGCCGCTGACGGCACTGAGCGGCAGATAGGCCGCGGCTTTTTGCGACAGCACGTGCTGCAGGCCGATGAATACCAGCCCGGCCGAGATTGCCGGCTGCACCATCCCGGCGAAGGCGCGATCGTGCTCGATGCGGAATTCGAGCCCCCAATCCATCAGGATATAGTTCTGCGTCCACGGTCCTGCCTGCGCGGAATGCTGGACAAGCACGACCTGATCGACGGCCAGCGTCTCGTAGACGATGCCGGGATGCGGCTGCGGCAGATAGAGAATGCAGATGTCGAGCAGCCCTTGGGCCAACTGGTCGATCGCCAGGTCGGGAAAGCTTCCTTCGAGCCGCAGCGCCACGTTCGGCCGCTGGGCTCGCATCCACGCGATCCATGGCGAGGTGACGCGATCCCAGAGATAGGCGGGCGCGGTGAAGCGCAACAGCGACTCGTAGCCGTCGGGAACGGCGATGTCCTGCCGCGATTGCTCCCAAGTGCGGGTGATCGAGGAGGCGTGCGGGAGGAACTGCCGGCCAGCCGGCGTCAGCGTGACGCCGTCGCGGTCACGGACAAAGAGCCGGCGCCCCAACTGCTCCTCCAACCCCCTTATCCGGGCGCTGACGGTTGACTGCGCGAGATTGAGCCGGCTGGCCGCGACGGTGAAACTGCCATGCTCGGCGACCTCCAGGAAGCTGCGCAGGTTTTCGGTATCCATGCCATCTCTCCAGCATCGAAAATTTCGATGGACCCCATCAAAAAATATCGCTTTCCGGTCGCGGTCAACAATGACCTAAATGGCCACTCTCCCGAGGGCAAGCGAGGAATGCAGCCATGCCAAGGCATTTCATGACGATCGACGCCGCCCGCGAAAGCCTCACGGAAATCGAAAATTCCGCTGTCGACGAGTTCATGGCAGGCAGGCTCGACCGGCGTGATTTTCTCCGCCACGGCAGCATGCTTGGCCTATCGCTGCCGTTGCTTGGCGGCATTTTGGGAGCGGCCGGTTTCGGCACGCGGAAGGCCCGCGCCGAGGGCAAGCCGGGCGGCACGGTGCGCGCCGGCGTGGCCACGCCCGGCGGTGCCATCGATCCTGTTACCTTCTATGACAGTGGCAGCTATCAGCTGGTTTTCCAGACCGCCGAATTCCTTTGCATCACCCAGCCGGATCTGACCTTGAAGCCGGTTCTGGCGGAAAGCTGGTCGCCCAATGCCGACGGCAGCGTCTGGACCTTCAAGCTGCGCAAGGGCGTGAAATTCCACAATGGTGAGGAGTTCAAAGCCGACGACGTCGTCGCAACGTTCGATCGGCTGGCCGATCCGAACGGCGCCTCCAACGCGCTGTCGGTGTTCAAGGGCCTGTTGTCGAAGGGTGGAACCCGGAAGGTCGACGATCACACCGTCGCCTTCCATCTCGATGCGCCGAACGGCAGCTTTCCCTATTCGGTGTCGATCGACAATTACAACGCCGTCATCCTGCCGGCGAGCTACAAAGGCGATTATGAAAAGACCTTTGAGGGAACTGGGCCGTTCCGGATGGAGACCTACACGCCGAAGGTCGGCGCGACCTTCGTGCGCAATCCCGACTATTGGGGCGAGAAGGCATTGCCCGACCGGCTCGAATTCAAGTTCTACAACGACGTGCAGCCGCGCATCCTGGCGCTGCAGGCCGCCGAGGTCGACATTCTCGACGCGGTGCCGCTCGACGTCAGCCAGGTGGTGCTGAACAGCCCCGACATCACGGTGCTGCGCGTCGCCTCGACCGCGCATCGCCAGTTGCACATGCGCTGCGACATGGCGCCCTTCACCGACAAGCGCGTGCGCCAGGCGCTGGCGCTCAGCATCGATCGGTCCAAGCTGGTCGACGGACTGTGCCGCGGCATGGCGGCGACCGGCAATGACAGCCCGTTCGCGCCGGCCTTCCCGGCCACCGACAAATCGGTGCCGCAACGCACGCAGGATATCGCCAAGGCCAAGCAACTCATGGAGGCGGCGGGGCTTGCCGATGGTTTCGACATCACACTGACGACGTTGCGCTACTCCGATATCCCCGGCTACGCGCAGTTGTTCCAGAACTTCGCCAAGGAGATCGGCGCCCGCATCTCGCTCAACATCGAAGATCAGGACAAATATTACGGCAAGGCTGTATTCGGCCAATCAGACTGGCTGGACAGCCCGCTCGGCATCACCGACTACGCTCATCGCAGCGTGCCGAATGTGTTCCTCAAGAGCCCGCTGGTCAGCGACGGTCCGTGGAACGCGGCGCATTTCAAGAACCCTGCCTATGACGACACGGTCACCAGCTATCTCAAGGCGCTGGATATCGGCGCGCAGCGCGCGGCAGCCTCCGACATCCAGAAACTGCTGCTCGACGAGACACCCGTCATCTTCAGCTACTTCCCCGATCTCCTGGTGCCGGTGCGCAAGAAGGTCAGCGGCTTGCCGCCGATCGCCGCCGGGCTGCTGCTCGATCGGGTGTCGCTGGGATAGAGGCTGCCGCGCCAACGTTCGGCCACGACAGAAACGGGAGACTACCATTCGCAAGCCTCATCTGCGCGGTCGCGGACCGCATTTCCCCGTGCTCGACACTATCGAGCAGTACGAGTTCGAGCCGGGCTATGTCGCCTTCACAATGCCGTCGCTGAAGCGGCTGCGGGTCCAGGTCGGTTCGATGACCGTTGCCGACACCACCAGGGCATTGGTTTTGTTCGAATCCGACCATCTGCCGGTCTACTATTTCCCGATCGAGGACGTGCGCGAGGAATTCCTGCTGCCCTCAAAGACGACGACGGAAGATCCATACAAGGGCGTCGCCACGCACTACTCGCTCAATACAGGCATCACCTTGGTCGAAGATGGTGCATGGCGCTATCTCGATCCCGTCAAGGGTTGTCCGCCGATCGCGGGCTACATGTCGTTCGTGTGGGGCAAGATGGGCCACTGGTTCGAGGAAGACGAGGAGATCTTCGTGCATGCCCGCGACCCGTTCCGCCGCGTCGACTGCCTGCCGTCGTCGCGGCGCGTCCAGATCATCCTCGATGGCGAGCAAGTCGCCGATTCACGGCGCGGCGTGTTCCTGTTCGAAACCGGCCACCCGGTGCGCCACTATCTGCCGATCTCCGACACGCGGCTCGATATGTTCGCGCCCAGCCGTTACATATCACGCTGCCCCTATAAGGGCATTTCCAACTATTATCACGTGACCACGCCCAAGAAACGGCACGAGAACATGGTCTGGTATTATCCGGAGCCGGTGCACGAGGCAGAACGCATCAAGGGACTGGTCTGCTTCCACCACGAACTGGTCGACAAGATCCTGGTCGATGGCGTCGAAATCTCGAAGGAAGCCACGGCTGCGTCCGACGGATATTTCTAGGCACGCCGCAGCCCGCTGAGGCTTGATCGAGATATAGGTCAGCGCATACCTTCCTTGAGCAGGGAGGGCTATCGATGGATCTTTTCAAACTGGACGGCGATGTTGCGCTGGTCACCGGCGCTGGCAGCGGCATTGGCCAGGCAATCGCGATCGGACTGGCCGAGGCAGGCGCCGATGTCGCTTGTTTTGGCCATGCGTCGAAGGGTGGGCTGGACGAAACCGCTCACCGGATCACGGCACTCGGCCGCAGGGCGCTGGTGCTGACGGGCACGGTGACGTCGGAGGGCGACCTGGCCGCGGCCATGGATCGCGTCGAAGCCGAACTCGGCCCGTTGACGGTCGCCGTCAACAATGCCGGCATTGCCGGTTCCGAACCAGCGGAGACACTGGCGCTGGATAAATGGCGAAAGGTGCACGAGGTCAATGTCGCCGGCGTGTTCCTGTCCTGCCAGGCAGAAGCGCGCAAGATGCTGGCGCGAGGCAAGGGCTCGATCATCAACATCGCCTCGATGTCGGGCACCATCGTCAATCGCGGATTGACGCAGGCGCATTACAATTCCTCGAAGGCCGCCGTCATCCACATGTCGAAGAGCCTCGCCATGGAGTGGGCCGATCGTGGGCTGCGTGTCAACGTCGTCAGCCCAGGCTATACGCTGACGCCGATGAACAAAAGGCCGGAGGTGGCCGAAGAGGTGAAGATCTTCAAACGCGACACGCCGATGGGGCGCATGGCGGCGCCGGAGGAAATGGTCGGGCCGACGGTTTTCCTGGCCAGCCGCGCGTCGAGCTTCGTCACCGGGCTCGACCTGATCGTCGATGGCGGCTACGTCTGCTGGTAAACACGGCGTGGACCCGTGTCCCGCCGGTTGCGCATGCAGTCCGGAATTCTGCTTCTTCGCGGCCTTAATCGTTGCGCTGCATGAACGTTGGTATATATATTTTCATCCTATGAAACCGCGCTGGCGAGATGGGACTTGCCAGGCGATAGCCGAGAGCAAATCCGCCGGAAATGCTCGGGATCATGGACCTTGATGGCTCGCACCCTGCAGGGCGCCGCAGGACTGGCAGTTGATCGGCGGATGATCGCTATTGATCCGCGGATGATCGCTCTCGCGGCGATCGATCGGCCATGAGACTGGCTGTCTCGGCAGCGTCCGTCATCACCGAAATCGAGCATCATCGCGCCTGTGCCGGCTTTGGCTCCGGCATGGCGAGAACGGTCTTGCACAACAGCCTGCCTTTCCAACACAATCAAGAAAAGACGCAACAAGGGAACGACCAATAACCGTTACAGCTTGAAGGAGAACCAAGCATGCCATTTCGCAGTGTGATATCGAAATTCTCAATGGGAGCTTTTGCACTTGCCGCGGCAAGTGTCCTGACGCCGACAGCACAGGCAGCGGCGCCGGAATCGAACGACCCGATCAAGATCGCGCTGTTCGACTGGACCAGCGTCAATCTCAACGCCAAGATCCTCGGCGGCATCCTGGAAAAGCTCGGCTATACCGTCGAATATCCGACCGCCGACTACCTCTCCAGCCTGACCACCGGTCTCACCAATGGCGATCTCGATGTCGGCCTGGAATTCTGGGACACGACCGCAGGCGAGGCCATGAAGGCCTCCGACGCGACCGGANGACGCCACCGGCCAGACCGAAAGGCTCGGCAAGCTCGGCCCGAAGGCCAAGGAAGAGTGGTGGTTTCCCGAATACATGAAGGAGAAATGTCCCTCCTTGCCGGACTGGCACGCTCTGCTCGACGCCACCTGCGCGGCATCGTTCTCCACCGCCGAGACGGTGCCAAAGGGGCGCTATCTCGGCGGCCCGGTGACCTGGGAAGGCTTTGACGACGAGCGTGTCGCGGCGCTGAAGCTGCCCTTCACCGTGATCCATGCCGGCACTGATGCCGCGATGTTCGCCGAGTTGGACTCCGCCTATCAGCGCAAGGCGCCGATCATGCTGTGGATCTATTCGCCGCATTGGGCGCCTGCAAAATACAAGGGCGAATGGGTGCAGTTTCCCGAATACACGCCCGAATGCTACAGCGACCCGAAATGGGGCGTGAACCCGGACGCCAAATACGATTGCGGCAAGCCGCATGGCGAGATCTGGAAGTACTCCTGGAACGGGATGAAAGACAAATGGCCGGTCGCCTACAAAGTGGCCAAGGCCTACACGATCGACACCGACGAGTTGAACAAGATGAGCGGCGAGATCGATCTTGACGGCAAGACGCCGGAAGACGTCGCCGCCGCCTGGATCGCGGCTCACGAGGCGGACTGGAAAGCCTGGGCGCAGTGACCTCCGACTGGAAAGGGAGGCCGGCTGTTGACCGGCCGGCCTCAATTCCTGATGTTCCAGAAGGACGACTGAATGACGGAAGCGATTGAACAGGCATGCGACGAGACGGATGCCCGCCCGATAAAACTTGCTTGCCGCAACGTCTGGAAACTGTTCGGCTCGAACGCCGCCAATTTCATTCGCGAGCGTGACGGCAAGGCCAGCATGGCGGAGGTCTCGGCGGCAGGCCTTGTGGGTGCGGTGCGCGCCGTCGACCTCGAAATCCGCCAGGGCGAGATCTTCATCATCATGGGCCTGTCCGGCTCCGGCAAGTCGACGCTGGTGCGCTGCATGTCGCGGCTGGTCGAGCCGACACACGGCAAGGTCGAATTCGAAGGCAAGGACCTGCTCAAGATTTCCGATGCCGCCCTGATCGAACTCAGGCGCCATCGCATGGGCATGGTGTTCCAGAATTTCGCGCTGTTGCCGCATCTCAACGTGCTCGAGAACATCGCCTTTCCTCTGAGTATCCAGGGGCAGGATCGGCCGACACGCGAGGCGCGCGCCCGGGAAGTCATCGAACTCGTCGGTCTGCGCGGCCGCGAGCACTTCTATCCGCGCGAACTGTCGGGCGGCCAGCAGCAGCGCGTCGGCATCGCCCGCAGCCTCGCCACCAAGCCGGAGATCTGGTTTCTCGACGAGCCGTTCTCCGCGCTCGATCCGCTGATCCGCCGCGAGATGCAGGACGAGTTGATGCGGCTGCAGACCATGCTGCACAAGACCATTGTCTTCATCACCCATGATTTCGACGAGGCCATCAGGCTGGCCGACCGCATCGCCATCATGAAGGACGGCCAAGTCATCCAGATCGGCACGCCGGAGGAACTGGTGGTCAATCCGGCGACCGACTATGTCGCCGAGTTCACCCGCGACGTCGACCGCGCCAAGGTGATCTCAGCGCGCAGCCTGATGCGTACCTGCGCTAGCGCCGAGCACGGCGGCACGGTGGCGCCCGAGGCCAAGATATCGAGTTTTTCGGCCAGCATCGTTG
Organism: Mesorhizobium sp. LNHC209A00; assembly: GCF_000502915.1. Classification (NCBI taxonomy): domain Bacteria; kingdom Pseudomonadati; phylum Pseudomonadota; class Alphaproteobacteria; order Hyphomicrobiales; family Phyllobacteriaceae; genus Mesorhizobium; species Mesorhizobium sp. LNHC209A00. The sequence goes on from NZ_AYWT01000004.1 coordinate 166,422, forward strand.
CCGCCGGCAAACCCTTCGCCGTGATCAACGGCACCGGCACGCCCATCGGCGAAGTGACGCCGCAAGCGGTGATCGATCTTCTGGCCGGCATCGAGCGAGGCGGCGCATGACGGTAACGGCAAACGCCAGCCGGACAAGGCCGCCGATCCAACGGTGGCTGGTGATCTGGGTGCTCGCGCTTGCCGCCGTGCTGGTGATGTTCCTGCTGCAGGAAAGGCTGCCATGGGCCGTCAACTACCCGGTCGAGGCGGTCGTCCCCGTCGCCGACTGGGTCAGCGCGCTGATGGGCTGGATCAAGTCGAACCTGTCCTGGCTGACGCGCTCGGTCACCGCGGTGCTCGGCGTGCCGCTCGACTTCGCGCTCAATCTCTTGGCCAAGAATTTCAAGTTCGGCCATGGCGCCGACGCTTTCGTGCTGCCGCGTTTGTCCTGGGTTGGCGTCTGCGCCGTCGCCTCCCTCGCCGGCCATGCGGCAGGAGGCAGGAAGCTCAGCCTGCTCGTTGGTGGATGTTTCCTCTACATCGCGCTGTTCGGCCAATGGACGAGCGCCATGCTGACCCTGGCGCTAATCTCGATCGCGGTGCCGTTCTGCATTCTCACCGGGCTGTTCGCCGGCATCTGGGCTTGGCGCACGCCGTGGGCCGAGCGGCTTGTGGTCTCCCCAGCACTTGACCTGATGCAGACGATCCCCACCTTCGCCTATCTCATCCCGATGCTGCTGCTGTTCGGCAACAGCCCGGTCTCGGCGATGATCGCCACCGCCATCTTCGCCACGCCCCCGATGGTTCGGGCGACGATGCTGGGCCTGTCTCGGGTGCCGTCCGAGATCGACGATTTCAGCGAGATGGCAGGCTGCACGGCGCGGCAGAAATTGTGGCGCGTGCTGCTGCCATCGGCGCGGCCGACGCTGATGGTCGGCGTCAACCAGGTGATCATGCTGGCACTCAACATGGTGATCATCGCCTCGATGATCGGCGCCGGCGGCCTAGGCTACGACGTGCTTTTGGCGCTTCGCGCGCTCAAGGTCGGCGAGGCCATGGAAGCCGGGCTTGCCATCGTCGCACTGGCCATCGCGCTCGACCGGCTGAGCCAGGCCATCGCCCGCAAGCAGGCGAAGGGCAACGTCCACCGGTCCGGCAGCCCGGGTCTCTGGCGCCGCCATCCCAATCTGACGCTCGCCATCGCCATCCTTGCCGTCACCACTCTGCTCGGCCTGTTCGTTCCCGCCCTCGCGACCGTGCCGAAGGCGATCACCTTCACCACCGCGCCACTGTGGAAAGCGGCGGTGAACTGGGTGACGATAAACTTCTTCGATGTCATCGAAGCCTTCCGCGTGGCGCTGATCCTCAATGTGCTCAATCCGGTGCGCGCCTTCTGCGAAGGCTTCCCTTGGCTGGGCGCGGCGTTCCTGCTCGGTCTTGCCGGCTACCAGCTTTCCGGCCCGCGGCTGGCCGTCCTGGTGGCAATGCTGACCGCTTTCTGCGCGGTCACCGGCCTGTGGGAAAAGACCATGGCGACGGTCTATCTCTGCGGCATCTCCGCCTTCCTCGNGCCTTCCTCGCCTGCCTGATCGGCATTCCCGTCGGCCTGATGGCTGCCCGTAGCGACCGCTTCGAAAAGATCGTCACACCCGTCATCGACACCCTGCAGGTGCTGCCGTCCTTCTGTTTCATAATCCCGGTCGTGATGCTGTTCAGGGTCGGCGACGTGACGGCGATGATTGCAACGATAGCCTTCGCCGTGGTGCCGGCGATCCGTTACACCAATCACGGCATAAGGCAGGTGCCGTCGGCACTGATCGAGGCAGCGAAAGTGTCGGGCTGCACCCCGCGCCAGACCTTCTTTCGTGTGCAACTGCCGCTGGCGTTGCCGGAAATCATGCTGGGCGTCAACCAGACCATCCTGATGGCATTGGCGATGATCATCATCTGCGCCATGGTCGGCACGCGCGATCTCGGCCAGGAAGTGTTCATCGCGCTGTCGAAGGCCGATTCCGGCCGCGGCATCGTCGCCGGCCTCGCCATCGCCTTCATCGGCATCGTCGCCGACCGGCTGTTCAATGCCTGGACGGCCAAGGCGCGGGCGAGGCTTGGATAGCGGCGGCGGCCTACTCGGCCGCCACTCCTTTCACCTCGAGATAGCTTTCCATGGAATCGTCCAGTGCCTGCAGCCACGGCGTGTGGTGCAGCGGCGCCATGGTGCCGGTCATCAGCGAACGGTAGGCGTGGTCGCGGAAGCTCATAATGTCTTCGGCCTTGTGATGCTCCCACTCCATGAAGGTCTGGTTGACCGCCTTGACGTCGAAGCCGGGATAGTCGGTCTGGTCCATGAGTTCCTTGGTGTAGTCGCCTTGGAACCAAATCATCTGCTCGGCATCCTCCAGCGTCTCCTCGCGGGCGCGCCATTTGGCACCATGCGCCGCCATCGCCTCGGCGGACGGCAGCTTGATGCGGCCCATGATGACGTCGCGGGCGTACCAGGCCTGCGCGTCGAACATGTTGAAGGTGTAGAACTGGTCCTGCATGCCGATATAGGACAGCTTCGGGTTCTTCTCCCAGACCACGCCCTCATAGAGGTCCAACGGCCACATGCGGTTGGCGGTCTTGAGCTTGAGATCGTCGGTCAGGAACGGAAAGGAATGGAGATAGCCGGTGCACAGGATGATGGCGTCGACATCCTTGGTCGTGCCGTCCTTGAAATGGGCGGTCTTGCCGACGACTTTTTGCAGCAGCGGCACTTCCTTCCAATTCTCGGGCCATTTGAAGCCCATCGGTTTGGAACGATAGCTGGAGGTGATCGACTTGGCGCCATATTTGTAGCACTGCGAACCGATGTCCTCGGCCGAGTAGGAGCGGCCGATAATCAGGATGTCCTTGCCCTTGAACTCCATCGCGTCGCGGAAATCGTGGCTGTGCAGGATGCGGCCGTTGAAGGTCGAGAAGCCCTCGAAATAGGGAACGTTGGGCACAGAAAAATGCCCGGAGGCGACGACGACATTGTCGAACTCCTCGGAGTAAGTCACGTCGTTGGTGCGGTCATGCGCGGTGACGGTGAATTTCTTCGTCTCGTCCGAGAAGGTGACCATCCGCACCGGGCTGTTGAAGCGCACCCATTTGCGCAGACCCGACTTCTCGACGCGGCCCTTGATGTAGTCCCACAGCACCGCACGCGGCGGGTAGGAGCCGATCGGCCGACCGAAATGCTCCTCGAATGTGTAGTCGGCGAATTCCAGGCATTCCTTCGGCCCGTTCGACCAGAGATAGCGGTACATCGAGCCGTGCACGGGATCGCCATGTTCGTCGAGGCCGGTACGCCAGGTGTAGTTCCACAGACCACCCCAGTCGGATTGCTTTTCGAAGCAGACGATCTCGGGAATCTCGGCGCCCTTGTCGGCCGCCGACTTGAAAGCCCTGAGTTGAGCCAGACCGGACGGTCCGGCTCCGATGACGGCAACGCGATTGTTCATTCCGGGCCTCCTTTTTTGATTTCCCCAGCGAAACAAATTTCACTGGCAGTGACAGTAATTGGCCTCTTGGTGCTGTCAACAGACATCTGCTGGAACGGCGTTTGCGCGCAGAGGATTCCTGGCGGAAAACCCACGGGCGCCGCGATGGTCGCACTGCCGCGCGCGACATAAGATGGCTTGCCGTTGCGGTTGCGCTCCTGTATCGGCACCTGACATGTTCACCTTGAGTGAAATAAATCCTGACGATTGGGGGGCGACATGGCAAAGGCGAATTCGGATTCCAAGGCTCCCGCGAGCGCAAAGGCAAAGCCGTCGCCGAAAGTGTCGGCGGACGGCAGGACCATACGCGCGCCGCTGACACAAAACCCCCACGCCATTCGCGATACCCGCGAAAAAGTGCTTGAGGTCGCGATCGGCCGCGAGGTGCGGGCCTTCCGCAAGAAGCTCGGCATCACCGTGGCGGATCTCGCGGTCGCCACCGATATTTCGCTGGGCATGCTGTCGAAGATCGAGAACGGCATCACCTCGCCGTCGCTGACCACCTTGCAGGCACTGTCGCGGGCGCTCGGCGTTCCGGTCACCGCCTTCTTCCGCCGCTTCGAGGAAGAGCGCAGCGCCGTGTTCGTCAAGGCGGGCCAAGGCCTCGACGTCGAACGCCGCGGCACGCGCGCCGGTCACCAGTACAATCTGCTTGGCCATATCGGTTCCAACACCAGTGGCGTCGTCGTCGAGCCCTATCTGATCACGCTGACCGAGGATTCCGACGTGTTCCCGACCTTCCAGCACGAAGGCATGGAGTTTCTCTACATGCTCGAGGGCGAGGTCGTTTACCGGCACGGCAGCAATCTCTATCCGATGAAGCCCGGCGACAGCCTGTTCTTCGACGCCGACGCACCGCATGGACCGGAGCGACTGACGAAACTGCCGATGCGTTATTTGTCGATTATCTGCTACCCGCAGGGCAGTGCTGGGTAGGCGGGACGCCGCAGCCCCCTCACCTGGATTGCCCTCAGGGGAGAGGAGCCTGGCGCCAGTCTTCGCTATCTCTTCTCCCCTCGGGGAGAAAGTGGCCGCGAAGCGGCCGGATGTGGGAGGCCTTTCAATCCGGCCCGAACCCCGGGCTCGTCGGGCTCCCATCGTCCAGCTTCGACAGCCACTCGACCAGTGTCGGGCGAAAGCGCGTGAGGCCTTTGTAGCTGGCGAGTTCCTCGGGCAGGTCGCGGATGACGCGGTGCAGGCGCCGTGCCCATTTCGGCTGCGTCACCAGTTCGTCCATCTTGATCAGGTAGCAGCGGATCGGAAAGACGATGCCATTGGAGCGCGGCAGCCGCCAGAAACTCTGCAGTTCGACACGCAGATGCACCTTGTCGCCGACATTCTCCGACGTGACCGTCGCGCGGTCCGGACCCCATTTGTGATAATTCTCAGGGCTGGTGTCCAGCCGCGGATTGATGGTCATCGTCCAGTTCAGGCGCCGTGCCGGCTTGCCCTGCTGGATGTTGGTGAGGAACTTCAAGGCGCGCGTGAAAATACCCTTCTCATGCGCCAGCGGCACCGGCGCGTGCCATTCGAAGAAATTCATGCCGATGTCGAAATCGAGCGACCAGTCGGCCTGGGTGGTGACCATGCCGGCGTCCATCCACAGATTGCCGTCGCGCTGATCGAGGATGCAGAAATCGCCTTGGCTTTGCCGGGTGATATACTCCATCGGCCCGTAGGGCAGCGTCGAGGTGTCACCGAAGGTGAAGGTGTCGTCGATGCCGAGCGGCCGATTGATCCAGCGCCAGCGGTCGCCGTCGCGCGTCAGCGTGAAATGCTCGGGATAGCCCAGCGCCTGCTGCTCCATCAAAAGTTCCAGCAGGTCCCAGCCGGCGAGCGTCATGTGCGGCAGCGACTGGCAGCGCAGGGGATCCTCGGCCAGCACCATCGCACGGTCCTGCATCTCGGCGACATAGTGTTCGTCGACGTCGATCAGGTTTTCGAGCACCGAGCCCTTGGGCCCGACGACATGCGGCTCGATGTTGACGGCGTACATATAGCTGTCTTCGTGGAACGGGAACGGAAACCGCCTGATATGCTCCGGGCTGTTCTTGAAGGTGAAGTCGTCGCGGAACGTTTCCTTGCGAAAGGTGATGCCCATTCTCGCCTCCTATCTTTCCAGGACCAGCGACCTGCCCTCGAAGCGCGACACGCACGGCATGATCTTATTGCCCGAACGGTGCTCTTCCTCGCTCAGCCAATGGTCGTTGTGGATGAATTTGCCGTCACACGAGATGACGTTGGTCTCGCACTGGCCGCAGACGCCGCCACGGCAGAGATAGGGCGGATCGACGCCGGCGGCTTCGATGGCTTCCAGCAGGCTCTGCTGCTCGCCGACGCGGATGGTCTTGCCGCTGATGGCAAGCGTCACGTCGAATGGCAGGCCGGGCTGCGGCGCCGCGAAATGCTCGTAGTGGACGGTCTCCGGCGGCCAGCCCAGGCTAGCTGCGCGGTCGCGCACCCAGTTGATCATGCCTGCGGGGCCGCAGACATAGAGGTGCGTCCCGAGCGGCTGCGTGGATAGCAACCGGTCGAGCTCGATCCGCTCCTCAAGGTCATCGTGATAGAGCCGGACGCGACGGCCGTAGCGTTCCCGCAGCACATCGGCATAGGTGCCAAGCGAGGCGGTGCGACAGGTGTAGTGCAGTTCGAAATTGCCGCCCTCCCCCGCCAGTTGGGCGGTCTGGGCCATGAACGGCGTAATGCCGATGCCGCCGGCCAGCATCAGGTGTTTTTTGGCGCGCAGATCGAGCGAAAAAAGATTGACCGGATAGCTGATCACCATCTCCAGGCCCGGCTTGACCGACCTGTGCATGAACAGCGAGCCGCCGCGACCGACATCATCGCGGCGCACCGAGATGGTGTATTCGCGCGTGTCTAGCGGCGAGCCCATCAGTGAATAGGGATTGAGCCTTGTGCGCTCGCCATCGCGCATCTCGACCACGACATGGGCGCCGCCGGAAAAGGTCGGCAACAGCTCGCCATCACGTCGGCGAAAATGGAACCGGGTGACCAACTCATTGACCGGGACGACGTCGCTGACGACGACGTCGAGCTTGGTGGTGCCGGTGCTCATCGAAATATCTCCTCCATCGGAGGAATTTCACTACGATCCTCGGCATTGATGCAGACGCCCTGGAAAGCGGCAAGGCGTCGGGAATAGTGATCGCGCACGAGAAGCAGCAGGCCGCAATGCGAGCAGGTCGCCGGCTGCGTCGTCACATTCTCGGTGATGCCCTTGCAGTGGACACATTGCATGCGGCGCGCCAGCGAGCCGCGATGCTCGGTCTGCATGGAGGTGTGGTCGACGCCGGCTTCGAGCGCCACCTGCATGGCCTGGCCGATCAGCCCTTCGGTGCCGGCGAGATAAAGGCGCAGACCCATATGCGCGTTGGTCAGCGTCTGCTTCAGACGCGGCAGCAGGCTGGCGAAGGACGGCGCCAGATGAAGCCGCGCCGGCTTCAATGCTTCGAGAGCGGCAACATATTTGCCGTCAGGACCGGGAATGAAGACGATTTCGGCTGCATCGAAGAACCTGGCCGGAACCCTGGCGGCCATGTCTCTTATCGCGAGCGCGCCTTCCGCATCCGCCACGAAAAGATGATGCTTGCCGGGTTGCGGAGACAGGGTCCCGTAGATGGGCCGGCTGATGATGGTCTTGACTGCCATTTAAGTCTTCGTGCCTCGAAACCCCTCGCTGTCGATTATACCTCAGCCTTTCGCCGTGCGCTTGGTCTTCTTGGGATCGTCGAACGGCAAGGGCTGCGCCGTCGCCTGGATCGATCCGCTCTTGTTGCGGATTTCGAGCGTGGTGTCCTTGACCGCGCAGTCGACGTCGAGCCGGGCGATGCCCATCGATTTCTCGACCAGCGGCGAATACATGGCGCAGGTGACAACGCCGACCTTTTTGCCGTCGCGATAGACCGGAGCGCCCTCGTCCGCCGGCTCTCTGCCGTCGAGCAGGACGCCATAGATCTTAAAGCGCTCCTTGCCTTTCAGGCGATAGTGCTCCTCGGCACCGCGAAAGCCGGTCTTGCCGGGACTGACGGTGAAGTCGAGGCCGAGCTCCCAAAGCGTATCGCCGGGTCCTTCATTCTCGAACGGATACTTTTGGGAATTGTCGTAGGGGTAGAACAGCAGGTAGCTTTCGACCCGCAGCATGTCGAGCGTGGTGAAGCGGCACGGAATGATGCCGGCGCTCTTGCCCTCGTCGAGAATCCTGTCCCAGATCGTGCCTGCATCCTGGCCACGGCAGAAGATCTCGTAGCCGCGTTCGCCGGTATAGCCGGTGCGCGAGATCATGACGGGGAAGCCGAACAGTTGCGTCTGCATATGATGGAAGTAGTTGAGGTCGCGGATGCCGGGCACGTGCTTGGCCAGATAGTCGACCGCTGTTGGCCCCTGCAGCGACAAATCGTGCAGATTGTCGTCGAAGCGCAACGACACGTCCCGTCCCATCGCCGCCCGCTGCAGTTCCTCATGGCCGGTGCCCGAGCCGTGCACCACCATCCAGGAATTCGGTCCCGTGCGGTAGAGGATGCAGTCGTCGGTGAATTTGCCCGCCTCGTTCAGCATGCAGGCATAGGCCGACTTGCCGGGATAGATCTTTTCGACGTCACGCGTGGTGGCGAGGTCGATCAGATGCGAGGCGTGTGGCCCTGTGATGTGAACCTTCTTCAGGCCGGAAACATCCATAAGCCCGGCCTTGGTGCGGATGGCGATATATTCCTCGTCGGCATCCTTGTCGTAGGTCCAGGCGGTACCCATACCGCTCCAGTCTTCGAGTTTCGAACCCAGCGCACGATGGCGATCCGCCAGGGTCGAAAATCTCCAGGATGCCGTCATCCGCTCGTCTCCATCGAAAATGCTGCTGTTCCCTGCTCCCGTGCGCAAGGCCGGGAGCCTGGTCGAATATTGATCGCAAACGCGAGAGGCCCGCAATCCCCCTAAAGCAAATAATTTCATTGTCAGGCAAAATCGGCAGGTCGAAGCAAGCGGTTAACTCAGCGTAAATTCATCTTGACAATTGCGGAATTCGGCCTGAATTTATGAAAAAAATTTCACTCTCTTGAAAGAGAGCGGCGGGCGGTGGATTCGGAACCGGGCGTCGGCAAAAAGGGGAAAAACCGATGGCAGACCTGCAGCAGCGCATCGAGGCGCTGTACCGCTCCGACTTGCGCGGATCCGCGATCCTGATCATCTGCCTGTGGGCGACGATCCTCTTCGTCCTCTTCATGACATGGCCATACATTCCTCAGGGCAGCATCAAGGCCGTCGTCGCCATTGCCGCCGCCGCCGTGCTCATCTTCAACACGGCAGCCATCCTGGCGATGGTCAAACACTACAAGGAAGACAAAGAGTTCATCTACGGGCTCGACATCAAGAACGCCGACGCATCCCGCAACCGCAAGTCCTGAGGGGAGAAACAATGTCCCGCTATACGCCGCCGGAGCAGAGCAAGGCCGGGCAAGTCTTCGACATCGCCGTTGTCGTGGTCGCCATCTTCGTGGCGCTGTGGCTGCCGCTGAAGCTTGGTCTTGCCGGTGCCGCAAAATCGATCGACGCGCTCGATGCCAAGACCTGGGAAGCGCTCGGGCAGAATCCGACCATGGCTTCGATCTGGGAAAAGCTCGGCTATACACCCGAGACCGCGCACGACGTCATCCAGAACCGGTTCCACTACATCATCGACTGGCCGACGCTGATCATCATGGCGGCCGTCCTGATCGGTTATTTCGTGTTCCTGTTCCGGGCATCCGACCGCGAATATCGCGATGTCATCAACGAGAAGTTCGACGATAAGTAAAGTTTGACGACGAAGATTTTGGGGACACGATCATGTGGGTGGCACTCTCTTACGCATGCTGGGGCATCTCGATCGTGCTCGCGCTGTGGATGCTCTACGACTGGTTCAAGGTCGATACGAACTACTCCGAGGACGTTTTGACCTCGTCGCGTGAAGGCGAGCTTGAAGCCGCTTCCGAAAAACACCGGATCTGAGTGGGGATTGATCGATGACGGTCGCGATTGAAAACACCACCACCACAATTCACGGGGACCGGGTGTCGCTGCTTCGGGTGCTTGGCCCGGCCCATGTCTGGGCACTCGGCGTCGGCATCGTTCTGGTCGGCGAGTTCACCGGCTGGAATTTCTCGGCCGACAAGGGCGGCGCGCTGGCTGCCCTGATCGTGTGCTGGGTCGTCGGGCTGCTCTACACCTCGGTGGCCATGATCGATTCCGAAGTGACGTCGACAGTGGCCGCCGCCGGCGGCCAGTATGCGCAGGCCAAGCACATCGTCGGGCCGCTGATGGCGTTCAACGTCGCGCTGTTCCTGGTCTTTGCCTATACGATGCTGGAAGTGTCCGACGCCATCCTGCTCGGCGACACCATCGTCGCCAAGGCAGGTGTAGAAGGGCTAACCCACAATTCCTTCATCGCCGCCACCATCGTGGTGCTGGCCTGGCTCAACTATCGCGGCGTGCTGATGACGCTCAACGTCAACTTCGTCATCACGGCCATCGCCTATGTCTCGATCGTCGTCCTGTTCTTCTCGGTCAGCCCGTGGACGCAAGGCGCGGTGCTGAAGCTCAACGAACTGGTCACCCCAGGCAACGCGCTGCCCTATGGCTGGATCGGCGTCATCGCCGCCTTCCAGTTCGGCATCTGGTATTATCTCGGCATCGAAGGAACCACCCAGGCCGCCGAAGAAGTGCGCTCGCCGGCACGCTCCCTGCCCTACGGCACCATGGCCGGCATGATCACGCTTCTGATCGCCGCCGCCATGACCTGGTATGTCTGCGCCTCGCTTATGCCTTGGGAATATCTCGGCATCACCTATTATCCGCTGTGGGACGCCGGCAAACTGACCGGCAGCCCGCTGCTCGAGAACCTCCTGTTCATAGCGACGCTGCTCGCCGCGCTTGCCTCGGCCAATGGTTGCATCAACGACGCGGCGCGCGCCTGGTTCTCGCTCGGCCGCGACCGCTATCTGCCGAGCTGGTTTTCGGCGGTGCATCCGAAATACCGCACGCCCTATCGCTCGATCCTGTTCCTGCTGCCGATCGCGCTGGCCTTCGCCTTCATCGCCGATCTCAACCAGGCGATCACCTTCTCTATCCTGTCGGGCGTGCTGCAATACACCTTCATGAGCATCAACATCATGATGTTCAGGAAGAAGTGGCCGCTGGGCTCGATCCGCCGCGGCTACACGCATCCCTTCCATCCGCTGCCGGCAATCGTCCTGTTCTGCCTGTGCGTGGTGACCTTCTTCGCCATCTTCCTCGGCTTCGGCTCTCAGTTGATCGCCATGGTCGCCTTCTATTTCCTGATCTCGCTGTGGTTCCATTTCTATCGCTACAAATTCGTGCGGCGTGGGGACCAGTTCACCATGCCGTGGCCGAAACCGCAGGGCTATTGATGGGAGTAGGCCCGTCCTGGATCTGGACGGGCCTTGCACGATAAAATGTCCGACGTGACATCAGCACTGCTTGCCGGGGCAATTGTCCTGGCTCTCGTCCTTCACCTTGCGTGGCAGGCACGCCGCAGCCGCGACAGGGCCTCGGCATCGCTCGCGGCCGACGAGGCGGGCATTCGCGCGATTGTCGCGGATGCAGAGAATGTCTCGGACGGCACCGCCGGCGTCATCACCTGGGAAGGATCGTGGAACGGCCAACGTGTGCAGGTGCGCACCATCGTCGACACGCTGGCGACGCGGAAACTGCCGGCGCGCTGGCTTAGCGTATCGATCACCGAGAAGGTCTCGGTACCCGCCATCTTCGATATGATGATGCGGCCGGGCTCGCCGACCACGTTCTCCAATTTCGACCATCTCCAGCATACGTTGCCGAAGGCGCCCGGTTTTCCGGCCGAGGCGGTGCTGCGGACAGACCGCAGGGGCACACGGTTCCCGCAGAGCATCATCGCCGACCATATGGAGCCGTTTTCAGAAGGCCGCGCCAAGGAGCTGCTGATCACGCCGAACGGAGTGCGCATCGTGTGGCTGCTGGCCGAGGCCGAGCGGGCACGCTACGGTGTCTTCCGGCAAGCCGCGTTCGGAGACACACGGATCGATTCTGCGCTGATCGAGCGGTTGCTCGTATCACTCTCGGATCTGCGCGACGCCATCAACGGAAGCGAACGGCAGGCCGCATGAGCACTTCAAACACTTCGCCGCCGCCGGTGAGCCCCTATCTCGTCCTCGGCGCCGCAATCGTGCTGCCGGCAAGCGGTCATGTCATTCTGGGCGTCCCTGTGCGCGGACTGCAATTTCTTTTCTTCATGGTCATCCTGGCCTGGGTGACCGCCAAGATTTCGCCGCCGGACGCCAGCTTCGTCGGCCGTCACGCCGGCGGCTTCCTGATCTATGCGCTGTCGATCCTCGACGCCTACAAGATCGCCCGCATCCGTACCGCCAAATGGGCTCATAATGCCCGGCCGGAAGGAAACGAAACACAGAGCGGCATTGAGCCGCATACGTAACCAGAGGAAAATTTCTTTCATGCCATTGAATTCGAGGATTTCATTCGATACATCATCTTAGTCACAAACGTCGGGAGGCTGACATGTGCGGAATCGTTGGACTTTTCCTGAAGGACAAGGCGCTGGAGCCGAAGCTCGGCGCGATGCTGTCGGAGATGCTGGTATCGCTCAGCGATCGCGGCCCTGATAGTGCCGGCATTGCCATCTATGGCGCGACATCAGGCAACGAGGCCAAGATCACCATCCAGTCGCCGAAGCCGGAGCGCGATTTCCGCGGCCTGGACGCCGAACTCGCGAAGGCCGTCGGAGCGCCGGTGAGCATTGCGGTGAAATCGACCCACGCAGTGGTCAGGACCACGCCGGACAAGGTCGACGCGGCGCGTGAAGCCCTCCAGTCGCTCAGGCCCGACATCCGCATCATGGGCGCCGGCGAAGCGGTGGAAATCTACAAGGAAGTCGGCCTGCCCGAAGCCGTCGTCGATCGCTTCGACGTGCGCAAGATGACCGGCACGCATGGCATCGGTCATACCCGCATGGCGACGGAATCGGCAGTGACGACGATGGGTGCGCATCCTTTCTCGACCGGTGCCGACCAATGTCTTGTGCACAATGGTTCATTGTCGAACCACAACAATGTCCGCCGCGAATTGATCCGCGAAGGCATGAAATTCGAGACCGAGAACGATACCGAAGTGGCGGCCGCTTACCTTTCCTCGCAAATGGCGCATGGCAAGAACCTCGGCCAGGCACTGGAAGGCACGCTGTCCGACCTCGACGGCTTCTTCACCTTCGTCGTCGGCACCAAGAATGGTTTTGGCGTGGTGCGCGATCCGATTGCCTGCAAGCCTGCCGTGATGGCCGAGACCGACCAGTATGTCGCCTTCGGCTCGGAATATCGCGCGCTGACCAAACTGCCCGGTATAGACAATGCGAGGGTCTGGGAACCGGAGCCCGCAACCGTGTATTTCTGGGAGCATTGAGTTCATGCCGGCAACCTCCAAGGCAACGCGCGACAGCCATGCGCGCGTCTTCGACCTCGACATCCTGTCGCTGCGCGAACTCAATCAAGCGCTCCACAATCTGGCTCCGGGTTCGAACGAGACGGCGTGGGAAGTGCTCAACCCGAAAGGGAGCCATTCGGTCGCCGTCGGTGTCGACCACCCTGTCAGCATCGATGTGCGCGGCAGCGTCGGCTATTACTGCGGCGGCATGAACTCCGGCAGCGCCATCACCGTGCACGGCTCGGTCGGCCCGGGCGTTGGCGAGAACATGATGTCGGGTTCCATCGTCATCAAGGGCGATGCCAGCCAGTATGCAGGCGCCACCGGCAAGGGCGGCCTGCTGGTCATCGAAGGCAACGCCTCGTCGCGCTGCGGCATCTCGATGAAGGGCATCGACATCGTCGTGCATGGCAATATCGGCCATATGTCGGCCTTCATGGCGCAATCCGGCAACCTCGTTGTTCTGGGCGATGCCGGCGATGCACTGGGCGATTCCATCTACGAGGCGCGGCTCTTCGTGCGCGGCAAGGTCGATAGTCTTGGTGCAGACTGCATCGCCAAGGAGATGCGGCCCGAGCATCTGGAACTGCTGCAGGATCTGCTCGACCGCGCCGGCGTGACCGGCGTCAAGCCGTCGGAGTTCAAGCGCTACGGCTCGGCGCGCACGCTCTACAATTTCAATATCGACAACGCCGACGCGTATTGAGGCAGCATGACCTATCGCAACCCGCCGACGACGCCGCGCAAATCCGCGACCTTCGACGACTACACGCTCTCCGAAATCCGCCGCGCCGCGGCGACCGGCATCTACGACATCAGAGGTGCCGGCGCCAAGCGCAAGCTGCCGCATTTCGATGACCTTCTGTTCCTCGGCGCTTCGATCTCGCGCTACCCGCTGGAAGGCTACCGCGAGCGCTGCGACACATCCGTGGTGCTCGGTTCGCGCCACGCCAAGAAGCCTATCGAACTGAAGATCCCGATCACCATTGCCGGCATGAGCTTCGGCTCGCTGTCCGGTCCCGCCAAGGAAGCGCTCGGGCGCGGCGCGACGCTGTCGGGCACCTCGACCACGACCGGCGATGGCGGCATGACAGAGGAAGAGCGCGGCCATTCCAAGCAACTGGTCTATCAGTACTTGCCCTCGCGTTACGGCATGAACCTGCGCGACCTGCGCCGCGCCGATGCGATCGAAGTGGTCGTCGGCCAGGGCGCCAAGCCCGGCGGTGGCGGCATGCTGCTCGGCCAGAAGATTTCCGACCGTGTCGCCGAAATGCGCACGCTGCCCAAAGGCATCGACCAGCGCTCGGCCTCGCGCCACCCCGACTGGACCGGTCCGGACGATCTCGAGATCAAGATCCTCGAACTGCGCGAAATCACCGACTGGGAAAAACCGATCTACGTCAAGGTCGGCGGCGCCCGGCCCTACTACGACACAGCGCTTGCGGTGAAGGCCGGCGCCGACGTCGTCGTGGTCGACGGCATGCAGGGCGGAACGGCGGCGACGCAGGAAGTGTTCATCGAGAATGTCGGCCAGCCGACGCTCGCCTGCATCAGGCCGGCGGTGCAGGCGCTGCAGGATCTCGGCATGCACCGCAAGGTGCAGCTCATCGTCTCAGGCGGCATCCGCAACGGCGCCGATGTGGCCAAGGCGCTGGCGCTCGGCGTCGACGCCGTGTCGATCGGCACCGCGGCACTCGTGGCGCTCGGTGACAACGATCCCCGCTGGGAGGCGGAGTACAACGAACTCGGCACCACATCGGGCGCCTATGACGACTGGCATGAGGGCAAGGACCCTGCCGGCATCACCACGCAGGACCCCGAACTGATGAAGCGGGTCGACCCCGTGGCCGCCGGGCGCCGGTTGGCGAACTACTTGAAGGTGATGACGCTGGAGGCGCAGACCATCGCCCGCGCCTGCGGCAAGAACAGCCTGCACAATCTCGAACCCGAGGACCTCGTCGCATTGACGATCGAGGCTGCCGCCATGGCCGGCGTGCCGCTGGCCGGCACCAACTGGATACCGGGGAAGAACGGCTTCTAGAACACATCCAAAGACATAAGCGAGGAAATATAATGGGGAACGATCTCGCCGATTTCGCCAAGAAGAACGGCGTCAAATATTTCATGATTTCCTACACTGACCTGTTCAGTGGCCAGCGTGCCAAGCTGGTACCGGCGCAAGCCATCGCCGACATGCAGAAGGACGGTGCCGGCTTTGCCGGGTTCGCCACCTGGCTCGATCTCACGCCGGCGCATCCCGACATGCTGGCGGTGCCGGATCCGGACTCGGTCATCCAGTTGCCATGGAAACCGGAAGTCGCCTGGGTCGCCGCCAACTGCATCATGGACGACAAGGAGGTCGACCAGGCGCCGCGCAACACACTGAAGCGGCTGATCGCGGAGGCAGCCGCCGACGGCATGCACGTCAAGACCGGCGTCGAGGCCGAGTTCTTCCTGATCTCGCCGGACGGCAAGACGATCTCCGATGAATACGACACGGCATCGAAGCCTTGCTACGACCAGCAGGCGGTGATGCGCCGTTACGACGTCATCGCCGAGATCTGCGACCACATGCTGGCGCTCGGCTGGGGCGCTTACCAGAACGACCACGAGGACGCCAACGGCCAATTCGAGATGAACTGGGCGTTCGACGATGCGTTGCCGACCGCGGACAAGCATTCCTTCTTCAAGTTCATGGTCAAGTCGATCGCGGAAAAACATGGGCTGCGCGCCACCTTCATGCCCAAACCGTTCCAGGGCCTGACCGGCAATGGCTGCCATGCCCACATCTCTGTCTGGGACAAGTCGGGCAAGACCAATGTCTTCGCCGACAATTCGATGGAACTCGGTCTTTCCGCCAAGGGCAAGAACTTCCTTGGCGGCATCATGAAGCACGCTTCGGCGCTCGCCGCGATCACCAACCCGACGGTCAATTCCTATAAGCGCATCAACGCGCCGCGCACCATTTCGGGCGCGACCTGGGCGCCGAACACGGTGACCTGGACCGGCAACAACCGCACCCACATGGTGCGCGTGCCCGGCCCCGGTCGCTTCGAATTGCGCCTGCCGGATGGCGCCGCCAACCCCTATCTCCTGCAGGCGGTCATCATCGCCGCCGGCCTCGACGGCATCCGTTCGAAGGCCGATCCGGGCAAGCGCTACGACATCGACATGTACCAGCACGGCCACACGGTGAAGGGCGCGCCTAAGCTGCCGCTCAACCTGCTCGATGCGTTGCGCGAGTTCGACAAGGACAAATCGCTCAAGGCGGCGCTGGGTGAGGAATTCTCGTCGGCTTATCTAAAGCTGAAGCACCAGGAATGGAATTCCTATGCTTCCCACTTCACGCAATGGGAGCGCGACCACACGCTGGACATCTGAGCCCCAGCAGTGCGAGCGACCTCGGAATGACCTGATGAAATATTCGATCTTCTCGCTCGCACGTGCCGCTCTATCCGGCCACAAGAACTGGCAGCGCACCTGGCGCGACGCGAGCCCGAAAGACCACTACGACGTGGTGATCGTCGGCGGCGGCGGCCATGGGCTTGCCACCGCCTGGTTTCTTGCCAGCGAGTACGGCATCAGAAACGTCGCCGTGCTGGAAAAGGGCTGGATCGGCTCCGGCAATGCCGGCCGCAACACCACCATCATCCGCTCCAATTACGGCCTGCCCGGCAATACCGGCTTCTACGAATTGTCGATGAAGCTTTGGGAACGGATGGAGCAGGACCTCAACTACAACGCCATGGTCAGCCAGCGCGGCGTTCTCAATCTCTATCATTCCGACGCGCAGCGCGACGCCTATGCGCGGCGCGGCAACACCATGCGCATCAACGGCATCGATGCCGAACTGCTCGACCAGGCAGCACTGAAGAAGATGCTGCCGTTCCTGAATTTCGACCATGCGCGTTTCCCGGTGCAAGGCGGGCTCTTGCAGCGGCGCGGCGGCACGGCGCGGCACGACGCGGTGGTTTGGGGCTACGCCCACGCTGCCAGCGAACTCGGCGTCGACATCATCCAGAATTGCGAAGTCACGGGCTTTGTCAGGGACACCAACGGCAAGGTGACTGGCATCGAGACCTCGCGCGGCAGGATCGGCGCCGGCAAGGTCGGCATGGCGGTGGCCGGATCCTCATCGCGCGTCGCGGCGATGGCTGGCCTGCGGCTACCGATCGAAAGTCATGTGCTGCAGGCCTTCGTCTCGGAGGCGATCAAGCCGCTCATTCCCGGCGTCATGACGTTTGGCGCCGGCCATTTCTATGTCAGCCAGTCCGACAAGGGCGGGCTGGTCTTCGGCGGCGACATCGACGGCTACAATTCCTATGCCCAGCGCGGCAACATGCCTGTCATGGAAGATGTCTGCGAAGGCGGCATGGCGCTGATGCCGATGATAGGCCGCGTGCGCCTGTTGCGCCAATGGGGCGGCATCATGGATATGTCGATGGACGGCTCGCCGATCATCGACAAGACACAGGTCGACGGGCTCTACCTCAATGCCGGCTGGTGCTATGGCGGCTTCAAGGCGACACCCGGCTCAGGCTTCGTCTTCGCCCATCTGCTTGCTCGGGACGAATCGCATGCCGAGGCCGCCCGCTTCCGGCTCGACCGGTTCCGGTCTGGTGCTGTCATCGACGAGAAGGGCCAGGGCGCCCAACCGAACCTGCACTGAGGACAGTCGAAAAACATGCGTATTGTCTGTCCATTCTGCGGTGAACGCGAGCTCGGCGAGTTCACCTATCTCGGCGACGCCAGGCCGGTGCGGCCAGCACCTGGGGCATCGGAAGACGAGGTCTACGATTACGTCTATCTGCGCGACAACATCGCCGGCGTAATGGATGAGAACTGGTATCATGGCGGCGGCTGCCGGGCCTGGCTGAAGGTCACCCGCAACACGCTGACGCACGAGATTTCGGCGGTTGAACCGGCGGCGGGTGCCGGCGCGAGGCAGGTTGTGAAATGAATTATTTTCGCCAGGTCAGCGCCGCCCCTCACCTGCCTGCCGGCATCCTCTCCCCGTGTAGAGAAGGGGAGAGGGGGGCTGGCCGCGACCTCCGCGCCCTTTTGGCAACGTCGATGATTGGCGAAATCTTTGACGACAGCTTCCTTCTCCCCGTCACTATACGGGGAGAAGTGCCCGGCAGGGCGATGAGGGGCGGCGCGACGCTCCCGCATGAGGGTCAAGCATCGTGACTTCCTTCCAATCCCATCGCCTGACATCAGGCGGCCTGATCGACCGCTCGGCGCCGCTCAGCTTCCGCTTCGACGGCAAGACTTTCTCAGGCTTCCAGGGCGACACGCTTGCCTCGGCACTGGTTGCCAACGGCGTCAAGCTGGTTGGCCGCTCGTTCAAGTACCATCGCCCGCGCGGCATCCTGACCGCGGGATCGGAAGAACCTAACGCGCTGGTGGAACTGCGCAGCGGTGCACGGCGCGAGCCGAACACCAAGGCGACGACAGCGGAGCTCTATGAAGGGCTCGACGCCGCCAGCCAGAACCGCTGGCCGTCGCTCGCCTTCGACGTGATGTCGGTCAACCAGCTGTTCGCGCCGATCTTCGTCGCCGGCTTCTACTACAAGACCTTCATGTGGCCGGCGAAGTTCTGGGAAGCGATCTATGAGCCGGCGATCCGCCGCGCCGCGGGGCTCGGCCGTGCAGCCGGCATTGCCGACCCGGATCATTACGACAAGGCCTGGGCGCATTGCGACGTGCTGATCGCCGGGTCTGGCCCGACGGGCCTCGCAGCCGCCCTCGCGGCAGGCCGCGGCGGCGCTCGCGTCATCCTGTGCGAAGAGGATTTTGTTCCCGGCGGGCGCCTGCTTGCCGATGGAGGCACGATCGACGGCATGGCTGCCGACGAATGGATCGCGCGCACGCTCAGTGAGCTTGCCGCCATGCCTGATGTCCGCATCATGACGCGCACCACGCTGTTCGGCGTCTATGATGGCGGCACCTATGGCGCGATCGAGCGCGTCAGCGACCATCTACCCTCGCCGCCGGAGCACCAGGTGCGCCAGCGACTATGGCGGATCGTGGCCAAGCGCTGCGTCGTCGCGGCAGGCGCGCTCGAACGGCCAATCGTCTTTGCCGGCAACGACACGCCGGGCGTGATGATGGCGTCCGCCATGCGCAGCTATATCGCACGTTATGCCGCGGCACCGGCCAGACGCATCGCGCTGTTCACCAACAATGAGGACGGCTGGCGCACCGTCGAGGCAGCGCTCGGGGCCGGACTGCAGGTCGCCGCCGTGATCGACGCGCGCGCGGAAATCTCGTCCGAGCACCGCTCGCTTGCCAGCAAGGGCGGCTTTGCGGTTCTGCATGGCTCCGTCAGCGGCATCGATGGCGGCAAGAAGGGCGTGCGCAAGATTTCCGTCTCACTCACCGGCGGCGCGCGGGCCGAAGTGGAAGCCGACGGGCTTGCCGTTTCCGGTGGCTGGAACCCGGCGGTCGGGCTCACCTCCTATCATCGCGGCCGGCCGAAATGGCGCGACGATATCGCCGCCTTCGTGCCCGACGGCGCGCCTCCGGGAATGGTCGCGGCTGGTGCCGCCAACGGCGCCTTCGGGCTTGGCGCCTGCTTGCGCGAAGGATTTGCGGCGGGCGAGGCCGCGGCACGTGATGGTGGACACGGCAATGGTTCAGGCTCCACGCCGGTGGCCGACGACGAAGCCTTCTCGCTGACGCCGCTTTGGCACATTGCCGGCAAGGGCAAGGCTTTCGTCGACCAGCAGCATGATGTCACCGCATCGGATATCGAGCTGGCACAGCGCGAAGGTTTCGAATCGGTCGAGCACCTGAAGCGCTACACCACGCTCGGCATGGCGACCGACCAGGGCAAGACCTCGAACGTCGCCGGCCTCGCCATCATGGCGGCGGTCACGGGCAAATCCATTCCCGATACCGGCACGACAATCTACCGGCCTCCCTATGTGCCGGTCGCCATCGGCGCCTTCGCCGGCCATCATCGTGACGAGAATTTTCACGCCACGCGGCTGACGCCGTCGCATCACTGGGCCGCCGAACAGGGCGCGATCTTCGTCGACACCGGCCTGTGGAAGCGCGCGCAATGGTATCCGCGCGCCGGCGAGAAGGACTGGCTGGAATCGGTGACCCGCGAGGTCAAGGCGGTGCGCTCAGGGGTCGGCTTCTGCGATGTCTCGACGCTGGGCAAGATCGACGTGCATGGCGCGGACGCCGGCACTTTCCTCGACCGCGTCTACATCAACACCTTCTCCACTCTTGCGGTGGGAAAAGCGCGCTACGGGCTGATGCTGCGCGAGGACGGCATCGTCTATGACGACGGCACCACGTCGCGGCTGGCCGAGGACCACTATTTCCTCACCACCACCACGGCCAAGGCCGGCCTGGTGATGCAGCATCTCGAATTCTGCCGGCAGGTGCTGTTTCCGGAACTCGATGTGCAGTTAACCTCGGTCTCCGACCAGTGGGCGCAATTTTCGATTGCCGGCCCCAAAACCCGCGACCTGTTGAAAGAGATCGTCGATCCTTCGGAAGACCTTTCCAACGAAGGGTTTCCCTTCATGGGCGCGCGCGAAGTCGCGTTGCGCGGCAGCGTCAGGGCGCGGCTGTTCCGCATTTCGTTCTCGGGCGAAATGGCGTTCGAGATTTCGGTGCCGGCGCGCTACGGCGAGGCGATGGCGCGCAATCTGATGATTGCGGGCAAGCCGTTCGGCGTGACGCCTTACGGCACCGAGGCACTCGGCGTCATGCGCATCGAAAAGGGTCACGTCGCGGGTCCGGAACTCAGCGGCACGACCACCGCGGCCGACCTCGGCCTCGGCAAGATGATGTCGACCAAGAAGGATTTCATCGGCCGCGTCATGGCCGGACGCGAGGCGCTGATCGCAGCGGATCGTCAGGTCGTCGTCGGCATCAAGCCGACCGACAAGGCCCGGCGCCTGCGTTCCGGCGCGCACATCATTCCGAAGGGGCAGACACCCGGGCCCGACAACGACCAGGGCTACGTCACCTCGGTCTGCTTCTCGCCGACATCAGACCAATGGATCGGGCTTGCACTTGTCGAACGCGGCCGCGAGCGGTTCGGCGAGATCGTGCATGCGCACGATCCTCTACGCGGCGAGGGTTACGATTTGGAACTGTGCAACCCCGTCTTCTATGACCCGGCTGGAGGGCGCCAGCGTGGCTGAGTTTGCCTGGGAAACCCGCAGCCCTCTCCACCGCGCACTCGTCGCCGGTCCACATGGCGCGCGGGGCGACGCCGGCGTGACCCTGAGCGAGATCCGCAATTTCGACCTCGTCCAGGTGATGGCGCGGCGCGGCAAGACGGCCGAGATGGCGAGCGCCGCGAACGCGCATTTCGGCGTGGCGGTCCCGGAAACGCCGAAGACGGCTGCAGCAGTCGAAGCCACGCTCATCTGGTCGGGACCGGATCAGTTCTTCGTGCTGTCGAAGGGCAGGCACACAGTGGAGTCGCTGGCCCTGGTTTTCGCGACCTCGGCTTCGCTATCGGACCAGTCACATGCGCGGGTGTTGATCAGCATTTCCGGCAACAAGGCGCGCGCCCTGCTCGCCAAGCTGTCGTCGATCGATCTGTATCCGACGGCGTTCCCGGTCGGAGCCGCGGCAACCACCTCGATGGATCACACCAGCGTCACGCTGTGGCGCGGCAATGATGCGCCGGACGGACAGGCTGTTTTCACCGCTCTGGTGTTTTCGACCTTCGCCGAAAGCCTGTGGCACACGATGCTGGACTCGGCTGCCGAGTATGGTGTCGAGATCGGGCATTCGGAGGACTTGGCGTAGCACTGCGCTTCTTCCCCGCCTTGCCAAACTCCGCTCCGCTGCTATTCTTGCTGCTAAAATAATTTCACGCACAGGCAAACTTGTTTCTCGAACCGCAAGGCTGAGATGAGCCAGTCGCCCTACCCCACCGTGACAGCCGGACCGCCCAGGCCAAGCCTGATCCTGCGGCCCGGCCAGATCTCGCTGCCGGCCGGCATGGAGCGCTATACCGTACAGGGGAACGGCGCGGTGCTGATCGAGGTCGAGGCCGGCGATACGATCACCGTTCGCAACGCCGAGGGTGGCCAGGCCTGCGAGTTGCTGGCCTGGGACAGGTCAGGCGCCAGTGATCCCGGCATTCTCGGTGAAAAATCCAACAGCAATGCCGCCGGCATCAAGGCGCTGCTCACCGAGGGCGACGACAGTCTTTCGGCTGTGCGCCGCGGCCTCGAACGTCGCCAGGTTCAGCTTGGGCAGGCCGAGGCGGTGCGCGTGTTTGGCGGCGCCACACCAGCCGGTACCGAGCAGGCATTCACCGTCGCGCGCGACGGTGCGATGCTGATCGCCGCACCCGGCGGTCCGATGCTGGTCGATGGGCACGACACAGCGACGCCGCTCAGCGTCGTCGTGCGGCGCAACACGATCCGCCTGAAAACAAAGCCCCGGCTTGCCGATCCATTGGCCGATCCGGTGCTCGACCTGCGCGTCCATTCGGCGACGGCGGGATCGTATTTCGTCAAGGCGGGCGACTATCTGCAGATCATCGATGTCGACGGGCGCCAGTGCACCGACTTCCAGTGTTTCTCGGCGCGCAAGCTTGACAAGGGGCTCGACCATCCGCTCGACGTCACGACGACACGCACGCTGATGGGCGCGAGCTATCCGATGCCTGGCCTGCATTCGAAATATTACGATCAGGACATGGAACCGCTGGTTGAGGTGGTGCAGGACACATGCGGCCGGCACGATGCCTTCGCGCTCGCCTGCGCGGCGAAATATTACGACGACATCGGCTATCCCGGCCACATCAACTGCTCGGAGAACTTTAATCGCGCGCTGGACGGCAAGGGCGTCAATCCCCGCGCCGGCTGGATGGCGATCAACTTCTTCTTCAACACGGCGATTGACGCCCATGGTGTCATGGTGTCGGACGAGCCATGGTCGCGGGCCGGCGACTATGTTCTGCTCAGAGCGCTGACCGACATCGTCTGCGTCTCGTCCGCCTGCCCCGACGACACGACGCCGGCCAATGGCTGGGACCTGACCGACATCCACGTGCGGACCTATTCCAGCCAGCACAAATTCTCGCGAGCGATCGCCAGACGCATGACGCCCGATTCGGACCCGAAAATGACCCGCGAGACAGCTTTCCATTCGAGCTTTGCCAAACACACACGCGACTTCGTCGAGTACAAGGGCTATTGGCTGGCCAATTCGTTCGCCAGGGAAGGCGCCATCGCCGAATACTGGGCCTGCCGGCAGGATGCCGTGATCATGGACCTGTCGCCGCTGCGCAAGTTCGAAGTGACCGGCCCGGATGCCGAAGCGCTGCTGCAATATACGCTGACGCGTGATGTCAAGAAGCTCGGCGTCGGCCAGGTCGTCTACTCCGCCATGTGCTACGAGCATGGCGGCATGATCGACGACGGCACGCTTCTGCGGCTCGGCAAGGACAATTTCCGCTGGATTGGCGGCGACGATCTGTCCGGCGAATGGCTGCGCGAGACGGCGACAAAGCTCGGCCTCAATGTGCTGGTGCGCTCGTCCACCGATCAGATGCACAACATCGCCGTGCAAGGGCCAAAGAGCCGCGCCATCCTGAAGGAGGTGATCTGGACCTCGCCGCTGCAGCCGTCGATGGAGGAACTCGAATGGTTTCGCTTCGCCGTCGCCAGGATCGGCGGCGGCAACGGCATCCCCGTCGTCGTTTCACGCACCGGCTATACCGGCGAACTCGGCTACGAGATCTGGTGCCATCCGCGCGACGCGCAAAAGGTTTTCGACGCGATCTGGGAGGCCGGACAGCCGCATGGGCTGAAGCCGATGGGCCTGCAGGCGCTCGACATGGTGCGCATCGAGGCGGGACTGATCTTCGCCGGTTACGAATTTTCCGACCAGACCGACCCCTTCGAGGCCGGTATCGGCTTCACCGTGCCGCTGAAGAGCAAGACCGACGATTTCATCGGCCGCGAGGCGCTGATCGGGCGCAAGGATCATCCGCAGACGAAACTGGTCGGCCTCGACGTCGACAGCAATGTCGCCGTCGGCCACGGCGACTGCGTCCATGTCGGCCGCGCCCAGATCGGCGTCGTCACGTCGGGCATGCGTTCGCCGGTGCTGAGCAAGAACATCGCGCTGGCGCGGCTCGACGTCACTCATGCCGCTATCGGCGCGGAGGTCGAGATCGGCAAACTCGACGGCCATGCCAAGCGGCTGCCGGCTCGGGTCGTGGCCCTTGCCCACTACGATCCGCAAAAAACCAAACCACGTTCCTGACCTGCCCTTTTGGGCTAGCAAAGCGCCCGCCGGCCGCACCTCCGGACGCTTTGCCGTTCCCGCGCGCAAGCGTGATGTGCATGGTTTCACAAATCGCTTGACGTGACAGCGCGCCGGATCAATCTTCACTCTTAAGAAAAAAATACGACTGAGTGGAAACACCGCGGCCGGAACGATCATTTGCCGGGGAGTAAGTTTCGCGTAGCCGAGGCACCACTGGCGGGGAACATCGAAAAAGGGGAACTTATCCACATGAGCACAATAAGTACGGTCCTGGACCAGCCTGCCGAAAGCAAGCTGCTCAGGCATATCGACTGGCGCGGCGCCTTCTGGGTGGCGAGCGGCGTTCCGGCGCTGGTCCTGTTCTCGATCGGCGGCATTGCCGGCACGACGGGAAAGCTGGCGTTCCTGATCTGGACGGTGTCCATGATCATGGGCTTCCTGCAATCCTTCACCTATGCCGAGATCGCCGGCCTGTTCCCGAACAAGTCCGGCGGTGCCTCGATCTACGGCGCCACCGCCTGGCTGCGCTACTCCAAGTTCATCGCGCCGCTGTCGGTGTGGTGCAACTGGTTCGCCTGGTCGCCGGTGCTGTCGCTGGGCTGCTCGATCGCCGCCGCCTATATCCTCAATGCGCTGGCGCCGGTGCCGCTGTTCACCGAGGCCTCGCCCGATGTCGTCGCCTACATCGCCGCGCATGCCGGAACGGCGCCTGCCGACGCCATTACCGCGGTAACCGCCGCCGCGACGCCGGCGATCCGCAACTGGACGCTGTGGAGCCACACGCTAGGCCCGGTGTCATTCACGCTCAATGCGACCTTCTTCATCGGCGCGGTGCTGATGCTTATCATCTTCTCGATCCAGCACCGCGGCATCCTGGGCACTGCCAGCGTGCAGAAATATATCGGACTGCTGGTCATCATCCCGATGCTGATCGTCGGCGTGGTGCCGATCTTCACCGGCCAGATCGACTGGTCGAACTTTTCGCCGCTGGTGCCGCTCGCCGCCGCCTATGCACCTGAGCCCGGCTCCTGGAACATCGCCGGCTGGACATTGGCGCTCGGCGGAATGTTCATCGCCGCATGGTCGACCTATGGGTTCGAAACCGCCGTCTGCTACACGTCGGAGTTCAAGAACCCGGGTACCGACACGTTCAAGGCCATCTTCTATTCCGGCCTGCTCTGCATGCTTTTGTTCATCCTGGTGCCCTTCACCTTCCAGGGCGTGCTGGGCTTGAACGGCATGTTGGCAACACCGATCGTCGACGGCTCCGGCGTGGCCGATGCGCTGGCCGGCATGGTCGGCGGCGGCAGGCTTATCCACAGCCTGCTGGTGATGCTGATGATCCTGGCGCTGGTGCTGTGCATCATGACGGCGATGGCCGGCTCGTCGCGCACGCTCTACCAGGGCTCGGTCGACGGCTGGCTGCCCCGTTATCTCAGCCACGTCAACGAGCACGGCGCGCCGACGCGGGCCATGTGGACCGATCTGTGCTTCAATCTGGTCGTGCTGGCGATCGCCTCGGCCGACGCGACGAGCTTCTTCTTCATCCTCGCCGTGTCGAACTGCGGTTACATCATCTTCAACTTCCTCAACCTCAATGCCGGCTGGATCCACCGCATCGACAACGGCCATATCGCACGGCCATGGAAAGCACCGAGCTGGCTCTTGGGGATCGGAGCGATCTTCGCCTACGTCAACGCGATCTTCATGGGCGCAGGCGCCAAGGTGTGGAACCCGATGGCGCTGTGGGCTGGACTGATCACGGCGGCGCTGATCATCCCGGTGTTCTGCTTCCGCCACTACATCCAGGATGGCGGAAAGTTCCCCGACCATATGCTGGCCGATCTCGGCATGACGGGAGCCGACCTTTCGGTCAGGAAGGCGGGCATGCTGCCCTATCTGACGCTGGTTGCCGGCGTGGCGGTCATGCTCATCGCCAATTGGGTATTCGTCATCTGATGGTCTGACCGCGGCCCAAGCCACCGCAGCAAGGGAAACCGGCCGGTCGCAAATCGACCGGCCGGTTTTTATTCCGCCGCCAACGGCAGTTGCGGCCGTTCGATGCGTTCGATCTCTCCTTGATCCGGCGCCTGCTCGTCGGTCTTCGCCTTCTTCGGCTCGCGGCCGAAGAAGAGCGCATAGCCCGCCGGCAGCACCAGGATGGTGAGCACGGTGGCGACCAGAATGCCGCCCATCATGGCATAGGCGAGCGGTCCCCAGAACACGCCGCGCGAGATCGGGATCAGTGCCAGCACCGCCGTCATCGCCGTCAGCACGATCGGCCTGAAGCGGCGCACGGCCGAGCCGACGATCGCTTCGGAACGGTCCATGCCCTTGGCAATGTCCTGGTCGATCTGGTCGACCAAGATGATCGAGTTACGCATGATGATGCCAAGCAGGGCGATGACACCGAGGATGGCGACGAAGCCGAACGGTGCACCGCTGATCAGCAGAGCCGCGGCCGCACCGATGATGCCGAGCGGGCCGGTAGCCAGCACCAGCATCGCCTTGCCGAAATTCTGCAGCTGGATCATCAGGAGCACGACGATGACGGCCAGCATGATCGGCGCCTTGGCGGCGATCGAAGCCTGGCTTTCGGCCGAATCCTCGGCCCCGCCTTGGATCTCGATCTTGTACCCGGGCGCCAGGCCATCACGCAGGCCCTGCATGTCCTTGTACATCTTGGTGACGACATCGTTTGACTGCACGCCGTCTGGCAAGGTGGCGCGCACGCTGATCGTCGGCAGGCGGTCGCGGCGCCACTCGATGCCTTGCTCCAGCACAGGCACCACCTTGGCCACCTGCGACAGCGGCACGAAGCCGCCGAAATCGGTCGGGATATAGACCGAGTCCACCGAGGACAGCAGGCTGCGGCTGGCATCCGGCTCGCGGGCGACGATCGACACCGTCTCCTCGCCGTCGCGGAAATCGTCGAGCGGCGCGCCGGACATCGTCGCCTGCAGCATCTGGCGGATGCGCTGCGAGGTGACGCCGAGCGCACGGGCGCGGTCCTGATCGATGACCAGCTTCATCGCCGGAACGGGCTCCAGCCAGTCGTCATGGACGGCGCCGAGCAGGGGATCCTGCCGGAACTTCGCCTTCACTTGGTCGGCGATGCGGCGCACCTCCTGGCGGTCCGGACCCATGACGCGCATCTGCACGGGCCAGCCGGTCGGCGGTCCGAGGAACAGGCGGTCGACCTTGGCACGGATCGAGGGGAAGTCCTGAGCCAGAACCGTGCGCAGCTTGACGATCAGCCGCTCGCGCGCCGGCTCGTCATTGGCCATGACTAGCATCTGGGCGAAGTTCGGGTTGCGCAGTTGCTGGTCGAGCGGCAGGAAGAAGCGCGGGGCGCCCTCGCCGATATAGGTGGCGATGAAACGCTTGTCCTTGTCGTCCATCATCTTGGCTTCCAGGGCCTTGGCCTGCGCCTCGACCTCCTTGATGCTGGTGCCTTCCGGCAGCCAGAGGTCGACGAGAATTTCGGGCCGCGACGATTGCGGGAAGAAATTCTGCGGGATGAACTGGAACGCCCAAAGGCTGGTGCCGAAGGTCGCCAGCGTCATCACCAAAACGATGATGCGATGGCGCACGGCCCAGCTGACCGTGGCGCGCAGCCGACGATAGAAGCCTGTATCGAAGGCGTCGTGATGGCTGCCGGCATGCTTGCGCTGCTTCAGGATCATATAGCCGAGCCAGGGCGTGAAATAGACCGCCACGAACCACGACACGATCAGCGCGATGCCGACGACATAGAACAAGGTGCGCACATATTCGCCAGCCGTCGAAGCAGCGAACCCGACCGGTATGAAGCCGGCGGTGGTGATCAGTGTGCCGGTCAACATCGGGAAGGCGGTCGATGAATAGGCGAAGCTCGCCGCCTCGATCTTGACCAGCCCCTCCTCGAGCTTGCGCTCCATCATCTCGACGACGATCATGGCATCGTCGACAAGCAGGCCGAGCGCGATGATCAGAGCGCCCAGCGAAATGCGCTGCAGGTCGATGCCGATCTCGTACATGATGGCGAAGGTGGCGGCGAGCACCAGCGGTATGGCGATGGCGATGACCAGCCCCGAGCGCCAGCCGATCGACAGGAACGAGACGACGAGCACGATCAGCAGCGCTTCGCCGAGCGCATGCATGAATTCGCTGACGGCGTCCGTGACGACGCCCGGCTGGTCGGAAATCTGGTCGACCGAAACGCCATAGGGCAGCGCCTCCTCGAAGCGCTTGTAGGTCGCCTCGACATCCTTGCCGACATCGGTGACTTTAAAGCCCTTGGCCATGACCACGCCAAGCTGCACGCTGTCGTGGCCATTGAAGCGGTATTTGCGCTGGAAGGGGTCCTCCAGGCCCG
Source organism: Mesorhizobium sp. LNHC209A00 (assembly GCF_000502915.1). NCBI lineage: Bacteria > Pseudomonadati > Pseudomonadota > Alphaproteobacteria > Hyphomicrobiales > Phyllobacteriaceae > Mesorhizobium > Mesorhizobium sp. LNHC209A00. The sequence continues at coordinate 195,026 of NZ_AYWT01000004.1, forward strand.
AAGTGACGGTGGCGATGTCACCCAGCCGGGTAACCTGGCCGCCGGCGCGCAGGCGCAGTTCGCGGATGTCGGCCGCCTTGGCGACGTCGCCTTCAACCGAGATGCGCACCGAATTGACGCCGGTATCGACTGAACCCGAGGGATCGACATTGTTCTGGCCCTTGATCGCGTTCTGCAGGTCGGTCAGCGTCAGGCCGCGTTCGGCCAGCGCCTTGGACGAGACATCGATATAGAGCTTTTCCGGTTGGTCGCCGATGATGACGGCCTTTTCGACGCCGGGCGTCGTCAAAAGCATATCGCGCGCCTGGATGGCGAACTTCTTCAATTCGGGAAAGGAGAAGCCGTCCCCGCTGATCGAATGCAGGGTGATAAACGTGTCGCCGAACTCGTCGTTGAAATACGGGCCGAGCAGGCCCTGCGGCAGATCGCCCTGGATATCGCCGACCTTCTTGCGCACCTGGTAGAAAGCATCCGTGACTTCGGCGGCGTTGGTGTCACCCTTGATCTGGACGGTGATGATGGCGCTGCCGGCGCGGGTGAAGGAACGCACGAAATCGAGATGCGGCGTCTCCTGCAATTTGCGCTCGATCTTGTTGACGACCTGGTCCTCCATCTCCTGGATCGAGGAGCCCGGCCAGATCGCCTGCACGACCATGACGCGGAAGGTGAAGTCGGGATCCTCCTTCTGGCCCATGCGCATCAAGCCGAGCGCGCCGGCGATGATGATCAGCCCGAACAGGAACCGTGCGATCGAGGGATGGCCGATAGCCCAACGCGACAGGTTGAAGGGCCGCTTTTCTTCAGTGGGGGTCGTCATCGGTGGTGGTCCACTTTGCTTGGGTGCCGGCGCTTCGAAAAAGGGGCTTCTAGGAAGCGCGGCGCGCGGAACGAAATCATCTGCGTTCGATACTGGCTTCCGGGCGGCGTTGCTCTCGAACGGAGAGACACTCATCGCGGTGGGACGCGAGGATCGATGCGGGGGGTACATCGGCCTTGACGTCTCGACTTTCGGGCACGCCGCCCGGAAACCCGCGGCCGCGTGAACGCGCGGCCGACCTGTCTGTCGTCAGCGCAACTGGCTGGCTTCGTCGCCCTCGGCCGAAGCGGACTGTTGTGCGGTTCCGCCGGGGAGTTTCACCTTCAGGTTCTCGGTCATGAACTGCGTACCGGCGGCGACCACGACGTCACCCGGTTTCAATCCCTCCGCGACACGCACGCCATCGGGGGCGAACTCGGCGACCTTGACCGAACGGGCGTGCACGGTGTCGGCGCCACGATCGACCGTCCAGACGATTGACTGGCTGTCTTTCTCGGCCAGCGCACTGAGCGGGATGGACACGAGCTGCTTTTCGTTAGCCGCCGACGCTTCGATATTGGCGGTCATGCCGAGCAGCACGCGTGGGTCGTTGGGCAGGCTGACGCGGACGGCAAAGGTGCGCGACTGCGGATCGGCGCTGCCGGCGACCTCACGAACCTTGCCACCGAGCTTCAGCCGATCGTCCGACCAGAAGCCCGCGTTGACGTCCTTGCCCGGCTTGAACTCGGCGATCTCCATTTCCGGAACCGCGATCAGCACTTCCTTTTCACCGTCGACCGCGACGGTGACCACGGGCGTGCCCGAGCCGACCACCTGGCCGACATCGGCGTTTACCGCCGTGACGATGCCATCCCTGTCGGCCTTGAGGTCGGTATAGCCGACCTGATTCCTGGCCTGGGCAAGCGTCGAGCGTGCGGAGTCGCGCGTGGCGACTGCCTGGTCGTAGGTCAGTGTCGCCTGTTCGAGCTGCGATTTCGGCGCGAAGTTCTTGGCGAAAAGCTGTTCGGCGCGCTTGCGGGCGAGTTCGACCGTCTCGACCTGCCGTTCGGAGGCATCGAGTGCTGCCTGCGCGCTCTTGACCGACAGGTCATAGTCGGAGGGATCGATGCGGGCGAGCACGTCGCCAGGCGCCACGTGCTGGCCGATGTCGACGAGACGCTCGGTGATCTTGCCATTGACCCGGAAACCCAGCGTGCTCTCGGTGCGGGCGCGCACCGATCCGGAATAGGACAGCGTGCGGGTGTCATGCGCCTGGGCGATCTCGACGACCTTGACCGGGCGGACGATGTCCTTCACCTCGGCTTTTTCCTGCGAGCAGGCGGCGAGCGCAAGCGACGCGACGATCAGGCCGGCAGCCGGCAGCTTGCGAAGGATGGAACTGGGCAAAAACATCTTGGTACTCCCGACTGGAGACGGACTGTCGACACCGGCACCGGCTGGCGGCGGCTATTTCAAGGCTCTGATGGCGTAATCGATGAGGTCGTCGGGCATTGCCCGATTGGTCTTGGCGAGGCACTGCGCCACCATCTGCGGATGGCACAGGATGACGGTGGCGGCACCGAAGCAACGCGATGCGGTCACTGGGTCCTGCTTCCTGAACTCGCCGGCCTCGATGCCCTCGCCGATCACCTCGGCGAAGAGATCGTGAATGCTGTCGACATGCTTGTCGATCACGCCCCAGTCCCGCTCGAGCGCGACGATGACCATCTCGTGGACCTTCTGGTCGTCGAGCATGACCTCCATCGTCAGCTTGTACTGTGCATGCACATAACGACGCAGCCGCTCCTCGGCGCTGATCGGCAGGTGCATGATCTCGTACGCCATCTTGTAGCTGGCGCCGAGCATCCGGCCACATACGGCCTGGTGGATTTCGACCTTGGAAGCGAAGAACCTATAGATGTTCGCCGGCGACATGCCGAGTTCACGGGCGATGTCGGCGACATTGGTCTTGCCGTAGCCATAGTGCCGGAACAGGCGCTCGGCGCAATCGAGAATGCGCGTTACATTTTCCTGTCGGGCGACGTCGGCGACAATGTTGGCGGCTTCGGACATTAGCTCTCTGTCAAATAACAAGTGACGAATTTCGATTTTCATCACTCGTAAATCCAAATGAGCAGGGTGTCAACACCGATTCGATGTACGCGTACGATAGGTGACAAATGGTGACATCTAGTAGATGTCACAAGGCGCGCTCAGGATGCGGGCCATTGAAAATATTCTCTCGAAGACCGCCGGGGGGCTTCAGCCGACCTTGGCCATTTCCCGCAGCCGGAACTTCTGGATCTTGCCGGTCGAGGTCTTCGGTATCTCAGCGAAGATCACCGCTTTCGGCACTTTGAAGCGGGCGAGCAGCGTCCGGCAGTGCTCGATGATCTCGGCCTCGCTCGCCTCCTTGCCCGGCTTCAGTTCCACATACGCGACAGGCACCTCGCCCCATTTGTCGTCACGGCGCGCCACGACGCCGCAGGAGGCGACGGCAGGATGCTTGTAGAGCGCTTCCTCGACCTCGATCGAGGAAATGTTCTCGCCCCCGGAGATGATGATGTCCTTGGAGCGGTCCTTGAGCTGGATATAGCCATCCGGGTGCATGACGCCGAGATCGCCAGAGTGGAACCAGCCGCCGCCGAAAGCCTCGTCAGTCGCCCTGCGGTTCTTCAGATAACCCTTCATGACGATGTTGCCACGAAACATCACCTCGCCGATGGTCTTGCCATCGGCGGGCGTCTCGGCCATGGTCTCCGAATCCATTACCGTCAGGCCTTCGAGCGCGGCATAGCGCACGCCCTGTCGTGCCTTCTTGCCCGCCCTCGCCCCTTTGTCGAGTGCGTCCCAGCCATTATGCCATTCGTTGACGACTGCGGGACCATACGTCTCTGTCAGGCCGTAGAGATGAGTGACGGCAAAGCCGGCATCGGCCATGCCCGACAGCACGGCTTCGGGCGGCGGGGCGGCGGCCGTGTTGAAGGTTACGGTTTGCGCAAACGCGCGCTTGTCCTCGTCCCTGGCGTTGACCAGCACCGACATGACCACCGGCGCCCCGCACAAATGGGTGACGCCATGATCGGCGATAGCGTCAAAGATGGGCTTCGGTCGCACCCAGCGCAGGCAGACATGGGTGCCGGCCTGGACGGCGAGCGTCCAGGGAAAACACCAGCCATTGCAGTGGAACATCGGCAAGGTCCAGAGATAGACCGCGTGCTTGGCCATGCCGGCATGGATGGTGTTGGTGTAGGCCATCAGCGCAGCACCTCGGTGATGGTAGACGACGCCCTTGGGATTGCCTGTCGTACCCGACGTGTAATTGAGCGAGATCGCATCCCATTCGTCGTCGGGCATCGACCAGGCGAACGCCTCGTCGCCATTGGCGATAAAGGCCTCATAGTCCACCGTGCCGACCCGCTCGCCTTTCGGATAGGGCGCGTCGGTGGCGTATTCGGGATCGTCGTAGTCGATGACCAGCGGTTTGACCCCGGCCAGACCGAGCGCTTCCCGCACCACGCTGGAAAACTCGCGATCGACGATCAGCACCTTGGTCTCGGCATGGTCGAGCTGGAAGGCGATGACGGCGGCGTCGAGACGCGTGTTGAGCGAGTGCAGAACCGCCTTGGTCATCGGCACGCCGAAATGCGCCTCCAGCATCGGCGGCGTGTTCGACAGCATGACGGTCACCGTGTCGCCCTTGCCGATGCCATGCTTGTGCAGGGCCGAGGCGAGCTTCAACGAACGGCGCCAGAAACCGCGGTAACTGATGCGCTGGCTGCCATGAATGATGCCGACATGGTCGGGATAGGTTCTTGCCGCGCGCTCCAGATAGGTGAGCGGCGTCAGTGGCTGGTGGTTGGCGGCGTTCCTGTCGAGATCCTGTTCGTAGGGATTGGCCATCCCATTCTCCCCAAACTCTTTTCGAGCTTTCTAACCTTACACTCGTCGTCACGCTATCCCCCCTGAAGGGCTGAGAATGCTATCCTGCACCGACTTGCTAGAATGGGGATCTCGATTGTGCCGCGCCAGCAGGATCTCTTCCTGTTTCTCCAAAATTTGACTTTTGTCGAGAGCCGTGACTAATGTCAGCCAAGGAGGCGGCATGGCGATCCGACCGGCAGAACAGCTCATCCACAAGGCGGCCTGGCTTTACTATGCCCATGGGCTTCGCCAGGACGAAGTGGCCAATCAACTCAACATTTCGCGCGCTTCCGTCGCCATGTATCTGCGCAAGGCGCGTGAGACAGGCATCGTCAACATCTCGACCTCGACGCAACTCTTCACGGACGACGTCATGGCGCGCAGGCTGGAAGACGCCCTGAAGCTCGACGCCGTCTGGATCGCGCCTGAGAACGCCTATCTCGCCGACCCCTCGACCGATATCGCGGTGCTGGCGGCAAGCGTTTTCCTGGAACTCGTCGGGAAAGGCGACCGCATCGGCGTCGCCTGGGGCCGCACCGTCTACACCATCGCCGACATCATGTCCTATGCCGACCTGCAGGACGTCACCGTGGTGCAGCTCTGCGGCAATCTCGGCGCGCCGTATTCCTACCGTCCCGATCAATGCACGATGGAAATCGCGCGACGGCTCAATGCCAAGGGCCTCAACTTCTACGCGCCCCTGGTGCTGTCGACCGAGGAACTGGCGCAAGGCCTGCGCGCCGAACCTGTGATCCGCGACCAGCTTGCCGGGATCAGCGACTGCGATCTTGCGCTCTACTCCATCGGCGCGGTCGATGCCGACAGCCACCTGGTGAAGTGCGGCGCGCTGACGGCGGCCGAGATGGCGGCGCTGCGCAGGGAAGGTGCCGCGGGTGTTATTGCCGGGCAGATCATCGATGCCGGTGGCGAGTTGCTCGACTGCAGCTACAACCGGCGGGTCATCTCGGCGGGGCTTGCTTCACTGCGCGTTATCGGGAAGCGGCTGATGGTCGTGCAGGAAGACAGCAAGTTCGAGCCGCTGCTCGCGGCGATCGCCGGCGGCCTCTGCACGCATCTGGTGGTCGGCGCGCATATGGCGCAGCGGCTGCTCGATCATGCCGGAATGTCAGCAGAAAAGGCATCCTGAAAACCAACGCTTTGCCGACGCATTTGTCATCAAGGCGTCGCGGCATTCCTGTTCACCATCAAAGATAGCAACTGGACGAAACGAACATGAAGAATCTGTGGAACGACGACGCGGCCGAAAAACTCGTTGCCGATTATGCGAAGAAGGGCGTCGGCCGCGACCTCGCCTTGCGCGTCTACACGACGCGGCTTCTGGGCGGTGTGCCACAACTGGTCCTGCATGGCGGCGGCAACACCTCCTGCAAAACCAAGGCGACCGACCTCGTCGGCGACGAATGGGACGTGCTGTGCGTCAAGGGCAGCGGCTGGGACATGGCCGTCATCGAGCCGCAGGGCCTGCCCGCCGTCAAGATGGGCGCCCTGCTCAAGGCGCGCAAGCTGGACAGGCTTTCCGACGAGGACATGGTCGCGTTGCAGCGGGCCAACCTGATCGACCCCGCCTCGCCCAACCCTTCGGTCGAGACCCTGCTACATGCCTTCCTGCCGCATAAATTCGTCGACCACACCCACTCCACCGCCATCCTGGCCATCGTCGACCAGGAAGACAGCAAGCCGCTGGTGGCAAAGGTGTTCGGAGCACAAATGGGCTATGTGCCCTACATCATGCCAGGCTTCGATCTCGCCAAGGCGGCCGCCGATGTGTTCGACGCCGACCCGACGGTAGAAGGCCTGATCCTCGACAAGCACGGCATCTTCACTTTCGGCGAGGATGCCAGGCAGGCCTATGATCGGATGATCCACTATGTGAACGTAGCCGAGGCTTATGTGGCCGAGCATGCCAAGCCGAAGGCTGCAAAGGCGGCATTGCCGGCAAGGCTAGCGTCACCGGCGGCGATCGCGCCCATGCTGCGCGGCGCTGTAGCGGCGCCACGCGGCGAAGGTCGCTTCGACCGCATGATCTCTGACTTCCGCAGCTCGGACGCGATCGTTGATTTCATCAGTTCTGCAGAGATCGCCGACTATGCAGGACGCGGCGTGTCGACGCCGGATCTGTCGATCCGCATCAAGACCGGGCCGATGGCCGTGCCAGCGCCCGACGCCGACAAGATCGGCGACTACAAGGCCGTAATCCAGAACCATGTCGACGCTTTCGCCAAGGATTACCGCGCCTATTTCGAGACCAATGACGCGCTCGACGACGTCAAGCGCACCATGCTCGATCCGATGCCCCGGCTGACGCTGGTGCCGGGGCTCGGCATGTTCGGCCACGGCCGCACGCTGAAGGACGCAAGGATCGCCTCGGACGTTGGCGAGATGTGGATCGAGGCCGTGCGCGGCGCCGAGGCCGTCGGCCGTTTCCACCCGCTATCCAAGGCCGACCTGTTCCCGCTCGAATACTGGTCGCTGGAACAGGCCAAGCTTGCCTCCAACAAGCCGAAGCCGCTGACCGGCCAAGTGATGCTGATCACGGGCGGCGCCGGTGCAATTGGTGCGGCGACCGCAAAACTGTTCGCCGACAATGGCGCTCATGCCGTCGTCGTCGATCTCGACGCCGAAAAGGCCGCTGATGCCGCCAAGAAAGCCGGCAACAATTCGATTGGCGTCGGCGCCGACATCACCGACCCGGACCAGATGCGTGCCGCCTTCGACAAGGCGGTCGCCGTCTTCGGCGGCGTCGACATATTGGTGTCCAATGCGGGTGCTGCCTGGGAAGGCCGCATCGGCGAGCTTGACGATACGCTGCTGCGCAAGAGCTTCGAGCTCAATTTCTTCGCCCACCAGTCGGCAGCGCAGAACGCCGTGCGGATCATGCTGGAACAGGGCACCGGAGGCGCACTCCTGTTCAACACCTCCAAGCAGGCGGTCAATCCGGGTCCAAAATTCGGCGCCTATGGCGTGCCGAAAGCGGCGACGCTGTTCCTGTCAAGGCAATACGCGCTCGACTACGGCGCCCATGGCATCCGCTCCAACGCCGTCAACGCCGACCGCATCCGCTCGGGCCTGTTGACCGACGCCATGATCGCCAGCCGCTCCGGCGCGCGCGGCGTGTCGGAGAAGGAATACATGTCCGGCAATCTGCTCGGCCAGGAAGTAACGGCGCAGGATGTGGCGCAGGCCTTCCTGCACCATGCATTGGCCGACCGGACGACCGCTGATGTGACGACGGTCGACGGCGGCAACATAGCGGCGGCGCTACGGTAGGTTTGCAAGAACCGCGTTGTCGGCGACGAATTGCAGCTTGCTGGTACCGGTTCGCATTCCGACCTGTTCCGTGAGTGAAGACAGTCTTCGATAGAAAAGCCGCCTGCAACAATTGCTGCAGGCGGCTCTCAGTTGTTAACCTTATCGCTTGCAGCGAAACCTACTTCGCGTTCGGGTTCGGCATCCAGGCCGGCATGGCGACGTCGGCATGGGCGAACTGCGGCAGCTTGGCCGACAAGTCTTCCATGTTCTTGATGTCCTTGTCGATCAGCTCCTGTTGGGTGATCAGCGTCGGCGGCACGATCACGTTGTGGCCGGGATCTTCGCCGGCGAGCAGTTGCGCCAGGGCGCGCACCGAGACCTGGCCGACGACGGCCGGGTTGGTGGCGGCGGTTGCCGCCCAGGCACTGTCGGGCTCGCGCATCGCCGCGATGTCGGACGTCGAAATGTCGGCCGAATAGATCTTGATCTTTTTGTTCAGGCCGGCTTCGTCGACGGCGATCTTCACGCCCTTGGCGAACTCGTCATAGGGCGCGAACATCACGTTGATGTCGGGGTGTGCCGACAGGACCGAGCGCGCCTGGTTGGCGACGGAGTTGGCGATCGGATTGTCGAGCGTCCCGAACATGGCGGCTTCCTTGATGCCGGCATGCTTTTTCTTGACGTCTACCCAGGTCTCGTTGCGGCGGTCGAGCGGCGCGATGCCGGCGACATAGACATAGCCGGCATTCCAGCTCTCGCCATTGTCCTTGACTGCCTGTTCAAGCGCCAGCCGTGCCAGGTCTTTGTCCGACTGTTCGATTTGCGGGATCTTGGGGTTTTCGACATTGACGTCGAATGCCACCACCTTGATGCCCGCGTCGACGGCGCGCTGGGCGGCGTCCTTCATAGATTCCGTCAGGCCGTGCTGGATGATGATGCCCTGCACGCCAAGCGCGATGGCCTGGTCGACCATGTCGGACTGAAGGGCGGCGTCCTGGCGGCTGTCGAGCACGCGCAGGTCGATACCGAGCGCCTTCGACTGCGCCTCGACGCCCGACAGATAGGCCTGGAAGAAGTCGCCGGTCGAGAGATAGCGGACCAGCGCGATCTTCACGCCAGGTTTGTCGAACGGCGCCGGCTTGTCGGCGGCAAATGCCCCCTGCATCAGCATGGTTGCGCCGGCGAGCCCGAGCGCCACTTTCCCCAGAAGTCTTCTTGTGATGTTCACCTTGTTTTCCTCCACTTTTTGTTGAACCCAAAATCCTGTCCGGCCGAATGCTAGTTCCTGCCCCTGCCCGAAAGGGCAAAGGTGAAGACAAGGGCGACGACCAGAACCACGCCCTTGACGAAATCCTGCGTGTAGTAGGGCGCGTTCATCATTGTCAGGCCTTGCAGCAAGATGCCGACGAACAGCGCGCCGATGGCGGTGCCGAAAGCGTTTGGCTTGGCGGCGCCGAGCACCGCGTAGCCGATCAGCGCCGCGGCAACCGCATCGAGCAGCAGATTATTACCCGAGGCGATGTCGCCACGTCCAAGCCGGGCGGCGAGCAAAATGCCACCGATCGAGGCAAAAACGCCTGAAATAACGTAGGCCCAGATCTTGTATGCCTTGACAGGCGCGCCGGCGAGTTCGGCGGCGCGCTCATTGCTGCCGACCGCATACATCATGCGGCCGAAGCGGGTGTATTCGAGGAAGAACCAGATGAGCACGGCCAGCACCAGAAGCACGACGACCGAGACCGGAATGAGGTTGGGGATGAAGAAGTCGAAGCGGTGGCGGCCAAGCGCCAGGAAGGCATCGGAGAACTTGCCCCCGGCGACCGAGCCATCGGGCATGGTCATGCCGGTTGCGATGGAGCGGCCTTCCGTTGGGATGCGCTGCAGACCGACCAGCAGGAACATCATGCCGAGCGTCGCCAGGAGATCGGGTACGCGCATGTAGACGATCAGCCAGCCATTGATCAGGCCGACAATGGCGCCGATCGACAGGCAGACGATGACCGCCACGAATGCATTCTGCTCCAGCACCACCATCACGTAGGCCGCCGCCATCATGGCCGAGGTTGCGACCGAACCGATCGACAGGTCGAAGCCGCCGACGACAAGCGTGGCGGTGACACCGAGCGCCAGCACGCCGGTGATGGCGACAGACTGGAAGATGAAGACGGCACTTTGCGGCGAGACGAACCCGTCGGCGGCGATCGCGAAATAGGCAACCAATCCGAACAGCAGCACGATGAACCCATAGCGGATGGCGTAGTCGCGCAGCGTCATTCGGCGCACCCCGGCGCCGCTGCCGTTTTTACCCAACTCGAAGCCATGGTCTCTCCATTCCAATTCCATCGGCCGCCACGCTCAGGCAGCGCTGTGCAGCGGTCCACCGGCAACCTCGGCCAACAGGCGGTCGAGGTCGACATCGGCATTGCGGTGTTCGCCGACGATCGTGTGCTCCGACATCACCAGGATGCGGTCGGCCGTTTCCAGCGCTTCGTCGAGTTCGGTGACGAACAGAAGCGTGGCGCGGCCATTGGCGCTTGCCCTCAGCTTGGCGGCGATATCGCGCCGGGCCGAAATGTCGACGCCCTGGAACGGCTCGTCGAGGATGAACAGCGCGGCATTCTGCGCCATCCAGCGGGCGACCATCACCTTCTGCTGGTTGCCGCCCGACAGCGCCGACATCTCGTCCTTTTCGGAGCGGCAGACGATGCCTAGTTGCTCGATCTGCCTGCGTGCGGTGGCGCGTTCGAGGCGGCCCCTGAGCACACTCAGACTGGACATGCGCTTCAGAAAGGGCAGGCTGACATTGCGCTCGATGTTGAAGCCGTCGACGATGCCGCTGGTCGCACGATCCTTGGCGACGAGGAACACGCCGGCTGCGATCGCGTCGCCAGCCGAGCGCGGCGCGTAAGGCTTGCCGTTCATCGTCATGGTGCCGGCGAGCGGCCGGCGCACACCGAACAGCGTTTCGGCAAGAGCGGTCTTGCCGACGCCGACGAGGCCGGTGATGGCGACGACCTCGCCATCGCCGAGTGTCAGCGACATCGGCTTGGCGCCCTGCGCGATGCGCAGGCCTTCGACGCTCAGGACCGCCCTGGCGGAACTCCTGGCCACGATCCGGTCGAGATGGATCTTGCGACCGAGCATGGCGTTGACCGCGCCTTCATAGTCGAGCGGCTTGGTATCGAAGGCGCCGGAGACGACACCGTCGCGCATCGAGACGATGCGATCCGCGAGCCGCCTGATGTCCGACATGCGGTGCGAGATGTAGAGGATCGCCACGCCCTGCTCGCGCAGCCGGTCGACCAGCGCGAACAGCCTGTCGGCCTCGGCACTGGAGAGCGACGAGGTCGGCTCATCGAGGATCAGCACTTTCGGCTGGTGCGCCAGCGCCCGGGCAATCGCCACCATCTGGCGGTCGGCCAGCGAAAGATCGCTGACGCGCGCCTTCAAATCGATGGCCAGCCCCATGCGGTCGGCGACCGCCCTGGCCTCACGGCGCACGCGAGCGGGATTGAACAGGGTCGGCACGCCCCGGCCGCTCAGCCTGTCGAGCGTGAGATTGGTGGCGACATCAAGGTCGGCGACGACGCCGTCATTGATGTTCTGGTGCACGGTGACGACGCCGGCGCGGATAGCTTCCGCCGGAGTGTTCGGCGCGAAGTCCTGCCCGGCGAGCGTCATGGCGCCGCCGCCACGCTCGTAAACGCCGCTGACGATCTTGACGAGGGTGGATTTGCCGGCGCCGTTGGCGCCCATCAGCACGGTCACTTCACCGGCATGGAGGTCCAGCGCGATGCCGCCAAGCACCTCGTTACGGCCAAAGGATTTCCTCAGTCCCTCTACGCGGAACACGGCATTGCCGACCATGCGTTCCTCCCTGGTGATGACGCTATGGTCAATGTCGGCAATTGTCAACACGATTGACAATTGCCAGACAGCTTCCTAGCTTGGCCCGACCGCTAGGGCTCCCTATGATCGGAGCACATAGGCGGGAGGGACAAGAATGACTGGGAACTTGCCGTTCGAAGCATTGTCGGTGGAGACGCTCGCAACACGTCTGGGCGCGAACGAGGCCTTGTGTGCCAGGATCGGGAAGGACACCAGCGCCTGGAAAGTTCGCGAGGTCGGCGACGGCAATCTCAACCTGGTGTTCATCGTCGAAGGCGCCAGTGGCGGCGCCATCGTCAAGCAGGCCCTGCCCTATGTCCGCCTCGTCGGCGACAGCTGGCCGCTGCCGCTCAAACGTTCTTTCTTCGAATACCACGCACTGACCCGGCAAGAGGCGCGCGCGCCGGGCTCGGTGCCGGCGATCTACTACTTCGACGAGGTCCAGGCGCTGATCATCATGGAGTATCTGGCGCCGCCACACATCATTCTCAGGCGCGCCCTGATCGACGGGCACCAGTTGCCGAACATTGCCAGGGATATCGGTCTGTTCATGGCCCGCACGCTGTTTCGCGGTTCCGACCTGTCGATGGTGACCAAGGACCGCAAGGCGGATTTGGCGCTGTTCGCCGACAATGTCGAGCTTTGCGACATCACCGAGAACCTGGTGTTTTCCGACCCCTATTTCGACGCCAAGATGAACCGCCACACCAGTCCGCAGCTCGACGGGCTGGTCGCCGAACTGCGCGCCGACCGCGACCTCAAGGTGGAGGCGCAGCGGCTGAAACATATGTTCGCCGCCAATGCCGAGACGCTGCTGCATGGCGACCTGCATTCCGGCTCGATCATGGTCACCGATCAGGAAACGCGGATGATCGATCCGGAGTTCGCCTTCTACGGTCCGATGGCCTTCGATATCGGCATGCTGCTCGCCAATTTCTGGATGTCGTTCTTCTCGCAGCGCGGGCATGAGCAGAACGGGAAGCGCGACGCCATGCGCGCCTATCTGCTCGGCGTCACGGCTGAAACCTGGGCGGTGTTCCGCGCCGAGTTCTCGCTGTTATGGCACACTGAGCGCACCGGCATGCTCTATCAAAAAAGCCTTTTCGAGGATCAGGGCGACCGGCTGGGCGCCGAGCAGGCGCTCGACAACGTCCTGCACCAGATCTGGGACGATCTGCTCGGCTTTGCCGGCATCGAGGTGCACAGGCGCATCCTTGGCCTCGCCCACAATGCCGACTTCGAGACCATTGCCGATGAAGATCTGCGCGCCAGTTGTGAGGCGAAGGCACTGAAATTCGGCCGCCACATCGCCGTCAACCGGCGCCAGATCCACAGCATCGACGAGATCAATAATCTGGCCGCGCTTATCGAACAGGAGAACAGCATTTGAACGTCGGCGACCGCCACTACCGGACCATCTGGCTCAGCGAGGACGGCCGCTCGGTGGAGATCATCGACCAACGCTGGCTGCCACATGAATTCCGCATCGAGAAGCTCGTCACTGTCGCCGGCGTCGCCACCGCGATCCGCGACATGTGGGTGCGTGGCGCACCTCTGATCGGGGTCACCGCGGCCTATGGCGTCGCCATGCAGATGACGGATGATGCATCCGACGAAGCGCTCGACACTGTGTGGGAGGTACTGCACGATACCAGGCCAACGGCAATCAACCTGCGCTGGGCGCTTGACGAGATGCGCCGTTTCCTGCGGCCGTTGCCGCTTGGTGAACGCGCCGCGGCCGCCTACCGGCGTGCCAACGAGATCGCCGACGAAGATGTCGGGCTCAACCGCGCCATCGGCGAGAACGGTCTCGCCATCATCAAGGATATCGCGGCGCGCAAGCAGCCGGGCGAGACGGTCAATATCCTCACCCACTGCAATGCCGGCTGGCTGGCGACGGTCGACTACGGGACAGCCACTTCACCGATCTACCTCGCTGTCGAAGCCGGCATTCCGGTCCATGTCTATGTCGATGAAACACGCCCACGCAACCAGGGCGCCCAACTCACCGCCTGGGAGATGGCCGGCCACGGCGTGCCGCACACGCTGATCGTCGACAATGCCGGCGGCCATCTGATGCAACGCGGCGCAATCGACATGGTCATCGTCGGCACCGACCGCACCACCGCCGACGGCGACGTCTGCAACAAGATCGGCACCTATCTGAAGGCACTCGCCGCCGCGGACAACGACGTGCCGTTCTACGTCGCGCTGCCTTCGCCGACCATCGACTGGACGGTGGGCGACGGACTTGCCGAAATCCCGATCGAGGAACGCTCCGGCGACGAGGTTTCGCTGGTGTGGGGCAAGACAGCGAGCGGCGAGATCGCCCAGGTACGCGTCTCGCCCGAAGCAACGCCTGCGGCAAACCCCGCCTTCGACGTGACGCCGGCGCGGCTGGTCACCGGGTTGATCACCGAACGCGGCGTCGCCAAGGCGTCGCGCGAAGGGCTGAAGGCGATGTTCCCCGAGCGGGGGTAGTCGGGCCGCGCTCAGAACTCGACGTTGTCCAGCGCGTTCACGAATTCCAGCGAGCGCCGCAAGGCGCCGCGAATGGTGCCGATATCCACCGGCGTGCTTCGCCGCTGGGGATCACTGCGCCGCGGGCGCTGCAGCCGCAACGGCAGTTCGATGCTGACTGGCAGCGTGGCGGGCAACACGGCCCAGTAGGATGCATAGTCGACAGAGCCGTCGCCGATGGCGCAGAACGCCCACCCCGCCCCGGTGCTGACGACATCCTTCAGATGAGCATGTCCAACCGTATCGATGGCATCAGCGATATCTTGAGCCGGCTGCATCGTCTCGCCGCTGTAGGTGAAGACGTTGCCGGCATCGTGGTTCAGGCGGACGTACGGCGATCCGATATCGCGGACGAAGCTTGCCCCTGATTGAGCGCTGCCGAGCAGATCGCCGCTCCCATGCCCGGGGTTCTCGAGCGCCATAACAACATCAGCCTGTTCCAGCCGCGGCAGAACGGCATCGATCGTCGCGCGGATAGCCGCGCTGTTTCTCGCCGAACCGGTATTGGTGATCAGGAACGAAGCGCCAAGCCCGGCGGCAAAGCCGATCCGCCGGGACAACGCTTCGATCGCATCGGGCCCCGACAGGTCGAGATGAGCCGACACGGCGTTGATGCCAAGCCCGGCATTTTGCGCCGTCCGGCGCAGCTTCAATGCCTGCGCCTCGGCAAACATATCCTCGTCGAAATCGACATAGCCGCTGATAAAGGCCGGCTCGACATGGACACCCACAGCGGCAATCTCCTCGATGGCGAAATCGATGGAATAGCCGTCGAAGAGAGCGGTCGATACCGATACGATCCGCGAAGGCAGGGCTCAGGCTCCCTTGCCGTAGACGATCAGTTCCGAGGCTTCCTTCACCTTGGCCGGCGAGAGTGCCTCGCGCCAATCGTCACGGACCACGACGCCCTTGGCGAAGCGCATCAGGCGCAGAGCGGCGTCGGACGGCACTTTCGGCGAGAAGCCGAACCACATGGCGATCTCGACATTTAGATGACCGATCAGGAAGTCGAGCGCGGCCTGCCTTGGAATGCCGTATTTGCGCTCGCACTCCTCGACGGCCTCGACCATCGTGTCGACGAAAGGCATGGCGACCATTTCGGACAGGCCGGGCTCCAGGATTGCCAGCTGTTCGACCGTCACCCGGTGGCTGTCGATGATCGGCGACCACATTGCCTTACACACCTCCTCGCCAAGCGCGTAGTCCTCTTCGGGTCCCTGCATCAGGGCGCAGACGATCGACTGCCTGGCGATGCCGCCATGATAGTCGCGACGCGCGGCCCACTCCGTCTCGTCGCCGAACAAGGGCGGATGGCAGGGATGACCGACGAAATAGGTGAGATCCGGTCGATCGCCGGGCAGGTCGCCGGCATAGGGCGCCGCGGCATCCAGAACGAGGATCATGGTGCCCTTGGCAAGCATCGGCGAGACCTGCCGCGTCACCTGGCCGATGATGTTGTCCGGCAGGGCCATGACCACCACTTTGGCTCCGGGAATGCCTTCCTCCATGGCGACGGCGGCGATATCAGCTTCTCCCAGCCGCTTGCGGCCGGCCTCTCCGATCTCCACGGCGCGGACATCGTAGCCCGCTTCGATCAGCTTACGTGTCACGCGGAAGCCCATCTTCCCGCCTGCTCCAAGCACCGCTACGGATATCCTCATATCTCTTCTCCCATTTTATCTTGATGGCGCGCCGATGACGCAGATTCAGCCGAACGCTTGCAGCGCGGCCTCGAGCTCCGGACGCGTGGCGGCGTAGTCGCGCGGGGGAATGCCTGCCGCCGCGGCTTCGAAAGCATCGTGCAGGCTTTGAACACCGGCGGCCGGACCGCCCGGATGCGCCATGATCCCGCCGCCGCAGCAATAGATGAAATCGTTCGAGCCGAGCCTTTCATAGGTCTCGCCCGCCTGCACCGCGGTCTGTCCAGACGAAAACACCGGCATCACCGTATCGGGACGGTCGGCCCGGCCGAACATCGGAGTGAGGCAGGCGTGGGCGGATGCCATCACCGAACCGTCGAGCTCGCAGAATTTGTTGGACAACCCGTTGACGTGCATGTGGTCGATGCCGGCCAGGCGCCAGAATTTCTGGTAGGCGAGATAGCTCATGCCGAGATCAGGAGAACGGCTGAAGAGGCCCCAGCCCGCCCGATGGCCGTGAAGCGCAACGGCGGAATGCCGGCGCATCTCGACGACACCCGACAGGCCGACGGAATTCAGGACCAGCATGGCGCAGGTGCCGCCACGGCGCTCGATCAGGTCAAGCTGGCGGCGCATGGCGTCGATGTCCCCGGAAATGTTGGCCGCGTACATGACCTTGCGCCCGGTCCTGTCGGCGTGCCGGTCGATGACAGCCATGACCGCCTCGAACCGCTGTTCGAATGGCGAATGCGGGGGATCTCCCATCAGTTCGTCGTCCTTGATGAAGTCGAGGCCAGATGAGATCAGCGTATCGGCCAGGGTCGCGGTCTCCGCTGGCGTAAGACCGACGCTCGGTTTGACGATGGTGCCGACCAGCGGCCGTCCCGCGACGCCGGTCAGACGACGCGTGCCTTCGACAGCGAAAGCCGGCCCCGGATAGGCATTAGCGAAGACATCGGGAAAGCTGACGTCGAGCAGACGCATGGCCGAGAAATGATGCAGCTCGAACAGATTGCCGAGAACCGTCGACCAGACCGAAGCCAGCACGGTGCCCATGTTCTCGACGTTCCAGGAAAGACCCACTTTGGCCCGGCGCGGCCTGACGGCCGCCGTATCTCGGGGCGCGCGCGAAAACGGCAACGCCTCGCCATCGACCTCGCCAAGATCCTCGATGAATTCGACGCGCGCGCCGAATCTGAGCAGCAGTTCCGGCGTCTCCCCAGGGATGGGACGGAATGTCCCGCTCGATTGCTCACCCGCCATCGCGGCCGCGGCTACCTCCATGGGATAGCGGGTTTCGATGAGGTAGGTGGCGTTAAGGCGACCGGTCAATGCAGGCTCCCGGCTGGAATGAACTTCATGGCGGGAGCGATAGCATCAAAAAGATATCATGTCATCACATGAGTTTTCTCGATCAAAAAAATTTTGCGGCTGTCAGCTCCCGCCGTCGCTGCCGGCCAGTTTCGAATAGAGTTCATTGGCGCGGCCTATATGGTCCGCCATGGCGGCGCTGGCGCCTTCGGCGTCGCCGCCGGCGATCGCCTTGTAGATGCGTTCGTGCTCCTCGACCGTCAGACGCTCGGCGCCTTTCACCGCCACGAGATCGCGCTTGAAGCGCGACAGCCATTCGAGCATGCCCTTGGCCACGGCCGCGATCATCGAATTGCCGCTCATTTCAGCGATGACGGCGTGGAATTCCATGTCGGCGGTTACAAACCGAGCCTGGTCGCCCTTTGCCTCGCGCAGATGGCGCAAGGTCTCGGCAAGCCGTTCCAGGCTCTTGGCCGTTGCACGTCGGGTGGCGATCCGGACCAGGCCAGTTTCCAGCAAGAGCCTGACTTCCTTTAGGTCTTCAAGCCCGCGAGAGTTCGTCGCCAGCATCATGACCATAGCCGCTGAGACCTGATCGACGATCACCTCCGGCGTCGGGTTGATGACGCGCGCGCGTTCGCCGTGCGAAATCCTGATGAGCCCCATCTGTTGCAGCGTCAGCATCGCCTCCCGGATCGACGGCCGTCCGACGCCGATCATCGTCATCAATTCCTTTTCCGACGGCAATTGGGAACCAGGCGGAAATTCGGACGTCGAGATTGCCGCCATCAGCCGATCGAGAACCTCGACATACAATTTCTTCTTCTGGACCGGTTCCATCCGCATCTCTCCTGATCGTTTCTCGAGGCAATCGACCCCGAGTCGCACGGATGGGCAAGGTCCCCGCTCTTGATTGACATTACATATATGATGACCTAGCGTCCAGTGTGGCCAGTCTCAACGCGGCGCATGATGGCAACATGGTCGCCCCGACCGGCTGCCAGGGATGAGAAAGAAAACCCGGCGGGCGCGCGTTGCCCTGTCGACGCAATCAAATGAAGTTCCGAGCGGCTTGCCTATTTGGTATGCTGGTATAACATGTAGCTGGTATGGTGTCTTTCGGAAGAGACAGCATTACGGAGTGACAGACGAGCCGATCCAGGTCGGCCGGTTTTTGGGAGGAGAAATCATGAAGTTTTCAATTGTGGCGGCGCTTGTCGGCGCCGCGCTGGCCAGTGTTTCTGTTTTACCGGCGATGGCATCGTCGGACAAACCGGTGATCGCGCTCGCCAACGCCTATTACGGCAACACCTGGCGCCACCAGATGGTGGAGGCGTTCGAGGCCTCGGCCAAGGAAGCCAAGGCGGGTGGCCAAATCGCCGATTACATCATCATGAACGGTGACGGCTCGGTGGCGCAGCAGAACAGCCAGATCGCCGAGCTGATCCTCAAGAAGGTCGATGTACTCGCCGTCGACGCCGCCTCGGAGACCGCGGTCAACGGCATCATCGAAAAGGCCTGCAAGGCCGGCATCATCGTCGTTTCCTTCGATTCGGTTGCTTCGGCGCCCTGCAACTACCAGCTCAACTTCGACTTCAAGGGCTACAAAGCGGCCCAGGCCGAAGCCGTCTTCAAGATGATCGGCGGCAAGGGCAACGTCATCCAGGTGCGCGGCGTGAAGGGCTCTGCGCCCGACAACGACATGTTCAACGCGCAGCAGTCGGTGCTGGCGAAATATCCCGACGTCAAGGTTGTCGCGACCGTCTACGGCCAGGCGACCGCCTCGGTCGCGCAGGCGGCGATCGCCAACGTCCTGCCCTCGCTGCCACATGTCGACGCAGTGCTCGCTCAAGGCGGCAGCGACGATGTCGGCATCGCCCAGGCCTTCGTCCAGTATGGCGGCGATTATGCGGGCAAGATGCCCGTCATCGAAGGGGGCGGCGGCACCGACTTCGTAAAATGGTGGGCCGAGGAGAACGCCAAGAACGGCTACCAGACGGTCTCGATGAACACCACGCCCGGCATCGGCGGCGCCGCCTTCTGGCTCGGCCTGTCGCTGCTCAAGGGCGCCAAAGCGCCGAAGATGATGATCATGCCGGTGGCTACCGTCGATGCCGGCAACCTCAAGGAATATGCCAAGCTGCCGGGCGGCCAGATCATCAGCCCCAGCTATTCGCTCGACTGGGTCAAGCAGAACCTGCTCAGCAAGTAAGATCGCCATTGCCAGGGACCGGGCGCGCGCCAGACGGCCGCGCCCGGTCCCTGCCCGTAAGAATCGGAGGACGAATGTCCCATCTTGCCGTGACCGATCCGGAGGGCGCAGCCGCTACGGTGCCCGACACCAGGCCAAACGTCGTTTCGCTGTCGCGGATCACCAAGAGCTTCGGCCCGACGCTGGCGAATGCGCAGATCGACCTCGCCGTCTCGGCCGGCGAAATCATCGGCCTGGTCGGTGGCAACGGCGCCGGCAAATCGACGCTGATGCGTATCTTGTGCGGGGCGACGTCACCGACCCTCGGCTCGATTTCATTCACCGGCCAGGATGTGGGCTTCGCCGACTACGACACGGCGGCGGCGCAAAGGCGCGGCATCCGCATGGTGCACCAGGAACTGTCGCTGTGCGCCAACCTTTCCGTCGCCGAGAACTTCTTCCTGGAGACGCCAGGCGAAGCGGCCAACCGGCCGGGATGGCGAGCGCTCTATCGAGCCCGCGCCCGGGCGGCGCTGGACGCCGTCTTTCCCGCCAACGGCATCGATGTGAACGCCGAAGTCGGCCATCTCTCCATCGCCGAGCGGCAGATGGTCGAGATCGCGCGCGCCGCCGCCACGCCCGGCGTCAAGCTGATCGTGCTCGACGAGCCGACCTCCTCGCTCGACCTCGACCGCTCGAGGCAGTTGCGGGCCTTTATCCGCGAACGAGCCAAATCCGGCCTTGCCTTCATCTTCATCAGCCACAAGCTGCAGGAAATCATCGACATCGCCACGCAGGTGATGGTGCTGCGCAACGGGCGCACCGCCTGGCGCGGCGATGTCGCCGGCACTTCGATCGGCCAACTTGTGCAGCTCATGGGCGGCGACGCCAATTCGATCCACCAGCACAGCGCCGCCGCAGCCAGCAGCGGCGAGGCGCTGGTCAAATTGTCCGGCTTCCTGACCGCCGGGCTCGGCCGCGACATCGAGATCGGCCGCGGCGAGATCATCGGACTGGCAGGGCTCGAGGGCAGCGGCCAGAAGGAGTTGCTGCACGCCATTTTCGAGCCGGATTCCACCAGGGAGGCCGCGGTGACCAGGAGCGGCGATGCCGGTTTCATTGCCGGCGACCGCCAGAAGGAAGGCGTGTTCCCGCTGTGGAGCGTGCTTGGAAACATCAGCATCGGCAGCCTCGCCCGCCGTCCGGCACTGGGGCTGGTTTCGGAGCGTGCCAACCGCGAGGCGGCGGCCGAAGCGGCCGGCCGGCTGCAGCTCGACGACAAGCGCTTCGCCTCCAACATCCTGGAACTCAGCGGCGGCAACCAGCAGAAGGCGCTGGTTGCGCGCGCGCTCGTCGCCGACACTCCGATCCTGCTGCTCGATGATCCGACTCGCGGCGTCGACATCGCCACCAAGCAGGACTTCTACAGGCTCTGCAACGAGATCGCGCGCAGCGGGCGCACGCTGGTCTGGCACACGACCGAAGATGCCGAGCTTTTGGCCTGCGACCGCGTTCTGGTGTTTTCGGGTGGGCGCATCGTCAAGGAATTGAGCGGAGAGGCGATCACGGAATCGGCCGTCGTCGGCGCATCCTTCGCCCAGCAGGCGGACACGCGCCCGCGCCCGCGACACAGCACCGCAAGCGCCGGGCTTGCCCGCCGGCTGGTGAACGCGGCTCCCTTCATCGGCCTCGCCGCCGTGCTGGCGGTGATGATCTCGGCCAACCCGGCGGTCGCTTCGATCTTTGGGCTCGACCTGCTCCTGATGCCGGCGCTGTCTCTGGTGCTGGTGACGGCGGCGCAGATGTTCATCGTCGGCGGCAGCGAGATCGATCTCGGCGTCGGCGCCTTTGCCGGCCTGGTCAGCGTGCTTTCCGCCACGCTGCTCTACGATCAGCCATGGCTCGGAGCGCTGGCGCTGGTGGCGGCGGTCGCCGCCTATGCCGGGCTTGGCGGCCTGATCCAGGCACGTAAGATCCCAGCCATCGTCGTCACGCTTGGCGCCTCCTTCATCTGGATGGGACTAGGCTACGCGCTGCAGCCGACGCCGGGCGGCGCCAGCCCCGAATGGCTGTCGGCGATGTTCAGCTGGTCTCTGGGTTTCCTGCCCACCTCCATCATCCTCATCGCCGCGGTCGCGCTTGTGGTGCTGTTGATCGACCGGCTGCCGCTCGGTGTGGTGCTGCGCGGCTTCGGCAATAATCCAACCGCCATGGTCCGCTCCGGCTGGTCGCCGACGCGCTACGCGCTGGTGCGCTACCTCGTCGCCGGACTGTTCGCGGCTGCCGCCGGCCTGTCGCTGACCGCGATCAACACGGCAAGCGACATTAATTCCGGCAATTCGTTCACGCTGCTCAGCGTCGCCGCCGTGGTGATGGGCGGCTGCTCGCTGTTGGGCGGCGTCATCTCGCCAGTCGGCGCGGTCGCCGGCGCGGTCACGCTGGCCTTGATCGGCGCCTTGCTCGGCACGCTGAACGTGAGCAGCGACTTCAACGCGGCAACGCAGGGGCTGATCCTCATCGCCCTGCTGACGCTGCGCAGCCTGACCGCCGATCGCAGGAGCGAACAATGAACGGCCTTGCCGCCTTCAGCCTCTGGGCGCAGAAAAACCGCTGGGTCTGGTCGGCGATCGGCGTGCTCGTGCTTTGGCTGGTGCTGTCCATCGTCACCAACCGGTTCAGCCTCTCCAGCTTGTCGGGCATCATTCTATCGGCGTCGTTCCTGACCGTGGTTGGCATTGGCCAGATGTTCGTCGTCACCACCGGGCGCGGCAATATCGACCTTTCGGTGGCCTCGGTGATCACGCTCAGCGCCTTCGTGGCGCTGCTCACCATCAAGGGCCAGGATGCTAACCTCGCCATCGGCGTGGGTGCGGCGATCCTGCTCGGCCTCGCGGTCGGCGGCTTGAATTCGCTGCTCGTCGTCGGGCTGAACATACCAGCTATCATCGCCACGCTGGCGACAGGTTATGTGCTGGCGACGGCAACGCTGCTGTCGAACCGCGCCATATCGGGTTTCGCCGTCAGTCCGCTCTTGAAGACGCTGGCGACGGGCCGCGTCTCCGGCGTGCCGATCATGGCCGTCATCGCCATTATCGGCGTCGCGGCGACCGCGTTCGTGCTGCGCTACACGGTGTTCGGACAGTTGCTGTCGGCGGTCGGCCAGAATCGCACCGCCGCGCGATTGGCGGCGATCCGCAACAACCGGATCATCGCGTCGGCGTTCATCATCTCGTCGGTGCTGGCTTCGCTCAACGGGCTGCTGCTCGGCGCCTATATAGGCGGCGCTTTCCTGGAGATGGGCCAGCCCTATCTCCTGCAGTCGATCGCCGCGGTGGTTCTGGGCGGAACGCTGATCTTCGGCGGCTCGGCCAGCGCCGTCGGCACGCTGTTCGCCAGCATCCTTTTGATCCTCATCGTCACCACCATGCAGATCGTCGGCTTGCCGCCAGGTGCACAGGACATCGTGCAAGGCATCGTCGTGATCTTCGTTCTGGCGCTGGCCGGCCGGCAGGTGCTGTCGCGGCGAGCCGCCGTCGACCGCGCAGGCGACGAGGACACGCTGAAATCCGAGTCAGGTGCGGCGGCGATCCGGCCGGAATAACACTCGGGATGATGATTTCTCTTGCCAAGCTGTGGTAGAGTGATCATACCAGTAGGCAAGATGACGATCGGCAATGCCGGCGTCCGCGACTAGGGAGCAAGGGCTAGATGACGACGATTGCGCTGTTCGGTGCCGGCGGCAAAATGGGCTACCGCCTTTCGACCAATTTCCGCGGTTCGCCCTATACGATCCGCCATGTCGAGGTCAGCGAGGCCGGGCGCGAGCGGCTGAAGAACGGACTGGGCTTCGACACGGTCAGCGCCGAGGAGGCGCTGGAAGGCGTCGACGTGGTGATCCTGGCCGTGCCGGACACCCATATCGGCAAGGTCGCGGCCGGCATCGAGAGCAAGCTTGCGGCGGGCACGATGGTCATCGTGCTGGATGCCGCCGCACCGTTTGCCGGCCATCTGCCTAATCGTCCCGACCTGACCTACTTCGTCACCCATCCCTGTCATCCCCCGATCTTCAACGACGAAACCGACATGGCGGCCAAGAAAGACTATTTCGGCGGCGTCAAGGCCAAGCAGCACATGGTCAGCGCGCTGATGCAGGGACCAGAAGCGGATTACGCCAAAGGCGAGGCCATCGCCAAGATCATCTGGGCGCCGGTAATGCGCTCGCACCGCGTTTCCGTCGAACAGATGGCGCTGCTTGAGCCAGGCCTTTCGGAAACGGTGTGCGCCTCGCTGCTGGTGGTCATGAAGGAAGCCGTCGACGAGGTGGTGGCGCGCGGCGTCGACCAGCAGGCGGCGCTCGACTTCCTGCTTGGCCACATGAACGTGCTCGGCGCAGTCATCTTCGGCGAAACCAAGGGCGTGTTCTCGGATGCCTGCAACAAGGCGATCGAGTTTGGCAAGCCGGTGCTGATGCGCGACGACTGGAAGCGCGTCTTCGAGCCCGAAGAGATCGCGGCCAGCATCCAGCGGATCACTTGAGAGCCTTCGGTACAGATCTGCCTTTAGGTACATATCACCTGAATTAGTGGTTGACTCATCATACCAGTTAGCTAAGCTAATGTTCGCTCGGATCACGCTTCGCCGGGAGTTCGATGCTGAGACGAATAGAGGATGGGGACAGGAACTTGCCTTGGCGGAGCCGGCGGCTTGAGCCCAGGCGGTCCGCACCCTTCACACGCTGACGAATTCAAACGCAGACAAGTGCCTCGAACGATCGAGACACAGGCTTTTCAAACGGGAGGACTTCATGAAACTAACACGCAGAATGACGCTTGCCGCCTTCGCCGGCGTGCTGGCGCTCGGCACGGCGATGCCCGCCTACGCGGCGGACCTCATCGCCATCATCACGCCATCACACGACAATCCGTTCTTCAAGGCGGAAGCCGTCGGCGCCGAAGCCAAGGCCAAGGAACTCGGCTACGAGGCGCTGGTGCTGGTGCATGACGACGACGCCAACAAGCAATCCGAGCTGATCGATACCGCGATCGGCCGGGGCGCCAAGGCGATCATCCTCGATAATGCCGGCGCCGACGCGACCGTCGCCGCCGTGCAGAAGGCTAAGGACGCCGGCATTCCCTCCTTCCTGATCGACCGCGAGATCAACGCCACAGGCGTTGCCGTGGCGCAGATCGTCTCCAACAACTACCAGGGCGCCCAGCTCGGCGCGCAGGAGTTCGTCAAGCTGATGGGCGAGAAGGGCAATTTCGTCGAACTGGTCGGCAAGGAATCCGACACCAATGCCGGCATCCGCTCGAAGGGCTATCATGACGTCATCGACGATTACCCCGACCTGAAGATGGTCGCGCAGCAGTCGGCCAACTGGAGCCAGACCGAGGCCTATTCCAAGATGGAATCGATCCTGCAGGCCAACCCCGACATCAAGGGCGTCATCTCCGGCAACGACACGATGGCGATGGGCGCCTATGCGGCGCTCGCGGCGGCTAACCGCAAGGATGTCATCGTCGTCGGCTTCGACGGTTCGAACGACGTGCGTGATTCCATCACCTCGGGCGGCATCAAGGCGACGGTGCTGCAGCCGGCCTACGCCCAGGCGCAGATGGCGGTCGAACAGGCCAACGACTTCATCAAGAACAAGAAGTCGCCCGAGAAGGAAAAGCAGCTGATGGACTGCGTGCTCATCAATGGCGAAAATGCCGCCAAGCTGGAAACCTTCGCGCTGAAGAACTGAGCAGGCGCGATATAATTGCGAGGGGCGGACACGCGTTCGCCCCTCAGTGCTTTATTTTGATGCAATTCCGGACGGGAAACCGTTTCACAGTTTTCCTGGAATTGCTCTAATTTCACGTTCCGGGTGCTTTTGACCGCCATGCCGAAGACATTGACCTGGCTAACCCCTTTTAGTTGGCTGACGCTTGTCGCGCTCGCGGGCCTTGGCCTCGGCGGTTGCAAAATCCTGCCGACGCCGGTGGCGCGGAGTGAAAACAGCGCGTCTGCCTTTAATCCGGACAAGATGGTCGAGGACATCTGGGCCTCGAAGGTCATCCCCTACCTCAGGCAGAAGGCTGGGCCGTTCGCCGAGGTCCATGCCTTGGCGAAAACCGATCCGGCGGCGGCCGGCACCAAATACGGCAATCCAAGGAAGCAGGCGAATTCGCCATGGACCTTCGCGGTCCGCGTCGAGGGCAAGATCGTCGCCGCCAACACGCAGTCGCGCGCGGGCACGATGGACATCGACGTGGACGGCGACGGCAAGGCCGATGCGCGCGTCCAGATCGGGCCGGCGATGCGCGGCACTGCACTTAGAGACAGCCTCGATTTCGTCCAGTTCAACGACTTCACCAACCAGATCGACTTCGCCCAGTTCGGCAAGGCCTTCAACGCCTATGCCGGCAAGACCGTGCTGTCCAAGCTGCCGCGCGAGGCCCTTGAAGGCCGCACCGCCAAGGTGCTCGGCGCCTGTACGATCGAAGGCGGCCAGGACCTGCCGCTGGTGACCCCGGCGGAGGCCGAGATCGGGCCGAAGCCATGAGCCCCGCTCACGAGGTCATCCTCAAGCTGGAGGACGTCTCGAAGGTCTATGCAGGCACGGTCGCGGTCAAGCAGGCGAACTTCGAGGTGCGCAAGGGGGCCGTCAACGTGCTGGTCGGTGAAAACGGCGCCGGCAAGTCGACGCTGATGAAGATCATCGCCGGCGTCGAGCAGCCGACCCTCGGCCGTATCCTGCTCGAAGGCGAAGAGGTTTCCTTCTCCTCGTCGGGAGACGCGGTGGCGCGCGGCATCGGCATGGTGTTCCAGGAGCTGAACCTGTTCGGCAACATGACCGTCGCCGAGAACATCTTCGCCACACGCGAGATCACCAACCGCCTGGGTAAGATCGATCGCAAGGCACAGGAAGAGCGGGCGGGCGAATTCCTCGACCGGCTAGAAGCCGGCATCCGACCCGACATGCTGGTCGAGGATTTACGCATCGGCCAGCAGCAGCTGGTCGAGATCGCCAAGGCGGTTTCGCTCGACGCCAAGATCCTGATCATGGATGAGCCGACCTCGGCGCTGAGTGCTACGGAAGTCGAAATCCTGTTCAAGGTGATCGCCGACCTCAAGGCGCGCGGCGTCGCCATCGTCTACATCTCGCACCGGCTTGAGGAACTGATCCGTATCGGCGACACGGTCACCGTGCTGCGCGACGGCCGCATCACCGGCCAGGAGGAAATGAAGAACGTCGACACGCAGTGGATCGTGCGGCAGATGATCGGCTCGGATGCCAAGGATTTCGCCAAGGCCGACGGTCACCAGCCAGGCGAGGAAATCTTCCGCGCCGAGGAGATCTGCCTGCCGCGCGTCACCGGCGGACTGGCGGTCGACCATGTCTCGCTGTCGCTGCGCTCCGGCGAAATCCTCGGCATATACGGGCTGATGGGCGCCGGGCGCAGCGAATTGTTCGACTGCATCATGGGCCGTCACGGCCATGCCAGCGGCAAGATCTTCATCGCCGGCAGGCAAGTGAAGGAGCGCGACACGACGCGCCGTATCCAGCGCGGGCTTGCACTGATCCCCGAGGATCGCCAGCGCGAAGGCCTGGTGTCGATCCTCTCGGTGGCCAGCAACCTGACGCTGGCGAGCCTGTCGCGTTTCGTGCGCCTGTTCCATATCCGAGGCGGCGCCGAGCGGCAGGCCGTGATGCAAATGGTGGGGGAATTGGCGATCAAGGTCGCCGACCCGGCGCAGGAAGTCTCGTCGCTGTCAGGCGGCAACCAGCAGAAGGTGGTGATCGGCAAGGCGCTGCTCACCGGTCCGAAAGTGCTCCTGATGGACGAGCCCAGCCGCGGAATCGATGTCGGCGCCAAGGCCGATGTCTTCCGCACCATGCGCAAGCTTTCGCGCGACGGGCTGGGAATCCTGTTCGCCACCTCAGACCTCGACGAGGTGATGGCGCTGTCCGACCGCATCGCGGTGATGAGCAATGGCAGACTGACCGGCATGTTCGACCGCGCCGAAGCGACGGAGGCGGCGATCGTCGCCGCGTCGGCGCTGGGCCACGGACCGGCCGCACATGGGGAGCAACGCTGATGACTGACATTCCGGCCAAGGCGGCCGCTCCTTCCGCCTCCAGCGGCTCCGCGCTGCTGACGCTGATGAAGCTCAGGACCTTTATCGCGTTGATCGCGGTGCTGGTGTTCTTCTCGATCGCGGCGCCGAACTTCCTGTCGGCGGCGAACCTCATCCTGATGGCCAAGCACGTGGCGCTCAACGCCTTCCTGGCCATGGGGATGACCTTCGTCATCATCACCGGCGGCATCGACCTCTCGGTCGGATCGATCGTCGGCCTGTGCGGCATGGTGGCCGGCTATCTCGTGCTCAACGGCATCGACCTGCAGATCGGCTACACCATCTATTTCAACGTCGTCGAGATCGCCCTGATCACGCTTCTGGTCGGCATCGCGATTGGCGCCGTCAACGGGCTGCTGATCACCAGGCTCAACGTCGCGCCCTTCATCGCCACGCTCGGCGTGCTCTACGTCGCGCGCGGTTTCGCGCTGCTGTCGTCCGACGGCCGCACCTTCCCCAACCTGGTCGGCAAGCCGGAACTTGGCACCACCGGCTTCGGCTTCCTCGGTGCCGGCCGGCTGCTCGGCCTGCCGGTGTCGATCTGGATTCTGGTCGTGGTGGCGCTGGGGGCTGCCTATCTCGCCCGCTACACCCCGCTCGGCCGCCACATCTTCGCCGTCGGCGGCAATGAGCGCGCCGCGCGCATCTCGGGCGTGCGCGTCAACATGGTCAAGATGTTCGTCTACATGTTCTCCGGCTTCTGCGCAGCGATCGTCGGGCTGATCATCTCGTCGGAGCTGATGGCCTCGCATCCGGCAACGGGCGAGAGCTTCGAATTAAACGCCATCGCCGCGGCGGTGCTCGGTGGCACCTCGATGTCGGGCGGGCGCGGCACGATCGGCGGCACCATCGTCGGCGCCTTCGTCATCGGCATCCTGTCGGACGGGCTGGTGATGATGGGCGTGAGTTCGTTCTGGCAGATGGTGATCAAGGGGCTGGTCATCATCGTCGCCGTCGTGGTGGACCAGGCGCAGCGCCGGCTCCAGCAGCGCGTTACCCTGATGCAGATGGCCAAGGCGGGTTGAGCATGGCGGGTTTAAGTGGAGCGCTTATCGGCTGCGGCTTCTTCGCCGTCAACCAGATGCATGCCTGGCGTGACATCGAAGGCGTCTCGATCGTCGCCATCTGCGACCGGGACCCGGAGCGGCTCAGGCTCGTCGGCGACCAGTTCGGCGTGGCCCGGCGCTACACGGACGCGGCAGCGATGTTTGCAGCGGAGAAACTCGACTTCGTCGACGTCGCCACGACGGTCGGCAGCCATCGGGCGCTGGTCGAGATGGCTGCGGAGAACCGCGTTCCGGTGATTTGCCAGAAACCGTTCGCGCCAACGCTGGGCGACGCCAAGGCGATGGTGAAGGCTTGCGCGGATGCCGGCGTCCCGCTGATGGTCCACGAAAACTTTCGCTGGCAGTCGCCGATCCAGGCGGTGCGCGCCGTGCTCGACAGCGGCGAGATCGGCACGCCTTTCTTCGGCCGCATCTCCTTCCGCTCCGGCTATGATGTGTTCTCCGGCCAGCCCTATCTCGCGACGGGCAAGCGCTTCATCATCGAGGACCTCGGCATCCATATCCTCGATATCGCCCGCTTCCTGCTCGGCGACGTGTCGAGCCTGACCGCGCGGACCAAACGCATCAACCCGGCCATCGCCGGCGAGGATGTCGCCACGATCCTCATGGACCACGCTGGCGGCGCCACCTCGGTGGTCGATTGCAGTTATGCGACCAAGCTTGCCGTGGAGCCGTTCCCGGAGACGCTCATCGAACTCGACGGCAGCGACGGCACGATCCGGCTGGCGCAAGGCTACCGGCTGACCGTCACCGGCAAGAGCGGAACCAAGGTGAGCGACGTCTCGCCGCCGCTGCTGCCCTGGGCCTCACGGCCTTGGCACAATATCCAGGAAAGCGTCGCCGCCATCCAGCAGCACTGGGTCGACTGCCTTGCATCAGGCCAGGAACCGGCGACTTCAGGCGCGGACAATCTCAAGACATTCGCCCTGGTCGAGGCCGCCTATGCCGGTGCCGCCAGTCGAGAACCGGTGCAGATCGACGCGCTGCTCAGATGAAGGCGGACGCTTTCCAGCTCTACGGCACGCGCGCGGCCGAGCCAAAGCCGGTCACGCTGCGTGCGGGTGCATTGAGCGCGGAACTGGACAACGGCAATTTGCGCACCATCCGCCACGGCGGCACCGAAGTACTGCGTGCCATAGCTTACATCGTGCGCGACCGCGACTGGGGCACCTATGAGCCTGACCTGACGGACGTTACCATCGACCAGAAGGGCGACCGCTTCTCCGTCACCTACGCGGCAAGCTGCCTTGGTCCGGACGGCAGCCGGCTCGGCTTCCACGCCACGATCGAAGGCTCCGCCGACGGCAGGCTGGTTTTCCATGTGACCGCATTGCCGGAGAGGGATTTCGAAACCAATCGCTGCGGCTTCTGCATCCTGCACCCGATCGCCGGCCTCGCCGGCAGCCCGGTGACGGTCGAGCACACCGACGGCAGCGTGGTCGAGACGGAACTCCCCGATCTGATCGACCCCTGGCAGCCGTTCAAGGATTTGCGCGCCATCACGCATCAGGTACGGCCCGGCGTTTTCGCCGAATGCCGGATGAAAGGCGACACATTCGAGATGGAAGACCAGCGCAACTGGTCCGACGCCTCCTACAAAACCTATGTGCGGCCGCTGGCGCTGCCATGGCCCTATGTGCTGCCGGCAAGGCAGGCGTTGCGCCAGACGATCAGCCTGCGCATCACCGGCGATGCCAGTGTGCCTGCCTCGGCGGCGCCGGCCGAACCGGTCCGCGTCGAGCTTGGGCAAGCCGGCGCGCAGCTGCCTGATATCGGCATCATGGTCTATCCCGAGGATGTCGAGGCCACACTTGCCGATCTGCCGTTGCTGCGAGGGTTCGGTCCCCGGCAACTGCTTTTCCACTTCGACCCGACGCGCGGCCACGGCATCGATGCGCTACGCGCCCACGCCCGACTCGCCGCCGCTTATCCTGTTTCGACGACGCTGGAATGCGTGGTCGCTTGCGCAGGCGATCTGGACGCTGAACTTTCCGAGGTCGCCGACATGGTGCGCCTGGCAGGCCTGCGGCTTGACGCCATCGCGGTGTCGCCTGCCGTCGACCGCCAGTCGACGCCGCCCGGCAGTGCCTGGCCGGCATGCCCACCGCTCGAGGACGTCTACGCGGCCGCCCGCCGCGCCTTTCCCGGCCTCCGCCTCGGCGGCGGGATGTTCAGCTATTTCACCGAGCTCAACCGCAAGCGCGTTCCAGCCGGCCAGCTCGACTTCATCACCCACTGCACCTGTCCACTCGTACATGCCGCCGACGATCTCAGCGTGATGCAGTCTCTGGAGGCGTTGCCCTTTATCACCCGGTCCACGCGGGCGATCTTCGGGACAAAGCCGTACCGGATCGGACCATCGACGATTGCCATGCGCCAGAACCCGTATGGCGGCGCGACCAAGGACAATCCTCAGGGGCAGCGCATCGCCATGGCGAACCGCGACCCGCGCCACGCTGCGCAGTTCGCCGCCGCATGGACGATCGGCTATGCCGCGCGCGTCGCGCCGGCGGGACTGGAGATGCTGACACTGTCCAGTTTCGCCGGACCGTTCGGCGTGGTCGCGGGATCGGGCGAACCCGTCGCAGAGGGATCGCCCCGGCCGATTTTCCAGGCCATCAAAGGGCTTTGTGAGTTGGCCGGGCTGACGCATGTTTCCGCCACGACGAGCGACGAGACGCGGGTCCTGGCGCTGGCCGGCCGCTCCGCCTCGGGCGAGACCATCGTCTGGCTGGCGAACCTGACACCGAACGACATGCGGGTCGACGCTTCCGCGCTTGGCCAGGGCGATCTCGAAATGCCGCCCTATGCGATCACCAGGATCGGTTACTTCTCGGAATTCATCACATAGAGCGCACGCGAGCGCTCGAGGTGCTTGATCATCGCCTTCTCGGCGCCGTCGGCATCCCCGTGCTCGATGCGGTCGATGATCTCTTGATGCTCGGTCAGCGTGTATTTTTCCTTGCCGGTCCAGATCAGCATTTCGGTGTGGTATTCCTTCAGCCACCCCAGCGTGGCTTCGCTGACGGCGACATAGATCGGATTGCCTGAAATGGACGCGATCTGGGTATGGAATTTCATGTCGGCGGAGATGAAGGCTTCGGAATCGCCGCGCGCGGCGCGCTGCTCGGCCACGGTCGCCTTCAGCAATTGCACATCTTCTGATTTGG
The DNA here is from genome assembly GCF_000502915.1 of Mesorhizobium sp. LNHC209A00. NCBI lineage: Bacteria > Pseudomonadati > Pseudomonadota > Alphaproteobacteria > Hyphomicrobiales > Phyllobacteriaceae > Mesorhizobium > Mesorhizobium sp. LNHC209A00. Next base: position 226,927 of record NZ_AYWT01000004.1, read on the forward strand.
CCTTTTCCGCGGCTTCCCTGACCATGCCGCGCTCGAAGAAGATGCGCGCGGTCTTCAGGTGCTCCAGCGTGTCCCTGGACGAGGACAGGATGATCTTGGCCGCGCCGTCGACCTGCTTGATGATCGACTTGGCGGTGAGTTGCAGCACCTTGGCGCGCTCGCCATGCGAAATGGCGACGAGCCCCATGTTGCTCAGCGCCTGCATGGCCTCGCGGATCGCCGGCCGGCCGACCTCGAAGCGCTCCATCAACTCGCGCTCGGACGGCATGTCGTTGCCCGGCTGCAGTTCGCCGCTGGTGATCAGCCGCTTCAGTCTTGCAAAGACTTCGTCGGAAAGTTTGCGCCGGACGATCGGCTCCGAACGGTTCATCGTGACGAATCACTCCCTGGCCCGGTTCCTGTTTAGCATTCCCGGCAGGATTACCGGAATGCCCGCGCCTGGAGCGGTTCGCTCCAGCTTTGCCGCAGCCCACCAGTCCTGCCGAGCTCGGATATCTCTTGCAATGCTTATGTACTCATTATACCAGACTTCCTGCGCGACGAAACTTTTTTCGAACCTTTTCGAGCGGCCGACCGACCATGATCACGCTTACCTATCGCATCGAAACCCCTGGCAGCATCGAGGCGCTAGCCGCCAAGATCGCCAGCGACCAGTCGACCGGCACCTTCGTCGCGCTGCCGGGCGAGACCGAGGAGCTGAAGGCGCGCGTGGCGGCGCGCGTTCTGGCGATCCGGCACCTGCCGGATGCCGCGCAACCCTCTCTCCCGGGATCCGGCAGCGGCCCTTTCCGGCGCGCCGATGTCGATATCGGCTTCCCCTTTGACGCCATCGGCACCGACCTGTCGGCACTGATGACCATCGCCATCGGCGGCACCTTTTCGATCAGGGGCCTGTCCGGCATCCGCGTCATCGACATGAAGCTGCCGGAACAGTATCGGGGCGCCCATCCGGGTCCACAATTCGGCGTTGCGGGCAGCCGCGGGCTAACCGGTGTCGAGGGCCGCCCGATCATCGGCACCATCGTCAAACCGGCGCTGGGTCTCAGGCCACACGAGACAGCAGCTATGGTGGGAGAACTGATCGAGGCCGGCGTCGATTTCATCAAGGACGACGAGAAGCTGATGAGCCCGGCCTATTCGCCGCTGGCGGAGCGGGTGAAGGCGATCATGCCAAGAATTCTCGACAATGAGCAGAAGACCGGCAAGAAGGTGATGTATGCCTTCGGCATCTCGCATGCCGATCCCGACGAGATGATGCGCAACCACGATCTCGTGCTCGAAGCCGGCGGCAATTGCGCGGTCGTCAACATCAACTCCATTGGCTTCGGCGGCATGGCTTATCTGAGGAAGCGCTCCGGCCTGGTGCTGCATGCCCACCGCAATGGCTGGGACATCCTCACTCGCCACCCCGGCCTCGGCATGGACTTCAAGGTCTGGCAGCAATTCTGGCGGCTGCTGGGCGTCGACCAGTTCCAGATCAACGGCATCGGCTCGAAATATTGGGAGCCGGACGATTCTTTCATCCGCTCTTTCGAGGCGGTGACCACGCCGCTGTTTTCATCAGACGATTGCGCGCTGCCCGTGGCCTGCTCCGGCCAATGGGGCGGCCAGGCACCCGAAACCTATGAGCGAACCGGCCGCACGGTCGACCTCCTCTACCTCTGCGGCGGCGGCATCGTCAGCCATCCGGACGGGCCCGGCGCCGGCGTGCGGGCCGTGCTGCAAGCCTGGCAGGCCGCGGTCGAGGGCATTGCGCTGGCGGATTATGCCCGCGATCACATCGAACTGGCCCGATCGATCGAAAAGTTCGGCGACGGCAAGACAGCATGAGCATGGCCGTGCAAAACCTGCTCCTCAGTTATTATGGCGACGACCTCACCGGTTCAACTGATGTCATGGAGGCGCTTGAGCTCGGCGGCGTGCCGACGGTGCTGTTCATGCGCCAGCCCGACCCGTCCTTGCTGGCGCGATTTTCGCATTGCCGCGCGGTTGGATTAGCGGGCACCAGCCGAAGCGAAACGCCGCAATGGATGGAGGAAAACCTGACGCCGGCCTTCGAATGGCTCAAAAGATCGGAAGAGCACACGTCTGNGAGTTCAGACGTGTGCTCTTCCGATCTATGGTGGTCGGGGCGCCGCAGCTCAAGCGCTACACGGCCTTCGGCAATCTCTTCGCGGCATTCCGCGGCGCGTTTTTCCGCATCGACCGGCATCCGGTGATGAGCAGGCATCCGGTGACGCCGATGGACGAGGCCGACCTGCTCGTCCACCTTTCGCGCCAGACCAGCCTCGGTTCCGGCTTGGTCAACCTGGCGACGTTGCAGGCGGACAATCTCTCGCAAACGGTCGATCAGATCCTGCGAGACAAGGACATCGTGCTGTTCGACGTCGATAGCCTCCGGACTCAGCAGCGAGTCGGCGAGCAACTCTGGCGCATCCATGAAAAGGGCCATGGTTTTGTCGTCGGATCATCCGGCGCCGAATATGCCTTGCTTGCCGCGTGGGCCGCCAAAGGCATCGTGTCGGGGCATGCGGCATTCCCATCGCCCGGTCCGGTGGATCGGCTCGCCGTTGTGTCGGGCAGCGTCTCCCCAACCACGGAAAAGCAAATCCGCCACGCACTCGCCCACGGGTTCGAGGGTATTGAGATGGATGCGATGCGACTGGTCCGCGAAGGCGCCGGCGAAGCGATCGAGCAGGCGGTCGCGGCCGGGCTGGCGAGCCTTGCCAAGGGCCACAGCGTCGTCCTCTACACCGCGCTTGGTCCGCAGGCCGATCGCGGCGCCGAGATCGACCGAATCGAGGGCGCCCGGAACACGCTCGGGCGGGCGCTGGGGACCATCCTGCGCCGTCTGATCGCCGAGCAGAAACTCAAGCGCGCGGTGATCGCCGGTGGCGATACGTCCAGCCACGCACTCGGACAATTGGCCATCGACGCGCTGACCGTGCGCATGCCGCTGCCGCAATCGCCGGGATCACCGCTCTGTGTGGCCCATGGCGGCGGTGAAATCGACGGTCTTGAGATCGCGCTGAAAGGCGGCCAGGTTGGCACCGACGACTATTTCGAGACGATCCGGCTGGGAAGCTAGGCGACGACCCAGGCCGTTCAATAAAGCGGCTTGCCCATGTGCTTCGGCGTCGGCCACTGCGCCGTGATGCCGGGTTGCACCGGCCGTTCGAGATAGGTCGCCAGAACCACGTAGCTGCGCGTCGAGGTGACGCCGGGTGTCTCGTAGAGACGCAACAGCAGGCCTTCGAGCGCCTTGGTGTCCTCGGTGCGCACCTTGAGCAATACGCATGTATCGCCGGCGACGGTGTGGATCTCCTCGACTTCGGGATATTCCGAGATCGCCATCAGTTCAGGGGTCTTGCCCCAGCCGCTGGTGTCGATGTGGACGAAGGTGAGTAGAGGCTTTCGCACCGCGTTGGGATCGATGATGGCGGCCGTGTTGCGAATGGCGCCGCTGCGCCGAAGCCGCTTGACGCGCTCATGCGCGGCCGGCGGCGACAGGCCGACGCGATCGCCGAGCTCGGCATAGCTGACGGTCGCGTCGTCGACCAGAACGCCTAATATTTTTCGGTCGGTCGCGTCGACATCCCGGGCCGCCGGCCTGTTCCGCGGAATGCCATCTGTTTCTTCATCCATAGCGGTATTCCCGATTGTCACGGAATTTAATACGGCCATTATGATGATATGTCGAACAACGATCAAGCTACAGCCTTGGGCGCGGACACCAGGCCGCCCATCCCGGCCCTCGCCTATCTCTTGACCGGGTGCATCGCCGTGATCGGCTCGAATTCGCTGGTGCTGGGCCCGATCGCTCCGGCAGTTGCCGTGTCGTTCTCGACCAGCGTTCCCATGGTGATGATGGCGGCGGCCGCGTTCGGCCTCGGCACATCGGCGAGCGCCCTGTTCCTGGCACGCCATATCGACCGGCTCGGCGCGCGGCGGATGTTGCAGGCGGCCTTGCTGCTGCTGGCATTGGCCTTGGTCGCCAGCGCGGCCGCGCCGACGGTGAGCGCGCTGGTTGCCGCGCAGCTTGTCGCTGGGATCGCCGCCGGCGTCGCCATGCCGGCAATCTATGCCAGTGCCGCGGCCATCGCCCCGCCCGGGCGGGAAAGCGGCACGATCGGCGTGGTGCTGACCGGATGGACGCTCAGCATGGTGGCCGGCGTTTCGCTGTCGGCGGTGCTCGCCGATCTCGTGCACTGGCGCGCCGTCTTTGTCGCCGTGGCCGTGCTGGCCGCCCTGGCGCTCGGCGGCTTGAGCGCATCGTCGCTCCCGGATGTCAGGAAGGCCGGACCGGCACCCGCCCCGCTGGCCGCGTTGAACATTCCCGGCATTGTGCCCCTCCTGGTTGCCTGCGGCGCTTTCATGACCGCCTTTTACGGCGTCTATGGCTATCTCGGCGATCACCTTCACAGCGGGCTGGGGCAGCCGGTCAGCGCCAATGGCCTGGCCGCCCTCGCCTATGGCGCGGGATTTGGCACCGCGGCGCTCTTCGACGGCATCATCGACCGGCTGGGCGCCCGGCGCGTCATGCCCTTCGCTTATCTTCTCGTCGCCATGATCTACGTGGCGATCGCCTCGACCAGCGACAGCTATGGCTTGACGCTCGCCATGGTCGCGGCCTGGGGACTTGCCAATCATTTCGGGCTGAACGTGCTGGTGATGCGCCTGTCGGCGCTCGATCCGTCGCGGCGGGGCACGATCATGGGGCTGAACAGCGCGGTGACCTACCTCGCGGTGTTCGTCGGCACCACCGGCTTCGGGCCGCTCTATTCCGGCTTCGGCTTCGCCACATGCGCGGCGGTCGCGGCCTTGCTGATGCTGATTGCCGCTGGCGCGGCGGCATGGCGCACCCGATAGAACCTTCCTCCTGGCATTGCTCCAGCCGGTACAACGTGATTGGCCAGCGGACTTTCGCGTAGTTGACACCGGCACCCCTGCCTTCCATACAAAGCGCGTCAATGTTCTCAGGGCGGGGTGAAAGTCCCCACCGGCGGTAACGGTCTCGGCCGAAGCCCGCGAGCGCTTTCCGGTATCGGAGAGGTCAGCAGATCCGGTGTGATTCCGGAGCCGACGGTTAGAGTCCGGATGAAAGAGAACGAAACGGGAGACGGACCGCCCCGGCGGGCCGGATTTCGTATCGTGCGTCCTGATTCTGGTTCGAAACGGAAGGATGGACCCATGAATCAGCATTCCCACAAAGACTATGAAACAACCCGCATTGCCGTCATCAGGGCGCGCTGGCATGCCGACATCGTCGACCAGTGTGTGCAAGCCTTTGGGGCGGAACTGGCCGAGATTGGCGGCGGACGCTTTGCCGTCGACATCTTCGACGTGCCTGGCGCCTACGAGATTCCGCTCCATGCCAAGACGCTCGCCGGCACCGGCCGCTACGCCGCGATCCTCGGCACGGCATTCGTCGTCAATGGCGGCATCTACCGGCACGACTTCGTCGCCAACGCCGTTATCGACGGCATAATGAACGTGCAGCTCTCGACCGGCGTGCCCGTGCTTTCGGCGGTGCTGACGCCGCACAATTTTCACGACAGCGCCGAGCATCATCGCTTCTTCTTCGAGCATTTCACGGTCAAGGGCAAGGAAGCGGCCAACGCCTGTGTGCAGATACTCGCCGCGCGGGAAAAGATCGCGGCCTGAAGCGCCGCTGCCGGGGTGGAAATCCCGGTAACGGGCTGTAGTATCCCGGAAAATACCGAGTTCGGGAGGATGCCGGTGCAGACCAAGAAGATCATCAATGACGGCAACCGTGCCGTCGACGAAATGCTCGAAGGGATCCTCGCCGCGCATCCTCGCCATCTCACAAGCGTGGACGGCAGCCCGCGCTCGATCATCGCCCGCGACGGACCACGGCCCGGCAAGGTCGGGCTGGTGATCGGCGGCGGCTCCGGCCACGAGCCGACCTTTCTCGGCTTTGTAGGCAAGGGGCTGGCGGACGCGGCGGCTGTCGGCAACGTCTTTGCCTCGCCGCCGCCCGATCCGATCCTGGCATGCGCCAAGGCGGTCAGCGGCGGCGCCGGCGTGCTCTTCATGTACGGCAACTATGCCGGCGACGTGATGAATTTCGACATGGCCGCCGAAATGGCCGCCATGGACGACATCGAGGTGCGCACGGTGCTGACCACCGACGACGTCGCCTCCGCGCCGCGTGACGAGCGGCGGAAGCGCCGTGGAGTCGCCGGTAATTTCTTCATCTTCAAGGCGGCCGGTGCCGCCTGCGACCTGATGCTCTCCCTCGACGAGGTCGAGCGCGTCGCGCGCAAGGCCAACGACCACACCTTCACCATGGGCGTGGCGCTGTCGCCCTGCTCGCTGCCGCAGACCCGGCGGCCGAATTTCGAGATCGGCGCCGACGAGATGGAAATCGGCATGGGCATTCATGGCGAACCCGGCATCGCCCGCGGCAAGCTCGGGACCGCCGACGAAATCACCGACGAGATGCTCGACAAGATTTTCGCCGAGATGGCGCCGAAGCGCGGCGACAAGGTCGCGGTGCTGATCAATTCGCTGGGATCGACGCCGCTGATGGAGCTCTACATCATGAACCGCCGGGTCAAGCAGAGGCTCGACGCCATCGGCGTTTCCATCCACGCGACCTGGGTCGGCAATTACTGCACGTCGCTGGAAATGGCCGGCGCTTCGGTGACGCTTTTCCATCTCGACGAAGAATTGCAGGCGATGCTCGACCACCCCTGCGACTGCGCCATGTTCCGTGCCGGCTGAGGACCGCTCCATGACCATCGCTGCGTTCGACCTGAAAAGAATGTTCGATGCGATCGCGGTGGCGATGGAAGCCGACAGGGACCGGCTTTGCCAGCTCGACGGCGTCATCGGCGACGCCGACCATGGCATTGCCATGGCGCTGGGGTTCAACGCCGTGCGCGATGCGCTGGCGTCGCTCGACCTTGCGGCGGCCGAGCCGACCGCGCTCCTCAACACCGCGGCGAAATCATTCCTCAATGCGGTCGGCGCGTCCTGCGGCCCGCTCTATGCCACCGCCTTCATGCGCGCCGCCGCCGCCGTCAAGGGCAAGGCGACGCTGGCGGATGCCGATGTCGTCGCGCTGCTGCAGGCCATGGCGCAAGGCATCAAGGATCGCGGCAAGGCCGAAACCGGCGAAAAGACAATGGTCGACGCCTGGCAACCGGCGGCGGAAGCAGCCGGCGCCAGCAATGCAGCAGGAAAGAACCTTGCCGAAAGCCTCCAGGCAGCTTTTGCCGCCGCCGAGCGCGGCGCGGAATCGACCAAGGACATGATTGCCGCCAAGGGCCGCTCGTCGCGGCTCGGCGAGCGCTCGCTCGGCCATATCGATCCCGGTGCGGCTTCGGCCGTCACCGTCATCGGCGCGATGCGCGACAGTCTCGCTTAGCTCTTCGCCGTGTCGAGCTTGTTGATCGCCTCGACGTTGCCGGCCGACGGTCCCTTCTCGTCGAACTCCGAGGCCAGCCAGGTATCGACAATGGCCTTGGCCAGTTCCGGGCCGATGACGCGGGCGCCCATGGTGATAATCTGGGCATTATTGGATTTCGCCGCGCGTTCGGCCGAATAGGTGTCGTGGGTGAGTGCGGCGCGGATGCCCGGCACCTTGTTGGCCGAGATCGAGACGCCGATGCCGGTGCCGCAGAACAGGATGCCACGATCGTTCTCGCCGTCGACGATCGTCTGGGCAAGTTTCCGTGACAGGTCGGCATAAAAGCCGGCCTGGCTGAGGTCGCTGACGGTGAGCCCCGGCTTGGTCGCCAGATGCGCTGATATGACGTCGAGCAGCGGCTTGCCAGCGCTGTCGGCTCCAATGGCTATTTTCATTTTTTGTCCTTTCGGGTTCGATGATTCAGATGGCGGCCGACGCGCGGCGCAGGATGTCGATGTAGCCTTCGGCCTGCCAGGCCGAGCGGCCGATGAACAGGCCGTCGATGTTGGGCTGGGCGATCAGTTCCGCGGCATTGCCCGGATTGACGCTCCCGCCATAGAGCACCGGCGGCACGGTCGGCAGCAGACCGCCGGCGACCTTCTTGATCAGCGCCTGCTGCTTGTCGGCATAGTCGGAACTGGCCGGAATGCCCTTGTCGCCGATCGCCCAGACCGGCTCGTAGGCGAACAGGATTTTTGCTTCCCTGGCCCCGCCCTCGATGAATCGCAGTGCGCCCTCGACCTGGCTGGTCAGTACCTCATCGGCCTTGCCGCTTTCGCGCTCGGCCAGCGTCTCGCCGACGCAGATCAGCGGTATCAGTCCGTGCTTGACCGCTGCCGCCGTCTTCAGCCCGACCGTGCGGTCGGTCTCGCCGAAGTGCTCGCGCCTTTCGCTGTGGCCGAGTTCGACCAGGTCTAGGCCGCAATCGTTCAGCATCACCGGCGAGATCTCGCCGGTCCAGGCGCCGGCGTCGGCCCAATGCATGTTCTGCGCGCCGACCTTGATGCGCGTCGCCAACAGCGCCTGCCCGACCTCGCGTACCGCCGTGAAAGGCGGGACGACGAAAGGCTGGATGCGATCGTCGAAACCCGCCACGAAGCCGGCCAGTGCGCCCGCAAAATCAAGCGCCTCGGCGAGCGTCTTGTTCATCTTCCAGCTTGTACCGACCCAGTAAACCACGCGTACACTCCTTGATCCTCAATCCTTGTCGGCGACCACCGTGAGCGAGACGCCGGCCGCATCCAGTGTGTCTTGCATTCCGGGCCCCGGCTCGCGCCCGGTGAAGACGGCGTCGAATGCCTTGAGATCGGTCAGGAAATGCAGAGCGCTGCGGCCAAACTTGCCGTGATCGACAAGCAGATATTTGCGTGTCGCGGCGGCCATCATCAGTCGCTTGGCCTGCACCACTTCCTGGTCCTGATGGAAGGCGGAGGCGCCATGGATGGCGGACGACGACAGGAAGGCGACGTCGGCGCGCAGCGACCGCAGCGAAGCCTCGGCGAGCAGCCCGAAGAAGCCGTGGAATTTCTTCGAGTACTGGCCGCCCAGCGCGATCATGTTGATGCCTGCGGCACCGGCCAGATCTTGGATGACGGCGAGGTTGTTGGTGATCACCGTCAGTGGCCTGAAATCGGCGAGATACCGCGCGATACCGCCCGCGGTCGAGCCGTCGTCGATGATGACCGTCTGGCCGGGTTCGATCATGGTCACGGCCGCCGCCGCAAGGCGCTGTTTTTCCCCGATCGCCTGCTTCTGCCGGAAGCGAAAATCGCTTTCAAACAGGCTGCTCGGCTGAATCGACGCGCCGCCGCGCACCTTGCGCAGCAAACCGCTCTCCTCGAGCTCGTCGAGGTCGCGATGCACGGTCATCCTGGATACGCCAAAGCGGGAGGCAAGATCGTCGACGCTCGCCGCGCCGGCGTCCACCAGGAAGTCCATGATCCCTTGGCGTCTGTTGTCGCTCTTCATTCTCGCCGACCCGCCAACGCAGAACCCCTGGCTCCTTGATCGAGCGAAGATATAACAGATATGATCGCGTAAGTATCATGTTTTTTGTGATAATGAGATATTTCCGTGGGATATTTCGCCGGCTTTTATCACGCCGCTGTAACAAGAATTGCTGCCGGGACGGTCTGTCACGGTTGCGGTTGCGCAGGATTCCGGCCAGAAGCATCGGTGGGCTGAACGATGCGCGGGCGGCCCGCAACCACAGGTTCGAAACCAGATACGGGAGACTAATCGTTGGCTCGCATCACACTGAGACAATTGCTCGATCACGCCGCCGAATACGGCTATGGCGTGCCGGCCTTCAACATGAACAACATGGAACAGGGCCTCGCCATCATGGAGGCTGCCGAGGAGACTAAGTCCCCGGTCATCCTGCAGGCGAGCCGCGGCGCCCGTGCCTATGCCAATGACGTGGTGCTGGCCAAGCTGATCGACGCGCTGGTCGAGATCCATCCCGACATCCCGGTCTGCATGCATCTCGACCATGGCAACAACGAAGCCACCTGCGTCACCGCGATCCAGCACGGCTTTACCTCGGTGATGATGGACGGCTCGCTCACGGAAGACGGCAAGTCGCCGGCCGACTATGCCTATAATTCCGGTATCACACGGCGCGTCGTCGACATGGCGCATTGGGGCGGCGTGTCGGTGGAAGGCGAGATCGGCGTGCTGGGCTCGCTCGAGAGCGGCGGCGGCGAGCAGGAAGACGGCCACGGCGTCGAAGGCGCGATCAGCCACGACCAGCTCCTGACCGATCCGGTGCAGGCCGAACAGTTCGTGCGCGACACCCATGTCGATGCGCTGGCGGTGGCCATGGGCACCAGCCACGGCGCCTATAAATTCTCGCGCAAGCCCGACGGCGCGGTGCTGGCGATGAACGTGATCGAGGAGATCCACCGCCGCTTGCCGAACATGCATCTGGTCATGCACGGCTCATCCTCGGTGCCGGAGGACCTGCAGGAGATCATCAACAAATATGGCGGCCAGATGAAGCCGACCTGGGGTGTCCCGGTGGAGGAGATCCAGCGCGGCATCAAGCATGGCGTGCGCAAGATCAACATCGACACCGACAACCGCATGGCGCTGACCGGCGCGATCCGCAAGGTGCTGACCGAAAATCCCAGCGAGTTCGATCCGCGCAAATATCTGACGCCGGCGATGGCGGCGATGAGGAAGCTCTGCAAGGAGCGCTTCGAGCAGTTCGGCACCGCCGGCAATGCGCCGAAGATCAAGCCGCTGCCGGTTTCGGACATGGCCAAGCGCTACAAGTCGGGCAGTCTCGATCCGAAATTCGCCTGAGTTCGATCGGGTTGCATTTCATGGACAGGAGCCACGTGGACTCCTGTCCGATCTCTATCCGGCTTTCGGCAGCAGGCCAGGCCTGCCGGTCTCGATGAACGGTGCCCAGAAGTCGACCGACTCGCGGATCATGGCGACCACCTGATGGTCGACCGGCTCGCGCTCGCGGAAGGATAGTTCGAGGCAGATTTCGTTGTCGGTGCCGCCGCCGCGTCGCACCGTCTCCAGCAGCTTCTCAGGCGTGATGCGGCCGTCCTTGTTGTAGGCCGCGGTGAATGGCCAATGGCCGCCCTTGTTCATCGACGATTGCTTGATGTGGATGATCGGCGACTTCAGAGGGAAAGCTTCGGCCCAGGCATAGGGATCGATGTCGGCCGGATTGGAGGAAGTGACGTCGCCATGGTCGATGTCGACCATCATCTCCAGCGGAATGGCCATGCCGGCCGCGTCGATCGCCTCCTGCAGCATCCGGCAATTCTCGATGGTGTGGCCGAATTCGCGACCAACCGACATCGGCTCCCAGAATAGATAAGTCAGGCCTGCCGCCCGGGCGTGCTCGGCGACCTCGCGCCAGCAGTCCAGCGCGATGTCGAACAGCCTGGCGCGACGGGCGGGGTCGTCATAGTCCCGATGCGTGAAGATGGCGAACTGCGTGCCCATGCCGTCGGCGCCAAGCTCGGCCGAGATATCGGCGAACGTCTTGAACCAGTCGACATAGTAGCGGCGCACATCGGCATCCGGATGGCCGAAATGGTTAAGCCGGCCATAGGGGCCGGTCATGCCGGAGGTGACGCGCACGCCGGTGCGATTCAAGGCGTTGCGGTACAGGCGGACGAACTTGACGATCGTCGCCGCCGGCCAGCCTGGGTTGACGAATTCATGCGTGAGCTGAACGTCGCGAATGCCGATCTCATAGGCGACGGTATCGATCAGATCGTCCGGCTCGGCGAAGCGGTTGACCAGCGGATTGGTGTTGAGGGAGAGCGTGAAAGGCAAGGTCGCGATCCCTTCAACGCTGGCGCGGAACAGGGGCAATGAGCGCCATCAGCCTGCCCTCGCCTGCCGGCTCGCGCACCAATGCTCGAAGGCCGCCTTCTCCTCGGCGGACAAATGCAGGCCATGCTTGGTGCGCCGTTCGAGAATGTCGGCCGCGTCTTCAGCCCATTCCTGTTCGAAGAGGTAGTTCGCCTCGCGCTCGAAGAAATCCTTGCCGAAGCACCGCCCAAGTACGGCGAGCGATCGGGCGCCGCCGACCACGGACCGCGTCCTGGTGCCGTAGAGCCGGCCGTAATGCTTGAGCAGCGATGCCGGCATCCATGGATACTCGTTTGCGAGGCTGCCAAGAAACTGTTCGAAGTCGGCATTGGCGATGTCGCCGCCCGGCAGATGCGCCTTCGCGGTCCACGCTTTGCCCATGCGGGGAAAGAACGGTGCGATCCTGTCCAGCGCATGCTCGGCGAGTTTGCGGAAGGTGGTGATCTTGCCGCCGAAGACGGAGAGCAGCGGCGCCTGCGCGTCCGGCGCGTCGAGTTCGAAAATATAGTCGCGCGTCACCGCGCTCGGATTGTCGGCATTGTCGTCATAGAGCGGCCGGACACCGGAGAACGAATGGACCACGTCGCCCCGCGCAAGGCCGCGCTTGAAATAGCGGTTGACCACTTTGATGAGGTAATCGATCTCGCTCTCATCCGCTCTCACATCCTCGGGCCGGCCCTCGTAGGGGATATCGGTGGTTCCGATCAAGGCCAGATCGTTCTGGTACGGATTGATGAAAATGACGCGCTTGTCGTTGTTCTGGACGAGATAAGCCTGCCTTCCCTCCCAAAATTTGGGTACGACGATATGGCTGCCCTTGACGAGGCGGACATTGCGCCTGGAGTTCTGGCCGGCAACGCGGTTGACGATGTCGTTGACCCAAGGGCCGGCGGCATTGATCAGCGCGCGGGCCCGTACACTGGTTTTGATGCCGGTCCTGACGTCGCGCATCTCGACAACCCAGAGGCCGCCCTCGCGGCGGGCCGCGGTGCAGGCGGTGCGGGTGAGGACCTTCGCTCCCCGTTCGGCGGCGTCGAGCGCATTGATGACGACGAGGCGGGCATCGTCGACCCAGCAGTCCGAATATTCAAAACCGCGCTTGAAGCCGTCCTTGATCGGCGCCCCCTCGGGCGCTGTGCGCAGATCGAGCGTCCGGGTGGCGGGCAGCCGCTTGCGGCCGCCGAGATGGTCGTAGAGGAAGAGGCCGAGCCGCACCAGCCATGCCGGCCGGTCGTCCGGGCTGTGCGGCAGCACGAAGCGCATGGGCCAGATGATGTGCGGCGCCGATTCCAGCAGCACCTCGCGCTCGATCAGCGCCTCGCGCACCAGGCGGAATTCGTAATATTCGAGGTAGCGCAGACCGCCATGGACGAGCTTGCCCGAGCGCGAGCTGGTGCCTTCGGCGAGATCGTCCTTTTCGCACAGGATGACGGAAAGCCCGCGGCCGGCGGCGTCGCGCGCGATGCCGGCGCCGTTGACGCCGCCGCCGATGACGAAGAGGTCGACGATGTCAGGGCCGACGCTCATCTTGCCGTCACCCCGCTGCCGAATTCTCGCATCATGGCCATCGCTCTCAGCACGGATTGACCGGAGGCAGGCCGGCCAGGTAGCGGCGCACTTCCTCGGCGGCCTGCTCGGCGGCATAGGTCACGGTGCGCACCGAAGCGCCGGCGATATGCGGCGTCAGCGTCACGTTTGGCAGCTGCAGCAAGGGCCAGTCCGAGGGCACCGGTTCGACCGCGAAGGTTTCCAGCATGGCGCTGGCGATCTGCCCTGAAACCAGCGCCTCGTAGAGTGCGTCGTAGTCGACCAGCGGGCCACGCGCCGTATTGACGAAGATCACGCCCGGCTTCATCCGCGCGATGGTGTCCTTGCCGATCAGACCGCGTGTCTCCTGCGTCACCCGCGAATGCAGCGTGACCACATCGGAGCGCGACAGGAGGTCGTCGAGCGCAACCAGTTCGACGCCAGCGTTGCGATCCTCGGCGCTCAGTTGCACATAGGGATCGCTGACCAGGACGTGGCAGCCGAAGGCGCGCAGCAGGCGCACCACCTTCGTGCCGATATTGCCGTAGCCGACCACGCCGACGGTCATTTCGCCGAGTTCGCGGCCGGTGCGGTCGGCGCGGTAGAGATCGCCGCGCCATTCCCCCTTGCGCAAGGCCTCGTGGCCGACCCGGATCAGCCGCGTCTCGGCAAGGATGGCGCCGATGGTGAACTCGGCCACGGCCGTGGCGTTGCGGCCGGGCACATTGACCACGGTGATGCCATGCGCCCTAGCCGCTTCCATGTCGATGTTGATCGGGCCGCCGCGCGACACCGCGACCAGCTTGAGCCCCGGCAGACGCCGCATCATGCCTTCCGACAGGGGCGCTAGCTGCGTGACGAGGATTTCGGCATCGCCGATGAAATCGACGACCTCGTCGGGCTGGCCAAAATATTCCTTGACCTTGTCGAGGCCGAGCGCGGCGTTGCCGAACTCCATCGGCTCGTCGGGCCAGGCCGTCTGCAATGTCCTGATATCGAGGTCGCCACCGGCGACCTTTTCGACTTTGGCGCGAAACACCTCCGGCAGCATGAAGTTGTCGCCAATGATCGCTATTTTCCTCAGCATACTCGACTTCTCAATCTTCCTGCGATGTCGCCATGGAACGCCAGACCGGCCGCAGGGCCTGGTGCGCCAGCATGTAGGACGGGGTCATCCTGTCGTAGATCGCGGCGAGGCCCGGGTCGCTCGGCTCGGCCTCGCCGAGCAGCGGCGTCACCCATTCGCCGACGCATTCGTCCATGGAGGCGTATTGACCGACGCAGACCGCGGCGATCATTGCGGCACCCGCGGCACCGGCCTCCTCGCGCGCGCTGGTGCGCGTGTCGGCACCAATGGCGGCCCCCAGGATCTTGCGCAGCGCCGGGCTTCTGGCGGCGCCGCCGGTCAGGCGAATTTCGCGAGGCAGCGGGCCCATGGCGGCGTAGCAGTCGCGCGCCGCGAAGGCCAAGCCTTCGAAGACGGCGCGCACCAGATCGGCGTAGCCGTGGCGCGACGAAATGCCGACGAAGCCTGCCCTGGCGTTGGCATCGACGAACGGTCCCCGCTCGCCGGCTTCCGACACGTAGGGCTGGTAGAGCAGCGAAGCTGGCCGCGTGGCCGCGATCCAGGCATCGACCAGCGCGATCATCTCGCCATTGCTGCGGGTTATGCCTTGCGAGGCGAGGATGCCCGAAGCGAGGCCAAGCACCCAGTCGATGTTGAGCGTCGCCGCCATGTTGGACTGCATCTGCGCGAAGACGCCCGGCGCCGGCATCGCCATCGTGTAACCGGTCGCCGCTTCGTTGAGCTGCACATCATCCGGGGTCTCGGCCAGCCGCATGTGCATGCCGGTGGAACCGATGATCGAGCAGCCGGGCTTGCGTTCACGGTCGAGGAGGCCGGCGCCGAGCGCGGTGCAGACGACGTCGACATAACCGAGCACGACGGGTGTGCCGGCAAACATGCCGGTGACGTCGGCGGCGGCCGGCGACAGTCCGGCGCTGTGCCTCGTGCCGTCGACGATCGGCGGCAGCAGGTGCCTGAGATCGGCGACGCCGAGGACGTCGAGCACCTCCCCACTGTAGTCACGGGTGCGGAAGTCGCCGAAAGTGAAGGTCCCTTCGGACGGATCGGTGGCGCGTTCGCCGGTCAGCTTGAAATAGAGCCAGTCCTTGCAATGGAACGCGGTCGCCGCCTTGCCGAGCATTTCGGGCATGGTGCGCTTCATGAAGGCGAACTGCGAGCCTTGCTGGCAGGCGGCAAGACCGCTGCCGGTCTTTTCGAAGCGCAGCCGGTCATCGGGCCGCGCACGGATTTCTTCGACGATGCCGGCGGCGCGCGCGTCGAGCCAGAGCCAACCCTTGGCCACCGGCTCGCCCTTGCCGTCGATCAGCCAGGTCCCGTCGCCCTGCCCGGTCACCGCGATGGCGACGGTCCGGCTGGCGAGATCGGGCACCTTGTCGGCAAGCTGGCGCAGGGTCGTGGCGGCATCGGCCCATGTGCGGGACAGATCCTGTTCGGCGCCGCCGCCCGGCAGCGTCTCATAGTGGTTCGGCGTTGCCGCGGCCGCGATCTGGCGGCCCTTCGTATCGAAAGCGATGGACTTGATGACAGAGGTGCCGGCATCTATGCCGATCAGTACGTCGCGCATCACGCGAGCTCCATGCCGTGCGAGATCGCAATGCCGCTCGCTTGGTCAAAGACGTGCAGGTTTTTGGGATCTATGCTGACATTGATCGGCGCGCCGAGGTCGAGCCGGGTGCGGTCATGCTCCACCAGTACCAGCGAGCCGCCGGCGAAGTCGGCGGCGATGTGGGTCTGGTCGCCGAGCCATTGGTTGGCCGAGACCCTGGCCGGAACACCCTCCTTCGAGCGCCGGACCGCGTAGGGCCTGATGCCGATAACCACCCGCTCACGGCTGAGCAGCTGGTCGCGAACCGGAGCGCTGAAGGCGTCCTTGTCGTAGTCGAGCGACAGCCCGTCGGGCAGCCTGAGATTGATGCGGCCGGCGGCCGTGCCGACAAAGGCCTCGAAGACGTTCATCGGTGGCTCGCCGACGAACGTGCCGGTGAACAGGTTCGCCGGGCGCTCCTTGATCCGGTCCGGCGTGTCGAACTGCTGCAGCACGCCACCCTCCATCACCGCGATGCGGTCGGCCAGCGCATTGGCCTCGGTCTGGTCGTGGGTGACCAGGATCGCGGTCAGGCCGCGCTCCTTGATGAAGTGCTTGATGCGGCCGCGCAGCACGGCGCGAAGCTGCGGTTCGAGCTGGCCCATCGGCTCGTCGAGCAGATGCAGGTCGGCCTCGCGGATCAGCGCCCGGCCGAGGCTGGCGCGCTGCTGCTGGCCGCCGGAAATGGAGCTGGGATAGCGCTCCAATATGTCCTCGATCTCCAGCAGCTTGGCGATGCTGGCGACCTTGGCGTCGACCTCGCTCCTGGGCAGCCGGGCGGCCTTGAGCGCGAAGGCCATGTTCTCGCGCACGGTGAGCGGCGGATAGAGCGAATAGCCCTCGAAGGCCATCGCCACATTGCGTTTGACCGGCGGCAAGGTGTGTACCTTGCGGCCCGCGACCGCGATCGCGCCGCGCGACACCTCCTCGAAGCCGGCAATCATGCGCAAGGTCGAGGTCTTGCCGCAGCCCGAAGAGCCGAGCAGCGCCACGATCTCGCCCTTGCCGATCTCCATCGTCAGGTTCTTGACGGCGTGAACGCCCCTGTCGATCGGGCCATAGAATTTGTCGACGCCTGATATGGTGAGCGCGCTCGGGCTCATGCCGCTTCTCCGTTGCGCAGTTTGACGACATTCCTGGCGCCGATGCGCTCGCCGCTCGCCCGATCGAACAGCAGGGCGCTCCTGCCGTCGACGGCGATATGCGCCTTGCCTTCGCTGCGCCCCGGCGTTCCGGCCGGGCGCGAGACCAAAATTTCACGGCCGCGCACGGTGCGCACCAGCGTGACGATCTTTTCGTTGAGCGGCGTCTCCGCCTCGACGGTCACCGGAATGGCGCCGGGTTCGTTCTCGCCAACGAAATGCAGGGCCTCGGGTCTCAGCCCGATGATGCAGTCGCGGCCGATGGCGGCCTCCGGAGCATCGGTGAGATGGACCTGTACATTGGACAGGCCGACATAGACCCCCCGGGCATCGCGCGCGGGCTTGACGTCGAGCAGATTGATGGTCGGATCGCCGAACAGCCGCGCGATCTCGACGTTGGCCGGCTCACGATAGATCTGCTCGGGCGTACCAAGCTGCCTGATGACGCCTTGCGACATCACCGCGATGCGGTCGCCGAGCGCCATGGCTTCCTTGTAGTCCTGAGTAACGTAAACGACGGTGGCGCCGCGATCGGCGAGCAGCCGCGGCAGTTCGAGCCGCATCTCGAAACGCAGCTTGGCGTCGACATTGCGCAAGGGATCGTCGAGCAGAAGGAGCGGCGGCGAACCGACCAAAGCGCGGGCAAGGGCCGTGCGCTGCTTCTGGCCATTGGAGAGAGCGCGCGGCTTGTGGCTCAGCACATGGCCGATCTTCAACAATTTGGCGACGCTCTCGACCCCGGCCTTGATCGCGCTCTGCGACGAGCGCTTGGCCGCCAGCGGCGTCGCGATATTGTCGAAAGCGCTCATATGCGGAAACAGCGCGAAATTCTGGAACGCCATGCCGACGCCGCGGAATTCCGCGTCGACATCGGTCATGTCCTCGCCGCCGATAAGGATCTTGCCTTCGTCCGGATCGATGACGCCGGCGACCAGCCGCAAAAGCACCGTCTTGCCGGCGCCCGAGGGACCAAACAGCACCAGCGTCTCGCCATCGGCGACCGTCAGCGACAGATTGTCGAGGACGGTCTGGCTCTTGTAGCGCTTGACGACGTTTCTGAGTTCGAGGCTGGCCATTTCTATCCTTTCACCGCGCCGAGCGACAAGCCCTCGACCAGATAGCGCTGTGCGTAAAGGGCGAGCGCCAGCGTCGGCGTGATCGACAAGACGATGGCCGCCGAAATCTGGCCGTACTGGATGCCCGATGAAGTGATGAAGGCCAGCGCGCCGACCGTCACCGGCTGCTTGTCGGCCGAAGCCAACACCAGCGCGAAGACGAAATTGTTCCAGGCGAAGATGAAGGCGAGCAGGCCTGCCGCCGCGATGCCGGGGCCGGCGAGCGGCAGCGCGATCTTGCGGAAGGTGGCGAACCAGGAATGGCCGCCGATGCGGTAGGCATATTCGATGTCGGCCGGAATGTCCTCGAAATAGCCGCGCACGATCCACAGGATCAGCGGCAGGCATATCAACTGGTAGACCCAGATCAGGCCGATATAGGTGTTGGCAAGGCCGAGCTTCTGGAAATAGAGGGTCAGCGGCAGCAGGACCAGAAGTGCCGGCGCGAACTTGAACGACAGCAGCGTGAAGGCGATGTCCTCCGAACCGCGGAATTTGTGACGCGCGAAGGCGTAAGCCGCCGGCACGCCGAGCAGCAGCGAAACGGCGACCGAGGTCACCGACAGGAACACCGAATTCCAGAGATTGCGCATGAAGGCGATGTCGAGCGTGCCGGCGGCGGTCATCAGCTTGCCGGTGATCAACGCCGTGTAGTTGGCGAGCGTCGGATCGAAGATGAGCTGCGGCGGGATGCGCAGAATGGTCTCGTTGGTCTGGAACGACATCATGAATATCCACAGGATCGGGAACATGAAGAAGATCACGACCAGCGTCAGTGCCGCGCCGCGCAGGATGCGTTCGAGAAGCGAGGTATGTTCCATCGCCGCCTCCTATGCCTGGCCGCGGGCGCGTTCGCGCAGCCTGAGCCAGTTCTTGATGAAGATGTTGGAGAGGAAATAGGTGATCGCCCACAGGATGATCATGAGCGCCGCCGAGCGGCCGACATTGGTCGACTGGAAGAAGTTGAGATAGGCCTCGACCTGGAACACGGTCAGCGTGTCGCCCGGCCCGCCTTGGGTCATCGCGTAGATGATGTCGAACTGCTGAATGGAATCGAGCAGCCGGAACAGCGTCGCTGTCAGGATGTAGGGCGTCAGCATCGGCAGCGTGATGCGGAAGAAGACGAAGCTCCTCGGCACGCCGTCAAGCGCGGCGGCCTCGAAGGGCTGCGTCGGCAGGCTGCGCAGCCCAGCGAGCAGCAGGATCATGATGAATGGAGTGTAGACCCAGATGTCGACCAGCACGACGGTGAACAGCGCCGTCGACGGCGACGACGCCCAGCGAAAATCCTGCAGCCCGATGAGGCTGGCGAGATAGCTCAGCACGCCGAAGCCCGGATTGGTCATCAGCTTCCACATCAGTGCCGCCAGCGCGGGTGCCGTCATCAGCGGCATCAACAGCATGATCGAGATGAAGTTGTTGAGTGTCGAGCGCTTCTGCAGCAGCAGCGCGATGGCGAGACCGAGAAGCAGTTCCAGCACGACCGTGGTGCCGGCATAGAGCAGCGACACTTTCAACGTGTTCCAGAACTTCGGATCGGTGAAGAAGGAGATATAGTTGTCGCCCCAGTTGAACTGGCGCGCCCAGGGCTGGCTCAGACGATAGCGTTGGAACGAATAGACCACCGAGGTCAGGAACGGGATCAGGATGCCTATGCAGACCAGCAAGGCCGGCAGGCTGAGAACATAGGGCAGCACCCGCTTGCTGATCCTGAAGCCGGATGGCTTGAGCCTTTGCGATACCACCGCAGTCATCGAGCTGCTCCGTTGTTGCTGTCGCTTCGCCCTGCCGGCCGCCCAAGGGAGCAAGGCGGCCGGTGGGGCGAAATGGCACCTTTCGGCACCGCATCGCAAACATGAAAGATGTGGCGAGGGCCGAACCGCCAAGCAGGCCGGCCCTCGTTGCGACTTAACCGAGGCCGGCTTCCTTGAGCTGGCCGTTGATGCTCTCGGCGAGCTTGTCGAGGCCCTCGTCGACCGGCACTTCCTTGGACACCATCTTCTGCAGCGTCGCCGCCCATTCGGTGGTGAGATCGAAGAAAAGCGGCTGCGCCGTGAACTTGATCGAGGCGCCGGGTGCCGAGGCGTCGAACATCTCGACATAGCCCGGATAGCTCTTGTTCAGCTTCTCGCGGAAGACCTCATCCTTCCAGACCGACTGGCGGACTGGGTTGACGAAATCCATCTTGGTGGCGCCGAACAGCGCATGCTCGGGTCCGGAGGCCCATTGCATGAAGTACCATGTGGCGTCCTTGTCCTTGGAGAAGTTGGACATCGACAGCGACCAGATCCAGATGTTCGGCGTTGGTGCCTTGGCCTCCGGATTCGCCTTGAAGGCGGCGAAGGCAAGCTTGCCGGCCATCTTGTTGTCGCCGCCATTCATGAAGTAGCCGAGGATATCGGCGTCGAAGATCATCGCCGAGGCGCCGGCGCCGAGATCGGTTCCGACCTGGTACCACGTATAGGTCGACCAGTCCTTCGGGCCGCTCTGCTGGATCATCTGCACCCACTGCTTGTGGAAAGCCTTGGATTGGGCGGTGTTCATGGCGGCCGACAATTTGCCGTCGGCCGACACATTCAGGTCCTTCTGGTCGAAATTGGCGTAGGCCGACAGGAACCCCGGGTGAATGGTCGCCCAGGAGCGTGAGCCGCGCACACCAATGCCGTAGACGCCGCCACCGACATCCTTGGTGAGCTTGGCGGCAGCGGCCACCATCTCGTCCATGTTGCCGGGAACCTTGACGCCCGCCTTGTCGAACATCGCCTTGTTGTAGGTGATGTTGTTCTGCTCGAACCCCCACGGAATGCACCACTGCTTGGCGTCTTCCGATCCCAAAGCTCCGCCCGGCTTGCCGTTCCATGCGCAGGAATTCTTGACGCCTGGCAGGAAGTCGTCCCAAGCATAGTTCGGGTTGGTCTTGGCCGGATCCTTGATCCATTCGTTGAGGTCGGTGATCCAGCCGGCTGGGCCATAGGTCCAGGTCATGTACGCGCCGGTCATGAAGGCGTCGTATTCGGGCGAGCTCGCCGACAATGCGGCCGTCACCTTGTCGAAATAGACGTCTTCGGGGAATACGTCGTAGACGACGTTCATGCCGGTCAGCTTCTTGAAGTTCTCAAGATTGGCGATCATGGCGTCGGCATATGGATGCTTGTTGAGCAAGAGCTTGATGGTCTTGCCCTTATGCGCCTGCCAGTCGAAGTCCGCGGCGAGCGCGCGGGTCTGGCCCAGGTTGAGCAGCGTGCCGGCGGTGCCGGCGGCGAGGCCCATGGCACCCAGGCCCTTGATCAGTCCACGACGGTCGACTTGTCCGCGCAGGAAGGCGTCTATCAGGTCTTTCTCTTTCTCATGCATTTCGTCTTCTCCTCCACAGGGTAGTTTCAACTGGACTGTTGCCGGCTACCCGACCGGCGTCTCTTCCACGAGCGATCGCGCCGTGCGCTCGTCCGTTATCAGGCCCTCGAGATAGCGCCCCTCCAGCACCGACTTGATGGCGCGAACCTTGATCCTGCCGCCGGCGACGGCGACAATCCGGCGGCTGGCGATATCCTCGCGCGCCAGTGCCAGCGCCCGGTTGGAAACGGTCGTCGCCACTGCCTTGCCGGCCTCGTCGAAGAAATGGCCGAGCAATTCGCCGACACCGCCATTGCGACGGATCTCCTCCATCTCGCCCTTCTCGATCATGCCGGTGGCGACAAGCGAAGCCTCGCGTTCGGCGGTGCCGATCCCAGCAAACAGCAGGTCGGCCGATCTGGCGAGATCGAAGACCTCGCTGATCCCCTTCTGGCCCAGCAGCACGATGCGGTCATCCGCCGTGTTGGCGAACATCGGCACCGGCATCACATAGGCTTCGGCACCGGTGCGTTCGGCGAGACGGTGGATGACATCATGCGGGTTGGCCGAGAATTTCCGGGTCAGGCCACCAAGCAGCGACACGAAACGGATGCGGTCGGTGGTGGTGCGCGGCAGATATTCCACGCAGGCCGCGAGCGTGCGGCCATGGCCGACGCCGATCAGCGCCTGCTCGCCGCGCTCGATCTCGCGCTTGAGGAACTGCGCGCCGGCGATGCCGAGCGCCTTGAGCGGCAGATCCTCGGAATCGAAATCCGGGACCACCTCGCAATAGTCGAGGCCGTAGCGGCGGGACAATTCGTCCTCGAGCTCGACGCATTCCGACACTTCGCCGTCGATATAGACCTTCACCAGCCCTTCCTGGTTGGCCTTGGTGATGAGGCGGTGCGCCTTGAGACTGGTCAGCCCCAGCCGCTTGGCAACCTCGGACTGGGTCAGGCCGCCGGCGTAATGAAGCCACGCGGCCCGCGCCGCCATGCTGGCATCGTCGTCCCGAAAAAGGCCGTTTCCAAAACCAACCACGTTTCCGTCCCGATGATATTTTTATCAGTTGCTGCAAAATTTTTCACATGGCTTGGCCGAAGTCAAGCGCCACCTTCAAATGGCGTCGCGTCTGGTCGGCTGCCGCGCGACGGTTCGGCCGGGCACCTCAGGAGGGCAAGAGGTTCTTACTTCTTCGCCAGCGTGGACGTGCTTCGTCTGCCGCTTGGCGTGCTGACCGGCGTCGGCTTCATCGGCGGCGACGCCATCCTTCGGCGCGGCGATCTCTGACTGGGATCACCACCGCGGCCACCATGTGGATCATGACGATGATCGGACTTGCCTTTGGCGGGGCCAGTTTGGTCTTGCGGCAATTGCAACCGTGCTGACGCTACTGACACTTCAGGTGTTGAAATGGGTCGACCTCAAGTTGCCGCGCGACCACTATGCGGTCCTGTCGGTTTCCTGGGCAAAAGGATCCCCACCTGACCTTCCCAAGAGGGTGCGGCCGCTCGGCTATGGCGCGTGCCTTGCCAAGGTCGAGAATCACTCCAGCCGCGACCGCTTCGTGTACTCGTTCAATCTCGAATGGAGACAGCCCGATGCGACCCGAACCCTAGACGGCAATCCTGGCACTGGTCGCCCGCGAATGCGAGATCGAGCGATTCGAGCTCATCGGCGAGAAGGCGTCCTAAAGAGCACCGTTTCCGGCCCTGGCACGCGACAGATACCGCGGGTCGCCTGCCCGGGAGTGTTAATTCGAACGGAAGGCTACTGCAAGGTCCGTGCGGCGGACGGCATGGAATGGCCATGTGCCATGCCGGCATCGGCATCACCCTCGCCGAGCGAACGATCGAGGCCCGTCGCCACCACCGAGACCCTGAAGCGGCCTTCCATGCTCTTGTCGAAGATGGCGCCGACGATGATGTCGGCGTCCTCATAGACCTCTTCACGGATGCGCGTGGCCGCCTCGTCGACCTCGAACAGGGTCATGTCCCGGCCGCCCGAAATCGACACCAGCACGCCCTTGGCGCCCTTCATCGACATTTCGTCGAGCAGCGGATTGGCGATCGCGGCTTCCGCCGCCTTCATCGCCCGGCCGTCGCCGGAGGCCTCGCCCGTTCCCATCATGGCGCGGCCCATGCCGCGCATCACCGATTTGACGTCGGCGAAGTCGAGATTGATCAGGCCTTCCTTGACGATGAGGTCGGTGATGCAGCTGACGCCGGAATAAAGCACCCTGTCGGCGATGACGAATGCATCGGCAAAGGTGGTCTTGGC
Organism: Mesorhizobium sp. LNHC209A00; assembly: GCF_000502915.1. NCBI lineage: Bacteria > Pseudomonadati > Pseudomonadota > Alphaproteobacteria > Hyphomicrobiales > Phyllobacteriaceae > Mesorhizobium > Mesorhizobium sp. LNHC209A00. Next base: position 250,772 of record NZ_AYWT01000004.1, read on the forward strand.
ATCGGCGATGCGGAACAGGTTCTGGTTGGGGATCACGATGACGGTGTCGGCGGCTTCGCGCAGCCGCTCGATGCCTTCTTCCGCCATCTGCATGCGGCGCCTGCCCTCGAAGGTAAACGGTTTGGTGACGACGCCGACCGTCAGGATGCCGGCCTTGCGCGCCGCCTGGGCGATGATCGGGGCCGCACCGGTTCCGGTGCCGCCGCCCATGCCGGCAGTGACGAAACACATGTGGGTGCCGGCCAGATGATCCATGATCTCGTCTAGCGATTCTTCGGCCGCGGCACGGCCGATCTCGGGCAACGAGCCGGCGCCAAGGCCTTCCGTGACGTGGGCGCCAAGCTGGATCAGCCGCGTCGCCTTCGACATGGTAAGCGCCTGGGCATCGGTGTTGGCGGCAATGAACTCGGTTCCCTGAAGCTGTTCCACGATCATGTTGTTGATCGCGTTGCCGCCGCCGCCGCCGACGCCGATCACGGTGATCTTGGGTCTCATCTCGGAGATTTCCGGCTTCTTGAACTCGGCCATGCCTGCTTCTCCTTCGCCAATTGCGTGCGCTTCACGACCCACAAGCAGACTGCCTACAAGACATTGCAATCGAGCGGCATGACGCGAATCAGTCCGTTCGGATGGGTGCCCCAAAAAGCCAGAGAGCGGCCGGACGTGCAAGTGCGTGAAGGTCAAGTTTTGTGATGAAGAGGCCGAGTTGCGAGAACGACTGTCCGGTTTCGCACGATCGCGATAATGTCGTCGTCGATCAGGCACGAAGCGGATGCCTGCGATGGATGCGTAGAACTCGCATTGCCGATGGCCATCGATGGCTGAGCGAGATTCCTACGGACTTCGTCAGCAATCAAGGCCGTGGGGTATATACGACCTCCAGACCCAAAGGTTTGAAAGCATTGTCCAGTTTGCCATCGATGAGATTGCGACAGCCGGGATCGCGACGCGGATTTTCGCGGCGATGAAGCGCCCCGTCGACCACGGCGCCATGGCCGTCTCAGGCTATACCGTTCCCTGGCATACAGCGGCCGGAACACCGGTCGCCCTTCATGTCTCGGCGTCGCGGCAGGTATGCCACGTGCACGTCGTGCGGCTCGACACGCCCGCGGCCGAGCCGATGGGCTGGCGCGTCGAGCCGACGGGAAATGCCGTGTCTCACCGCGATTTCGATCACGGATCCTTCCTGAAGATCGCGGCGGCGGAACTTGCCAAGGCCACCGAGATCGAAGGCGTCGCCTTCGAAGTATACTTGACCCGCAACGATGGCGCCCGCGTGCTGTTCGAAAGCGGGAACCTGCGCCTCGGCTTGCAGGACGGGCGGCTGATGTCAGCCGCCGACGGCAACTCGCTCGATAGCGGCGTGGTCTTGCCGGCAAACACCTGGCTCAAGGTCGAGATTTCGTCGAACGACGGCGCGACCGTGCTGCGGATCGACTCGGACGATCTCCTGTCGCCGTTTCGCGTGGATCATCGATTCGACCTGCCGTGGCGGCCCCTGACCGGTGACATGGTCTTCGGCACCAGCACGGCAAACGATGTAAGGTCGCTGAACGCCAAGTTCTCGGCGATCTCGCTGCGAACCGCGGCCGGTCGTATCGCCTGGATTTTTCCGACCCTGCTGCCGAGCGGCCCGCTCGCCTCGACACGCACCGATCGCGTCCTCTTGCTGGAGACGATCAACCAGCCCGCCTTCTGCATGACCTCACGCCGTTGGGATGGGTCGAGCTTTGATCCCCGCTTGGTGCCATCGCATTACGACGCCGTGCATTGCCATGACGACGACATGGGCGCGTTGGGCTGGCCCCCCTCTTATCATCTGCAGATCCCTGCCGATGCCTCTGCCGGCGTCTATGCCTTCGAAGTCAGCCATGACGGTGGATCGGAGCGCATCGTCTTCTTCATCACCTCGACGGCACGCCGGGCACCGCTGCTGTTCCTGGTGCCGACGGCCACCTATCTCGCCTATGCCGATGAATTCCTACCGGCGCATCTCTACGAATGGATGTGCGAGGATCGCGGCCATCGCTTCGCGATCGATAACAATCTGAAGTCGCTCTACGACTATCACAGCGATCTCAGCGGCGTGTCGATCTGTTCCACGAGGAAGCCCAAGGCGACGCTGCGCGACGACTACAATTATCCGCTCTGCGGCTGCCCGCACAACCTGCCCGTCGACCTGCATTTTCTGCGCTTCTGCCACAAGAATGATATCGGCTTCGATCTCATCACCGACCGCGACCTGCACGAACTGGGTCTTGCCTGCCTGCAGGGCTACGAGGCGGTCATCACCGGCAGCCATCCCGAATACATGTCGGTCGAGATGGAGCATGCGCTGCGCCAATTCGCGGCGGCGGGTGGCAGCATCGCCTATCTCGGCGGCAATGGTCTTGCCGGCAAGGTGGCGTTCCAGGACGATCTGATGGAATTGCGCCGCTCGCCGCTCGAGGCGGGCCGGACCTGGGACGGCTCTATCGCCGAACAGTCACTGTCGATTACCAACCAGCCGGGAGGGTACCTGCGCGCCAGCGGGCGCGGCGAGTTCTCGCTGACCGGCGTCGCCATCTCGCTGATGGGGTTCGACGGCGCGCGGCCCTTCACACGCACGCCTCAAAGCCATGAAGCTTCCGCTGCATGGCTGTTCGACGGCGTCACCAGCGAGACCTTCGGCGACGAGGGCATCGTGCTTGGAGGAGCCGCCGGCTACGAGGTGGATGCCACCGACCCGCATCTGGGCACATCCCCCGACACCATGGTCATTGCGCGCGCGACCGGGTTCCCGGACAGCTTCATCCATGACGCCACGCGATGGTACGAAGGAGGTGACAGAGAGCGCGAAGGGCGCCGTTGCGCGGAGATGACGCTGCGCCATCTGCCCTCGGGCGGCCTGATCTTCTGCGCGAGTTCGGTCGCTTGGTGCGGCGCCTTGCCTGTGGGCGATGCCATGAACGACGTCGGCCGGATCACCAGGAATTTGCTGACGCATATGGCATTGGAGAAGAGCGGGCCGGTTCCGGATCGATAGGCGGAAAGGAAGGCAGCCCGCCGCACCGCGCCGGCTCCTGCGGTTGGCTTGCCGCGCAACGATCGAAGCGTCTATCATGCTCGATCAATCGGCGGCTTGGGTGTTCCCGCCGTGCCAGGCCTAAGCTTTGTCCGCGGCGCGTGTCGTCAGGTCATTTTCAGAACGGATGAAGGTGCGCCCCGCCAATGGCCGGCAGAACACATTTCGGTTTGACCGCCGTAGACACCGTGCCCTTGCACGAGAAGGTCTATCTGGAGCTTGTGCGAGCCCTGATGTCGGGCCAATTCCTGCCCGGCCAGAAGCTGACCTCGCGCAAACTCGCCAAGGAACTCGGCACCAGCGACATGCCGGTGCGCAGTGCCTTCATGCGGCTGCAGGCATTGCGGGCACTGAGCCCGATGCCGAATGGCAGCGTCGAGGTGCCGGTGATCTCGGCCGAGCGGTTCTCGCAATTGACCGCCGTGCGCACACTGCTCGAAGGCCCGGCAACCGAACTTGCGACGAAACTGATCAACGGCAACAATCTGCGGACGATCCGACGCCATTGCACGGAACTGACCCTGACGGCCAGCAAAGGCGATATTGGCGACTATCTCAGGAAGAACCACGATTTTAAATTCTCGATCTATCGCCATTGCGGCAACGAGCAGATGATCTTCCTGATCGAGACGGTGTGGATGCAGGTCGGCCCGTTTCTCAGGAACCTCGCCATGGGATTCGAGGACGACCTCTCCTCCATTCTGGATATCGACTATCACGAGGAAGTCGTTGCCGCGATCGAGGCGCAGGACGGTGGGCGAGCGCGGGCGGCCATCGTTCGCGACATCGACGAGGGTGCTGCCCATATCCTGCGGCAGGTCAGATTCCCGGAAGCGAGGAGCTAGACCGGTGTCTCCTGGCCCCCCGATGCCGCTTGGCTTTCCCTTGCCTTGTCGCTATGTTGCGATCGCAGATCGCGCAATTGGTTCCTGAAATGCCTCCCGACATACCGGCTAATGACTTGAAAAGATGAAGGAAAATTTCCGACCTATGTCGGAGATGCCTTCATGAACTCGTCAGCTGCTTTGTCGTAGAAAATAGGGTGCTCGCCTCAGACGCGACACCGCAGGGAACCAGAGGTTTGAAATTGAGCGATGCAATTAAGGACGTTTTGAACTGGCTTGAAAGCCGAAGCGACATCCTGAGCCTGAGGGCCGCGGTGTGCGACCTCAACGGCATCATGCGGGGAAAACGCATCCCCGTCGAGCAGGCCCGCAAGGCGCTGGAGGGCAAGCTGCGCATGCCCTACTCGCTGATCGGGCTCGATGTCTGGGGCGAGGACATCGAAGGCAACAGCCTGGTCTTCTCGACCGGCGATGCCGACGGTCTTTGCCAATGGACGGGTCGCGGCATTCTGCCGGTGGAATGGACGGCGCATCCGACGGCGCTCGTCCCGCTCTGGCTCGCCGATGAGAGCGGAGCGCCCTATCTCGGCGACCCCCGGCGGGCACTGGCCCGCATCCTCGATCGCTACAAGGCGCTCGGCCTCACTCCTGTCGCGGCGACCGAACTGGAATTCTACCTGGTCGATCCGCAATCACAGCGGCCGGTCGGGCCCGTGTCCCCGGTCACCGGGCGGCGTCTCGATTCCGACGCGGCGCTGTCGATCGACGAAATCGACGATTTCGAAGCCTTCATCCACGACATCTATGAAGCCTGCCGCGCGCAAGGCATTCCCGTCGATACGGCCATCGCCGAAAACGGCGTCGGCCAGTTCGAGATCAACCTGAACCATGTCGCCGACGCGTTGCGGGCGGCCGACGATGCGGTGTTGTTCAAGCGCACGGTGAAGGGCATTGCCCGCAAGCACGGCTTTGCCGCCTGCTTCATGGCCAAGCCCTATGGCGACCGCGCCGGCAACGGCTTCCATGTCCATTTCAGCCTGGTCGATGCCGATGGGCGCAACGTGTTCGACGACGGCACCGACCAGGGTTCCGACACCATGCGACACGCGGTCGGCGGGCTGCTGGCGGCGATGGCCGAAAGCACGCTGGTGTTCGCGCCGCATTTCAATTCCTACCGAAGGCTGCGCCCGAGATCCTACGCGCCGACCGCGGTCGCCTGGGGTTACGAGAACCGCATGGTCGCGATCCGCATCCCCGGCGGCCCGACCGGCGCGCGCCGCATCGAACATCGCGTCTCGGGAGCCGACGCCAACCCCTATCTCGTGCTTGCCGCCATACTGGGTGCCGCGCTGATCGGCATCGAGAAGCAGATGTCGCCAGGCGACCCGGCGGGGAATGACGGGCAAGGCGTCGCCCCGGCCAAACTGCCGCCGGACTGGGCGTCCGCGATCGCAACCTTTGAAGGCGGGACGCATGTGGCGGAGATCTTCCCGGCGATCCTGCGCGACTCCTTCGTCGCCTGCAAACGCCAGGAATTGAATACGTTTGCCCTCAACGTGAGCGATTTCGAGGTCGAGACCTATCTCGAAAGCGTCTGAGGCCTCTACGACGAGCGCTCGGCCTTCAGCACCGTGACCGCGGCCTCGCTGTTGTGAACGTAGTCGTTGGCGTCGGGCTGCTTCTGAACCAGCAAGATGAACAGAAGGTCGGTCAGCGTCAGCTGGGCGTCGCGCGCGGTGATGGAGGAAGAGCGCGCACGTTCCTCGTCAGCGAGGGTGTAGAGGCGGATGTCGGCGACGCGGCTCAGCGGATTGTCGTGCAGGCCGGTGACGGCGATCACCGTCGTGCCACGCTTGCTGGCAAGTTCGGCGATGCGCAAGGTTTCGATACTGGCGCCGGAATAGGACAGCGCGAACAGCACATCGTCAGGCCCGAGCGTCGAGGCGTTGGCCATCTGGATGTGGCTGTCGCTGTCATGCAGCACATTGCGGCCGAGCTTCATCAGCTTGTAGGAAAAATCACGTGCCACTAGCGAGGAAGCGCCGACGCCGACCAGATGGATGCGCCGCGCGCCATCCAGCAGGTCCAGCGTCCGGGAGAGAATGCGCTCGCTGTTGGCGGCCACGGTCTGCTGCATCGACAGCAGCTTGCTGCCGATCAGCTTCTTCAGGATGACCGGAAAACCGTCACCCACCTCGATCGAGCCGTGGATGACGCCGGCCGGCACCTGCCAATCCTGCGCCTTGGCCTCGCTGACGGCGAGCTTGAGCTCCTGGTAGCTGGCATAGCCGAGCTTCTGGCTGAACTTGACGACGCTAGACTGGCTGCGGCCGATCTCGGCCGCGAGTGCGGCCGTCGACAGCCGCAGCATCTGGTCGGGATTGCCGATAATATAACGGCCTATCTCGCGATCGCCGGGCGCCATGCCGTCGAGCTCGGCACTGATCCTGCTTAAGACGGACACGGAAATCCCTCGCTCTTCCTTGCAAGAAGAGGAATAAATTATTCCAATTTTGATTGACAGCCAAGAACGCAGAATTAATTCTCGACTTGGCCCGGGGTCGTCGCTCGGGATTCCCGGGCAGGTCACCGGATTGGCCGTCAAGGTTCCAGCCATGGACAGATTGCGGATCGTCGGCGGACAGAGACTGCAGGGCGCGGTCACCATTTCGGGCGCCAAGAATGCCGCTTTGCCGCAGATCGCGGCTGCGCTGCTCAGCCCCTATCCGCTGGAATTGACCAATCTGCCCGATGTGACCGACGTCGAAAACATGCTCGGCGTGGTGCGACTTCACGGCGCCGAAATCACCCGGTCCGCCCATGCCGCCACCATCGACACAAGTACCGCCGTTTCCAAGGAGACGTCCTACGACACGGTTCGGAAAATGCGGGCGACGGTGCTTGTCCTGGCGCCGTTGCTGGCGCGGTTCGGCCATGCCCGGGTTTCGCTGCCGGGCGGCTGCGCGATCGGCGCGCGGCCGCTCGACATGCATGTCGCCGCACTCGCCGCGCTCGGCGCCAGGATCGCCGTCGAGAACGGCCTGATCGTCGCCGCGGCCCCGAACGGGCTGACCGGCACGCGCATCGTGCTCCCCTCGCCATCGGTCGGGGCGACGGAAACCGCGATGATGGCGGCGACCGCGGCCAAGGGCGAAAGCGAGATCCTGAACGCGGCGCGCGAGCCGGAAGTAGCCGATCTCGCCGCTTGCCTCGTTGCCATGGGCGCGCGCATCGAGGGCGCCGGCACGCACCGTATCCTGATCGCGGGCGACACCAGCTGGCATGCCACCAGGCATGACATCATCCCCGACCGCATCGAGGCCGGCACCTATGCCATCGCGGCCGCAATCACCGGCGGCCAGCTCGAACTGACGCATGCCCGGCTCGAGCACATGGCCTCTGTCGTGCAATTGCTGGAGGCTACCGGCGTCAGCGTCTGGCCAGGCGATCGCGGTCTGATCGTCTCGCGCGACCGACCGCTCAAGGCCGCGGATCTGACGACGGAACCTTATCCGGGCTTTCCGACCGACCTGCAGGCGCAGTTCATGGCGCTGATGTGCTGCGCGCAGGGTGCGTCGCTGCTGCGCGAAACCATCTTCGAGAACCGCTTCATGCATGTGCCCGAACTGATGCGGCTCGGCGCCAACATCAAGCTGCAAGGCACCATGGCGCTGGTGCGCGGCGGCGAGAAATTGCACGGCGCGCAGGTGATGGCCACCGATCTGCGCGCTTCGGTGTCTCTGGTGCTGGCCGCGCTGGTCTGTGAAGGCGAGACGACAATCAACCGTGTCTATCACCTCGACCGCGGCTACGAGCAACTGGACCGCAAGCTGCGCCTATGCGGCGCCGACATCGAGCGGCTGGGCGCATGAATACCGAAGCGGATTATTTTCTCGGCGTCGATGGCGGCGGCACCGGTTGCCGCGCCCGTGTCGAGGACGCGCAAGGCAAGGTGCTGGGACAGGGCCTGTCGGGGCCGGCGACGACGCGGCTCGGGGTCGAGGCAGCCTGGGCCTCCATCGCCAAAGCTTTCGGCGCGGCGATCGAGGAGGCAGGTTTCGCGCCAGCCGAAACCGCCAAGATCCATGCCGGCGTCGGACTTGCCGGCATCGGCCGCAAAGGCGCGCTTGAGGCGTTGCGGGCAATCGCGCACCCCTTTGCCGGCATCGACTTCGTCAGCGACGGCATCGGTGCCTGCCTTGGCGCGCATTCCGGCCAGGACGGCGCCATCGTCATCGCCGGTACCGGCTCGATCGGCCTCGGCTTCGTCGAGGGCCGCGACCTGCGCGCCGGCGGCTACGGGTTTCCGATCTCCGACGAGGGCAGCGGCGCCGACCTTGGACTGAAAGCCGTGCAACTGGCATTGCGCGCCCATGACGGCCGCCACGAGCGCACGGCGCTGCTGGCGGAGGTCATGCAGCGCTTCGCGGGCGACCCAATGGAGACCGTCGCCTGGATGGACCGCGCCAGCGCCACGGACTATGCCGCGCTTGCACCCATGGTGATGCGCCATGCCGACCAGGGCGATCCCGTTGGGCGCCGCATCGTGCAAGGTGCCGCCGAACAGATCGACACGCTGGTGCGAGTGCTGTTCGAGAAGGGCGCGCCGCGCGTGACGTTGCTGGGCGGCCTCGCCAGCCCGCTCGAACCATGGCTTTCTCCCGATGTGCGCCGCCGCCTGAAGCCCGCCGACGGCGACGCCGTATCCGGCGCGATCATTCTTGCCAAGCGGTCGGTTTGCAAGGGATAACCACATGGATAGGAATAAAATATTCCAAACCTCTGTTGACGATGTGAATATCAAATTCTAAAAAGTTAACAAAGAAAAACTGCGATGACGGACCAAGGACCGGCCGCACTGGTTGCCAGACGAGTGTTGCCGGGCGCCGTGCGGCAGAATTTTTGAAAGCGCTGGGATGACCGAGCAAGGGTTGATGTCCGAGCTGGATCGCTTGGTTTCCGAGGGTCGGAACCCAAGGACCGTCGACATCGATCTGCTGCCGACCATCGACGTGCTGCGCAGGATCAATGACGAGGACAAGATCGTCCCTGCGGCCGTCGAAAAGGTGCTGCCCGAAATTGCCGCCGCGGTGGATCGGATCGTGCTTGCCTTCCAGAGGGGCGCGCGGCTCATCTACATGGGCGCCGGCACCAGCGGCCGGCTTGGCGTGCTCGACGCTTCGGAATGCCCGCCGACATTCGGCGTGCCCGAACGCATGGTGGTCGGCCTGATTGCCGGCGGGCCCGACGCGCTGGTGCGCTCGCTCGAAGGCGCCGAGGATGACCCGAAGATGGCCACCAAGGCCTTGCAAGGGATCGGACTCACACCCGACGACGTGGTGGTCGGCATCGCGGTCAGCGGACGCACGCCCTACGTCATCGGCGGGCTGAACTATGCCAAGCGGGTGGGCGCGACAACGGTCGCCCTCTCCTGCAATCCGGCATCGGCCATTGCCGGCATCGCCGACATCGCCATCTCGCCCGTCGTCGGCCCCGAAGTGCTGACCGGCTCGACGCGGCTGAAATCGGGAACCGCGCAGAAGCTGGTGCTCAACATGCTGACCACGGCCTCGATGATCCGGATCGGCAAGAGCTACCAGAATCTGATGGTCGACCTGAACCCGTCGAACAGGAAGCTGGTGGCCCGGGCGATCAGGATCATCATGCAGACCACCGGCTGTACTCCGCAACAGGCACGAGAGTCGCTCGACCGGACCGGCAATGACGTCAAGCTGGCGATCCTGGTGACCATCACCGGCCTCGACGTGGACGCGGCGCGGGCTGCTTTGACCAGGGCCGGAGGGTTCCTGCGAAAGGCGATCGGTGACGAAGCGACCTGAAGCCGCTTTAGACAAGACGGCGTCAAGCCGCATAGACTGGGCCGACACTCCATAGCATGTGTGCCTTGGAAGCGGTCCTCGGAAACTGCAAGGCATCGAGTTCAATAATGGGAGACGAGAATGGTTCATCTTACAAGAAGGCTGCTTTCGGGCATCACCCTTGCCGCGATGCTCGGCATCGCGACGGTTTCGGCGCAGGCGGCGACGCTGCATATGGCCTGGTCCCAAGACGCCACCGGGCTTGATCCGCACAAGCAGACGGCCTTTTCGTCGCTGCGGCTCTTGGAGCTGATCTATGAGCCGCTGGTGCGCGTCGACGCCAGCCTGCGGATCATCCCCGCCATCGCCTCCTCCTGGGAGTTTTCGAAGGACGGCAAGGAGCTGACCTTCAAGCTCGATCCCAAGGCGAAATTCCAGGACGGCACGGCCGTGACCCCGGCCGACGTCAAGGCGTCGTTCGAGCGCATTCTCGACGAGAAGACCGGCGCCGCCGCCCGCGCCAACTTCCTGTCCATCGCCAGCATCGATACACCCGATCCGGCGACCGTCGTGTTCCACCTGTCGCAACCCGACGTGCCGATCCTGACGGCGATGAGCGACGTCAACGCGGCCATCGTTCCGGCGTCCGAGATCAAGGCCGGCTCGATCGGCACCAAGACGGTCGGTTCGGGCCCGTTCAAGCTCGACAAATGGGATCCCAATGCCAAGGAAGTCTTGAGCGCTAACAAGAACTGGGCCGGCGGCGCGACCGGCGTCGACGGCATCGAGATCAGCGTGCTGCCGGATGAGGCGGCGATCCTCGCCGCCATGCGCACCAAGCAGATCGATTTCGCGCTGCTGAATGACCCGCTCGTCGCCACGCTGGTGCCGAAGGAAGCCAGCCTGCAACTCAACCGCGTGCCGGTGCTGGCCTATCACGTGCTGCAGCTCAACCCGTCGCGTAAACCGATGACCGAGCTCAAGGTGCGCCAGGCGATCTCCTGCGCCATCGACCGGCAGGAGGTGCTGGACACCGCTTCGCTCGGCGAAGGCAAGGTCACCGGACCGCTGACCATCCCGGCGCTGGCGACCGATCCGAACCAGTTGTTCTGCTACAAGCGCGATGTCGAAAAGGCCAAGAAGCTGATGGCCGAGGCCGGCTTTGCCGACGGCTTTTCGGCGACGGTGATCGGCGCCACAGGCGAGCCGCCGACGGCAGTGGCCGAAGCGCAGGTCATCCAGTCGCAGCTCGCCGAAATCGGCGTCAAACTCGATATCAAGATGATGGAGCTCAACGTCTATGTCGACGCCTGGCTGAAGGGCGATTTCGACATGGCGATCGCGCTCAATGGCGGCCGGGCCGACCCCTATACCATGTACAACCGTTACTGGACCAAATCAGGCAATCTGCAGAAGGTGGCGAACTACATCGACGATACGCTCGATGCCCTGATGCAGCAGGGCCGCGCAGAAACCGATCCGGCCAAACGCAAAGCGATCTTCGCCGAATTCGAGAAGCATCTCGCCGAAATGTCGCCGTGGATCTGGCTCTACACCTCGTACAGCTACACGGCCCAGCAGAAGAACATATCCGGATTCGTGCCGACGCCGACCGGCACGCTGTTCAGCCTGAGCAAGGTGACGATCCAGTAGCTTCGGCAACGGGACGAGAGGTCTTCCTGGCGTGAACTATCTCCTGCGACGGCTGGCGACGTTTCCTCTCGTCCTGCTTGGCGTGTCCATCCTGGTCTTCGTGGCGATCCGGATGGTGCCTGGCGATTCGATCACGGCAATGCTGGGCACCGAGGCCGGCCTGCTGACGCCGGCGCAACGGGATTCGCTCGCCGCCTATTTCGGCATCGACCAGCCCTGGTTCGTCCAGTACTGGCACTGGACCGGCGGCATCCTGCACGGCAATTTCGGCATATCCGTCACCTATGGCAGGCCGGTTCTCGACGTCATCCTCGAGCGCTTTCCGCTGACGCTGGAACTGGCCGTGCTGTCAATGATCATCGCGCTCCTGGTCGGTATGCCGGCCGGCATCCACGCCGCCACGCACAATGAGAAGCTGTCGGATCTCGGTGTGCGCGTCGCCGCGATGATCGGCCAATCGACGCCGAGCTTCGTGCTTGGCTTGTTGATCATCTACACGCTGTCGGCGGGCTTCGGCGTGCTGCCGGCGATGGGCGAATTCGTGCCGCTCTGGCAGGATCCCTTGCGCAATCTCAGCCAGTTGATCCTGCCAGCCATCACGCTCGGCTTCGCCTTCGCGGCATCGGTCACCCGCATTGCGCGATCGGCAATGCTCGACGTGTTGAGCGACGATTATGTGCGCACCGCGCGCAGCAAGGGCGCTTCGGCGCGCAGCGTCATCTGGCGGCACGCGCTTCCCAATGCGCTGATTCCGGTGGTGACGCTGAGCGGCATGGAATTCGGCTATCTCCTGGGCGGCGCCGTCATCGTCGAGCAGATCTACGCCCTGCCCGGCCTCGGACGCATGGTGCTCGACGCCATCCTGCAGCGCGATTACGCGCTGGTGCAGGGCAGCGTGCTGTTCATCGCCTTCAACTTCATGATCGTCAATCTCCTGGTCGACCTCGCCTATGTCGCGCTCGATCCGCGCATCCGACTGGGGGAACAGTGATGCGCATCCTGCGTGCCATCTTCGGCCATGGCAGCGGCCGCATCGGTGGCGTCATCGTGTGCGTCTATCTGCTGCTTGCCATCCTCGGTCTGCTCGGGTTGACGCCGCACAATCCGATCACGCAGTACCGTATCGACCGGCTGCATGCGCCCAGCGCCGCCTACTGGATGGGCACCGACCTGTTCGGCCGCGACGTCGCCAGCCGCCTGATGGCGGGCATCGGCCAGTCTTTTACCGTCGCCTTCTTCTCGGTGGCCTTCGCGGCGCTTGCCGGAACGATCCTGGGGTTGGCCGCCGCCTGGCTCGGGCGCCGCTGGGACGGCGTCGTGATGCGGATCATGGACGTGCTGCTGGCCTTCCCGGCGATCCTTCTGGCACTGCTCATCGTCACTGTCGCCGGACCCGGCACCTGGACCAGCGTCGTTGCCATCGGCATCGTCTACACGCCGATCTTCACCCGTGTGGTGCGCGGCCCCGCGCTGTCGCTGAAGACACGCGAATTCGTCGATGCCGCGCGTACCTTCGGCAGCAGTTCAAGCTACATCGTCACGCGCCACCTGCTGCTCAACCTGGTGGCGCCGCTGACCGTGCAAGTGACCCTGGCACTCGCCTGGGCGCTGCTGACCGAAGCCGGCTTGAGTTTTCTCGGCCTCGGCACGCAGCCGCCCGCCGCGTCGCTCGGACTTATGCTGAGCGACAGCCGCAATCTGATGGAGACGGCACCCTGGCTGATGATCTTCCCGGGCCTGGCGATCATGATCAGCATCCTCGGCTTCAACCTTCTGGGCGACGCCTTGCGCGACATACTCGACCCGAGGACGCGGAGCGCGTTCGCATGACCCCGCTCTTGTCAGTCTCGGACCTGCGCGTCGGCTTCAGCCGCGATCCCTGGGCCAACGAGGTGGTGCGCGGCGTCAGTTTCGATATCGCCGACGGCGAGACGCTGGCCATTGTGGGCGAAAGCGGCTCGGGCAAGTCGGTGACGGCGCTGTCGATCAACCGGCTCGTCGATTTCGGTGGCGGCCGCATCACTGGTGGGTCGATGAAGCTCAAGCGGGCCGATGGCACCATCTTCGAGTTGACGACCGCGACCGAACCGCAACTGACCGGCATTCGCGGCGCCGAGATCGGCATGATCTTTCAGGAACCGATGACCTCGCTCAACCCTGTGCTGACCATCGGCACCCAGATCGAGGAATCGTTCCGCCTGCATCGCGGCCTGACCGGCCGGCAGGCCACGGCGGCAGCGAGGGACGCGCTCGACCGCGTGCGCATTCCCGATGCCGCGCGCCGGCTGAAATACACGCCCAACCAGCTGTCCGGCGGCATGCTGCAGCGGGTGATGATCGCCATTGCCCTCGCCTGCAACCCGCGCCTGCTGATCGCCGACGAGCCGACGACGGCGCTCGATGTTACCGTGCAGGCACAGATCTTGGCGCTGCTTGCCGAGCTGAAGCGCGAAAGCGGCATGTCCGTTATCTTCATCACCCACGATATCGGCCTGGTTGCCGGCATCGCCGACAAGGTGATGGTAATGCAGAACGGGCAGGCCGTCGAACAGGGTGAGCTCAACCGTGTCCTCGACAGCCCCCAGCATCCCTACACCCAGCATCTGCTGCATGCCGTGCCACATTTCGCCAGCGGTCGCGCGACGCGCTCGGATGGGCAACGTGACAACGGCGCGAGCGCCGAACCGGCCTTGAAGGTCGATGGCCTGGTGGTGCGGTTTCCCCTCAAAAGCAGTTTCTTCAGCCGCGCCACCGGCGCGGTGCATGCCGTCGATGGCGTCGATTTCGACCTGATGCACGGCGAGACGCTGGCCATAGTCGGCGAGAGCGGTTCGGGCAAATCCACTGCGGCCAAGGCGATGCTAGGGCTTGTGCGGTCGACGCGCGGCAGCTTCTCGGTCAGCGCCCGAGCGGCCTCGCCGAGGCGCAGCGCCAAGCCCATTCAGATGGTGTTCCAGAACCCTTACGCCTCTCTCAATCCGAGGCTGACGATCGAGAGCATTCTGGCGGAACCCGTGATCGCCACCGGCGGCCGGGTGGATGCCGAAACGCGGGCCAGAATGGCGTGCCTGCTGGAACGCGTCGGCCTGCCCAAGAACAGCCTCGAGCGCTATCCGCATGAATTCTCCGGCGGCCAACGACAAAGGCTGTGCATCGCCCGAGCGCTGATGCTCAACCCGTCCGTCGTGGTCCTCGATGAAGCAGTGTCGGCGCTCGATGTGTCGGTGCAGGCCAAGGTGTTGGAGCTGCTGGTCGACCTGCAGCGCGAGTTTGGGCTGGCCTATCTGTTCATCTCGCATGACATGGCGGTGGTCGAGCGGATAGCGCACCGCATCGCGGTCATCTATGCCGGCCAGATCGTCGAGATCGGCGACGCACAATCCGTGCTGTCGAAGCCGAGACATTCGTATACGAAGAAGCTGATATCAGCCGTTCCGGCCATCGACCGTCGGCGTGAGCATTTCGAGATCGACACGCGCCAGGTACCCTCGCTGGTGCGCCCGCCAGGGTTCGAGCCGGCGCCGGCGAAATGGGAGCGGTTTGGGGTGGATCATGTGGCGAGGGCGGAGGCTTAGAGATGTTTGCGGGACAGCGCCATCTCTCCGAGGGTGGCCGGCATTGAGCGACCTCCCCGAGATTTTCGATAGCGCATTCCAGCCCCTCGCAATGGCAGTAACCGCCAAGCGAATCCCCGGCGGCGTGCTCGGAATTGTCGACAAAAACGGCGAACGTATCATCCGCGCGACCGGCTCAGCGCAGCTCGTGCCGAAGCCGCGCCCGATGCGGGAAAACACCTGGTTCGACCTGGCGTCGCTGACCAAGGTGATCTTCGCCACGCCGCGTATCCTGGCGCTGGCGCAGGACGGTATCATCGATCTCGACGCGCCGCTGATCTCCCTGCTTCCCGACCTTCGCCAGTATGACGCGAACGCATGGGAGCGGAAGGTGACCTTTCGCCAGTGCCTTGGCCACCAGACGCCGTTCCCCGCCGTCGAGCCGATCTACACTNCTACACTTATGGGCGCGACCCCGAACTACTCCGCGCCTTCATCCTGCAGCGGGAATGGCGGGCGCGTGACCCTGTCTATTCCGACATCAATTTCATCCTGCTCGGCTTCGCGATGGAGCGGCTGTCGGGCAAGAGCATCCGCGCCATGGAGCCCGGCCCAGGCTTTGCCTGGTTCGCGGAACCCGATACCGCCGCGGCGACCGAGGACTGCACCTGGCGCCATCGCGTGCTGTCCGGCGAGGTTCACGACGACAATTGCTCGGCGCTGCATGGTGCCGGCCATGCCGGCCTGTTCGGCACGGCTGCTTCGGTGCTCGATTTCGCCCGGGCATTGCTGGACGGAACGGGCGCATCCGAACAATCGATCGCGCTGATGCGCGAGCCCCTGTCGGCCACCCGCACCCATGGCTGGGAGCGCCCTTACGAAGGCTGGTCCGGCGGTGCGCTGTGCAGTCCGGGAACGATCGGCCACACCGGCTTTACCGGCACCGGGCTGTGGATCGACTTCGACCGGGGCCAGGCTTGGACCTTGCTCACCAACCGGATCCATCCCACACGTCATTTCGACAGCGGGATCGTTCAGCTTCGGCAAGCGGTCGGCGACCTAATAAATGGAGCTCAATGATGGAACCTATCTGGGCCGTCGGCCTGATGACCGGCACGGTGCTTGACGGCAACATCGATGTCGCCCTGATCAAGACCGATGGCGAGCGGATAGACGATTTCGGCACTTACCGGCTGATGCCTTATCCCGCGTCGATCCGTTCGCTGCTGGAAGAGACGCTGACAGCGGCGCGAGCCTGGAATTTCACCGGGCCGGAACCCGCGATTTTCCGCGGGGCCGAAGAGGCGCTGACGCGCGCCCAGTCGGCGGCGGTGAAGGAACTCGTGGAAGGTTACGGCATGACGATGGCCGAGATCGGGGTCGTCGGCTTTCACGGCCAGACCGTGCTGCATCGCGCGCCGCGGGTCGGACGGCTCGGCCAGACCCGGCAGCTCGGCGACGGCGAGCTGATGCATGCCATCCTCGGCACCAAGATCGCCTATGATTTCCGCTCGGCCGACATGCGCGCCGGCGGACAAGGCGCGCCTTTGGCCGCTGCCTATCACACCGCGCTGATGCGCGGCGCCGGCGCCGGTGGCGAGGTGGCAGTGCTCAATCTCGGCGGCGTCGCCAACATCACCTGGTGGGACGGCGCCGACAATGTCATCGCCTTCGACACCGGCCCCGCCAATGCCCCGCTCAACGATTTCATCAAGTCGAAAGGGCTCGGCGATATGGACCGCGACGGCGCGCTTGGCCGCGCGGGAAAGGTGGACGAAGCCCGGCTCGCCAAGCTGTTGCAGCATCCTTATCTGACCAAGCCGTACCCAAAGTCACTCGACCGTTTCGACTTCGGCGCGGCCATGGCCGATGGCCTGAGCGCCGAGGATGGCGCGGCCCTGCTCACCGCCTTCACCGCGTCGGCTGTCGGCAAGGCGCTCGACCTTCTGCCAAGCCGGCCGAAGAAGCTGGTGGTCAGCGGGGGCGGCCGCCACAACCCGACGATGATGGCGATGCTCGCCAGCCGCGCCGGCGTCGAGGTGGTGCTGGCCGAAAGCCTCGGCTGGAGCGGCGACGCTGTGGAGGCGGAGTGTTTTGCCTTCCTCGCGGTTCGCGTGCTGCGCGGCCTGCCGATCAGTTTCCCGAGCACGACGGGCGCGCCGCAGCCGATGCGTGGCGGAAAGCTGGCTGGCTGATCAGTCGACCAGTTTCTTCCGCAGGAAGATGCGGCTGCGGCCGACAGGGAAATCGGCCAGCGTCCCGAACGGCTGATAGCCTTGCCTCTGATAGACCTTGGCGGCGTTAGGATTGAATGTATCGATCCAGGCGTTTTGGCAGCCGCGCGCCACGGCTTCGCGTTCAGCCGCGTCGAGCATCCGGCCTGCCATGTGCTGGCCGCGCAGCCTTTCGTCGACCCACAGCCACTGTATGTAGAGCCAACCCCAGGCGGTGTAGCCTGAAATGCCGGCGACGATCGCCCCGATCTCGTCGCGCACGAACACGGCCAGCGCCTTCCTTTCGGACGCGCCGACATCGCCGTCGTTGAACGCCGTCAGCCGTTCACTGAGAAAAGCGAGTTCTTCCGGCAGGGGATCGGCGGTCGTTTCAAATGTCGTGTTCATGGCTTTTCCGGATACTCGCTTGGAAACGTCAAGAGGGACGAAAATCAGATGCGGCGATGCCATAGCGCTTGAGCTTGTCGTAGAACGTCTTGCGCGGCACGCCGAGCGCGTCGATGGCGCCGCGCACGTCGCCGGCATGGTCGCGCAACGCGTCACGGATGAGCTGTGCCTCGTAATGCCCGACCCGCTCCGGCAGTGCGGCTGCAGGCGCTGGCGATCGTGGGGGCGAGGACCTGGTTTCGTCATCGGGACCAAGACCGAGCGCGACGCGATCGGCGAAATGGGCGAGCTCGCGCACATTGCCCGGCCAGTCGTGCGACTGGAGATGATGGCTCACGGCGGCGTTCACCTTGGCGACAGGCCGGCTAAACCGTTCCGCCGCTTTACCGAGGAAATGGCCGAACAGCATCTCGATATCGCCGCGCCGCTCGCGCAGCGGCGGAATGCGCAGCGTCACCACGTTGAGGCGGAAATAGAGATCCTCGCGAAAATCGCCGCGCTGGTCCTGCCGGCTGAGATCGACCTTGGTCGCCGCGACGACCCGGAGATCGAGACGCCTTGTTTCGTTCGAGCCGAGCGGGGTGAGGCTGCGCGTCTCCAGCACCCGCAACAACTTGACCTGCAGGGCCGGCGGCATGGATTCGATCTCGTCGAGGAACAGCGTGCCGCCGCTGGAATGCTCGATCCTGCCGATCCGCCGTCGCTGCGCCCCGGTAAACGCGCCGGCCTCGTGGCCGAACAGCTCGCTTTCGATGACGGTCTCGGGCAGAGCGCCGCAGTTCAGTGCCACGAACGGCTTTGCACGCCGTCGGCCCCACCGGTGCAGGAGGTCGGCCACCACCTCCTTGCCGGTTCCGGTCTCGCCTTCCACCAGCACGTCGACGTCCATGTCGGCAATCTGGCGCAAGGTCTCGCGCAACCGCCTTATGGCGAGCGCTTCGCCGATCAACGGCATGCCGTCCGCGGCAAGTGCGGCGGCTTCGCGCAGCCGCCGGTTTTCCATCACCAGCCGCCGCTTCTCCGATGCACGCTTCAGCGCCTCCACCAGACGCTCCCCCGCATATGGTTTCGGGATGAAATCATAGACGCCATCCTTGAGCGCGGCGACCGCAAGATCGACATCGCCATGCCCGGTGACCAGGATCACCGGCAAGTCGGGATCAACAGCCTTGACGCGGTCGAAGAGTTGCAGCCCATTCATGCCGGGCATGCGGATGTCGCTGACGACCACACCCTCGAAGTTCCGGTCGACGACACCAAGCGCTGCCTCGGCGTTGTCGAACCCGATCACCGTGAAGCCGGCAAGTTCGAGCAGTTGCGTGGTGGCATGCAGCAGATCCGCATCGTCGTCGACAAGCGCGACCAGCCCTGATCCCTGCGTCATTCGATCCGCCTCAAGTCGATGGTGAAGGATGCACCGCTGCGGGTGCCGGGGTCGAGCCGCAGCGTGCCGCCCAATTCCTGGGCGATCTCCTGCGAGATCACCAGGCCGAGGCCAAGCCCCTTCTCCTTGGTGGTCTGGAACGGCATGAACAGATTGGCGGCCGCGTCCGGGCCGAGGCCGGGACCGTTGTCGCGCACGGAAATCAGCACGCGGTCGCCGCGTTCGGCGAGGTTGATCTCAATGCGGGGATCGGGCCGGTCCTTCATGGCGTCCAGCGCGTTCTGCAACAGGTTCACGAGGATCTGCTCCAGCCGGATGCGGCTGGCCATGACCACGGGCGATGTGGTGCCGCGCGGCTTGACGATGGTGACGCCGGAATCGCGGATGCGGCCGGATAGAAGCGACAGCGCGCCGTCGATCGCCTCGCCTACCGGCAACGGCGAGGCAGCGACGCCAGGTCGTCGCGCAAAGGTGCGCAGCGTGCTGGTGATCGCGCCGATGCGTTCAGTCATCGACACGATCGAGGTCAGATTGCCGTTCGCCGGTTCGGTCCTGCCGGCCTCGAGAAAACGGCCGGCATTCTCGGCATAAGTGCGGATCGCGGCGACCGGCTGGTTGATCTCATGCGCCACGCCGGCGGCGATCTGCCCGAGGATGGAGAGCCGGTTGGCCTGAGCGAGATCGTCGCGCAGCCGGCGGACCTTGGCCTCGGCGTTTTCGCGCTCGGCGATTTCGCCGGCAAGAGCCGTGTTCGAGCGCGTCAACTCGGCGGTCCGCGTGCTGACCCGGCTTTCGAGTTCGGCATTCATGCGCCCCAGCGCCTCCTGGCGCAGCCGGCGTGTGCGCCGGCGCCGGGTGAACACATAGGCAAGCAACCCCATCAGCAGCAGCCCGAGCAGTGTCGTCAGGCGCGCCGTGTTGGCGGCGGCGGCCAAGGTGGTATCGGCGGGCGTCAGCAACCACAGGCGCCAGCCGGGGACGGCGCCGGGCAAGTCCTGCACCACTTCGACGAACCGGCGCGATTTTCCGGCTTCGTCTATTGTCGCCAGACCGTCACCGGCGCCACGCCGGATCGGCAGCGGGTCGAAGGCGGCTTCGACCAGTTGAAGCTGGTCATGCGCCGCGGCGGCATCCGCCGCGGAGAGCGGCGCCAGCGCATGGAACCGCCAGTCAGGCTGGCTGGTGGCCAGAACGACGCCGCGCTCGTCGGTGACGAAAACGAGAAAGCCGCTCGCCCGCCAATTGGCTTCGACGCCGCCGAGTTCGACCTTCAGAACCGCGACGCCAAGCGGTTTGCCACCATCGTCGACACGGCCGGCAAGGTAGAGTCCCGGCTTGCCGCTGATCGTGCCGAGGCCATATTGACTGGCTGCGCCCTTGGCCATCGCATCGGTGAAATAGTGGCGAAAATTATAATCGCTGCCGACAAAGCTGTCCGGCTGGCCGGCATTGCTGGCCGATATCGCCATGCCCGCCGTATCGATGACATAGATGGCCGAGGCCGACGCATCGCCGGCTATGGCCTTCAGCTTGGCGTCGAGCGCTGTTTCCTCGACTTTCCCGGCGCGGCGCAGCGCATCACGCACCGCATCGTCGCGCGCCAGCACCAGCGGCACGAGACGTTGCTTTTCGATTTCGCCGGTCAAGGTTCCGGCCGCCAGCGGCAAGGCGGCCAATGCCCCATTGCGCAGGTCATCGGCGGCCTGACCCTCGGCGATGCGCCCGGCGGTGGCAACCGCGCCGGCAAGCACAGCGAGCGCTATTGCCGCAAACAGCCAACGGCGGCGCAGGCGCGCTACCGCTTCGCGCAGCAGGTCGCGGCCTGCAGACCCCGGAGATCCGCTATCGATGCGCTGTCGTGGCGTCGGCTCTCTCCCTTTGCTCCCCGGCTTTGCCCAGTCTAATGCGAAATTCCGCCATGGCAAACAAGACCTGTGCGGAAATCCGCACAACTCCCCGTCGCAGGCAGGACAGAAACGGCTGAACCCAGGGATTCCGGCCTATCCGGCATCTGGCACAGCGCTTGCAAAGTTCTTGCAGCGGCGGGCGACCGGAACGCCGCGATGGGAGAAGTCACGCAGGGCGGGTTCCGCCTATCCGGCCAGGGAGAGAGTTCGATGCATATCGCAGACCAATCCGCCGCGCCCGCGGCGCAGCGCAAGCCCCTCTATGCCCAGCTCTACGTGCAGGTGCTGGCGGCGATCACCGTCGGCATCCTGCTCGGCCATTACTATCCATCGATCGGCGAGAGCATGAAGCCGTTGGGCGACGCCTTCATCAAGCTGGTCAAGATGATCATCGCTCCGGTCATCTTCCTGACGGTCGCAACCGGCATTGCCGGCATGAGCGACCTGCAGAAGGTCGGCCGCGTCGCCGGCAAGGCGATGCTCTACTTCCTCACCTTCTCGACGCTGGCGCTGATCATCGGCCTTGTCGTGGCCAATGTCGTGCAGCCGGGCGCCGGCTTCAACATCGACCCGGCGACGCTCGACGCCTCGACCGTGAACACTTACGCTGCCAAGGCACATGACCAGTCGGTCACCGGCTTCCTGATGAACATCATTCCCGGCACGATCGTCGGCGCCTTCGCCGACGGCGACATCCTGCAGGTGCTGTTCTTCTCGGTGCTGTTCGGCATCGCGCTGGCGCTGGTCGGCGACAAGGGCACGCCGGTGCTCAATTTCCTGCAGGCGCTGATGGCGCCGATGTTCAAGCTGGTCAGCGTGCTGATGAAGGCAGCCCCGATCGGTGCGTTCGGTGCGATGGCCTTCACCATCGGCAAATACGGCATCGGCTCGGTCATAAACCTCGCCATGCTGGTCGGAACCTTCTACGCGACCTCGTTCCTGTTCGTGTTCGTCGTGCTCGGTGCCGTCTGCCGCTACAACGGCTTCTCGATCCTGTCCCTGATCCGCTACATCAAGGAAGAGCTGCTGCTGGTGCTGGGCACCTCGTCGTCGGAGGCGGCATTGCCCTCGCTGATGGAGAAAATGGAGAAGGCCGGCGCCAAGCGCTCGGTGGTCGGATTGGTCATCCCTACCGGCTATTCCTTCAATCTCGACGGCACCAACATCTACATGACGCTTGCCGCCCTGTTCATTGCCCAGGCGACGAACATCCATCTGTCGATATCAGACCAGATCCTGCTGCTGCTGGTGGCGATGCTGTCGTCGAAGGGTGCCGCTGGCATCACCGGGGCAGGCTTCATCACCTTGGCCGCCACGCTTTCGGTGGTTCCCTCGGTGCCGGTCGCCGGCATGGCGCTGATCCTCGGCGTCGACCGCTTCATGTCGGAATGCCGGGCGCTGACCAACTTCGTCGGCAATGCGGTGGCGACGCTGGTCGTGGCGCGCTGGGAAGGCGAACTCGACGAAGCCAAGCTGGCGAGAGCGCTGGCTGGGAGCGCCGACGACAGCCTCCCGGCGGACATCGTTCCCGCCGAGTGATCCACGGCTTCATGCCACGGACCATGGCCGCAAGCACGCCGCTTGCGGCCAGGTCATGTGCCATCGCTATCAGGCGGCTTTGCGCAGCGGCGGCAGGGCCTTGCCATCGGCCGCGAAGAGATGGCAGAGACAGGGCCGCGCAAGCTTGAGCTCAGCCCTTGAAGTCCCTCCTCGTGTCCAGACATGTGCTTGGGCCGACAGGCATGGGAGCCGCCAACGTGCCCAAGTCATCGAACAGGACGAGGCTGGCCGCGCCGACCAGCCCGGCATGGCGGCCGAGCTGGGCCTGGACGACCGGCACGTCGCGATAGGCGCGCATGGCGCGCTGGCGGATGGTCGCGCCGATGACGGGCGCCATCAGGTCGAGGCCATTGGCGATGCCGCCGCCAACGACCAGCACGTCGGGCGAATAGAGGTGCAAAAGGTTGGTGAAGCCAAGGCCCAGCCACCGCGCCTCCTCCTCGAGCAGAGCCAGAGCGAGGTCGTCCTGCAGCCGCGCGGCTTCGACCACGTGGCGACCCGTGACCTCGGCGTTGGCCGAGAGGCGGCGCAGCGTCGAACCGTCCAGAGGAGACGTTGCGGCATTGGCGCGGCGGCCGAGCGCGGTTCCCGAAGCGATGGCCTCGAAGCAGCCGACGACTCCGCACACGCAGCGCTCGCCTTCGTTGGTGATGGTCATGTGGCCGATCTCGGCGGCAAGGCCGCGGCGGCCGTGCAGGATGCGTCCGTCGGCAACCACACCGCCGCCGATCCCGGTCGAGACGGTGACGAAGACCAGGGAGCGCACACCGTGTCCGGCGCCGAAGCGCCATTCGCCGAGCGCTGCCGCATTGGCGTCGTTCTCCAGCCGCACCGGCAGGCCGAGCCGCCGCCCGAGTATGTCGGCCAGCGGCACATCGTGCCAGCCGGCCAGCGTCGGCGGTCCGACGGCGATGCCGGCCAGCGGATCGAGCGGCCCCGGCGCGCCGATGCCGACGCCGAGGATCGACAGCCCCGGCGCTTCGGCATGAACGGTCGCGGCCAGCGCCTCGATCTGGCCGATCACCACTTCGGGGCCGGCCTGCGCCTGCGTCGGCACAGCAGCGAAGGCCAGGATCTTGCCGTCACGGTCGACCAGGGCGGCACGAAGCTCGGTGCCGCCAAGATCGATCGCGAGGGCGACTTCAATGCTCATCAGGCCGCGACCTTCAAACCATGCAGCCAGCCGATGCGGCCGGCGAGATCCTTGTCGCCGAAAGCGAGCGAACCGAGCACCACGGTCTCGGCGCCGGCGGCGCGCAGCAACGGCACGGTTTCCTGGCGGATGCCGCCATCGGCGGCGAGCACCACGGCCGACTCGCGACTGGCGTTCCTCAGGACGGCGCGGGCTTCGCCCAGCCTGTCACAGGCCTTCTCCGACAGGCCTTGGCCCTTGACGCCGATCGCGGTTCCAAGAAGCGTGACGAACGCCACTTCTTGGACGAAGGGCTTCACCGCCTCTACCGGGGTCTCCAGCCTCAGCACGACGCCGGCCTCGGCGCCGAGTTCATGCGCCAGCCGCACCGCGCGCAGACCCGCTTCGCCGTTCTCGGCATGGACGCTGACCATGTCGGCGCCGGCCTCGATGAACTGGCGCGTCTGTTCTTCGACGATTGCTTGGTCGACCATCAGATGGACGTGGATCGGCCTGGCCGTCAGCTTGGCGATACGGGCGACGAGATCGGGGAAGAACAGGAAGGACGGCGCGAAATGGCCGTCCGCGACGTCGATGTGGTGCATATCGACATAGGGTTCGATGCGCTGCAAGTCGCTCTCGAAATTGGCGAGATTAGCCGACCACGATGAGAATTCGGCGATCAGACGGTCGCGCGGCAATGCGGCGATGGCGGCCGGGCCTGACAAAGGTTTCGAGATCATGATTGGTCCTGGTTGTTGAAATTTCTATCGAGAAAGCCGCCGATGGCAGCGCGGATTTCGGTGAAATGGCGATCCTTGTCGACGGCTTTCGGCGTCACCTCGGCGAAGACGGCGCCGGGGATGGTCTCAGCCAGTTCGCGGGCGGTCGCCAAGGGATGGACGAGGTCGATGCCGCTGCCGATGACGAGCGTCGGGATTGCGAGGCCGGTCGCCCTGGCCCGCGTCACGCTAGGCCCATCATTTGCGATCGCTTGCATCACCTCGGCAAAAACGGTCGCGTTGTCACGCGCGAAGAAGCCGAGCAACGAGGCGAGATTGTCCGGCGCCTCCCTGCGAAAGCGGGTTGCAGTCGCGGAGGAAGCGAAGGCGTCGCGCGCCTCGTCCAGCGGCAGCCGGCTGATGAGTTCCGCCACTTCGACGTAAGGGCGCATGTTTCGCGGCGCCGCACCGAAGGTCCAGGCCGGGCGCACCAGCACAAGACCTGTGACGCGATCCGGGTGGTGGGCCGCCAGGTGCAGTGCAATGGCGGCGCCCATCGAGATACCGCCGGCGACGAAGCGCTCCATTCCAACCGCATCGGCGGCGGCCAGCACGTCGTCGGCGAACATCGCGATCGAGAAGGGACGCTTGCCGCCGGCGCCGGAACCGCCTTGCGCACGGCATTCAATGGTCAGCCGGCGGCGCGACGGACTGTCGGGAAAGTTCAGCGCCACCTGCGCGGCATCGCCGCCGAGACCATGCTGGAAGGCGATGGGAAGCCCCTGCCCTGTGTCCAAGACGTGGAGCGCAGCGTCGTCGCGCAGCATGATCGTCGGCGCGGCACCCATCAGAGCAGCCCTCGCAGGAAGATAGCGACGCCAGGGGCTTCGACGGCGGGCAAGCCGTGCGTGACCAGCGCGCCATCGAAATCCACCCCCTTCAGCCGCGCGACGAAATCCGGGAAGTCGACGACGCCCTGGCCTGATGTGGCGAAGCGGCCGTCGGCAAAACGATCCTTGGCGTGCGCCATGGCGATGTGGCCAGCGGCCTCATCGATCGCGGCGGCGACGATGGCTCTCGCTTCATCGGGCTTTGCATGCTCGAACAGGTTGGCGGGGTCGAGCACGATCTTCAGATGCTTCGAACCCATCTCGGCGATCAGCCGGGTCGCATCCATGGCCGAGGTCACGACGTTGGCCTGCTCGGGCTCGATGCCGAGATCGACGCCGGCCTCCTCGGCCAGCGCCAGTGCCTTCGCCATTTCGACGGCCATGTCGGACCAGGCGGACGGATCAGAATTGTCGGGATGGTATGCCCATTGGTCGGCTGCGTTGCGCGAGCCGGTGCAGAGCGTCACCAGTGGGATGTCGAGTGTGGCCGCAGTGTCGATGACCACCGCCAGGCGCCTCAGCCCGTCGTCGCGCGCAGCCTTGTCGGGATGCGCCATGTTGTAGGTGCCCGACAACGCGGCCAGCGAAATGCCTGACGATCGCGCGGCGGCACCAATGGCGGCGACGGCATTCGCCGGCACCGCATCCGGCATCGACGGCAGGCCGGCGCAGGCGAGATTGAACTGCGTCGTCTCATAGCCGGCCTGCTTCACGGCAGCCAGCACGGCGGCCGGGTCGGTACCCGCAAATGTCTTGGCGAAGATGCCTAGATACATCAGACCGCACCCGAAACCGAGGCAAGCTCGATCCGCTCGCCAGTCTCGACAGAGCGCGCAATCGCCACCATGGCGCGGATCGACGCGACGCCGTCCCCGACATTGGCGCCGCGCATCGGCGAGCCGGTGAGCACGGTATCGGCAAGGCCCTCGAGCTGGCGGCGGAAGAAGTGGCCGTCGGCGCCAAGCGGTTTTCGCGAGGTCGCGTCCTTCTCATGGAAGATGTCGACCTCGCTGGCGCGGAAGTACCAGGGATTGAAGGTCTTGGCGATGACGGAACCGTTCTCGCCGTAGAGCTGAAACCCTTCGTGCCAGTCCATGCGCACGGCGACGGTGAGGTCGAGATGGCCAAGCGCGCCGCTGGCGAATTCGGTTTCAACGAACCAGCAATAGGCGCCGAAGCGCTCGTTGAGGCGGGCGCGCACGGCAACGATGTCGCCACAGAGGAAGCGGGCGGTGTCAACCAGATGCGATCCGTGCGCCAGCATGAAATATTGCCTGAGATCAGCCTTGGGATTCCCGCCGGGCTTTTTCGCGAGCTTACTGGTGACGGGCAGCGGCTGCACGGCATCGGTGTTGGTGTAGCGGTGGGTGGAATCGCAATACCAGGCCTTCAGTGCCAGAACCTCGCCCATCTCGTCGCGGACGAAGTCGCGGGCGGCCTCCAGCGCCGGATCGAAGCGCTTCATGTGGCCGACCTGCAGCACCTTGCCGGAGCGTTTCACCGCCTCGGCCAGCGCTTCGCCTTCCTCGACCGAGGTACCGATCGGCTTTTCGCAGAGAACATGCTTGCCGGCATCGAGCGCCTTGATCGACATCGGCACGTGATAGGCATCCGACGTGGCGACGATGACTGCTTCGAGCTCGGGATCGGCGAGCATGGCATCATAGTCGGCATACATCTTCCGAGGTTCATAGGAGGCGCCCATGCGGGCGAGCAAATCGGGTGCCGCATCGCAAATGGCGTAGAGGTCGGCATTGCCGGCCTTGACGCAGGATTCCAGATGCGCGAACTGGGCGATCGGGCCGCAGCCGAGCACACCGACCCTGAGGCGTCTGTCCTGTTTCTTGATCATCGTCTCAGGCCCCGTAGCCGCGCATGGTCTGGCGGTTGGTCTTGACCGCGCCGGCCGGATCGGCGGCGGCCGTGTCGGATTCTTCTTCCAGCACCAGCCAGCCGTTGAAGTTCGGCGCGGTGCTGGCGATTTCGATGACCGCGGGCGTGTCGCAGACGCCTTGGCCCAGCATCGCCCAGGTGCCGTTGGCGTCGACGTCCTTGAGGTGGATGTAGCGGATGCGGTCACGGTAGGTGGTGAGCGTGTCGGCCATGTCCCTGTGGCCGCGCAGGATGTGGCCGGTGTCCGGCACCCAGCCGACCAGACCGGGATCGAGCAAGGCGAACATCGCGTCATAGTCGGCACGGTCGAACAGCAGCGTGTTGTGGTGCGAACTCGGATGCACCGCCACCTGGACACCCGCCTTGCGGCCGATCTCGCCGGCCTTGTTGTAGACCTCCGCGGCGATGGCGAACTTGCCGTCGCGCGGCCCGTCGGAGACGACGGTGGCCGAGCCCATCGACACCAGTGCGCCCGGAAAGGCGGCGGCGAAATCGATCCAGCGCCTGGCGGTTTCGAGATCGGTGCCGATCCCGTCCTTGAGCGTGAAGCCGCTCCTGGAGCCGAAGGCGAACGATACGAGCGCCAGACCGGACGACTTCAGCGCGGCGGCGAACTCGATGGGTTTGCCGCCATAGTGGCCGATCATGGTGTCGGTGATCTCGATGCCGGCATAGCCGCCATCGCCGATCGCCTTCAACAGGTCGTCGGGGCCGCCGGTGAACCGGTCTCCGAGCATTTCCCAGGTGAAGGTCTGGCAGCCGACTTTGAGGTCTTTCACGTTCATCCTTTCATTCCTTGATACCGATCTGTTCCATCAGTTGTCCGTGCGACATCCTACTTGACCGAACCCGCGGTCATGCCGGCGAGGAAGTACCTCTGGGCAACGAGGTAGATGAGCAACAAGGGTAGCGAGCCGAGCACGCTCATTGCCATCATCTGGTTCCATTCGAAGGCGTGCTGCCCCATCAGCAGCTGGATGCCGATCGGCACGGTGCGCATGGACGTCGACTTGGTCAGCGTCAGCGCAAAAAGAAATTCGTTCCAGCACAACAGGAATGTGTAGACCGATGTCGCCACGATACCAGGCAGTGAGATCGGGACGATGACCCGCCAAAGCGCTGTCCAACTGGTGCCGCCATCGACAGCCACCGCTTCATCGAGATCGCGGGGCAAGGTGTTCAGATATCCCGTCATCAGCAGGATCGCGTAGGGCAGCGTAAACACCAGGTAAGTCAGGATCAATGCGACATAGGTGTCGAAGATACCGTATGAGACGACAAGCCCGAAGAAGGGGATCAGCAGCGTGATCGGCGGTATCGTCTGCGTGCTGATGATGAGCGTGTTCAGGCTGCCCTTGCCACGGAAATTGAAGCGGCTGAACCCATAGGCCGCCAGCAAGGCGATCAGCACCGTGAGCACCGTCACCGCTCCCGCGACGAAGTAGCTGTTGAAGAAGAAGCGCAGCTTTACCGGGTCGCCAAGGATGGCCGCGTAGGCTTCCAGGGTGAAGGCCTTCGGCAGGATGGTTGGCGGCAAAGCGAAGATTTCGGTATTCGACTTGAATGAGCTGCTGAGCATCCAATAGATCGGGAAGGCCGCGAAGAACAGCCCTGCCGCAAGAGCAATATGCAGCGCGACGGTGATCAGCTTGTCTTTGCCGGTGTTTCGTCTTCTCATGGCGTCCTACCTAGCCCGCTGATAGCGAATATAGAACAGCGTCAGGCCCAGAGAGATCAACAGGATGACCACGGCACTCGCCGACGCTTGAGACAGGTTGTAGCTCGAAAACGCCAGCTTGTAGGTGTAGGTGCTGAGCACCTCGGTCGAGTAGATCGGACCACCGCCCGTCGTTATCCAGATCAACGGGAAGACCTGCATGGTCCAGATGAAGTCGAGCAGCGAGATGCTGATGATGATCGGCATCAGCTGCGGAATGGTGATGAAGATCAGCTTCTGGTAGGCCTTCGCCCCGTCGATATCGGCGGCCTCGTAGAAATCCTTGGGAATGCCCTGCAAGCCTGCGAGCAGGCTGACCATGAAAAGCGGATAGCCCGCCCAGATATTGGCGAAAGTGACGGCGTGCAGCGCGGTCTGCGGCGAGGAAAACCACTCGACCTTGGAACCAATGAAGCCCAACTGCATGAGAATGCTGTTCACGACACCATTCGGCTCGAGCAGCAGGCGCCAGATCACCGCGATGATCACCGCCGTGAACAGCCAGGGCAGAATGTAGAGCACGCGCAAGACATTGCGCAACGTCGGATTGATGCGGTCGCTGTTCAGCATGAGCGCGAAGACCATGCCGATGGTCATGTGGAAAACGACACTCATGCAGGTGAAGTAGAGCGTGTGCCACAGCGAGGCCCAAAACACAGGATCGTCGAAGATCGCCTGGTAGTGTTTCAGTCCGGCAAAGGATGGGTCACGACGCAGCACCGCGCTGTTCTGGAACGAGTAGGCAATCACCGTCGCCATGGGCAACAGCATCAGAAGGCCGATTATGAGCAGCGAGGGCGACAGGTAGAGATAGGGCGCCACAGCTCGTTTGAGCTTGTGATGGGAGCGCTTCCGCTGGGTCATGGTGCCAACCTCGCGACAAGAGAAATGAGCTTCAAATACCATTCAGAGTCGTCATTTGCCGGCTGGCCCGCCTAATGGCAGGCCAACCGATAAATGGGCCGCAAGAGCGGAGGACGACGATCAGAATTTCGCCATCCAGCCCTTTTGCGCGGCAGCGGCCGCTTCTTCCGGCGTTTGCTCGCCGGCAAGCATCTTTTGGGCCTGCACGTCGAACTGGGTCATCAGGTCTTCAGCCACCGGCAGGCCGGTGAACTCGTTGGCGAGGTAGCCGGTCTTGAAGATCTCGAAAGCCTTGCCGAAAGCCTTGTCTGATGTCACGAAGTCGGGTTTGGCGTTGACGTTGCCCGGGAAGGCGTTGGCAAGCGAAACGAGCTTGGCGTTGACCTTTTCGCTCATCAGATACTGGACGAGTTTCCAGGCCTCCTCCTGATGTTTCGAGGCCGCCGAGATGCCGATACCCCAGGAGGCATAGGGAAGGCCGCGCTTTCCGGTATAGTTCTCCACAACCGGGACCGGGATGAGGTCGAAGTTCAGCTTGGGATTACGCTTGCGGATGAGGTTCACATGGGCGAGCGAGTCGATCATCATCCCGACGCGGTCGTTGACGAATTCCTCGACCTTTTCCTGTTCGGTCTTGGTGGCAATGCCGGGCGAGATGGTGCCGGCGTCGTTGAGCGATTTGACGAAGGTGAGCATATCCACCACCGGTTTGCCCTCGAGGTCGGGCTTGCCGTTCGCCATCATCGATTGGCCCGAAGCCCAGACCCACGACATCATGTCGTTCTGGACACCGGACGGCGTTTGCAGCGACAGAGGCAGCACCCAGCCATACTGGTTCTTGTCGGCGTGCGTCATCTTCTTGGCGGCTTCGAGAAATTCCGCGCGCGTCGACGGCAGCTTGGTCACGCCTGCCTGGGCGGCGAGGTCCAAATTCACGAAGACCGGATAGACGAACGAAGCGACCGGGAACATCACCGCCTTGCCGTCCACCTTGATGATATCCGCGACCTGGGCTTTGTCGAACTTGCTCGCATCCATCAGCGGGTTCATGTCGGCCAGCGCACCCTGCGCATTCAGATTGTTCACCCAGGCGCCGTCAAGACCGACGACGTCGCTCAGCGTTCCGGTTGCGGCACCAACCGAGATCTGGTCTCGCGTCGTCGCATAGGGGCCGCTGACCAGTGTCACCTTGATGCCGGGGTTTGCGGCCTCGAAGTCATTCATGATTGCCCTGAGCGAGCCGGCCGGCAGTTCGGGCTCCCACCATTGGGTGAATTCCAGCGTCGTGTCGGCCATGGCGCCGGTCGCACCAAGCAACCATGCGGCCGCGGCCATCTTCAGCATCGCGGGTTTTATACGAAACATCATTTTCTCCTCCTTCTCTGGGATCGACCGCACAATGCTGCCGATCGTCTGGTTATTCAGAAGTCTTCTTACGCAGGCGCCTCGCCCTCGCCTGCGGGCCTTGCCGGGGTTCTTCAGATCGCCAGATGCGTCTCGGGATCGAAGAAATGGAACTTGGCATCATCCACGGCCAACCGGATTTCCGAGCCTGAGCGGACGGCGCTGATTGGCTCGAACCTCGCCACCGCGTTCGATGCCAGGCCAAAATCGTCCACCGCGTCCGGATCGCCGGAGTCCACCCGGACCGCGTCGATGTTCAGGTGGACAATCTGTTCGGAGCCGAGTTCCTCGATCGAGGTCACCTTTGCCGGTATCGTCTGATACTTGCGCCCGGAGTCGAGGCTGCTGTCATAGAGATCCTCCGGCCGGATCCCGAACACGACCTTGCGCCCGGCATAAGACCGCAAGCCCGGCCTGCGCACGAAGGCTGCCTCCTGCAGCCGGATGGCGAAGGCGGCGGACGTCAGTTCGTCGCCCTTCAGCGTCGCCTCGAAAAGGTTCATCGAAGGAGAGCCGATGAAGCCGGCAACGAAGGCGTTCACCGGTGATTCATAGAGCCTCTTGGGTGTGTCGACCTGCTGCAGCACACCGCCTTTCAACACCGCGACCCTGTCCCCCATCGTCATCGCTTCGATTTGGTCGTGGGTCACATATATGGTCGTGACGCCGAGCTGCTTTTGCAGGCTGGTGATTTCGGCGCGCATTTGAACACGCAGCTTCGCGTCCAGATTGGAAAGCGGCTCGTCCATGAGAAAGGCGGCCGGCTCGCGCACCATGGCACGGCCCATGGCAACCCTTTGACGCTGTCCGCCTGAAAGGTTCGCGGGTTTGCTGTCCAGCAGCGACGTTAGCTGAAGGGTTTTGGCGATCTCGTCGACGCGCTTCTTGCGCTCGGCCTTCGGCTTGCCTGCCAGCCGCATCGAAAAGGCGATGTTTTCAAATACCGTCATATGCGGGTAGAGCGCGTAGCTCTGGAAGACCATCGCGATGTCGCGGTCCTTTGGCGGCATATCGACGACGTCGACGCCGCCGATCCGCAGGCTGCCGCTGGTGATGTCCTCCAATCCCGCGATCATTCGCAACGCGGTGGATTTGCCGCAGCCCGACGGCCCGACGAGAATCAAGAACTCGCCGTCCTCGACCGCCAGGTTCAATTGATCAATCGCTCGAAAATTGTTCCCGTAGGTCTTGCAGATATTCTCAAGAACGACTTCTGCCATCTTCCTCCCTCCACAAGTCCAAGCCACTGATTTTTGATTATTCGTGGCCATTTTTTGCCTGCGAAACGTCTCCTCGGACCTTTCCAGCCTATGTTCCGGTCTCGAGCCGCGCATATTTCAGCCCGACCGCCGACGGAGCGTTCGCCGATGCCAATAATTCCGTGACCTGGGCGTCGGTCGGAAGCGCCTCGCGCCCGCCACGACCCGTTATCGACAGCGCCGCCGCCGCGGCCGCGAACGCGACCCGGCCCGCGGTGTCGGCTCCGCGCGCCAGTGCATGCGCATAGGCGCCATGAAAGCAGTCGCCGGCGCCGGTCGAATCGACGACGGCAACCCGGTGCGGAGGCAAGTGCCAAAGCCCTGCCTCGTCGCGTCCGCGGTAGTAGACGCCCCTGCCGCCATCCGTCAGAACCACGGCGGACCGCGACGGCAACCACAATGCATCGAGCATCTCGGCCGGCGATCTGCAGCCCGTAGCGGTCTGTGCAAAGCCCAGGGGAAGAATGAGATGGTCGCAGAGCGCGATCAGCCTCTCGGTGGCCGGGCCGGCGCTCCATTCGATATCACCGAGGATCGCAAGGCCGAGATCGCGAGCCCGTGCCACGACATCCAGCGACCGGATCGCGTAACTATCGATGATCAGGACTGTCGCGCTGCTGAGGACCTCGTCCGGAAAGTCCGGAGCGGTGCCCAGCATCGCTTCGTCGTCATAGGCGATGAACCGCTCGCCATCCGAGCCGACGGTGATCCGCGAGCGCACCGGGCGGGCGTGCGGGTGGCGCGGCGCGAATGCAGTTTCAACGCCGCTCGCTACGAGATCACACAGCACGGCATCGTCCGCGGCACTGCCCAGCCATCCGACGAACCCGGCGGTGCCGCCGAGCCGCGCGACGGCGGCAAGGGCCGTCGCGACATTTCCGCCGAAAGCCCGGGCGCTGTGCAGAACCTTCCCCTTGCCCGCCGACAACGGCTGATCGACATAGACGATGTCGTCGATCGCAATAGCTCCGAAGCCGAGGATTGAAGGGACGGCGGGCATCGTTCAGGCACCCGCCCTTGCCAGGGCGTCTTGCGCCGAAAGGCCGTCATGGATGACGCCCCGAAAGGCAATCGCTGCCTTCTCCGGATCGCCATGCCCCCAGAGATTGCGGCCCACCACGGCACCGCGCGCACCGGCACGGATGGCGTCCGCCGTCTGCTGGAGGGCGCCGAGCAGCGTATCTGTCTTCGGGCCACCCGCGATCACAACCGGCACCGGGCAGGTCCGAACGGTCTCTCGGAACGATTCGAAATCGCCCGTGTAACCGATCTTGATCACGTCGACGCCGGACTCGTAGCCGATGCGCGCCGCATAGGCGATCTCGTCGGGGGTGAAGACGATTTTTGCCCCGTCGGTGAAATCGCGAGGGTAGATATGCGCGACTACCGGCATGCCGTAGCGGGCCGCTGCATTCACCGAATCGGTCAGCCAGCGTATGTATTTGCCCTCGGTCGCGCCGCGTACCGGAATGGCCACGGCCAAGGCATCGGCGCCGGCGCGCACGGCATCCTCGGGCGTTGCGATCAGCTCACTGATGCGATCGTCCGGGGTGAAGCAGCCGGCCTGGATCACCAGGCAGGCCTTGCCCGCGTATTGCGGCCATAGATGGCGCGCTGTGCCAGGCTGGATGCTGACATAGTCGGGTTTGCCCACCATGACGCGAGCGAGGGCGCCCGGCAGATCGGCAAGACCTCCTTTGCGCACGTCGCCATAGCCGACAAAGTGGTCGACCGCGCCGCCGAAAAGATTGCCCGATGGATGCGAGAAGAGGCGCGCAAGGCGCACCTGGGTTCCGAGGCTCATGAGTGCAAAATTCTCCAGTCGATTGATTTCCAAATGCTGGACCCAGTGTTTTCGAAAGAAAGAATAAATGCAATCTTTCGAAATCTTTCGAATTCGCGTATTTTCGGTAGAGTGAGCCGAGGCCAGGGCGGTTGCTTGGCAGATGGAGGCAAGGACAAGGCAATGTTGTCAGAGCAGAGACGCCAATCGATCCTGAGTGAGGTGCAACGCAGCGGACAGGTTCGCATCAAGGACCTGTCAGACGATTTTGGCGTGTCGGAAGTCACGGTGCGCTCCGACCTCGAGATACTGGACCGCAAGGGACTGCTGACCAAGACCCGTGGAGGGGCGGTGACCCGGACCACGGATTCGACCACGGCCGCGTTCGCCCGCCGGATGCAAACCAACCTCGATGCGAAGAAACGCATCGCCCGGGCAGCGGTAGAGCTGTTCGAGGACAACCAGTCGGTCATCTTCGACGGCGGCTCGACATTGATGCAGGTTGCCATGCAGTTACCGCCGCTCAACAACGTCGTGGTCGCGGCCACGGCGATGAATATCGTTCAGCATCTGATGCATCGGCCTGGGCTCGACGTTCACATGATCGGTGGCCGGGTCTATCCAGACACGGTGAGCACGCTGATTACCGATGCCGACACGGCTCTCGGCGGCTTGGTAGCGCATCAGGTCTTTGTCGGAGCGCACGCGATCGACTCGTCACTGGATGTGGTCGACGTGAACGAAGACATGGCGCGAACGAAGCGAATCCTGGTGCGCATGGCCCGGCGCGTCGTCCTCCTGGCGGATTCGAGCAAATTTGGCGTCAGCGGGACCTCCAAGGCCTTTTCGCTATCGGGCATCGATGTGGTGATCACCGACGATGGCCTGCCCGGTACAATACGCAGCGAGCTTGATAGGATCGGGGCCACGGTGATCTATGCCTGAACCCGTCGCGGTAGCTGGGCGCCCTCGAAATATCCGACTCGCGGATGACCCACCGGCTTTGGCGCCCGCGATCGGCCGTTTTTCATGTCCGTCATTTTCTCCTCCCAAGGCCAGCAGCCTCCCGATGCCCCGGCAGCATTTACGCATGTTCCATAAAAACTTTACGCGCGTCAATGTTTAAAATGTTGTATAGCCATTTCGAGCGCGATCCGGCACCGTCGCGAGAGATCAGGCAGATGATCGCATTGGGAGGTAAGACGGAAAATGCAGGCAAAATCAGAAGCCAAACTGGGCATCGGTGTCATCGGATGCGGCAACATCTCGATGACCTACCTGCGCAATGCCGCGCTTTTCGGCGGCATCGAATTGCGCGCCTGCGCCGATGTTTCAGCCGAGATGGCGGCGCTGCGGGCCAAGGAATACGGAATCCGGCCCCTTGGCGTCGATGCGCTGCTGGCCGATCCCCAGATCGACCTCGTCCTCAACCTGACCATTCCGGCGGCGCATTTCGACATTTCATTCTCCGCCCTTTCGGCGGGAAAGCATGTCTTCACTGAAAAACCGCTCGCAACCTCGGCCAGCGATGGCCGCCGTCTGGTGGCGGAGGCGGCCAAACGCGGCCTGCTGCTCGGCTCGGCTCCGGACACTTTCCTTGGCGCAGCGGGCCGCAAAGCGCGCCGCCTGATGGATGAGGGCGCCATCGGCAGCCCTGTCACCGGCACCGCCTTCATGATGGGGCGCGGCATGGAACACTGGCATCCCAATCCGCAATTCTACTACCAGCCGGGCGGCGGCCCGGTGTTCGACATGGGTCCCTACTATCTGACGATGCTGGTCAACCTGCTCGGCCCGGTCGCGCGCGTCATGGCGATGGCGACGAGGGGCCAGGAGGAACGGCTGATATCGGCCGAAGGGCCGTTCAAGAACACCACATTCAAGGTCGGCACGCCGACCAATGTGCTGTCGCTGCTCGAATTCCGTTCCGGCGCGACCGTCACTTTCGGCGCGTCATGGGATGTCTTCAGGCATTCCAACCATCCGATCGAACTGCACGGCACGGAAGGCTCGCTGCGGTTGCCCGACCCGGATACGTTCGGCGGCACGGTGTCGCTGTCGGAACGCGGCGCCGACTGGAAGGATTTCGCCAGCGAAGGCGAACTCTACGGCGCCCGCAACTGGCCTTACGCGGCGCCCGACCGCGCCAACTACCGCATGCTCGGCGTCGCCGACCTGGTGCGTTCGCTACAGACAGGCGCGACGCCCCGCGCTTCCGGCAATCTGGCGCTGCATGTGCTGGAGATCATGGAAGCGATCCTGCATTCGGGCGAGACGAAAAGTTCGGTCGCCATAACAGGTGACGTCCTCCAGCCGGCCCTGCTCGGCGAAGACGAAGCGCGCGGCTTGCTCGCCTAAGCGTTCCATGTTTTCACGCAATTCCGGACGGAAAACCGCTGCACACTTTTCCTTGAATTGCTTTGACGGAGATAACGATGACGCTCGACCCAGATGCGCTGCGTGCCCTGGAAATCGGCCGTGCCGCCGGCGGCGAGCCCTTCGAGAACGGCAGTGTCGCGGCGGCGCGGGCCACGTACAACGCTTCGTTCCCGACGCTGCAGGGCGAGCACGAGCCAGTCGCGGCAACCGAGCAGCGGCAGATCGACGGGCCGAACGGCCCGGTGACGATCCGCATCCATCGCGGTATCGGCACGCCGCGGACCGGGGCGCGCGCGGTGCTCTATCTCCACGGTGGCGGCTGGGTGATCGGCAATCTCTCCTCGCATGACGAGATCTGCCGCTGGCTGGCCAATCTCGGCAACGCCGTCGTCATCTGCCCCGACTACAGGCTGGCGCCGGAGCACAAGTTTCCCGCCGGGCTAGAGGATTGCGCCGCAGCGCTGCGCTTCATGGCTGCTGGAGGACTCGGAATCGACCCGACCCGCATTGCCGTCGCCGGCGACAGTGCCGGCGGCAACGTTGCCGCCGTGCTGGCATTGCTTGCCCGCGACAGGCTGGCGCCGCCGCTCGCCGCCCAGATCCTGATCTATCCCAACACCGATGCCCGCCAGACGGCGGACAGCTACCGGCGTTTCGGCAACGGCTTCGGACTCACCGCCGCCACCATGGCCTGGTTCCGCGATCATTATGTGCGAACGCCCGAGGATATCGCGGACTGGCGCGTATCGCCGCTGCTGGCCTCCAGCCTCGCCGGTGCACCGCCGGCCTTCGTCGTGATCGCCGGCCACGACATCCTTGCCGACGAAGGCACGGCCTATGCCGAGCGCCTGCGCGCCGACGGAGTGCCGCTGGTGTTGCGACACTGGCCGGGTCAGATCCACGGCTTCGTCTCGATGGGCCGCCACATCCTGGCCGCGCGGCAAACGGCAAGCGAGGCGGCGGCCTGGCTCCGCCTGCAGACGCCGGAGCCGATCACTCAGGCCGACTGACGCATCACAAGGGTCGCGCCAAGCTTGACGTTGCGCGCCAGATCATGGCCGGGTGGATCGGCCTCGTCCAGCAACGCCAGCAGGATCTCGACGCTGCGGCCGGCCATGGCGGCGAAGTCCTGTGCCATGGTGGTCAGCGCGGGACAGGTGTAGCGGCTCAGCGGATGATCGTCGTGGGCGGCGACCCGAAAATCGCAATCGGCACGGCGGCCGATCTTCAGCCCGCGCGAAAAGGCGGCCGCCATCACACCGAAGGCGAGACGGTCATTGGCGCAGAGCAGCGTGCGGGCCGGCAGACCGCCTTTCTCGAGCGTCCTGTCCATCCATTCGTGGCCGATGCGCTCGAAGTCCCAGCTATAGTCGCCCGCCGCCTTGAGAACGGTGGGCTCCAGGCCCGCGGCCTGCATCGTGTCGATATAGCTCTGCAGGCGTTCGCCCGAATTGTGGTTGACGTGCGGGATGTCGACATAGACAGGCGGTTCGCCGGACCGGCAGAGATAATCGACGATGGTCGAGGTGCTCTGGTGGTTGTCATTGCCGACGAATGGTGTGTCGCCTTCGATATAGGTGTCGAAATAGACGATCGGGATGTCCTCGCTCATTCGCTCGAAGACGCCGGGTTCGGAGACTAAGCCCAAGGGCGCGACGATGGCGCCGGCTACTTTCAGCGACATCAGCGTCCTGACCGATTCCGCCTCCAGCTTCGGCGAACCGTGCGAGGAGATGACGATCGGCCAAAACCCTTCGTCGCGACAGCGCCGTTCGATGCGGCTGACCATCTCGGCGTAGAAGGGATCGGTGATCGCCGGTACGACGATGCCGACATTACGGGTGCGCTTGCGGTTGAGGTTCCGGGCAAAAACATTCGGCTGATAGTCGGACGAACTAAGCGCCGCCTCGATGCGCGCCCGTGTCGCCGGCTTCACGCTGGCCGGATCGTCGAAATACTTCGACAGGGTCGGTCGCGAAACGCCGGACGCCCTGGCGAAATCATCCATCGTCCGGTGGGTCTTTTCCGCCATCTATGTTTCAGGCCCCCTTATCCTCGATGCCAGCCTTAACGCTCTGGCCAGAATCAGTCTTGCGATCGTCGCGGTGAGGCAGCATTGCTTGAGCGATCTTATTCAGTCAAATTTCCATGTTTCCAGTACAACGCAGAAGCATTGCGCACGTCAAATTATTTATTGACGCTCCGAAAACGACAATTTAGGTTTTGAACATGCACGGGCAAAGAAAGTTCTGGCCAAAGGGGAGGCCGTCCGTCCGGCAGATGGTGAGGACATGAAGAAACTGGTTTGTGCCGGCGAGATCCTGGTCGAGATCATGGCCGAGCGGATCGGCCAGAGTTTTCGCGCTCCCGGCCCGCTGGTCGGCCCGTTTCCGTCAGGCGCTCCCGCCATCTTCATCGATCAGGCGGCGCGGCTCGGCCAGCCGGCGGGGCTGATCGCGGCAGTGGGCGACGACGATTTCGGCCATCTGAACATCGAGCGCCTGCGTGCCGACGGCGCCGACATCTCGGCCATCACCGTCCATCAGGGCTCCGCGACCGGAACCGCCTTCGTCACCTATGAGAGCGATGGCAGCCGACACTTCGTCTACAACATCAAGCAGAGTGCCGCCGGCCTGATCGAGATGGGCGCGGAGGCGCGCGAGCTGCTGGCCGGCGCCGACCATTTTCACGTCATGGGTACATCGCTGTTCTCGCCCGAGGTGATCGAAATTGCCCGCAACGGCATCGAAGCCGTCAAAACGCGCGGCGGCACCGTCTCTTTCGACCCCAACATCCGCAAGGAGATGCTCGATCTACCGGGCATGCGCGACGCCTTGCACTTCGTGTTGTCAAAGACCGACGTGTTCCTGCCGAGCGGGGCGGAACTCTTCACCTTCGCCGAGGCAACCGACGAGGAAAGCGCGGTACGCGAAATGCTGGACCGCGGCATCTCCACTATCGTCGTCAAGAAGGGCGCGCAGGGCGCCGTTCACTACGACCAGTCGGGGCGCACGGCTTTACCCGGCTTCGTCGTCGAGGAAATCGATCCGACCGGCGCCGGAGACTGCTTTGCCGCAGCCTTCGTCTCCTTCTGGCTGCGTGGAGAGGCACCGGAGAAGGCGCTGCGAATAGCCAATGGCTGCGGCGCGCTGGCGGTGACGAAGAAGGGACCAATGGAAGGCATCGCCTCGCTCGCCACCGTCGAGGCGTTCATCGAGACCGCCCGGACCGGAGCACCGGCATGAGCCAGGCGACCGGTCGACTGGCTAGCATCGCCACGCGCCGTGCGGCCGGCGAACGCTGTGGCATCGCCTCGATCTGCTCGGCCCATCCGCTGGTCGTCGAAGCGGCGCTGCGCCACGGCAAGGCGCGCGGCGCCGACGTGCTGATCGAGGCCACCTGCAACCAGGTCAACCACGAGGGCGGCTATACCGGCATGACACCGGGCGAGTTCCGCCGCTTCGTCGAGACGATCGCCGGCAAGGCCGGCTTTCCCCTGGACAGGCTGGTGCTCGGCGGCGACCATCTGGGCCCCAATCCTTGGAAGCACCTGCCGGCGCCGGAGGCGATGGAAAAGGCCGCACGCATGGTGGATGCCTATGCCGAGGCCGGCTTCACCAAGATCCACCTGGACGCCAGCATGGGCTGCGCCGGCGAAGGTGCGGCACCGCCCGACGCCACCATCGCCGCGCGCGCCGCCGAACTGGCCGAGGTGGCGGAGGCCGCGGTTGAACGAACAGGCGGCACCAGGCCTGTCTATGTCATCGGCACGGAAGTGCCGGTGCCGGGCGGCGCACAGGAGGCGATGGACCATCTGGCGGTGACGACACCGGAGGCCGCGGGTGAGACGGTTCGCATCCACCGCGATGCCTTCAGCCGGCGCCGCCTCGACCAAGCTTTCTCGCGGGCGATCGGCGTCGTCGTGCAGCCGGGCGTCGAATTCGGCAATGCCGAGGTCATCGCCTACCGGCCGGAACGCGCCCGGGCGCTTGCTGGCACGCTGCGAGACCTGCCGCAATTCGTCTTCGAGGCCCACTCGACCGACTACCAGCCCACTGCGGCGTTGAGCGCACTGGTCGACGACGGTTTTGCCATACTCAAGGTCGGGCCATGGCTGACCTTCGCGCTGCGCGAAGCCCTCTACGGCTTGGGCCACATCGCCGACATTCTGGTTCCCGACCCATCGAGGGAAAGTCTGCCGGCGGCCATGGAGCGCGTCATGCTGGCGGCGCCCGGCAATTGGAAGAGTTACTATCACGGCGCCGAGGCCGAGCAGCGGATCGAGCGGCATTTTTCCTACAGCGACCGCATCCGCTATTACTGGCCCGCGTCGGCGGCGCGGCAGGCCGTGAACGCGCTGATGCAGGCGCTGGGCGAGCGTGACATCCCCTCACCCCTGATCAGCCAGTATCTCGGCCGCCTCGATAGCGCGGTGGCGAGCGGATCCGTCACGCCAAAGGCCAGGGAACTCCTCATCGCAGGCGTGACGGACGTTCTCGACATCTATGCCAGCGCTACCGGCTGATCCCCGTCATGGCTGCGGCACCAGGAGCAGGGCGCCCGTTGGTACGGCGCAACTCCAGACCGCGCTGCGCGTCAGCGGCGGCGTCAAGGGCTCCGGCTATGGTCGCTTCGGCGGCAAGGCCCGATCGCCGAATGCACCGATTTGCGCTGGGTGACGATTGAGGCCTCGCTCGCGGAAGATCAAACAGCCAGCGACGGTATGAAGCGGACGCTGGCGGATTGTTTCTGGCCAGGGGCCAGCACAATGCAGCCGGTGTCGATCTCCTTGTCGCCCATCCGGTTGAAAGCATCGGTGATGTTGCTGACCGGCTCGGCGCAAAAGAACGGTTCGCCCGGCGGCGTGTAGAGGACGAGGAAGTCCATCGGCGCCTCGGCCTCGATGTCCAGCTGCCGTCCGTGTTCGGGCCACGTAATCCGGGCGCGGCGCGTCCATCCGGTGAAGACCGTATCGAAGTCCACTTCCGATACGTCAAAGCCGATGGATGGATGGGCCCCCACGGGCGGCGGGACATGGCGGATGGGCAGCACCTCCGCATCGTTTTCCCACATGCCTGATACCCCTGCCTGGACATGCGTCCACTGTGTCGACGGGAAATAAGGATGGAAACCGAGGCCAACCGGCATCGGTGCGTCCGACAGGTTGCGCACGGCAATGGTCAAGCAAAGCCTGCCGTCGGCCAGGGAGATCGCTTGCTCTGCCTCATAGCTCCACGGCCAGGAATCGGCGGCGTGGCGATAGCGCAGGACGATCATGCTCGCTTCATGGCTCACGACCGTCCATGGGTGACGCCAGCCATGGCCGTGCTCATGGTGTGGATCGTCCGAGGCCGTCGGCAATTGAATGGGGCGTCCCGCGAAATCGAAGCGGCCAT
Source organism: Mesorhizobium sp. LNHC209A00 (assembly GCF_000502915.1). Classification (NCBI taxonomy): domain Bacteria; kingdom Pseudomonadati; phylum Pseudomonadota; class Alphaproteobacteria; order Hyphomicrobiales; family Phyllobacteriaceae; genus Mesorhizobium; species Mesorhizobium sp. LNHC209A00. Next base: position 292,618 of record NZ_AYWT01000004.1, read on the forward strand.
TCCTTATGCGGTTGGAATAGGGCACGAGCGGAAAGCAGGCCATGGCGCCGGGATCGCGGCGACCGATGGCCGTTGGCTCGGCCGGACGCAGCCAATCCACGGCGGAACCATCCCGCCACCATCGATACGAAGCCAGCGCTCCACCAGCGGCGGAAGCAACTTCAACGGTCGCGATGCCATCACTGATCGAGACCAGTTCCGTGTGCGGAGCGACGGCCACAAAGGAATTATCTGTCATCGGCACTCCCCAATCCCTTGACTCCAATCGCCACGGTTATAAGACATATCATATGAATAGTATGAAGAATAGAAAATCGTTCATCACGGTCCGCACGTCACGGGTCGCGGTCGCGGTTTCCAGCGGTTCCACCGCGCTGCACGCCACCGTCGTCGAGCAGATCGGGCTGCGCATCGTGCAGGGCGACTTCCAGCCCGGCGAGGCGCTGCCCAATGCCGACGATTCCAGCGAGATGCTGGGGGTCAGCCGCACAGTGCTGCGCGAGGCGATCAAGGTGCTGGCGGGCAAGGGGCTGGTCGAATCGCGGCCGAAGACCGGCACGCGGGTGCGTCCTCGCGCCGACTGGAATTTCCTCGACCCCGACGTCCTGTCCTGGCGCTATGCCGGCGGGGTCAGTGCCGAGGATGTGCGGGCGCTGTTTGAACTGCGCCGCGCCATCGAGCCGATGGCGGCGGCCCTTGCCGCGCAGCGCGCGACGCCGGCGCAGATCGCCGAGATCCACGCAGCGCTGGCCGAAATGGAAGCACTGAGCGACGACGGCGACCGCTTCGCCAAGCCCGATCTGGTGTTCCACCAGACCATATTGCGCATGACCGGCAACGAGCTGATCGGCTCGCTGGCCGCACTGGTCGAGACCGCGTTGGTAATGAGCTTTCGCCTCTCCAACGACAATCCGGAAGGGCAGCGCCATTCCTTGCCGCTGCACCGGGAAGTCGCCGAGAAGATCGCCGCCGGCGACGCCGCCGGCGCGCAAAAGGCATTGCTGGTGCTCATCGACAATGCCGAGGATGACGTGCGCCGCAGCGTCGAGAACCGCAACAAACGCCGCAACGAGCGGGGCCTGCAATCGTGACCGAGACCAAACGCAAATTGCGGTCCGAAGCCTGGTTCGGCGGTGAAGGCAAGAACGCCTTCATGCACCGCAGCTGGATGAAAAACCAGGGCATTCCCGCCGACGCTTTCGACGGCCGGCCGGTGATCGGCATCTGCAACACCTGGTCGGAACTGACGCCGTGCAATGCGCATCTGCGGGCGCTGGCCGATCACGTCAAGCGCGGCGTCTACGAGGCTGGCGGCCTGCCGCTGGAATTCCCTGTCATGTCGCTGGGCGAGAGCAACATGCGCCCCACCGCCATGCTGTTTCGCAACCTGGCCAGCATGGATGTCGAGGAATCCATCCGCGGCAATCCGATCGACGGCGTCATCCTGCTTGTTGGCTGCGACAAGACCACGCCGGCGCTCTTGATGGGGGCTGCCTCGTGCAACCTGCCAACCATCGCCGTCTCCGGTGGACCGATGCTGAACGGCAAGTTCCGCGGACAGGATATCGGCTCGGGCACGCATGTCTGGAAATTCGCCGAGGAGGTCAAGGCTGGCCGCATGCTGGTCGCCGACTTCCTCGCCGCCGAACAGGGCCAGAGCCGGTCGGCCGGCAGCTGCATGACGATGGGCACCGCCTCGACCATGGCCAGCATGGTGGAAGCGCTCGGCATCGGCATGCCGGACAACGCCGCGATCCCGGCGGTGGATTCGCGCCGAGGCGTGCTTGCCCAGTTGGCCGGACGGCAGATCGTCGATCTTGTCCACCGCGACGTGACGATTGCAAGGATCCTTACCAGGCAAGCCTTCGAGAATGCCATTCGCGTCAATGGCGCGATCGGCGGCTCGACCAACGCGGTGCTGCATCTGATCGCCATCGCCAACCGGGTCGGTGTCGATCTCGGCCTCGATGACTGGGACCGCCTTGGCCGCGGCGTGCCAACCATTGTCGACCTGATGCCGTCGGGTCGGTTCCTGATGGAAGATTTCTACTATGCCGGGGGGCTAGCTGCGGTCATGGCGGCGCTTGATGAAGCGGGGCTTCTTCATCGCGACGCCATGACCGTCAGCGCCAAGACCATCGGTGAACTGATCGACGGCGCGCCCAACTACAACCGTGAGGTCATTCGGCCGCTGCGCGAGCCGCTGACCAAGGAGGGCGGCATCTCGATCCTGCGTGGCAACCTGGCTCCCAACGGCGCGGTCATCAAGCCGTCCGCGGCAACGCCCGAACTGATGCAGCATCGTGGCAAGGCCGTCGTCTTCGAGAACATCGAGCATTACCATGCCCGCATCGACGATCCGGAGCTGGATATCGACGCCTCCTCGGTGATGGTGCTGAAGAATTGCGGACCGCGCGGTTATCCCGGGATGGCAGAGGTCGGCAACATGCCGCTGCCGGCCAAGCTGCTCAGAGAAGGCGTCTCCGACATGGTGCGCATTTCGGACGCGCGCATGAGCGGTACCGCCTACGGCACGGTGGTGCTGCATGTTGCGCCGGAGGCCGCGGCCGGTGGTGTGCTGGCCCTGGTGCGCGACGGCGATCTCATCGAGCTCGACGTCGCCGGCCGCCGTCTCGAGCTTTTGGTTTCGGATGAAGAGCTGGCGATCCGCCGCCGTGACTGGAAGCCGCCGGAGCCGCCGCAGGGTGGCTACCAGAGCCTCTATGTCGAGCGCGTGCTGCAGGCCGACAAGGGCTGCGACTTCGACTTTCTCGTCGGCCGGCGCGATGCCGGCATACCCCGGCATTCCCACTAGAGAGGCGCGCGATGACTGATCAGATCGGCAGCTACGCGACCTACCCCAGCCTCAAGGGCCGCAGCGTGTTCATAACCGGTGGCGGCAGCGGCATCGGCGAAAGCCTGGTGCGCCATTTCTGCGCGCAAGGCAGCCGCGTCGCCTTCGTCGATCTGGCCGAGGAGCCTTCACGGCGCCTGGTCGATGCGATCGCGGCCGAAGGGCGTGCCGCGCCGCTGTTCATTCCCTGCGACCTGCGCAATGTAGAGCAGTTGCAGACGGCGACCGTCGAGGCGATGCGGCACAACGGCCCGATCCAGGCGCTGTGCAACAATGCCGGCAATGACGACCGCCACCAGACCACGGACGTCACGGTGGCCTATTGGGACGACCGCATGGCGGTCAATCTGCGCCACCAGTTCTTCGCCGCCCAGGCGGTGCGTCCACAGATGAGTGCGCATGGCGGTGGCTCGATCATCAATTTCGGCTCCATCACCTGGATGGTCGGCGATCCCGACTGCCCTGCCTATGTGACCGCAAAGGCGGCGGTGTATGGCATGACGCGGGCGCTGGCCCGCGAACTCGGCCCCGAGCGCATCCGCGTCAACTGCATGGTGCCGGGCTGGGTGATGACCGAGCGCCAGATGCGGCTGTGGCTGAACCCCGCTGGCGAACGCCAGATCACGGAGCGGCAGTGCCTGCCCGACCGGCTGCAGCCATCCGACATTGCGCGCATGGCGCTGTTCCTCGCCGCCGACGACAGCCTGATGTGCACGAGCCAGCAGTTCATCGTTGACGCCGGCTGGGTGTGACCCCGTACGGCCTCTAGGGAAGAAGGGTATTTCATGCGTCTTGTTCAGTACATAACGATCGACGGCGGCAGGCGGGTCGGCCTCGTTTCCGATGACGGCGATCGCCTGCATCCACTCGACAAGACAAGCACCGTGCTGGAGCTCGCCGAAGCGGCGATCGCGCAGGGTGCGTCGATCGCGGCGCTGGTCGAGAAGCGGACGGGCGCGGCCACGATCGACTATGGCGAACTGCTGCGCGATGGCCGCGTGCTCGCTCCCGTCGACCATCCGGAACCGGCGCGGTTCCTGGTCACCGGCACCGGCCTCACTCACACCGGAAGTGCCGCCGCGCGCGACAAGATGCATGTGCTGACCCATGGCGAGGACGCCGAGGAGTCGGATTCGCTGAAGATCTTCCGCATGGGCCTGGAAGGCGGCAAGCCCGGTGCCGGCAAGATCGGCATTCAACCAGAATGGTTCTTCAAGGGCGTCGGCACCTGTGTCGTGCCGCCTGGCGCCGATCTGCCGATGCCTGCATTCGCGAAAGCCGGCGCGGAAGAGGCCGAGATCGTCGGCCTTTACCTCAATGGGCCGGATGGCCGCCCCTATCGCATCGGCTATGCGTTGGGCAACGAATATTCCGACCATGTGACGGAGGCCGAGAACTACCTCTATCTCGCCCACTCGAAACTCCGCTCCTGCTCGATCGGACCGGAGCTTTTGATCGGAGACCTGCCCGAAGAAGTGCGCGGCCATTCCCGCATACTGCGCGACGGCACTGTTATCTGGGAACAGGAATTCCTGTCGGGCGAAGCGCACATGTCGCACTCGATCGCCAATCTCGAACACTTCCATTTCCGCTACCCGATGCACCGCAGGGCGGGCGACCTGCACGCCTATTTCTTCGGAGCGGCGGTGATGAGCTACGCCTCCGGCGTCAAGACGGCTTCCGGGGACGAGTATGAAATCCAGGCACAGACATTCGGCAAGCCGCTGCGCAACCGGATGGTGTCGGTGCCGGACGAGGGACTGGTTGCCGTCACCCAGCTGTGACGGCGATAGCCCCGGAAATTACGGTCCACCAGAATGACAATGGGAGATTAAAAATGGGACTGAAGAAAGCGTTTCTGAGACTAGCGACCATCGGGCTCGGCATCGGCCTGATGACGTCGGCGGCGCTGGCCGCGAACCTTCGCGTGCTGGCCTGGGACGGTTATGCCGACCCGGATTGGGTGAAGGACTTCACCGCCGCCACCGGCATCGGTGTCGATGTAGTCTTCATCGGCAGCGATGACGAAATCTGGGCCAAGATCAAGGGCAGCGAAGGGCAGGACTTCGACGTCTTCGCGGTCAATACCGCCCAGTTGCAGCGCTACATCAAGGCCGATCTGGTGTCGCCGATCGACATCACCAAGCTGCCGAACCAGAAGGACGTGCTGCCGCGCTTCCGTAATCTGTCTCAGGTCAGCGGCGACACCAAGGACGGCAAGGTCTACGGTATTCCGTTCTGCTTCGATTCCATCGGGCTGATCTACGACACCGACAAGGTCAAGCCGGCGCCGACCTCGATGTCCGTCCTGTGGGATCCGGCTTACAAGGGCAAGATCCTCGCCTACGACAATGGCGAGCACAATTTCTCGTTCACCGCGCTGACGCTCGGCTACAAGGATCCGTTCAACCTCGACGAAAAACAAATGGCGGCGGTCAAGGCCAAGCTGGTCGAGCTCAAGCGCAATGTGCTGAGCTTCTACACCACCGCCGACGAGGCGCAGCAGATCTACCAGAACAATGACGTTGCGCTGATCTGGGCCAATTATGGCCAGCAGCAGGTCAAGGCACTGCAGAAGATCGGCGCCCATGTCGCCTACGTCAATCCGAGCGAAGGCGCGCTTGCCTGGCTCGACAACTGGGTCATTTCCAAGGGCGTCCGCGACAATGCCGCGGCCGAGAAGTGGATCGACTTCATGCTGACGAAGAAGGTCAGCGGCGCGCTTTCCGAGCGCACCGGATTCGGCAACACGGTGGTCCAGTCGAGCAGCGCCGGCGGCAACGACAAGCTGGTCTGGCTCAACAATGTCGAGGATCCGCTCAAGCGTTCGGACTTGTGGAACGAGGTCAAGGCGACGCCCTGATCCTTTCCACGCCTGACTTCGAAGGACCCGGCGGTCCGGACGTTCCGGACCGCCGAACCGTATGCGAGAATACCCCATGAGCCAGAACACCGACCTCTTGACGCTGCGGTCCGTCTCGAAATCCTACGGCACGGTTCCCGTGCTGCACGACATCGACCTGTCGATCCGGGACGGTGAGTTCCTGACCGTTCTTGGGCCATCAGGCTCGGGCAAGACCACGGTCCTGCGCCTGATCGGCGGGCTTGAGCCACTGACGTCAGGCGAGATCCGGCTCGACGGCCAGGACATCAGCCGCATGCCGATCAACAAGCGGCCGTTCAACACTGTGTTCCAGGATTATGCGCTGTTCCCGCATATGACCGTCTCCGGCAATGTCGGCTATGGGCTCTCGGTGCGCCATATCAAGCGCAAGGAGATCGCCAGCCGCGTGGCGCAAGCCCTCGATCTGGTCCAGCTCGGACGTTTCGCCGAGCGCTTTCCGGCACAGCTTTCCGGCGGCCAGCGCCAGCGTGTCGCGCTCGCTCGGGCGCTGATCTGCCAGCCGCGCCTGATCTTGCTCGACGAGCCCCTGGCGGCACTCGATCTCGAATTGCGCCGGCAGATGCAGGAGTTCCTAAAATCCATCCAGCGCGAAATCAAGACCACCTTCCTGTTCGTCACCCACGACCAGGAAGAAGCGATCGGCATGGCCGACAGGATCTGCGTCATGCAGGCCGGACATATCCGCCAGCTCGGCACGCCGCATGAGCTCTACTACAAGCCGAATTGCGAATTCGTGGCGCGCTTCTTCGGCGAGAACAATCTGGTGGCTGGAAAACTCGGTCCGGTGCAAGGCGAGCAACGACCGATCGAGACGGCACTCGGACGGCTGGTCTGCTCGATCAGCGACCAGCCGCATCTGAAGATCGCGCCGGATGGCGCCGAGGCTTTCGCGGCGTTCCGCCCCGAAGCCTTGCATCTCGCGGACACCAAGGACGGCGGCAACCGCTTTTCCGGCACCATCGCCGATCTGGCCTTTGCCGGTTCATCGACCGTCGCCACGATCACGGCAGGTGCGGACAATGCCGCGCTGCGCCTGCGCCTGCGGCTGCGCATGCCGAGCCGGATCGACGGCAGTGCTCTCAAGTCAGGCGAAACGGTCTCGCTTTGCTTTGCACCGCATGAAGGCCATCTGGTGCTGGCATGAGCGCGGCTGGCTCGACATCTTCCGAGGAGCGGCGCTTGTCGCAGCTTGTCACGGCGCTGGCATTCGTCTTGCCGGTTATCTTCGTCCTCGTGCCACTGGCGATCTTCCTGGTCTACAGTTTCTTCAGCGTCGACCAGGGTACGATCGTCCATGCACCGACCCTCGGCAACTATATCAGGTTCTTCACCGATCCGATCTTTCTGCCGGTGTTCTGGAACACCATCGTGCTGTGCGTATCGGTGGCCGTCATCTGTATCCTTCTCGCCTATCCAGCTGCCTATTTCCTGACGACGCTGAAGGGGCGGTGGCGGTACGCCCTGCTGATGTTGCTGCTGGTGCCGCTGCTGATGAGCTACGTCATCAAGATCTACGCGATCCGCAGCATCCTCGGACTCAACGGCTTCCTCAACAAGGCGCTGGTGGCGCTCGGCATCCTGGATCAGCCATCGACGCTTTTCGTCTTCAACATGAACGCCATCCTTTTGACGCTGAGCCTGCTTTTGATCCCGTTCGCCATCCTGCCGATCTTCCTGTCGCTGGAGCGGATTCCGCAAACCTTGCTGCGCGCCTCGGATGACCTGGGCGCCAGCAGCCTGCAGACATTCCTGCGCATCACGTTGCCGCTCAGCCTGCCCGGCGTCGCCTCGGCGGCGAGCTTCGTCTTCGTACTGGCGATCGGCGATTTCCTGACGCCCCAGATGGTCGGCGGGATCAGCGGCTTCACCTTCGGCCGCATCCTCTACAGCCAGTTCGGCACGGCCTATAACTGGCCGTTCGGCGCCGCGCTATCGGTGGCGCTTGCGATCGTGGTGATCGCCGCCATTCTCATTGGCGAACGGTTCGGGCGCAGCCGGGGAACGTCGGTATGAGCGCGCTGCCCCGGCCTTCCACCATCTTCCTGGCCTCGATTACGACGCTGGTCGCTGTGCTGCTTTACAGCCCACTGTTCGTGCCGATCGTGTCGTCGTTCTTCACCATTTCACATGGCAATGTCGACTGGTCGTCGCCGACCCTTTCGACCTATGTGGCGCTGGCTGGAAACCATGAGATTCTGGCCGCGCTGCGCACCACGCTGATCGTCGGCGTCTGTACCGTAATCCTGTCGGTGGTCAGCGGGACGCTGCTGGCGCTCTACTATCACAGCCGCCGCTCAGGACGTTCGGTTCTGCAGTTCATCATTTTCCTGCCATTCCTGATGCCGCCTATCATAAGCGGCCTGGCGCTGCTGATCTTCTTCCGCGAGATCGGCCTCGAACGCTCGCTGCTGACGGTCGTCATCGGCCACACCGTGTTCGTGCTGGCGATCGTCTACCGCACCGTGCTGATGCGGCTGCAGTCGATGAGCCGCACGCTGGTCGAAGCCTCCTACGATCTCGGCGCCAGCGGCTGGCAGACCTTCTGGCGCATCATACTGCCGAACCTGTCGAGCGCCATGGTCGGCGGCGCCATCCTGGCTTTCGCCCTGTCGTTCGACGAGACGATGATCACCATCCTGGTCACCGGCACGCAAAGCACGCTGCCGGTCAGGCTGTGGGCGATGATGCGGCTTGGCTTCTCGCCCGACATCAACGCGCTGGTGGCGCTGATCTTGATGTTCACCGTCCTGCTCTGCGTGCTCGCCGCCCGTTTTCTCATTCCCAGGCAAATGGCGACGGAACGTAGCTGAGTTTCAGGCGGTTGGGTCAAGGTCGAAGACTCGTCCGGGATTGAGGATGTTCTTCGGATCGAGCGCCGTTTTCAGCCGCCGCATCGTGGCGACCTCGGCGTCGCTGCGCACCAGATTCAGCCACTGCTTCTTGTCGAGGCCGATGCCGTGCTCGGCCGACACGCCGCCTCCGGCCGCCGCCACGCCGCGATAGATGATACCGTAGGCCGCCGCCGGATCCACCGTCAGCACCTGATAGTGCAGGTTGCCGTCGCCGAGATGGCCGAAGACATAGATGTCGGCTCCGGGATCGACCGCGCGGATGGCGGCATCCGCTTCTTGCAGGAACGCTCCCATTCGCGCCAACGGGATGCTGATGTCGACGCCGATCAGGCCTTTCATCGAAAACAGAACGCGGTTGGCGTCCTCCCGCACATCCCACAGCGCGCGGAATTCGCGCGGCGATTGGGAGACGACAACATCGTCGACGATGCCGTCCTCGACCGCCTGCATCAAGACCTCGGCGAATCGCTCGCCGTCGCGTTCTGGCTCGCTGCCCTGGATTTCGGCCAGCACGTAGACGGGTGAGCCAGCCGGAAGCGGCGCCGGCATGGCCATGCTGGCGACCATGACGTCATAGAGCGGCGCGATATTGACCTCATAGGCGGACAAAAGCGGGCCGAGCTTTTGCCGCAGCAGCCCGAGCAGGACGATCGCGGCATCGAGCGAAGGCAGCGCGCAGAAGGCGTTCACCTCCGATGCGGGCTTGTGATGCAGCCGGAGCGCGGCGCGGGTGACGACGCCAAGCGTCCCTTCCGCGCCTATGAAGAGTTGGCCGAGGTCGTAGCCGGAATTGTCCTTGGGCAGGCCTTTGAGCGACGTCAGCACCGTGCCATCGGCAAGTACCGCCTCCAGCCCCAGCACCTGTGCCCGGTACATGCCGTAACGCAGCACGCGGATGCCGCCGGCATTGGTGGCGATGTTGCCGCCGACCGTGGCGGAGCCGCGCGCGCCGATATCGACGCCGAACATCAGCCCGGCGCCGTCTGCCGCTTCCTGCACCGATTGCAGCGTCGCGCCAGCTTCGGCGACGATGGTGGCGGCTTGACGGTCCGGGGCGGCAAGGCCGGTCATGCGCTCCAGCGACAGCACGATCTCGCCCGGCTGGACGCGCGCGCCACCGGCCAGCCCGGTGCGACCGCCCTGGACGACGACCGGCTGGCCAAGAGCGTTGCATATGGCGAGTGCCGCCGCGACACCCTCGGTATCGGGCGGGCGCAGCACTGCTTCGGGAAGCGCGCCGAGCTTGCCGTCGGGATCATCGCGGTAGCGCTGGTCCACGTCGGAGCCGGCGAGCATGCCGCCCGAGCCCAGCCTGTTGCCAAGCGCGGACAGCAGCCGTTGTGTTTCAGGCGACATCCGGATCAGCCGCCTGCGTGACAAGGCGCATCGTCAGCGTCCAACAACCGGATGGCCCGATGAGTATCCTTGTCCAGCACGCTCGCCATCCCTTGAATTGCAGCCGGCCGATCCTATTCGCGCCCGCTTGTCGTGCAAGCGATATCGACCCGCCTCAGGTGACGCCGGCATCGATCGCGATGGGCGAGATCGATGCCGGAAGTACAGCGCCGGCTTACTGAAGCTTGGCCTGCAGCGCGTTGACGTCGTCGGTGGTCATTTCACCATCGGTCGTCACCTTGCCGTCGGCGATCTTCCACAGCCGGAACGGGCCGGTGATGTCGCCAAACTTGTCGAAGGCGACGGGACCGATGACACCTTCATAGCGGATCGGCTTGCCGTCCTTGATCAGGCCGAGCGCCTTGGCGAATTCTTCCTTGCCCGCATAAATCGGCGTGCCGGCGGGATCGACCGCCTTGTACATGGCGTCCTTGATCTTGGCCGGGTCCTCGGAGCCGGCAATCGCGATGGCGAGCCCGACAATGGCTCCGGCATCATAGGAGCGGTCTGCCGCGGGATTTGACGGTTCGATACCGGAAAACGCCTTGTAGTTCTTGGTGAAATACTCCGTCGAGGCGGTCGGGCTGGTGCCTGAAGACGTGCCATAGGCGTCCTTCAGATAATCGGCCCCGACGGACTCTATGAAATCAGGGCTGTTCATGCCGTCATTGAGCAGGAATTTCTGCACGCCGCCCTGCGAGATCCAGGTGCGGGCGATGGTGGCGCCGTCGACGGGCGTGCTGACCAGGTAAAGTCCATCCGGTTCGCCACCCATCGCCGCGGTGACTTCCGAGGCGTAGCTCGACTGCTTCTCGTTGTAGGGCGTGTCGGAGACGATGGTGCCGCCGAGCGCTTTGTAGGCACGCGAGAATTCGGCCACCATGTTGACGCCGAAGTCGTTGTTGACGTGGATGATCGCCAGCTTCTTGAAACCCTTGTCGACCGCATATTTGGCGGCGGCCACGCCCTGCAGCGCGTCCGAGGTAATGGTGCGGAAGAAGATGCCGTTGGTCTTGCCGTCGCGGCCGAGTGTCGTCAGCGTCGGCGAGGACGACGCCGGCGAGACCTGGACGATCTTGGCCGGCGCGGTAACCGAGGTCAGGATCGGGATCGACACCGAGGAAATGATGCCGCCGATGATCACAGGCACTTTCTTGACCTGAACCAGCTGGGTGGCGGCATCGACCGCGATGTTGCCCTGGCTTTGGCTGTCGCGAGTATCGGTGACGAGATCGCAGCCGCGCACGCCGCCGGCTTCGTTGATGTCGCGGAAGGCCATTTCGACCGATTTGGCGCCGGCCTGCCCGTATTCACCGGCCGGACCGGTCAGTTCCATGACGAGACCGACGGTGATCTTGCAGTCGGCGGCCTGGGCGGCACCCGCCATCGTCACGAGAGCAAGTGCCGTGGTGAGCTGGAGTATCGTCTTTCTCATTGTTGTTCCCCTTGAGTTACACGAACTGATTTGACGTCTGGAAAGTCTCAGTGTTCCGGCACCTGCAGCCAGGTTTCATGCAGATGCCGCCATTGGACGCCGTTGGGCGCCGATGAACTGGTGGTGAAGACCGCGCTCGACCGGCGGCGGCTGTGCTTGCCCGCGCGCAGCTGCGCCTCGACATAGAGGACGACGATGGTATCGCCATCCTGCCAGCCGGGCTTGATGTCCTCGATCGAAATGGCAAAGCCGTCGTCGCAAGTGGCGCGGCTGGAGCGCACATGGTCGATCACGGCATCGCGGTCGAGGATCTGGCCGCCTGGTGCGATCATGGTCAGGCCTTCGCCCATGACGGCTTCGAAGCGGCCGAAATCCACCTTGTCGGCGCGCGAGGCGACGAACCAGTCGACGAAAAAGCGATGCAGGGCGACGACTTCGGTGCTGGCCTGCGAAAACAACCTATCGTCCATGGTTTTCATATCCGGCCCGCGTTGAGATTGTAGTGCATGATAGAGCCGTGGCGGCCGTGGCGGTCGCGCTCCAGCGTGTAGACGTCTCCCTCAAGGCCGTTGCTCCTGGCTATCACGGCTGCAATCCGCGCACGGTCATCAGCGTCGAGTACGACATCCATGATTTTGGCGTTGGCCAGCGCGTGCGCCTGGTTGCGGGCACCGACGATGACCGCGGCGACTCGCGGCTGCTCCAGCACCCAGGCGCTGGCGATGGTGGCGATGTCGACGGCGTGGCGGTCGCCCACCGCCTTCAGTGCGCGAAGCAGTTGCTGGAACAGGTCCCAGCCGCCGAAATCGTCGATGATCAGCTTATATTTGACCAGCGAGCGGTTTTCGAGCGGCGTGCCGGGTTCGGCGACATCAAGCCATTTGTCGCTGAGAAAGCCGCCGGCCACAGAACCGTAGCAGAGGAAGCTGACGCCGTTTTCCTCCGCAAGCGCGGCGAGGCTGTTCGCCGGACGCTGGTCGAGCACCGAATATTGCAGCTGCTGGCTGACCAGTGGGATGCCAGCTGACAGGATTTCGGCAAGCCGGGGCGTATCGAAATTGGTGGTGCCGAGATTGCGCAGCTTGCCCTCGCGCCGAAGCTCGTTGAGCCAACCCATCGCCTCGACATAGCGCGGCTGCGCATAATCCCACCAGTGAAACTGCACGAGGTCGAGCCGCTCGGTCTTAAGCCTGCGCAGCGACTGGTCGACGATGCCCCTGATATAGTCGCGGCTGATCGTAGCGAGCCGTTCAAGGTCGGGCACGAGCTTGGTGTGCACCTTCATTTTGGCCGCTGCAGCGAGACCGCGCTCATTGGCCAGCCGCAAGCGCGCGGCGCCGATCAATTCCTCGACGCCGGTGTAGATGTCGGCGCAGTCATAAGTCCAGATGCCGGCATCGAAAGTGACGATCAGGTCGCTCACGGCCTGGCTGCGATCGATAGCGCCATGGCCGCCGGCCAGTTGCCAGCCACCGCGTATGACGCGCGAAATCGCGTAGCCCGGACTGAGCTCGAATGTCTTGGCGGTCATGTCAGGTCATTCCCTTCGGCAGCGGCACGGCCGTGGTTTCGGCATGGCTGAACCGCCGCTTGGCCAGCCTGACGATCCTTAGCCGACTGGCGCAGTTGGGATCGGGACAGGCGATCTCGGCGTCGGAGGTCATCCAGTCATTCGGGTGGGTCGGACGCTGCTTCGCCGCCAGCAGCGGCAGCACCGCCGAGATCGAATAGATCGAAAAGCCCTGCCCCGCCGGCATCGACAGCATCTCGCCCTTGAGTTCGAAATAGTCGCCGGCCCTGGCGCCGCAATAGATCGGCTTGCCCTGCGGAATGACCGCCTCGACGCGGAGATCGAAGAGTTCGAAACTGTCGTCAGCCATTTCAGGCCTCCACCAGGCTGAAGGTGATGTCGCAGGCGCCGTTGCGGCGGATAATGCCGCAGGCAGCCGCGAATTGATCGCGCTCCTTGGGCTTCACCTGCGCGACGACGCTGCCGGCCAGCCAGCCGATCGGGAACAGCAGACGCGCGCCCTGCCCGTAGAACAGGCCGATGTCGAAGATCGCGTTGGGATTGCCGCCCCACATGCGCGGCGGCACGTAAGACAACACGATGTCGCCCGGCTGCGGCGTCAGGGTCGCGTTCTCCGCCGGCAGCGGCCGGGCATAGGCCTGCCCCTCGAGATCGACTGATGGAACCGGACAGGAGATCTCAGGTCCCGTCCACATGGCGTGAATGGCGGGGACGACACGTGGCGTGGCGACATAGGCTGTGAGAAAGGCCGCGTTCTCCGGCGCCCTTTCCGGCAGCAGCAGCGCAGTGACGGAAAGCTTGGAGCGCGGCTCGCTGATCCTGATGGAGGTCATATCTGGCCTTTCGCGGCGGCGGATTGCAGCTTGCTGCGCAGGAAGGTGAAGGGCCGGCTGATGTCGGCGACCAGCGCTTCGCGCGCCGCCCGAGCATCCTGCTTGGCCAGCGCCTCGACAATGCGGCGGTGATACTGGGCGGTGTCGACCTCGCCGGCTTCCGAGAAGGCGTAGATGGCGACGCGGATGCATGGACCTGATTGCAGCCACAGGCTCTCGATCATCGGGATCAAAACGGCCGAGCCGCAGGAGCGATAGATCTCGAAGTGAAAGCTCTGGTTGAGCGTCACTTCGCGGTCGACATCCTTCTTGTGTTTCAGCGCCCGCATCTCGTCCCATTCGCCGAGAATGGTTTCGATGGTGGTGATCTGGCGCGGCCCCATGCGGACGGCGGCCAGCGCGATCGCCTCGCCCTCGATCAGGATACGGGCTCGCAAGAGATCGTCGAGGCGCTCCAGCGTGATTGGCGGCACCCGCACCGAACGGTTGGGCAGCGCCTCCAGCGCCTTTTCCGTGATCAGCCGGCCAAGCGCCTCACGCACCGGCATGGTCGAAGTGACCAGCGCATCGGCCAGACCGCGGATGGTCAGCACCTGGCTTGGCTCGAACAGGCCGCCTATCAAGGCCCGACGCAGCTCGGAATAGACTCGATCCTGCACCGTCTCGCGGCCCACCGGCGCGAGCTGGGCCGCGATCGCCTCGTTGTTTTTTTCGATGGCAGCCTTTTGCATGGAATTCCGTACTCGGCGGGTTTTCGGCTTGCGGATGAAATTAAAGCCGAATAGCGTGATCAAAGCAAGTGTGATCACAAATCATAATCAGAAGACGGCAAGGACCGTCTTCGGCCAGAGGGTTTGATGAGCGAGGCAGCGGAAAGGCAGGGGAAGGAGACCCGTGTCCCGGTTCTGACGGCAAGCAACGTCGTCAGGCGGTTCGGCGGCCTTGTCGCCGTCAACGATGTCTCGTTTCATGTCAAAGCGGGCGAAATCCTTGGCCTGATCGGACCCAACGGCGCCGGCAAGACGACCATGTTCGACCTGCTGGCTGGCAGCATCCTGCCCACCAGCGGCGACATCCTTCTCAACGGCACGCGCGTCTCAGGCGAAGCCGCTCACCTGCGCATCGGCCGCGGCCTTGGCCGCACCTTCCAGATCCCGCGCCCCCTGCCCAATCTGACGCTGATCGAAAACATCATGCTCGCGGCACAGGGCCAGGCCGGCGAAAAGCTGCTGGCTAACTTCCTCACGCCGTGGCGAGTGGCCGCACAGGAAAAAGCCGCCCGGACGAAAGCCCTCGACCTGCTGGAACTCGTCACCCTCAGCCATCTCGCCCATGAGCCGGCGCGCGTGCTGTCCGGCGGCCAGCGCAAGCTGCTCGAACTCGCCCGGGTCATGATGGCCGACCCGGCGATCATCCTGCTTGACGAACCTGCCGCCGGCGTCAACGCGACGCTGCTCGAAGTCATCATCGACCGCATCCGCGACATCAACGTGCGCGGCATCACCTTCCTGCTGATCGAGCACAACATCGACATGGTGACGCGGCTCTGTCACCGCGTCCTTGTCATGGCGAGCGGCCAACTGCTGAGCGAAGGCACGGCAGAAGAGGTCGCGCGCGACCCGCGCGTCATCGATGCCTATCTCGGAGGCACCGCATGAGCGAGACCGTCCTCGATGTACGCGACCTCGAAGCCGGCTATGAGCCCGGCGTGCCGATCGTGCGCGGCGCCTCGATCACCGTCGACAGAGGCGAGATCGTCGTCGTACTCGGCCCCAACGGCGCTGGCAAGTCGAGCCTGATCAAGGCGATCGCCGGCCTCGTGCCGATCACCGGCGGCACGGTGCTGCTGGACGGCAGGGATATCACCGCCGCGCCGGCCCACACCATGGTGCGGCTTGGCCTCGCCTTCGTACCGCAGACCGAGAACATCTTTCCGCTGATGTCGGTGGAGGACAATCTCAAGGTGTCCTGCGGCATCCTCGAGCGGCGCGACATCCCGGTCCGCATCGAGGAAATGTACGCCGCCTTCCCCGACCTTGGCCGCCAGCGCCGCACCGCCGCCGGCAATCTGTCGGGAGGCCAGCGGCAGATGCTTGCCGTGGCGCGGGCGTTGATCGTCCATCCCAAGGTGCTGGTGCTGGACGAGCCGTCCGCCGGCCTGTCGCCGAAGTTCGTCGCGATGGTATTCGAGATGCTGGCCGGCATCCGCAAGTCCGGAGTCACCATCCTTTTGGTTGAGCAGAACGCCAAGGCAGCGCTTGCCATCGGCGACCGCGCCTATGTGCTGGCTGAAGGCAAGGACCGGCACGAGGGCATAGCCTCCGAATTGTGGAACGACCCTGTCGTCGCCGAACTCTATCTTGGCCAGCGCCCTTCTCACACAGGCAAGGGAGGCGCGGGATGAGCCTGCAATTCATCGTCGACGGATTGCTGACGGGCTCGATGATCGGCCTCGGCGCCATCGGCGTGACGCTCACCTATTCGATCCTGCGCTTCTCCAACTTCGCCCATGGCGACTTCATGGCCTGGGGCACCTATGCGACGCTGGCCGTGGTCAGTGCCATCGGTGCGATGTTCGGCAAGGTGGCGCCGATCGGACCGCTGTCCTTCGGCTGGCCGCTTCTAGTCGCCCTGATCGTCGGCATGGCATTCACCGCCTTGCTCGCACTGCTGCTCGACAAGATCCTGTTTTCGCGGCTGCGCTCGCAAGGCCAGGCGATCATCGTGGTGATGGCGAGCTTCGGCGCCTCGATGGCGCTACGCAGCCTGCTCGAATTCACCTTCACCTCACGGCCGACCTACTTCAGCCGGGCGATCCAGATCGCCATGCCGGTCGGCTTCGGCATCCGCATCACGCCCGACCAGATCGCGTTGCTCGTGTTGACCGCCATACTCGTGCTCGGCGTGCATCTGTTGATGACGCGCACGCAGACTGGCCGCGCAATGCAGGCCTTGAGCCAGAACGCGGCACTGGCCCGCGTCGTTGGGATCGACGTCGCCAGCGTGGTGCGGGTGACGTGGATCATCGGCGGCGCGCTCGCCTGCGTGGCTGGCGTGATGATCGGCATCCTGGTGCAGATCCGCCCGTTCATGGGCTTCGACATGCTGCTGCCGATGTTCGCCGCCGCCATCCTCGGCGGCATCGGCAGCATCCCGGGCGCGGTGCTCGGCGGCCTGATCATCGGTCTCGCCGAAGCCGGCGCGGTGCAGTTGATCGGCGCCGAATGGCGCGCCGCCGTGTCCTTCGTCATCCTGATGGCTGTGCTGTTCGTGCGGCCGATCGGCCTTTTCGGAGTTCGGGAAAGATGATCGATCTGGTTGGCTACGGCGCCTTCTTCCTGACCACGGCGCTGATCTTCTCGCTGGTCACGCTGGGGCTCAACCTGCAATGGGGCCTGACCGGCCTGTTCAATGTCGGCCTGGCGGGCTTCGTCGCCATCGGCGCCTACACCTCGGCGCTGCTGACGACACCGGACGATCCCGCGCGGCTCGGCGGCTTCGGCCTGCCCATCCTCGCCGGCTGGGTGGGTGCCATGGTCGTTGGCGGCATTGCGGCCGCGCTTACCGGCATGGCGACATTGCGTCTTAGATCCGACTATCTGGCGATCACCACCTTCGGCGTGGCCGTCGTCGTGCAATTGGTCGCACTCAACGCGCAGAAACTGACCGGCGGCCCCTTCGGCATCGGCTTCATCCCGCGCCCCTTCGGCGGCCTTGCGGAGACGCCGCTGCTGTTCAACCTGTCGAACCTTGCGGTCGTCTGCGCTGTGACGCTGATTGCCTATCTCGCCTTGGAGCACCTGTCGCGCAGTCCGTGGGGCCGTGTCCTGAAAGCGCTGCGGGAGGACGAGTGGGCCGCGATTTCTCTCGGCAAGAGCGCGCGCTTCTACCGCGTCCAGGCGTTTGCCGTCGGCGGCGCCATCATGGCGCTGGCCGGCGCGCTGCAAGCGCATTTCACCGGCTTCATCGCGCCGGACAATTACCTGCCGATCCTCACCTTTCAGGTCTGGGTGATGCTGATCGTCGGGGGCTCGGGCAGCAATCTCGGCGCGGTCATCGGCAGTGTCCTGGTCTGGGGGATTTGGGCCGGATCGGGCACGCTGACCAGCGTGTTCTTCCCGCCCGAGCAGCAGGCGCGCGCCGCCTCGCTGCAGATCGTCGCCATCGGCGTGATGCTCTGCGTGATCCTGCTGATGCGGCCGAACGGATTGTTCGGCGACAGGCCCCCGCGGACGCGCTTTGGCAAGCGCAGGCGGATCGCCACGGACAAGAGCAGTTCCGGTTCATGAATGCCTCGGTCCGGCAGGGTGCGAACGGCATTTCGCTCTGGCATGCCATCAGCCGCGAGCGCCGCAAGCGGCCGGTGCTGCAAGGCAGGCTCGACGTCGACCTCGCCATTGTCGGCGGTGGATTTTCCGGTCTGTCGACCGCGCTGCACGCCGCCGAAAAAGGCATCTCGGTCGCTGTGCTCGAAGCCGAGATCATCGCCTGGGGCGCGACCGGCAGGAATGCCGGTTTCGTGGTGCCGAACTTCGCCAGGATGGATCCAGACAGCATCCTCGCGCATCTCGGCGCCGAGCGCGGCGAACGCCTCATCGATTTTGCCGCCGGCAGTGCCGACCACGTCTTCGACTTGATCCGGCGGCACGGCATCGACTGCGACGCGGTGCAGAACGGATGGATCCAGCCGGCGCACTCGCCGGCGGCCCTGGAGAAGGTCAGATCCCGCGCGGACCAATGGGCGCGGCGCGGCCGGCCTGTCGTCACCCTGGATCGGCAAGAGGTCGAGGCGCTGACCGGCGCGCGCGGCTATGTCGGGGGCTGGATGGATCGCTCCGGCGGCGTGCTCAATCCCGTCGCCTATGCGCTGGGGCTGGCCGATGGGGCGGAGAAGGCCGGCGCGAAGATTTTCGAGCACACGCCGGTCGCCTCGATCGATCGCGTCGCCGATGGTTGGGCACTTCAAACACGGTTGGGCTTGGTACGCGCGGCCAAGGTGCTGGTCGCTACCAACGCCTATGGCGGCTCCCTCGATCCGTTGCTGGGGCGAACTTATATTCCCCTGAAGGTCTTCCAGATCGCAACCGCGCCCCTGCCGCATGAAATCCGCACGCGTCTGCTGCCTGGCGGACAAGGCGTCGGCGACACCAGGCGCAATCTCTTCACCTTCCGCTTCGACGCCGACAACCGGCTGATCAGCGGCGGCATGCATATTCTTGGTGCCGGCGCCGATACGCGCGTGCGCCAAACAATCTGGCGACGGCTCGGCCGGCGCCTCGACCTGCCTGATCTGCCCCCCCTTGCATATGGCTGGTCGGGGATGGCGGCGGTCGAATCGGATTTCCTGCCGCATCTCCTGGACCTCGGACCCGGGCTGATCGCCGGTCGCGCCTGCAATGGACGCGGCATTGCCATGACCACGGCGATGGGCAAGGTGCTGGCCGACTGGGCCGCTGGAGCCGGAGCGCGTGATTTGCCGGTGCCCTTCGCACCGCCGGCGCCAATTCCGTTCCATGCCCTGCTGCGGCACGCGCCCAACATGCTGCTCGGCTGGAGCATCCTGCGCGACCGGATGGACGAGACGGCATAGGCCGACCGAGCCTGCCCTGCGATCAGTGCGCCATGTGAAGATTGTCGGAGAGGACCGCGGCCGCCACGGAGATATCCTCTTCAAGGGAAGCCCGAACGGCCGGACCGTTGCCCTGTTCCAATGCGGCGACGATCCTGCCGTGTGCGTCATTGGACTGCGGAATGTAGCGATCGGCCCGCATCAGGAGCTTAAGATAGGGTCCGACGCGCCCCCAGAGATCGCGGATCATGTTCAAGAGGATCGGCGCGCCGGCGTGCTCGTAAATAGCAAAATGGAAGGCTTCGTTCAGGGAAAGATAGGCCGTGGGGTCCTGCGTCTCGATGGTCCGCTGCATGCCGGCGAGCGCGGCTTGGATGTCGACCAGCCCGCTTTCAGTCATCCGTGACGTGGCCATCTCGCCCGCCAGTCCCTCGACGGCGATGCGGATGCGCGTCAGTTCCGCGAAAGCGGGCGCGGATAGCAAGGGCACGATGATCGAGCGGTTGTTCTGCATTTCCAGAAGCCGCTCGGCGACCAGTCTTTGCAGCGCCTCGCGGATCGGTGTGGTCGAAATGCCAAAAGTTTCGGCGAGCTTGCGAATGACCAGCGTCTGGCCCGGGCTGAAGCCGCCCGAGATCAATTCCTGCTTGAGCGCACCGTAGGCGCGGTCATTGAGGGTTTGATGCTCGAGCTTCAGCATGCGTGTCTGCTCGGCTCACCAGTTCGACAGTGCGCGATCGAGCGCCTCGGCCAGCTGCTCGGCATTGTCCCTGGCAAAGGGCAGCGGCGGCCTGATCTTCAGCACATTGCCGCGCGGACCGCACGACGAGATCAGCACGCCGTCCTCGCGCATGGCTTCAACGACCGATGAAGTCTTGGCAGCAGCAGTGGCCTCATCCTCCGTCAGCTCGACGCCGAAATAGAGGCCGTTCTGCCTGACATCGGCGACCATGCCGTGCCGGCCTTGCAAGGCGCGCAGCAATTCCCCGGTGTAGGCGCCAACCGTCCGCGCGTTCTCGATCAGCCCCTCGCCCTCGATCACATCGAGCACGGCGATGCCGACGGCGGCCGCCACTGGATTGCCGCCGAAAGTGTTGAAGTAGCCGGTGTTCGAACCGAACGAGCTCACCAGTTGCGGCCGCACGATCACCGCGCCCATCGGATGCCCGTCGCCGATCGGCTTGCCCATGGTGACGATGTCAGGCGCGAGGCCATAGTTGGCGAAGCCCCACATGCCCTGGCCAAGCCGGCCGAAGCCGGACTGGACCTCATCGGCGATGACGATGCCGCCTGCTTTCCTGACGTGATCGGCGGCCTCGCGCATGACGGACGCGTTGGGAAAGAAAATGCCGTCGCTGGAAAAGGCGGAATCGAGCAGCAACGCCGCCGGGCGGATGTTTTGCGCGCGCATATCCTCGATGGCGGCGGCGACATTTCTGGCGAAATCATGGGCGGCGCGGCCGCCGTCGCGGAACGTGTCCGGCGCCCCCACGGCTCGATGCCGCGCGGACACGCCCGCTGCCCCGACCGCCGCCGGCGACAGCTGTGCTGTCGCGATGGTGGCGCCGTGATAGGCGAAGTCGGTGATGATCACGCCGGTGTTGCCCGTCGAGTGCTGGGCGATCCGGATGGCGAGATCGTTGGCCTCGCTGCCGGTGCAGGTGAACATCGCATGGCCGAGATGGGAAGGAAGCGTGCCGAGCAGCCTTTCCGCGTAGTCGAGGATGATCTCGCTGAGATAGCGCGTGTGCGTGTTGAGCGTGGCGGCCTGCACAGACAGCGCCTCTACGACGCGCGGGTGGCAGTGTCCGACGGAGGCGACGTTGTTATAGGCGTCGAGGTATTTTCGGCCTTGGGCATCGTAGAGCCAGACACCGCTGCCACGCACCAAATGGATGGGGCTGCGGTAGAAGGCGCGATAGGTCGGCCCGAGTAATCTGGCACGGCGTTCGAGCAGCGCTTGCTCGGATGCCGCCGGATCGACATTTGCAGGATATGGCGAGGACAGGGACACGGGCATCTACTCCGGCTTGGAATGGTCGAGAAAATAGCGGCGGGCGTCCGCGGACGACAGTCCGTCCAGCCGCTCAAGCGAGGCCCAGACCTCGGTGATGAGGCGTAGGACATAGTCGCGTTTGGCCGGAAAACGCTCGGCCTGCCAGCTGGCGATGTTGGCGATGAGTGCGAGGCGGGCACGAATGAGGTGAAAGAGGATGCCAAGTTCTTCGATCTCGAGCGGCTGCACGGACTGATAGCCGGCGACGAAGCGCGCGGCGGGCGCCAGCGGATGACCTTCGGCCGGCCAGCGATAGACGGCCCCGATGGCGAGATCGCAGATCAGCGGCGAATGGATCATGTCGCCGAAATCGAGGATGCCGTTGACCATTTCGGGTCGCGAAGCGTCCATCACCACATTGTAGGAGTTCATGTCGTTGTGGACGATCTGGGCGCGCAGCCCCGGAATAACCGGTGCCGCGTGCTCCTCGTAGGCGTCGATGACGCGCTCGACCATGGCGCGATGGCCGGCATCGACGATATGCGCCAGCATGGGCCGCGTCTTGGCGACCTTGCGGATGTCCCACAAAAGGTCGCTGCCGGCGGCCGGATGGAAGAACCCGCGCAGCGCCCGGCCAAGCCTGGCGAGGAAGATGCCGAGATTGCGATCCTGTGCCGATGAGGTGGGCGAGCGCGAAAGCAGCTGTCCCGGCAGATAGGTCACGAGCCGCACGATGCGCGGCGCCGATCCGCCGATGCCGACCATGAACTGCGCTTCGCCTTCGAGGCTCTTGCGCACCGAAGGAACCGGCAAAGCCGGGTCGACCGTCAGTATGTGGTCGAGCGCCTTGTTCTGGAAATCGGTGAAATCAGCCTCTTCCGCCGGATGCGATATCTTCAGGACAAATTCGCCCTCGCCTTCCGAATGGACGTGAAAATTGTGGTCGCGTTCGCCTGGCAGCGTGCGCGCGCTGCCAGTGAGCCCATAGTGCCGGCGCAACAGGGCAAGCGCCTCGGCGATCGAGACATCCGGCGCATCGTCCGCGAGCGTCTCGCCGAAAGCATCCGATATGGCCGCGTTCATGGCCTGACCTCGTGATCGATCGGCTCGAGGCCGCACCAGTCGGCGATGAACAACGCGATGGTCTGGGTGACCTTGCGCACCGAGTCGAGATCGACAGCTTCGTCATAGCCATGCGGCATGCGGCAGATCGGGCCGTAGACGATTGCCGGCGTGTCGGCATAGAGGCCGAAGAAGCGCGCATCGGTGGTGGCCGAGGTGACATGTTCCGTCAACGGCTCACCCCACACGGCGGTATGGCTGCGGCGCAGCACGGCTTCCATCTCGTCAGCGCCCTCCAGCACATAGCCCTCGGCCATGAAGCCGTTATAGGTCATCCTGGGCGGGCGATTGGCGAGGAACGGATCGGCGCGGGCGGCATCGGCGATGCAGGCCTCCAGTTCGGCCCTGGCGTCCTCGAGCTTCTGGCCGGGATAGGTCGCGACCCGCATCTCGAAGACACAGCGCGCGGGAACGCTCGATGTCCATTCGCCGCCTTCGATCTTGCCGAGGTTGAATCGGATCGGGTGCGGGTGACTACAGAAATGCCTGTCGTCAACCTTTCTGGCATTCCAGACGATTTCGAGTTTCTTCAGCGCCTGGATGATGAGGAAGGCCTTTTCGATGGCATTGGCGCCGGCGGAAAAGGCGCCCGACGCGTGCTGCGGATCGCCGTCGACCTCGACCCTGAACCAGATCGGCCCAACCTGGGCCCGCATCAGTCTTGGTTCCAGCGGTTCGGGAATGAAGGCGGCGTCGGCGCGATAACCGCGCTGCAGGCAAGCGAGTGCGCCATTGCCGGTGCACTCCTCCTCGACCACCGACTGCAGGAACACGTTCGCCGCCGGCTGATAGCCGAGGCCGCGCAAGGCGGCGAGCGCAAAGAGACAGGCCGACAGGCCGGCCTTCATGTCGCCGGCGCCACGGCCGTGCATCCAGCCATCCTCGATCGCCGGATCGTAGGGATCGCGCACCCAGCGGTCGAGCGGTCCGGTCGGCACCACATCGATATGGCCGTTTAGGATCAGCGAGCGACCGGTGACGTTTTTCGGCGTGTGGGTGGCGACGACGTTGAACGCGTCATCGTACGAAACGGCTACGGGCGAGAATCCGGGCAGGTCGCGGATCGCATTGACGTCGACACGCCACATATCGACCGCATAGCCATTGGCTTCATAGGCAGCCGCCATGAAGGATTGCGCGGCGTGTTCCTCACCACGCTGCGAGGGAAAGCGTACGAGGTCCGCCAGGAAGGCGAGCTGGCGGTCGAAGCCATCGTCGACCGCCCGCAAGATGGCCTCGTCCGCAATTCGCTCAGGCATGATATTCCGCTTCTCCATGGATGGTGTATCATATCTCATATGCCATTCTCCGAAAAGGCAAGGCGACAGGCGGGCCAAAATGATGGCCCACCTCTGGAGCCACTTGGCAGGCGGTCGCAGAGTTGGCATCAGCTTCTTGACATGCCGCCCAGGCTGCGCGGCGGAAGACCGAGGACAGATGCAAGTCACTGAAGGCTCATTGCCGGATGAAACCACCGATCTCGCGCCGGGCTACCGGCGCGTGCCGGCAGGCAAAATCATCAATGCGGTGACGTGGATGGAGGCGCGTGCCCCGGTGCCCGGTCTCGTGCATCCGCTGACGATGAGCCGCGTCACCAAGCCCGATCCCGCCGTCTACCGCGCAGTCTTCCTCGAGATCGGCGCTCCCTGGCTCTGGGACCGCGCCGCCGAAATGTCGGACGCCGACATCGCGGCGCATTTCGCCGACCCACGTCAGCATCTCTACTACGGCCATGATGAGAGTGGGGGCCAGGTCGGCATGGTCGAATTCTCTCTCGCCGACAGCAACGAGATCGAGATCACCTATTTCGGCCTGTTTCCCTCCTTGACTGGCCAAGGCTTCGGCAAACGGCTGATGGCGGGCGCGCTCGACCAGGCATGGCGCCTAGGTCCCATCCGCATCTGGCTGCACACCAGCAGCTTCGATCATCACAGCGTCATCGGTTTTTACAGGGCTTGCGGATTTGAACCCTATGCAACCGGTTTCGAAATCACCGATGATCCCAGGATCAAGGGAACCCTGCCGCGCGATTGCGCGCCGCAAATTCCGCTGATCGAAACGGAATGGGTGCCCGGCGCCAGATGAGACCATCGTCGCAACCCACCAGCCTGGCATCGCCTCACCACCGCCGGTGGGTACGGCGCGAGAGCATCTTGTCGAGGCTGGAGCGGAATGTCGACACGCGCATCGTGCTGTTCGCCGCGCCCGCCGGCTTCGGCAAATCGACGACGATGGCGCAATGGGCGGCCGAGGTCGCGCGCCACGGCCGGCTGACGGCCTGGCTGTCCTGCGAGGCGACGGACAATGACGAAGGCGCCTTCCTGTCGCATCTGGTGGGGGCGTTGCGCCATCTCGTCCAGAACCCGGCCGAGCTCGACCTCGCCTTCCAGTCGAGCCCCATCCCGCAGCTCGACGTGGTGCTTGCGGCACTCGTGTCGGGTTTCGCGGCACGCCACGCCGACATCACCCTGTTCTTCGACGACTATCACGCCATCGATGCACCGGCGGTGAAGCGGTTCATGGAACGGCTGACCCGGCAGGCACCAACCAACGTCGTCTTCGTCATCGGTTCGCGCAACCTGCCCGAGCTGCAGCTCGGCAAGCTCAGGGTGCTCGGCGATATCTTTGAAATCGGCCCGGACGATCTGCGTTTCGCCTCGTCGGAAGCCGAAGCCTTCTTCAACGACAAGCTGGGCCTCTCTGTCAGCAGCGGCACGGTGGAAACACTGTGCTCGCGCACCGAAGGCTGGGCCGCCGGCCTGCAGCTCGCCTCGCTGTCGCTCGGTGCGGCCCATGCGCCCGAAACCGTCATCGGCAATTTCACCGGCGCCAACCGCAACGTCGCCGACTTCCTGATGGGAGAAGTGTTCCTGGAACTGCCGCCGGTGCTGGCGAAGTTCCTGCTCTATTCCTCGATTTTCGAGCGCTTCAGCGCCGAGGCCTGCCGGGCGGTGATTCGGGAGGCGGACGCCGAGGTTGCCATCACCGAGATCGAGACCCGCAACCTGTTCCTGGTGCCGCTCGACGAGGAACGGCGCTGGTTCCGCTATCATCACCTTTTCCACGACTTCCTCAGCCGTGAAATGGAGCGGCGGGAGCCGGAGATGATCGCACCGCTGCACTTGGCGGCTTCGGAATGGTTCGGCGAACGCAAGATGCTGACCGAGGCCATCGGCCATGCGCTTGCCGCCGGCGACGAAGCCCGCGCCGCGGTGTTCATCGAGAACAACGCGCTAGAACTCATCGCTCAATGCCAGCTTCTCTATGTGCGCCAACTGCTGGCGCTGCTGCCAAGGAAACTGATCGACCAGCGCATCCGGCTGCAACTCGTCGTGCTATGGCTTGCGGTGCACAGCAGCCAGCCCGAGATTGCCCAGCAGACCCTCGCCAACGCGCGCCAGCTCGTCGAAACCGGGCCGACCGATAGAAAGGACCCGGGCACGCTGACCGGCACGACCATCGAGGCTGAACTCGAGGTCCTTGCAGCGGCCGTGCACAGCACGCTGGAACAGTTCGAGGACGCGCGCGACACCGCACTGGCGGCCCTGCGCATCATCGCCCCCGATGCGTGGTTCATGGAAGGCGCGACCGCAAACGTCATCGGCTACAATCTCTACGCGCTTGGCGACCTTGAGGGCGCTCGCGCTGCCGTGGACGCGGCGCGCAAGGCCCATGAGCGAAGCGGCAGCCTGCTCGGCGTCACCATCGCCAACTGCTACATGGCCGTCATCGAGCGCTCGGCCGGCCGCCTGCCCGCGGCCGAACGGCTGCTGCGCAACGCGATCATCGAGGCCAGGACGCGGATCGGCGCCAACTCCTATGCCGAGGCCCTCGCCGGAACGCTGCTTGCCGAACTCGCCTATGAGACCAACGCATCCGGCGAGGCACTGGCGCTGGTGGAGAATCTCGGGCCGCTGATCGAGGGCGCCGCGGTCATTGTCTATCCCCTCGCCAGCGTGCCGACCTATGCCCGGGCGCTGCAGCTGACCGGTCGCGGCCAAGCCGCCCTCGACATGCTGGAGCGCGTCTACCAGCGCGCGCGCGGCTCCGTCTACCGCCGCCTCGCTTCGGTGCTGGTGCACGATCGTATCCGGCTGCTTCTTGACCAGAACCGCATCCCCGAAGCCCGCGTGTTGCTCGACGAGCATCGCCGCGAAAGCGCTGAAACCGCCTCTACCGTCGCCAACGAATTCGAGTTCTTCGCCGAAGGCCGGCTGCTTACGGCGGAAAAATCCTACGCGGCGGCGGCGGCAATTTTCGACGCACTGCTGGAGCGAACCAAAAGCAGCGGGCGCATGCGCCGGCACATACTGGCGCTGATCCTGCGCGCCAAGAGCGCCGGCCATGACCAGCGGGGGGCAGACCGCCATCTGCACGAAGCATTGCGCCTTGCGCAACCCTCGGGCTTCATCCGCTCCTTCGTCGACGAGGGCAGGTCTGTCGTCGAAGGTTTGATGCGACTGCGGGCGGCCCAGGCAAAGGCCGACCCGTCACTGTCGGCCTATGCGACGCGCATCATCAATGCAGCGCAGACGATGCCCGTGACGACGCGCAAACCAGCCGCCCCGACGGTCGAGAAAGAACAGCTCACCCAGCGCGAGTCCGAGTTGCTGCACTTTCTTTCGGAAGGCATGTCCAATCGCGATATCGCCGTTGCACTGTCGGTAAGCGAAACGACGGTGAAGTGGCATTTGAAAAACATCTTCGGCAAGCTCTCGGTATCGAACCGCGTCCAGGCGGTGCGCGCGGCGCAGGTCGCCGCAAACCTCCGTACCCCTCCGAAAGGAGGGGCATAGATAACAGACGTGGCCCCTCTTTAGGGTCGGGCCGGGCGATTGTTAGCCTGCTAGCGTCTGGTTTTTAGAGGATGCCGCGGATGGCGACAGGCTACGTTTTTCACGAACAGCTGATGTGGCATGATACCGGCTCCAGCGCCGACATGATGCCTCCCGGCCGTTTCGTGGAACCCGGACGCCACCTGGAATCGCCTGGATCGAAGCGACGGCTCAACAATCTCATCCAGGTCAGCGGCCTGGCACGCCATCTGGTTCCGATCATTGCCGAACCGGTAACGGTGGAAGACCTGCTGCGCGTCCACACGCAGCGCCACGTCGATGATATCAGGATACTGAGCGAAGGCGGATCCGGTTTCGCCGGGCCTCAGGCACCGATCGGCCTCAACAGTTTCGACATCGCGCTGTTGTCCGCCGGCACCACCTATGCCGCGATGCGTGCGGTGCTGACCGGCCGCGTCGACAACGCCTATGCGCTGGCGCGGCCGCCCGGGCACCATGCCGAACCCGACCAGGCCATGGGCAATTGCCTGTTTTCCAACATCGGCGTCGCCGTGCGGCGGCTGCAGCACGAGGGCCTGCTCGGCCGTGCCGCCGTGGTGGACTGGGACGTGCATCACGGCAATGGCACAGAGACGGTGTTTTATTCCGATCCGTCGGTGCTGACGATTTCGCTTCACCAGGACAATCTCTACCCGACCGGACGCGGCGCGCTGGCCGACAATGGCAAGGGCGAAGGCGAAGGCTACAACATCAACATCCCACTGCCGGCCGGCAGCGGCACAGGCGCCTATGAAGCCACGTTCGACCGCGTCATCGGCCCTGCCTTGCGCGCGTTCAAGCCCGACCTCGTCATCGTCGCTTCCGGTTTCGACGCGTCCGGCTTCGATCCGCTCGGCCGCATGATGCTCAACAGCGAATGTTTTCGCCGCCTTGCCGCGCGCATGGTGGCGCTCGCGGCCGAAGTCTCGAACGGACGGCTGATGATGAGCCATGAAGGCGGCTATTCCGAGGGCTATGTGCCATTCTGCGGCCACGCCGTCATCGAGACGCTGGCCAATCACCGCACCGAGGTGGTCGACCCGCTGTCGGACCATATCGACGAGTGGGCGGGGCAGGACCTGCAGCCGCATCAGGCGGCGGTGATCGATGCCGCTGAAGGCCTGCTCGCGCGCTTGCGCCAACGCCTCGCCAGCGCGGCCTGAAGCGATGGATTTCGCCATCACGACATTGCTCAATGCACTGACGCTGATCAGCATCCTGATGCTGGTCGGGCTCGGGCTGGCGATCAGCTTCGGCCTGATGAACGTGACCAATCTGGCGCATGGCGAGTTCGTCACCGTCGGCGCCTTCGCGGTATACTTCATCCAGAGCATGGGCGGCTCGTTCTGGCTGGGCCTGGCGGCGGCGCCGATCGCCGGCGCCGTGGTCGGCTGCATCTTGGAATTCGCCATCATTCGCCACCTCTATTCGCGGCCGGTGTCGACGGTGCTTGCCACCTGGGGCGTCAGCCTCATCCTCCAGCAGGGGCTGGAACTGACCTTTGGCCTCGGCGCCAAGCCGGTGACGCCGCCGATCGAGGGCACGCTCGACCTCTTCTTCACCGTCTATCCGGCCTATCGGCTGATCCTGATCGGCATCGCCATGGCGACATTGCTCGGCGTCATCCTGCTGATCAGCCGCACATCCTTCGGCCTCGACATCCGCACCGTCATCCAGAACCGCGAAATGGCGGAGGGCGTCGGTATCAACACGCGCCGCACCTACGCCATCGCCTTCACCTTCGGCGCGGCCATCGCGGGCCTTGCGGGTGGGCTGGTCGCGCCGCTGGCGATCGTGCTGCCGCAGATGGGGGTGAACTATCTCGCCAACGCCTTCTTCGTCGTGATCGTCGGCGGGGTCGGCTCGATTGGCGGCCTCGTCGCCGGCAGCGTCTTCGTCGGCGGGCTGACAAGCATCCTCAACTACCAGATCTCGCCATCGCTGGCGCAGGCGATCGTGCTGCTGGCGGCCATCGTCGCCGTGCGGCTGCGGCCCAACGGCCTGTTCAACGGGGCTTCGCGATGATCGCCCGGGACCGCAACTGGCTGCTGATCTTCGTCGTCTGCGTGGCGCTCGCGATCCTATATCCCTTCCTCGCCGACGGCTACCAACTGACGGTGATCCGCGACGCGCTGATCTTCGGCCTGTTCGCGGCGAGCCTCGACTTCTTCTGGGGCCGCACCGGCATATTGTGCTTCGGCCACGCCGCTTTCTTCGGTATAGGCGGCTACATCATGGCGTTGGTCACGCTCAACGACGCCATTCCTTTCGGCGGCTTGCTCGGCATCGTGGGCGCCATTGCGGGTGCTGCCTTCGTCGCCGCCATCATCGGTTACTTCCTGTTCTTCGGCGGCATACGCGGCAGCTACTTCAGCATTGTCACGCTCGCCATGGGCGTCATCTGCCAGCAGGCCGCGGTCTCGTGGAGTTCGGTCACCGGTGGCGACAGCGGCCTGATCGGCATTCCGCCGATCGAATTCGATGTTGGTGGCCGGAATGTCGACCTCAGCCAGGACCTGCCGAGCTATATCTTCGTCTCGGCTGTCGTCGCCGTGGTCGTGCTGGCGCTGTGGTCGATCAGCCGTGGCCGCTGGGGCACGGTGCTGACCGCCATTCAGGACAATGAGGTCCGGGCGGCGGCACTCGGCCATAATGCGCCGTTACGGCTGCTCGTCACCTTCATCCTTTCGGCAGCCATCGCCGGGCTTGCCGGCGCGCTCTATGTCTGCATGGCCGGGCTGGTTGCCCCCGATCTGTCCGGACTGCTTCTGTCGACGGAGGTCATTGTCTGGGTGGCGGTCGGCGGGCGCGGCACGCTGCTTGGCCCAGTGCTGGGCGCAATCTTCATCCAGCGCGCGCAGCAGACGATCAGCAGCTTCAATCCGAGCCTATGGCCGCTGCTGCTGGGCTGCGTCTTCGTCATCATCGTCTTTGTCCTGCCGGACGGCATCCTGTCGATCTATGCGCGGCTGAGGAGCCTGTTCAAAGGCAGGAGGCAGGCCTGATGAGCGACGTCCTGCTCCAGGCCGAAAATGTCGGCATCCGCTTCGGAGGGCTGCAGGCCCTCGAAGGATTGAACCTGACGGTCCGCGACAAGGAGCTCTGCTGCATCATCGGGCCGAACGGCGCCGGCAAGAGCACGTTCCTCAACGTTCTGACCGGCACGCTGCGCCCGACCAGCGGCAGCGTCCATTTCCTCGGCCGAGACATTGCCGGCCTGCCGCTGCATCGCATCGCCCGGCTCGGCATTGCCCGCAAGTTCCAGATCCCGTCGGTCTTCCCGAGCCTCTCGGTGGAGGACAACCTCAAGGTCGCACGATGGGGTGCCCCCTTCCCGGCCCGGACAATCGGTGAATTGATGGAACTGGTCGCGCTGACCAATCGTGCCGCCACATTAGCCGGCGAACTGGCGCACGGCCAGAAGCAATGGCTGGAGATCGGTATGGCGCTGGCCATCGAGCCACGGCTGCTTTTGCTCGACGAGCCAACCGCCGGCATGACGCCGCAGGAGACGCTGGCGACGGCCGAAATGCTGCTGCGGCTGAAGGGCGAGTTCTCGATTGTCGCGGTCGAGCATGACATACGCTTCGTGCGGGCGCTGAATTGCGAGACGCTGGTGCTGCACCAGGGGCGCCTGCTTCGCAGCGGTCCCTTCCACGACATCGAGGCCGACGAGATGGTCCGCGACGTCTATCTGGGGAGGCGCTGAGCATGCTGCGGACACTTGCCGTTTCGGCCGGCTACGGCCTGCTCCCGGTGCTGAACGGCATCGACCTCGGCGTCGCGGCGGGCGAAGTGGTCGGCCTGCTCGGCCGCAACGGTGCCGGCAAGACAACGCTGCTGCGCGTCATCGCTGGCGGCCTGAAGGCGAGCGGCGGCGCGGTGGTTCTCGGCGACCAGGATCTCACCAACGCGCCGGCCTTCCGCCGCGCACGCGTGGGCATCGCCCATGTGCCGCAGGGCCGCGGCATCTTCAATCAGCTGACCGTGCGACAGAATCTGGAAGTCGGCACCCGCGCCGCCAAGGATCGTGGCGACGGCGACATTCCAGCCGATATTTTTGGCTATTTTCCCATCCTTCGCGAGCGCGAGGCGCAGATCGCCGGTACGCTCTCGGGGGGCCAGCAGCAGATGCTGGCGATAGGCCGCGCGCTGTGCGGCCTGCCGTCGGTGCTGCTGCTCGACGAGCCTTCGGAAGGCATCCAGCCGAACGTCGTGCAATCGATTGCCGAGCTGGTGCCGCGCATCGCGCGTGAGCGTAGCATCGCCATCGTTCTGGTCGAGCAGAATCTCGATCTCGTTCTCAAGGCGGCGGATCGCTGCCTGGTGATGGAGAAGGGCAGGATCGTGCATGAGGGCACGCCGGAAGCATTCGCCGACGAGACCCTACTGAAGGACCTGTTGGCCCTATAGGGGCGCCTGAAGCGCCTGGGAGCTTGTTGACTTGTAAGGCGTGCATGGGGCGCGCCTGGACTGGAAGGGAACACAACAATGATAAACAGAAGAACTGTTCTGAAATCCGGCGGCGCCGCGGCCGCCTTCGCAATGGTCGGCGCGCCTGGAATCCTGCGCGCTGCAGATACGGTCAAGGTCGGGCTATCGATCCCGATCACAGGGCTGCAGGCGATCCTGGGCGAGACGCTGCTCAATTGCTACAAGCTCGCCGCCGCCGAGCTCAACGCCGCCAATGGCATTGGCGGGCGCCAGGTCGAGCTCTTCATCGAGGACAACCAGACCACGACCAAGGGGTCCATCGACAAGGCCCGCAAGCTCCTCAACGAGGACAAGGTCGACGTGATCATGGGAACGATCATTTCGCCCGAGCGCAGCGCCACGCTTTCCGTCACCTCGAAGGCCAAGAAGCTGTTCTTCTACCCGACCAATTTCGAGGGCGGCGAATGCAATCGCTACTTCGTCGCCACCGGACCTATCCCGATGCAGCAGGTAGACCCGATGATGCCGTGGGTGGCCGAAAACCTCGGCAAGACCATCTACATCATGGCGTCCGACTATGCCTGGCCGCAGAAGATGACCGAGGCGATCACAGCAACCTATGAAATGGCCGGCGGCAAGATCGTCGGCGCCGACTATTATCCGTTCGGCACCACGGATTTCGGCCCGGCCTTCCAGAAGATCAAGTCGTTGAAGCCTGATGTCGTGTGGTCGATGGTGGTCGGCAACGACGCCGTCACGCAGCTCAAGCAGTATCGCAGCTTCGACATCAAACAGCCTCTGATCGCACCGCTCGACGAGGTCTTCAACAAGGACGCGCTGCCGCCTGGCGTCGCCGCCGGCACCTACGCGCCGCAGCCCTACTGGATGGCGCTCGACAACCCGGTCAACAAGAAGTTCATCGCGAACTTCCGCGAGAAATTCGGCCAGGAGAAGATGGTCAATGGCATCGGCGAGGCCGGCTATAACGGCCTGCATCTCTACGCGCTGGCGGCCGAGAAGGCCGGCTCGCTGAAGGACGACGATGTGCTCAAGGCGCTGCCGACGATCGAGTTCGATGCGCCACAAGGCAAGATCCGGGTCGATGCCAGCAACAACCACACGCTCTGCCATTCCTATGTCGGCAAGGCGGCGGCGGACGGCATCGGCTACGAGATCGTCAAGGATTTCGGAACGATCGCGCCGGTAACGCCTTACTGCAAGCTGTAGGCATCAACCGATCCTGACGGCGGCTTTGCCGCTGCCGTCAGGGTGCCTTTGGCGCGGGCAAGCGCTCGCGCAATTCGTCGACAAGCACCCTGGTGTTTTCGGAATAGTCCATGGGCACGACGACGAGATGCACGCCGCCGCCGGCGAAGGCCTGTTCCAGCGCCGGCAGCAGGTCGGCAATTTCGCCAACCCTGGTCCCCTTGGCGCCATAGGCTTCGGCGTATTTGACGAAGTCGGGATTGCCGAAGGTCATGCCGAAATCCGGGAATTCGTCGACAGCCTGCTTCCAGCGGATCATGCCATAGGCATGGTCTTCCAGCAGCAGGATGACGAGGTTGAGCTTGAGCCGGACAGCAGTCTCCAGTTCCTGGCTGTTCATCATGAAGCCACCGTCGCCGCAAATGGCCATGACGCGACGCTGGGGATAGAGCAGTGCCGCCATCATCGCCGACGGCAACCCGGCGCCCATGGTCGCCAGCGCATTGTCGAGCAGCAGCGTGTTGGCCATGCGCGTGCGGTAGTTGCGCGCGAACCAGATCTTGTACATGCCGTTGTCCAGCGCGAGGATCCCGTCCGCCGGCATCACGGCGCGCACGTCATGCACGATGCGTTGCGGCGTGAAACGGTCTTCGGTGGCGCGCGCGGCGATGCGGCTCAAAATGCCTTCGCGCAGCGGCAGCAGGGCCTGCGCGTTGGGAATCTTGCCCTCAATGCGGTCCGCCAGCAGCGCCAGCGATGGGCCGAGGTCGCCGACAATCTCGGCTTGCGGGAAATAGACCTGCTCGACATCAGCCGTCTGGTAGCCGACATGTATAACCCTCGGCCCCTTCGCCCCCATGATGAAGGGCGGCTTCTCGACCGTGTCGTGGCCGATGGTGATGATCAGATCGGCCTGTTCGATGGCCTCGTGCACGTAGTCGCGTTCCGAAAGGGCCGCCGTTCCCATATAGAGTTCGGTACCGCCGGGCACCGTGCCCTTGCCCATCTGCGTGGTGAAATAGGGAATTTGCGTGCGCAGCACGAACTGGGCGACATCGGGAGTGACGCGCGGGCGCGACGCCGCGGCCCCGAACATCAGCAGCGGACGCTTGGCCTCGATGATCATGCGGGCGGCGCGATCGAGCGCGCCAGCGCTGGCCAGGGGCAATTCGACCGGATGCGTCGGCACCAGGGCGATCGGCTCGCATTCCGCCGCCGCTATGTCTTCCGGCAGTTCGAGATGCACGGGGCCGGGGCGCTCTTCCTGGGCGACGCGGAAGGCTTCACGCACCAGCGACGGGATCATCCTGGGCGAGACGATCTGGCGCGACAGCTTGGTCAGCGGCTTCATCGCCGCGATAATGTCGACGATCTGGAAACGCGCCTGCCGGGACGACAGGATGCCCTTCTGGCCGGTGATCATGATCATCGGCATTGCGCCAAGCAGCGCATAGGCAGAGCCGGTCGTCAGATTGAGGGCGCCGGGGCCAAGCGTTGTGATGCACACACCCGGCTTGCCGGTGAGCCTGCCATAGGTGGCGGCCATGAAGGCCGCCGCCTGCTCGTGGCGCGTCAGGATCAGCTGGATCGACGAGCGGCGGATGGATTCGACGATGTCGAGATTTTCTTCGCCCGGAATGCCGAAAATTCGTTCGACCCCTTCATTTTCGAGGGCCGCCACGAACAGATCCGAACCCTTGGTCATGAACCGTCTCTCCTGCGATGCGCGCATTCCATAAGCCACCTTCATATGGCACCCGAACGCCACGCCTCAAAGAGCGCAAGTCGTCAGTTGGCGATCACGCCATCATTTTCGGTAAGGCGGCCGCCAATACGTCGACGGCCAGCCTGACCTTGAGCGACAGATGCGGCGTCCGCAGCCAGAGCGCATGACAATCGTAGGGATATCGTGGCTGGTCCGGCAACAGCTCGACCAGCGTGCCGGCCTGAATGCGCTCACGAGCCAGCCAGTAAGGCAACCACGCCAGCCCCATGCCGTCGACGGCGGCATCGGCGATAGCATCGAGATCGTCGAGCCGCAGCCGGCCGTTTGGGATAAGCTCGAGCGCAGTCTGCCCCTCGCGCGGAAATAGCCACGGCTGAACGATCATGCCGGGCCGGCGGTAGACAATCGCCTGGTGATCGGCGAGGTCGTCGATCCGCCGCGGCTCGCCATGAATTTCCAGATAGGAAGGCGCGGCACAGACGACCATGTCCTGGCGTGCAACGCGACGGGCGATCACACCGGCCTTGTCGTCCAGACCGCCGGTTCGGATGGCGAGGTCAAAACCGTCCTCGGCGAGATCGGCGAAACGGTCGCTCAGCGACAGGTCGAGTTCCAGCATCGGATATTGCCCTGCCAGCTTCAGCAGCACGGGGGTGACGCAGTGGCGCCCGAAATGCGCCGGCATGGTGACGCGCAGTTTTCCGCGCGGTTCCGAGAGCTGGTCGGCGGCGAGCGCATCGGCCGCTTCGGCCTCGGCCAGTACTAGGCGGCACCGCTCATAATAGGCGCGGCCGAAATCGGTCAGGCTCTGGCGGCGCGTGGTCCGGTTGATGAGACGCATGCCAAGCCGCTCCTCGAGAAACCGGACATGCTTGCCGACCATCGGTGCGGATAGATCGAGCGCAGTGGCCGCTGCCGCGAACGAGCCGAGATCGACCGCCCTGACGAACACGGCCATGCTCTCGAGCCTATCCATATTCGAAACTCCGGATTTCTACTGCATAATCCGAACAGCCGTTTATCGCACAAAGCTTTCGCGTCATAGCTCATTAGGTGTCAGATAATTTGGAGTGAACCGAATGGCCCGTATCATTCGCTTCCACCAGCATGGTGGTCCCGAGGTCCTGCGCATCGAGGAGGTCGACCTACTCCCACCGGGCCCGGGCGAGGTTCAAATCCGCGTCAAGGCGCTCGGCCTCAACCGCGCCGAGGCGCTGCTGCGCGCGGGCAGCTATATCGAGACGCCTGGGCTCCCCTCCGGGCTCGGGCTGGAAGCGGCGGGCGTCATCGAGGCAATTGGCGAAGGCGTGACGAGGCTGGCGGCTGGGGACGCCGTCAGTGTCATCCCGCCGCAATCGATGGTTCGCTGGCCGGCTTACGGTGAGCTTGTCACCTTTCCCGCGGGGCTCATCATCAAGCATCCGGCGTCCCTCGACTGGCAAACCGCGGCGGCGGTCTGGATGCCGTACCTCACCGCCTACGGCGCCCTGATCGACATCGCTAGGCTGCGCCCCGGAGAAGGCGTCGTCATCACGGCGGCTTCGAGCAGCGTCGGGCTTGCGGCGATCCAGATCGCCAACAGCGTTCGTGCGATAGCGATCGCGGTGACGCGGACATCGGTGAAGAAGCAGGCTCTGCTCGACGCCGGCGCAGCACATGTCGTGGTCCTTGAGGAAGAGGAACTTGCGGAAAGACTGAGCCAGATCGCCGGACCGCAAGGCGTGCGCGTGGTGCTGGACGCGATCGGCGGGCCGATCTTCGAGCCGTTGACGGCGGCGATGTCGCGAGGCGGCATTCTGATCGAATATGGCGGCCTCAGCAGCGAGCCGACCCCTTTCCCCTTACCTGCGATACTGGGCAAGACGCTGACATTGCGCGGCTATCTCGTGCACGAGATCACCGGCAACCCGGAGAAGTTGGAGGCGGCCAAGGCATTCATCCTCGAAGGCCTGGCGGACGGCACGCTCAGGCCGATCATCGACAGGATCTTTCCCTTCGACCTGATCGTCGAGGCGCATCGCTATCTCGAATCGAACGAGCAGTTCGGCAAGATCGTGGTGACGGTTTAAGCAGCAAATCGCTCTCGCCGGCAACATTGCCCCTTGAAGGCTTCGCCCCGCATTCCTAACTCCCGTGTGCGGGCCGGGCCCTCTGACTGTCGCTTTGGCGACCGTGATGTCGGACCGCTTCAACGGGCCCGTTTCCATTCCTTTCGGTTAAGCGGGCTCATTCCTTTCTGGTTAGGAGCCCCACATGACATCTTCCCTCCTTGGCATGGTTTGCCCCTCCTGCCGCGTCGCCCTCGTGATGAGCGAACGCCAGGGGATCGAGATCGACTACTGTCCGCAGTGCCGCGGCGTCTGGCTTGATCGTGGCGAACTCGACAAGATCATCGAACGGTCCGGCAGGGACACATCGCCCGCGCCGCAGCCACAGCCGGCAGCGTTCTCCCCGCCGCCCCGTGGCCGGGACCGCGATGACGACTATTCCCGCTCGCATGGCCACCGCTATCCGAAGCGGAAGAAATCATTTTTCGAAGAGCTGTTCGATTGACCATATGAGGCCGGTCTTTCCAAGGCCGGCCCTTTGCCGAAAACGCCCCAAACCACAGCGATAAAGGTCACCCGATGATTTCCCGCACAAGCCGATTCGCCACACTCTTTGCCGGCCTGTTCCTTGCATTCTCCATGGTTGCGATCGATCATGCCGAGGCGCGGCGCGGCGGCAGTTTCGGCAGTCGCGGCACGCGCACGTTCCAATCGGCCCCGCCGACCCGGACCGCGCCGGCGCCGACCGCGCCGGCGCCGACCGCGCCGGTCGAGCGTTCGATGACACCCAATACCGGCGTGAACAATGCTGCCCGGCAGCCGCCGGCCGGACTGCAGAGGCCCGGCTTCATGAGCGGCTTCGGTGGAACGATGTTGCGCGGCCTGCTGATCGGCGGCCTGATCGGACTGCTCCTTGGCCAAGGTTTCGGCGGCCTTGCCGGCATGTTCGGATTCCTGCTCCAAGCCCTGCTCATCGGTGGCGCGATCATGCTGGCCATCAGGTTCTTCCGATCGCAATCCGCGCGTGGCCCCGCGCCCGCGCTCGCCGGCATAGGCAATACCCAGGCTTCACGGTTCGAGAACCGCGCACAACAGGAGACGGGAAGCGCTGGCTCCTTCACAATTCCGGGGTTTGGCGGCGGATCGGGCGGAGGCTACGAGACCACCCGATCCGAAGAGATCACGCTGGCCCAGGCCGACCTCGACGCGTTCCAGCAGTTGCTGACCGAGATTCAGGAAGCATTCGGCCGCGAAGACCATGCGGCATTGCGCCGGTCGGTAACGCCCGAGATGGTGTCCTATCTGTCGGAAGAGCTGGCAGACAATGCCCAGAAAGGTCTCAGGAACGAAGTATCCGACGTCACGCTGCTGCAGGCCGACATCGCGGAAAGCTGGCGCGAGGATGACCGCGACTACGCCACGGCGGCGTTGCGCTACGAGTCCCGTGACGTGATGCGCGAACGGGCGAGCGGCAAGGTCGTCGAGGGCGATGAGGAGCAGCCGACCGAGACGACCGAGTTGTGGACGTTCACGCGCCAGAATGGCTCGAGCTGGAAACTCTCGGCCATCCAAGAGGCTTGAGCCCGGCTAGTCTGCTGGCCGGTGGTCATGCGACGATCTTGACACACATCGGCGGGCCGATCTCGATGCCGCGCCCGGTATCGGTCAGCATGCCCTTGCGGGCGTCGCGGACGAAGATCGAAATGCGGCCGGCATTCTGGTTGGCGGAGAACAGATGGCCGCCCGAAGGCGTCAGCGCCAGATTGCGCGGCGTGGCGCCTCCGCAAGGGATATAGCCGACAAGACTTAAGCTGCCGGTCTCCTGGTCGACCGTGATGATGACGACGCTGTCGTGGCCACGGTTGCCGCCATAGACGAAACGGCCGTCCGGCGAGATCTGGATATCGGCGCAGTGATTGCTGTCGCGGGCCTCGGCCGGCACCGCCGGCTTCGTGTCGATGATCGACGCCTGCCAGTCGCATTGTCGAGCGCCATCGACGCGACAGTCGAATCCAGCTCGTTCATGACAAAGACAAAGCGGCGCGTGGGACCGCCAAAATTTCGCTTGTCCTCGCTTGCAACGCAAACCCATATGTGAAAATAGTATTTACAAAAGAAGATTGATGGGAGGAGGACGTCGTGCACTCAGGCGCTTTGAAGCGTGCTCGAATGGCTGGATGGGCGCTTTCTCGAGCCCGCTGGACTACGCCATGAGCGATTTCGCGCCAACCGTTGGAGTTGTCTCGACGCACCCTAGGAATATGCCCGCCGATCATGCCACCCTGCCGGTGTGGAACGCCGAGAACTGGTTCTATGAGGACTGGCCGGTCGGCCAAAAGATCCGCTCGCTGCGCCGCACCATGGCCGAGGGCGACAGCCACCTTTTCAACACGCTGGTGCTCGACATCCATCCTTACGTGCAGGACCAGATGTTTGCCGAGAGCGACGGCATTTTCGGCAAGCGGCTGATTGCCGGCGCGTTCGTCTTCTCGGCCGGCCTCGGGCTGGTCGCCACCAACTGCGTCAACGCTTTTTCCTATGGCTATGACAAGCTACGGTTCATAAAGCCTGTCTTCATCGGGGATACGATCTATTCGATCCGTTCCAACCTCGACAAGAAGCCCCGCTACAAGGAGATGGGCCTGATCCGCGCCAGCTACGAGGTGTTCAAGGGAGAAGGCGAGCTCGTTCTCTATTGCGAGCATCTGCAGACGGTGAAGTACCGCAACCCGGCCGATTTCCTCGGCAAGACGGAGAAATAGAGATGCCGGCAGCAGCCGAATTGCCGCTTGCCGGTCTCATCGTCGTCGACATGAGCCAGTTCCTGTCCGGGCCCTACTGCTCGCTTAGGCTGCTCGATCTCGGCGCCCGCGTCATCAAGATAGAGCGTCCTGACGGCGGCGACCTGTCGCGCCGGCTCTATCTCAGCGACACCGAGATCGGCGGCGATTCCACCATCTTCCATGCCATCAACCGGGCCAAGGAAAGCCTCGCCATCGATCTGAAGAACGAGGCGGACCTCAATACATTGCGCGGGCTGCTGGCCAAGGCCGATGTGCTGATCCAGAATTTCCGGCCGGGTGTCATCGAGCGCCTTGGCCTCGACTACGAGGCCGTCCGCCAGATCAATCCGCGCCTGGTCTATGCCTCGATCAGCGGTTATGGCGAGGACGGCCCATGGGTCAAGCGGCCCGGCCAGGATCTGTTGGCGCAGGCGCGCTCCGGGGTGATGTGGCTGAACGGCGACGAAGACCAGGGGCCGGTGCCGTTCGGCCTCGCCATCGGCGACATGCTGGCGGGTGCGGCCTGCGCGCAAGGCATTCTCGCAGCACTTGTGCGGCGCGGCATCACCGGCCAGGGCAGCCATATCGAGACCAGCCTGTTGGAAGCGCTGGTCGACTTCCAGTTCGAGGTGCTGACCACGCATCTCAATGACGGGCGCCGCCTGCCCAGGCGCTCGAGCTTCCGCAGCGCGCATGCCTATCTCTCGGCGCCTTACGGAGTCTATCCGGCCAGGGACGGTTATCTCGCCATCGCCATGACGCCGATCCCCAAGTTGGCCGACCTTTTGTCGCTCGATGAACTGGCTTCCTATCGCGACAGGCCGGAATCCTGGTTCACCGCGCGCGACGATATCAAGGCGATCATCGCCCAGAGGATCGCGACCAAGACCATCGACGACTGGCTGGCCATTCTCGAGCCTGCCGACATCTGGTGCGCCAAGGTGCTGACCTGGCCGGAGATGCTGGCAAGCGAGGGCTTCCAATCGCTCGGCATGCTGCAGACTGTGACGCGCGAGGACGATGTCTCGATCCTCACCACCAGTTCACCGCTGCGGGTCGATGGCGTCAGGGCCAAGGTCGACCGGGCAGCACCGCGGATTGGCGAGCATAGCGCCGCAATCCGCGAGGAGTTCGGCCTGTGACCACGCGCTCCCTCAAGCCCACGCTCAGGGGCATGACCTGGAACCATCCGCGCGGCTTCGATCCGATGGTCGCCTGCTCGTCGGTGTGGAAGCAGAAGACGGGTATTGCCGTCGAATGGGACAAGCGCTCGCTGCAGGATTTCGAGTCCTTCCCGGTCGAGGAGCTGGCGCGAGCCTATGACGTGATCGTCATCGATCATCCGCATGTCGGCCAGATTACCGCGGAGCGCTGCCTCGAGCCGCTTGATCTCGTCGGCCGCGAGGCGGAACGCGCCGCCCTCGCCTCAGGCAGCGTCGGCCAGTCCTATTCGAGTTACACATGGCAAGGACGGCAGTGGGCGTTTCCCATCGATGCGGCAACGCAGGTTCAGGCCTGGCGACCCGAGGCGCTCGACCAACCGCCATCACGATGGAGCGAAGTGCTCGATCTCGCTCGGCAGGGCCACGTGCTTCTGCCGTTGCGGCCGCCGCATTGCCTGATGACCTTCTACACGCTGGCCGGTAATCTCGGGCATGCCTGCGCGACCGATCCGTCGGGCGATCTCATCGATGTCGAGACGGGCTGTGAAGTCTTCGAGATGATGCGTGAGATCGCGGCGTCGGTCGACCCGACCTGCTTCGACATGGACCCGATTGCCGTTTCGGAACTCATGGCCGAGGCTGGTTCGCGCATCGTCTGCGCGCCGCTGATCTATGGCTACGCGTCTTATGCGGCGTCAAGTTTTCGCGCCAACAGGTTAGCTTTTGCCGACATCCCGGTCGTCGGTTCCAATGGTCCGACCGGCTCGGCGCTCGGCGGCACAGGCATAGCCGTATCAGCCTTCTCCAAGGCCAAAGAGGCAGCGATCGATTTTGCCTATTGGGTCGCCAGCGGCGATGTCCAGCGTGGCATCTATGCCGCCGCCGGCGGGCAGCCGGGCCATGCGGCTGCCTGGGAAGACCAGACTATCAATGAACTGGCCGGCAACTTCTATCGGGGCACGCGCGCGACGCTGGAGAGCGCCTGGGTGCGGCCGCGCCATGACGGCTACATGGCGTTCCAGCAGGCGGCGTCCGACCGCATCAATTCCGGCCTGACCTCGGGCCATCGTGCCAGCCAGGTCGTCGCCGATCTCATTGGCCTGTTCCGGGCCAGTTCCCCCTCGCTTGGCGAGAGCTGAGGGAGGTCGCTATTTCAACCGCCATAGCCTGCGGGCATTATCCGACAACAGCCCGTCACGCTCCGAAACGCTGCAACCCGAAAGCAGCGCATGGGTCGCCGCCACCCAGGTCGAGAGACCGCCTCCAAGTGTGCAGACCGGCCAGTCGCTGCCCCAGACGACACGGTCCCAGCCGAATGAATTGATGGTGTGTTCGACGTAAGGCCGCAGCGTATCGACAGTCCAATTGGCGGGGTCGGCATAGGCGACCACGCCGGAAATCTTGGCCATCACGTTCGGGCGCCGTGCGATCTCGCTCATGTGTTCGCGCCAGGGATGCTCGGCTCCGCCCTTGATGTCGGGAACGCCGCAGTGGTCGAGGACGAACTGGACGTCGGGCGCAAGGTCGGCGAGCGCGATCGCTTTCGGAATCTGGTGCGGCAGCACCACGAGATCGAAGGTCAGGCCGGTGCCACCAAGCCGCTTGATGTTGTCACGGAACAGTGCGCCTTCGGATAGCTCGTCCGGGACGACGTGAAGGACGCGGCGGAACCCTTTGACGAAGGGGTTTGTCCGCTGGCGTGCGAGATAAGCGGCAAAGTCAGCGCCTTCGGGACGGCAGGATGCTATCGCCCCAGAGAGCATGCTGCCCGCTTGCCGCGACAGGCCCTCGATACGGGCGGTTTCCGCCTCGATGTCGGCCGGGTCGACATCGACCTCCATGTGCAGCACGCGTTCGATACCGGCGCGCTTTGCCTCCGTGGCGTATTCCTCATAGGAGAAATCGCGGTTCAGTGCCGGTACGCCGGCAAGCCAGGGGTAGCGAAGCGCCGAGCGATCGATGAGATGCAAATGGGTGTCGATGATCATGGCGGGCTCCTCCTGCAGCTTTTTTCGATCCTCTCACGGAGGAATTCTTCATTCAAATAAGAATTATGCCGATGATCCGACGGCCGACCCAGCCAGGTGAGACAGCTTCTCGCAGGTTGCCAGCAGCAACTCGATGGTCCGTGTGATGTCGGGTGCCGAGGGCGCGTTGACGACGGTTATGTAGGGGATCGACAGCGCCGCTATGGCCTTGCCGTCGGACCCGCGCACCGGAGCGGAAAGGTTGAAGACACCCGCGGTCTGCATGGAAGCCATCATCTCGTAGCCGCGGTCGCGGATCTGGTCGAGACGGGCGAAGAACTCGGCCGGCTGCGCGGTCTTGTCGGTGCTGCGGACGTGCTCCGAGATCATCATCTGCCGCTCTTCCGGTGAACGGAAGGCGAGCAGGACATGGCCTGAACCGGT
Source organism: Mesorhizobium sp. LNHC209A00 (assembly GCF_000502915.1). Classification (NCBI taxonomy): domain Bacteria; kingdom Pseudomonadati; phylum Pseudomonadota; class Alphaproteobacteria; order Hyphomicrobiales; family Phyllobacteriaceae; genus Mesorhizobium; species Mesorhizobium sp. LNHC209A00. Next base: position 335,716 of record NZ_AYWT01000004.1, read on the forward strand.
GTCGAACAGGCTGATGTGGGAGCCGACCCGGATCGAAATCCCCCAGTAGTTCGGCGCCTCCTGCTGGCCTATCACCACGGCGGAACCGCGATCAAAAACAACTAGTTGGTTGGCCTGCTGCGAGGTCTCGGCCAGCTCCCGCATCAGCGGCGTCGCATAGGAAACCAGCCGCCGCACCGGCGCGTGCAATTGTGCCAGGCCAAACAGCTTGAGCGTCAGCGAATAGCGGTCGCCATCGAGCCGCGTGACGTAGCCGCGCCGCACCAGCCGGTCGAGCATGCGGTAGAATTCATTGGGGCTGCGGTCGAGCTTCTTGGCGATTTCCGCCTGGGTCAGGCCACCGTCCACGCCCGCTAGAAGCTCAAGGATGTCGAGCCCCTTGTCGAGCGCCGGCGCGCGATAACGCTCATCTTCACTGTCGTCCATGGCTCGTCCCTCCAGTGAATTCGTCTCTTCATATACGCAGGAACACAGCCTATGGAAATAAATTTCGCCTTGACGTACGGGTGAATGTTTTGTTTGTATATGAATGTGGCACTTCTTGTCACGTGACGAGTTGCGGGCGCACCCAGGGAGGATACCAATGAACAGACTGCTTTCCGGCGTATGCGCCGGCGCATTGATGCTTGCGTCAGGCGCAGGCACCGCCCTTGCCGGCGACCTGCCCGGCAAGTTCGACGGCGTGACCGTCGACGTGAAGCTGATCGGCGGCCAGCAATATGAAAAGCTCTACGAGCGCATTCCCGAATGGGAGAAGGCGACAGGCGCCAAGGTCAACATCCTGACCAAGAAGAACGGCTTCGACATCGACAAGGAATTGAAGTCCGACATCGCCTCGGGCAGCACCAACTGGTGCGTCGGCTGGAATCATTCCTCCTTCGCGCCGCAATACACCGGCCTCTACACCGACCTCAGCAAGCTCCTGCCGAAGTCGGAGATCGACGCCTTCGTGCCGTCGACGATCAAGGCGGCAACCATCGACGGCAAGCTGGAAATGCTGCCGCGTGCGCAGTTCGACGTATCGGCGCTTTACTACCAGAAGAGCCTGTACGAGAACGCCGACAACAAGACCAAGTTCAAGGCCAAATACGGCTATGATCTGGTGCCGCCGGACACCTGGAAGGAAGTCACCGACCAGGCTGAGTTCTTCGCCAACCCGCCGAATTTCTACGGCACGCAGTTTGCCGGCAAGGAAGAGGCGATCAACGGCCGCTTCTACGAAATGGTCGTCGCCGAGGGCGGCGAATATCTCGACAAGGACGGCAAGCCGGTCTTCAATTCCGAAGCCGGCATCCGGGCGCTCGACTGGTTCGTCAACCTCTACAAGGCCAAGGCCGTGCCGGCCGGAACCACCAACTACCTCTGGGACGATCTCGGCCAAGGCTTTGCCTCGGGCACCGTCGCCATCAATCTGGACTGGCCGGGCTGGGCCGGCTTCTTCAACGATCCTAAATCGTCCAAGGTCGCGGGCAATGTCGGCGTCAAGGTCGCGCCGAAAGGCTCCGCCGGAGTACGCACCGGCTGGTCGGGATTCCATGGCTTCTCGGTGACCGAGAACTGCCCGAACAAGGAGGCAGCGGCATCGCTCGTATGGTGGCTGACCAACGAGGACAGCCAGAAGCTCGAGGCCACCGCCGGGCCGCTGCCAACGCGCACCGCGGTCTGGGATTGGGACCTGCAGCAAGCCGCCAACGACCCTTACAAGAAGGAGGTTCTGTCGGCTTTCCAGGAAGAAGCCAAGCACGCCTTTGCCGTGCCGCAGACGCCTGAGTGGATCGAGATCTCGAACGCCGTCTATCCCGAGTTGCAGGCCGCGATCCTCGGCGACAAGACCTCCAAGCAGGCACTGGACGAAGCCGCCGCCAAGGCGAAGCAGATCCTGCAGGACGCCGGCAAACTGTAAGCATTGCTCACAAGATTGCCTCCCCCATCGTGAAATGAGGGAGGCGATCGCCTTTTGCCGGCGTTGCCCGTTTCATCATGTCGGGCCTCGGCCCAAAATCTGAATGCCAGATACCAGAGGAGCCCGATGAAGGGCCGCAAGCCATCCGCGCCATTACTGCTGCTGCTTCCGGCCATCGTCGTTCTGGCGGCGGTCGTCGTGGTGCCACTGCTTCTGTCGCTCTATTCAAGCTTCACCCCGTTCCGCCTGACCAAGCCCGAGACGTTCTTCGTCTTCATCGGCCTCAGGAATTACCTGTCGATCCTGGCCAACACCGATTTCTGGTGGGCATTCGGCCGTACCGTTCTGTTGCTGACGATCGCGCTCAATCTTGAAATGCTGCTTGGCCTTGGTCTCGCCATGCTGGTTGAGAAGGCGACGCGCGGCCAGCGCATCCTGCGCACGCTGATGATGTTTCCGATGATGTTCTCGCCGATCCTCGTCGGCTTCCAGTTCAAGTTCATGTTCAACGACAATATCGGCCTGGTGAACAATGCGCTGCAGTCGCTTGGCATCACCAGCGACGCCATCCCGTGGCTGATCGAGGGCCACCTCGCCTTCATCGCCATCTCGATTGCCGAGATCTGGTCGTCGACGGCGATCTTCGCCATCCTGATCCTCGCCGGGCTGCTCGCCATGCCCAAGGAGCCGATCGAGGCGGCGCGCGTCGATGGCTGCACGCCGTGGCAGACATTCCGCTATGTGACCTGGCCGTTCGTCATGCCCTTCGCCTACATCGCCATGACCATCCGCTCGCTCGACGTGGCGCGTGCCTATGACATCGTCAAGATCATGACCGATGGCGGGCCGGCCGGCCGCACCGAGCTTTTGTGGACTCTGGTGGCCCGCACCGCCTACAGCGACGGGCGCATGGGCATGGCCAACGCCATGGCCTACTTCTCGATCCTGCTGTCGATCGCCTTCACCGTCTATTTCTTTAACAAGCTCGCGGCGGCGCGCACGCAAATCGGCGCGGAGTGGTGAAGATGGACGAGAATTCTTCCGCCCGCCTAAAGCGCAGGCTGCTTGATATCGTCTATCGCATCGGCCTGCTCCTGGCGATGCTGACCATCTGCCTGCCGGGCCTGTGGATCGTGCTATCGTCGCTGCGGCCGACCGTCGAGATCATGGCCAAGCCGCCGGTGTGGATCCCGCAGGACATTTCGTTCGACGCCTATGTCGCGATGTTCTCAGGCATCGGCAAGGGCGGCATCCCTGTCATCGAATATTTCCGCAATTCGCTGATCATCTCTGTGACTTCGACGGTTATCGCGGTCGCCATCGGCATGGCGGGCGGCTATGCCTTCGCGCGCTACCGTTTTCGCGGCAAGTCGAGCGTCTTCCTCGGCCTGATGCTGACGCGCACGGTGCCTGGCATCGCGCTGTCGCTGCCACTGTTCTTCCTCTATGTGCGGCTCGGCATAATCGACACGCATTTCGGGCTCATCCTCGCCTATGTCGCGCTCAACGTGCCGTTCACCATCTGGCTGATCGACGGCTTCTTCCGCCAAGTGCCGAAGGATCTCGCGGAGGCGGCACAAATCGACGGCTGCACGCGCTGGCAGGCCTTTTGGCAGGTCGAGTTCCCGCTCGCCGGACCAGGTATCGCATCGGCCGCGATCTTCGCCTTCCTGACTTGTTGGAACGAGTTCGCGCTGGCCTCCCAACTGACCCGCTCGGTCAGCGCCAAGACGCTGCCGGTCGGCCTGCTCGACTACACGGCCGAGTTCACCATCGACTGGCGCGGCATGTGCGCGCTCGCCGTGGTGATGATCATTCCGGCGCTCACCCTCACTTTCATCGTCCAGAAGCACCTTGTCGGCGGCCTGACCTCCGGCGCGGTGAAAGGCTGATCTCATGGCAACGGTTTCCCTCAAAGAGCTGACCAAGCGCTACGGCAATATGGAGATCGTGCATGGCATCGACCTCGATATCACCGACCGCGAATTCATCGCGCTGGTCGGCCCTTCCGGCTGCGGCAAGTCGACAACCCTGCGCATGATCGCCGGGCTGGAAGAGATCAGCGCCGGTTCGATCGAGATTGGCGGGCGCGTCGTCAACGATTTGCCGCCGCGTTCGCGCAACATCTCGATGGTGTTCCAGTCCTACGCGCTCTACCCGCATATGACCGTGCGCGAAAATCTTGGCTTCTCCTTGAAGATCGCCGGCGCCGCCAAGGACGACATGGATCGCCGCGTCGCCGAGGCCTCGGCCATCCTCGGGCTGGATGCTTTGCTCGACCGTCGGCCATCGCAACTGTCCGGCGGCCAGCGCCAACGCGTCGCCATGGGTCGTGCCATCGTGCGCGACCCCGATGTCTTCCTGTTCGACGAGCCGCTCTCCAACCTCGATGCCAAGTTGCGCACGCAGATGCGCACCGAGATCAAGAAGCTGCATGCCAAGGTGCAATCGACGGTGATCTACGTCACCCACGATCAGGTCGAGGCGATGACGCTTGCCGACCGTATCGTCATCATGCGCGACGGCCATATCGAACAGGTTGGCACCCCAGATGAAGTGTTCCGCCGGCCGGCGACGCGCTTCGTTGCCGGCTTCATCGGCTCACCGCCGATGAATTTGCACGAGGCGACGGTCGACGACGGCCAGCTGGTTTTCGCCAGCGGCGCCAAGCTGCCCCTGCCCGGTCAGTTCAAGGCCAATGTCGCTGTCGGCGACAAGGTCGCGTTCGGGCTGCGGCCAGACGACATCTATCCGACCGGCCATGGTATCAGTTCCGGCGGCGCGGCCGACGTGCATCAGATCGAACTGCCGATCACCGTCACCGAACCGCTCGGCAACGAGACGTTGGTGTTCGTCGAGTTCAACGGTAGTGACTGGGTGTCTCGCATGCTGAACCCCAGGTCGCTGAAGCCAGGCGAGCGCGTCGCCATGAGCCTCGACCTGTCGCAGGCACATCTGTTTGCCGCTGAGACCGGAAAGACATTGCGGAGCTGACCGACATGGCCAAGATCGAAAAGATAGAATTGCGCATGGTCGACCTTGTGCCCAAGGTCAAGCGCACCGACGCGATCCAGAGCTTCGTCAGCCAAGAGACGCCAATCGTCACCATCACCGATTCCGACGGCGCGGTCGGAACCGGTTACAGCTACACGATCGGCACCGGCGGCTCGTCGGTGATGCGGCTCCTGTCCGACCATCTGGCACCGCGCCTGATCAGCCGGGATCCTGATATGATCGAGGCGATCTGGCACGATCTCGAATTCGCCTCCCACGCCACCACTATCGGCGCCATCACGGCAATCGCCATCGCGGCGATCGACACTGCGCTCTGGGACCTCAGGGCGAAGAAACAGAACCTGCCGCTATGGAAGCTCGCCGGCGGCGCCAAGGACCGCTGCCCGCTCTACACGACCGAAGGCGGCTGGCTGCACATCGAGACGCAGGCGCTGGTCGACGATGCGGTGGCCGCCAAGGCCAAGGGGTTTCGCGGCTCGAAGGTGAAGATCGGCAGGCCGCATGGCTCTGAGGACCTCGCGCGGCTCTCGGCGGTGCGCAAGGCAGTGGGCGACGGCTACGAGATCATGACTGACGCCAATCAGGGTTTCTCCGTCGACGAGGCGATCCGGCGTGCGGCGAGGCTTCGAGAACTCGATCTCGCCTGGATCGAGGAGCCGCTGCCGGCCGACGACATGGACGGGCATGTCAGGCTGTCGAATTCGACGCCGACGCCGATCGCCATCGGCGAGTCGCTCTATTCCGTCAGGCACTTTCGCGAATACATGCAGAAAGGGGCCTGCTCGATCGTGCAGGTCGATGTCGGCCGCATCGGCGGCATCACGCCCTGGCTCAAGATCGCCCATGCGGCGGAGGCCTTCGACATTCCGGTCTGCCCGCATTTCCTGATGGAATTGCATGTCAGCCTGACCTGCGCTGTTCAGAACGGCAGGTATGTCGAGTACATTCCGCAACTCGACCAATTGACCGGCAAGCGCATGCGCATCGAGGATGGGCATGCGCTGGCGCCCGACGAGCCCGGTATCGGCATCAATTGGGACTGGGACGCGGTCAAGGCCATGAGCATCGCCGAATTCACCACGGCGATCACGACATAAGGAGCTGATATGCAGCGGATGGGATTTGTACTCGGGCTGAAGCCGGAGAAGGTCGAGGACTATGTTCGTCTCCATGCCGCCGTCTGGCCTGACGTGCTGACCATGATTTCGGCATGCAACATCAAGAACTATTCCATTTACCTGAAGCGGCCGGAAAACCTGCTGTTCAGCACCTTCGAATACCACGGCGCCGACTACGAGGCTGACATGGCCAAGATGGCGGCCGATCCGAGGACGCAGGAATGGTGGGCCGTCTGCATACCTTGCCAGGAGCCGCTGGCGACCCGCAAAGAGGGTGAATGGTGGGCTTCGATGGACGAGGTCTTCCACCATGACTGATGCCGGTTTCGACCCTGCCTCACTCGTCCAGGCCTGGGCCAAACCCTCACAACCCCGACCGATCGTCACTTTCGGTGCAGGGTCGATTGTCGGCGACGCGCATTTCCCCGCCTACCGAAAAGCGGGGTTTCCGATCGCCGGTCTTTACGATCCGCACCAGGCCAAGGCGCAGGCCCTGGCCGATAAATGGGACGTGACGGCGTTCCGCTCGATGGAAGAAGCCGCTGGAATTAAGGACGCGATCTTCGATCTGGCAACGCCACCGGGGCGGCACGCCGATATCCTGAAGGCTCTGCCCGACGATGCGGTCGCCCTGATCCAGAAGCCAATGGGCAACTATCTCGGCGAGGCAAGCGAAATCCTCGGAATCTGCCGCGCCAAGAAGCTCAAGGCGGCGGTGAATTTCCAGCTCCGTTTCGCGCCGATGATGCTGGCGCTGAAGGACGCCATCGCCAAGGGCTGGCTCGGCGAGGTCGTCGACTTCGATGCCTGGCTGGCGCTGGCGACGCCTTGGCAGTTGTGGGAATTCCTGCTCAAGGCGCCGCGTGTCGAGATCGCCATGCACTCGATCCACTATCTCGACCTGATCCGGCAGTTGCTCGGCGACCCCAAGGGCGTGCATGCCAAGACGCTCGGCCATCCCAGTCATTCCGTGGCGCAGACGCGCACCAGCGCCATTCTCGACTATGGCGACACGGTGCGGTGCGCCCTGTCGATCAACCACGACCACAAGTTCGGGCGCCGGCATCAGGCCTGCGAGTTCCGCATCTGCGGCACCGAGGGCGCCGCCTATCTCAAGCTCGGTCTCAATCTCGATTATCCCCGGGGCGAGGCGGACATTCTGGAAATCTATCCGAAAGGCGGGTCGGACTGGATCGCGGTGCCCTTGACCGGCGAGTGGTTTCCCGACGCCTTTGTCGGGCGCATGGCAAATGTCCAGCGCTTTGCATCCGGCGAAGACGCCGAACTGATCAGTTCGGTCGAGGACGCATGGAACACAATGGCGCTGGTGGAAGCCGCCTATCGTTCGAGTGCGGCGCCGGCGACGCCGATCGCGGAAAGGCCCTGATGGAACAGATCAAGTATTTCGAGGACTACGAGATCGGCTCGACGCGGCTGACCAGCGGCCGCACGATTACCGAGACCGACTTCATCGTCCATGCCGGTCACACCGGCGATTTCTTCCCGCACCACATGGACGCCGAGTTCATGAAGACAACACCGTTCGGCCAGCGCATCGCGCATGGCACGCTGGTGTTCTCGGTCGGCATCGGGCTGACGGCAACGGTCATCAATCCCGTCGCTTTTTCCTATGGCTACGACCGGCTGCGGTTTATCAAGCCCGTGTTCATCGGCGACACGATCCGCACACGCACAACCATCGCGGCCAAGGAGGACGACCCCAAGCGACCGGGTTCCGGACGCGTGATCGAGCGCTGCGAAGTGATCAACCAGCGCGGCGAGGTGGTGCTGGCTGCCGACCACATCTACATCATCGAACGCCAGCCGGCCTGACGCAATGTCCGCCATGCGCCGGTAGCGCGCTTGGTGATGCGCTCCAGACCGAGCAGCAGGACCAGCATTGCCGCCACCAGGATCATGGTGAGTGCCGCCCCGGCAAAGATGTCGCCGCGATCGGTCAGCGAGAAAATCGACACCGGCAGCGCCTGCTCGGCCTCTTTAAGCTTGCCACTGGACAGTGCGGGAACAGACCGCCGGAGGGCCTCGCATTCAAGCAGTTCGCGGACCGCGTAGATTTCGGCGATTTCGGCGCCGTCCATCCCAGCAACATGCGCGACCTTCGTGGGATAAATGGAAACAATGCCTTCCACCTACAATTGGCGAAGCGCGTCCCGGATGGGCATGCGGCTGAAACCAAACTGCCCGGCCGGGTCATCCTGGCGCAATGTGGTGCCGGCCGCCCTCAGCGATCCGCTGGCAATGGGCTCTCGCAGGACATTGGCGACCTGTCCGCCACAGCATGCGGTTTCTCGATCAGGCCTTCCGTGAATCCGCGCAATCGAAGCTCCTGTATCGGTGAGCCTCGGCCTAATGGAAAACCATCGAGGATATAAGTATCCCGTGTGCGAGAACGGTTTGATCTCGAGCAGAAGAGTGGGCCCCGCCCGGCATGGTCCCGGGCAGGAAATCATATTAGTCAATCGACCTTCACGGCGACCACAGCGGCGCAGTCGCCAGCCTTGACCAAGCCTGGAAAATGCCGCGCCGCCAGCATCCCCGACATTTTGGCCCGGATTTCCCGCGGCGCAACGCCGGTGCGGCCGGTGGAATGGATGCGGGCCAGCACCGCGCCTTCTTCGACAGGTTCGCCGAGATCGACCATGGTTTCGATCATGCCGTCGTCCTCGGCGAAGGAGAAGCAATCGCCCGACGGCATGTCGAGCCACTGTGTTCTGCCCGTCTCGACCGCACCATCGACAATGCCGGCATGACGCAGGACATTGAGGATGCCGCGCCGTGCGATCCGCACGGTTTGCGCCCGCGAGGTGCCGCCGCCGCCCAGTTCCGTGCTGACGAAGACCTTGCCCATTTCCTCGGCCGCCGTGTCGTACATGCCGACCGAGTCGATCTCGATCATGCGCATCGAGAATGGTGCCGAGAATGCCGCCACCGCATCGAAGGCTTTCTGTTCCAGCGCCTTGTCGGGCAAGGTGTGTGCGGCGCAGAACGGCACGAAGTCGAGCGTCCTGCCACCGGAATGGAAGTCGAAGACGATGTCGGCGCGGGGGAGCAGTTCGCGCTGGAAATAATCCGCGATCTTCTGCGTCACCGTGCCGTCGGGCCGACCGGGAAAGCTGCGGTTCATGTTGCCCTTGTCGATCGGCGAGGTGCGCGTGCCGGCTCGAAAAGCGGGATAGTTCATCGCCGGCACGATGATCACGGTGCCGCTGACCTGGCTGGGATCGAGCGTGCGTGCGAGCTCGTATAGCGCCAGCGGCCCTTCATACTCGTCGCCATGATTGCCGCCGGTCAGCAGCGCCGCCGGCCCTGTGCCGTTGCGGATGACACAGATCGGGATCATCACCGAGCCCCAGGCCGAATCGTCACGGCTGTAGGGCAAGCGCAGGAAACCATGCTGGACGCCGTCACGATCGAAATCGACGGTCGGCGCGACCGGCGATGGGCGAAGACTTGACATCGGGCTCAATCCTTCACCACCAGCTTGCGCGGCACATTGGCCAGGCACTCCACACCGGTTTCGGTGATCAGGATGGATTCAGTGATCTCCAGCCCCATCGTCTCCAGCCACAGGCCGGTCATGAAATGGAAGGTCATGCCGGGCTTGAGTTCGGTGCGATCGCCGGGGCGCAGGCTCATCGTGCGCTCGCCCCAGTCCGGCGGATAGGAAAGCCCGATCGAATAGCCGGTGCGGTTGTCCTTGACGATCCCGTATTTCTTCAACACGGCGAAGAAGGCATTGGCGATGTCCTCGCAGGCATTGCCCGGCTTTGCGGCGGAAAGGCCGGCTTCCATGCCTTCCAGCGTTGCGTTCTCGGCATCGAGGAATTCCTGCGTCGGCTTGCCGAGGAAGACGGTGCGCGACAATGGGCAATGGTACCTGTTGTAGCAGCCGGCGATCTCGAAGAAAGTGCCCTCGCCCGACTTCATCGGTTTATCGTCCCAGGTCAGGTGCGGCGCGGAGGCGTCGGCGCCCGAGGGCAGCAGGGGCACGATCGCGGGGTAGTCACCGCCAATGCCGTCGACGCCGCGCGTACCGGCATCGTAGATCTCGGCGACGAGATCGTTCTTGCGCATGCCGACTTCGATCTTGTCGACGATGCGCTGGTGCATCGCCTCGACGATGCGAGCGGCCTTGCGCATATAGTCGATCTCGGTTGGGCTCTTCACCGCGCGCTGCCAGTTGACCAGCGCGGTGGCATCGACGAAGCGGGCGTTGGGCAGATGCTTCTGCAGCGAGGCGAAGGCGGCGGCGGAGAACCAGTAATTGTCCATCTCGACGCCGACGGTGAGCTTGCCCCAGCCGCGATCGGTCAGCACACTCGACAGGAAATCCATCGGGTGGCGCTCGGTCGACTGCACATAGTGGTCGGCATAGCCGACGATGTTGCCATCGGCGAGGTAGGCGGTGCGCTTGGCGCCGTTGGCGTCCTGTCCACGGCCATACCAGACCGGCTCGCCCGATGGCGGCACGATGACGGCCTGGTGGACGTAGAAGGACCAGCCGTCATAGCCGGTCAGCCAGGCCATGTTGGAGGGATCGCTGACGATCAAAAGATCGACGCCTTTTGCCTCCATGGCTTTCCGCGTCTTGGCGAGGCGTTCCGCATATTCGCTTCGCGAGAATTTCAGGTTCGGCTGCATTTTGTTGGTCCTCGTTTGTTGGGGCTGGAGCCCGTTTCAACTCCGTTGAATCTGGCTCCAGGGAATTTGTTGATTGAGCATGATCTGCGGGGAAAACCGGTTGCCATTTTCCGGATCATGCTCCTGCGGCCGGCGTCAGCTTTCGAAGATCGTTCCGGCTTTCGCGGCCAGTGCACGGTCGCGGGCGAGCGTGGCGATCGCTGTATCCTGCACGCCCGTGCCGGTCAGATCGGCAATGGTAATGTCGCCGGCCGAGCGCCGGCCGTGCCTCGCGCCGGCGATGATCTGGCCGAGCTCGGTCACCTCCACGTCTCCAGCCATCACGCCCGCCGCGATGGCATGGTGCAATTCGCCCAGGCGCCGCGTCTGTCTCGCGCTATCGGCGACATAGAGATCGGCCATGCGTAGTATCGCCGGCGCTATCTCGTTCTTGTGCTCGGCGTCCGAACCCATGGCGGTGATGTGCTGGCCGGCCGAGACAAACCCTGCCTTGATCAGCGGTTCGGTCGACGGGGTGGTCGTGACGATGATGTCGGCACCGGCAACAGCGTCGGCTGCGTCAGTCTCGGCGCGTACGTCGATGCCAAGCCTTTCGCGTAAGGCGACCGCGGTCACTTCGGCCTTGGCGCCATCGCGCGCCCAGATGCGGGCCTGCGTGATCGGCCGCACCAGCATCAGCGCTTGCAGTTGCAGCCCGGCCTGGACGCCGGCGCCGAAGATCGAGGCGAGCGACGAGTCCGGCCGCGACAGATGCTTGGCCGCGACGGCTCCCGCAGCAGCGGTGCGAACATCGGTGAGATAGCCGTTGTCGAGCAGCAAGGCCTCGACCAACCCTGTCTTCGACGACAGCAGCACCATCATCCCGTTGACGCTGGGCAGGCCAAGTTTGGGATTGTCGAAGAAGCCGGGGCTGATCTTGATGGCGAAGCCATCGATACCAGGCACATAGGCGGTCTTGACATCAACCTCGCCGCGATGCTGCGGGATATCGAGCCGCAGGATCGGCGGCATCGCCACCGGCAGCGTGGCGAGCGCGCGAAAAGCGTTCTCGATGCAGGCGACGGCGTCGAGATCGAGCGTCACGATTGTGCGCAGTTGAGCTTCGGTGAGGATGGTCATCCTGCTCATGCGGCGCGCTCCGAAATCGCTGGCATTTCCCCGCAGACGATTTTCCTGTGCAGTTGCATGTCGATGTTGCGGCCGGAAAGCACAACCACTACCGGCCCCTCCGCCTTGACCTTGCCGGCGAGCAGCGCCGCGATGCCTACCGCACCGGCCCCCTCGACGATCTCGCGTTCCTGTTCATAGGCGTGCCGAATGCCGGCAGCGATTTCGTCCTCGCTGAGCAGGACGACATCGTCGAGCAGGTTACGGCACATGGCGAAAGTCAGCCGGTTGTCGAGGCCGATGCCGCCGCCGAGCGAATCCGCCAGCGTCGGCAGTTCCTCGACCAGCACGGGGCGGCCCGCATCGAGGCTGGCCTTCATTGCCGCCCCNCCCCGCGCGCCATCGACACGCCGACGACTCTTGTTCCGGGACGGATGCCCTTGACGGCGGCCGCCACACCCGAGGCCAACCCACCTCCGGACAGTTGCACCAGCACCAGAGCGGCATCCGGGACCTGCTCCATCACCTCCAGCCCGAGCGTGCCTTGACCGGCAATGATGGCCGGATGATCGAAGGGTGGCAGCATGACAAGCCCCTCCTCCGTCACCAGCCGCTCGACCTCCTGCTGGGCATCGTCCTGGCTGTTGCCGACGATACGGATTTCCGCGCCGAGGCGACGGATTTCGTCCAGCTTATTCTTGGGTACCAGTCGAGACATGCAGATCACAGCACGCATGCCCTCGAGCTTTGCCGCATGCGCAAGCGCACGGCCATGATTGCCGGTCGATGCCGCGACGACGCCGCGCGCCTTCTCCTCGGCATCAAGCGAAGCGACGGCGTTGGAAGCGCCGCGCAGCTTGAAGCTGCCGGTGGTCTGGCGGTGCTCGAGCTTGAGCTGAACCGGAACGCCCAGCCCTTCGGAGAGACTTGCAGAAAGCACGATCGAGGTGCGCTCGATCTTGCCGGCAATTCGCTCGCGCGCGGCACGGATATCGCCAAGGGTCACGGTCGCCATGGTCGTCAACCGCGCGGCAAGGGCAGCGTCATCAGACGGCCGAATTCGGGATGGGCTGTCTCATCACCGGAAAGGCGCAGACAGTTCCAGGCGGTCGCCTGGTTGCTAGTTACCACCGGGCGGCCGATCGCCTGTTCCATGCCGGTGACCGCGAGCGCGCCGCGCAGCGCCGTGCACGACACGAACAGCGCGTCGGCTTGCGGATGCGTCGCCTGACGCGCGAGATCGACGAGGGCTGCCGGGGAAATGCGCGCCATCTCGCGGTCGTCCTCGAAGCCGAGACAGGTGAAGCTTAGGACTTCGAAGCCACGTTCGGCGAAATAGGTCGCCATCGGCCTGGAGGTTTCGACGGTATAGGGCGTGAGGATGCTGATCCGGCGCACGCCGAAGGCGTTCAGCCCGCGCATGCCAGCCATCGGAGGAGTGACAACGGGTATACCGGGTTTGGCGGCCTGGATCGCCGTCTCGATCTCGGCATCGCCAATCACCACCGAGGCCGACGTGCAGGAGTAGCAGATGGCGTCGAGCGGCTCGTCTGGCAGGATCAAGGCAGCGCCCGCCGTCAGCGCCGGCTGCATCTTGCGCAGGTTCTCAGGCGTCGTCGGGTTGGCGTAGGGAATGCGCGCGACATAGACGCCGATGCGTTCGCTCGCCACCATGCGGCGAAAATCCGGCTCGGTCGTGTGGTCGGTGGCCAGGATGATCAGCCCGACACGCCGCTCCAGCGGACGCTCATCGAGCGCTGGCCGGCCGGGCACAAGCTTGATCTCGGACAAGGGCTTCATCTTTTATCTTTCGATCTTGCCGTAGCGGCGTTCCAGCCAGCGCAGCAGCACGACCGAAATCAGGCTGATGGCGAGGAAGAAGGCGCCGACCAGCGTGATCGGCTCAAGGTAGCGATAGTAGGTGTTGGCGACGCTTTTCGCCTGGTTCATCAGTTCCAGCACTGTGATCGCCGAGAGCAGCGGCGTCTCCTTGAACATGGCGATGAAGTAGTTGGCCAGCGCCGGGATCATCGGCGGAATAGCCTGCGGGATGATGATGTGGGACCAGGTCTGCCGCGCGCTGAGGTTGCACGCCTTGGCGGCCTCCCACTGACCACGCGGCACATTGTCGATGCCGGCGCGGTAGACCTCCGCGGTGTAGGTGCCGTAGTGCAGGCCAAGTCCGATGACGCCAGCGACCAGGGGCGGCAATAGAATGCCGATGTCGGGCAAGACGTAGAAGATGAAATAGAGCTGCACCAGGAGCGGTGTGCCGCGGATGAATTCGGCCACCCAACCGACGGTGCGCGACAGCGCCTTGTTGGGCGAGCGGCGCGCCAGCGCGATGCCCAGACCGACGATCGCGGCCAGCACCGAGCCGAGCAGCGTCGCCAGGATGGTGATCTTCACCCCCTGGATCAGCGTCGGCAGGATCTGCCGGACAAAGTCCCAGTCCCAATCCATCAGCGGACCCAATTCATCAGGAATGCTCTGGCCATCAGACGCGCACTCCGTCGAGGCCGCGGGCCATGCGGCGTTCCAGCGAGCGGACACCCCATGAGATGAGCAGCGCCAGGATGAAATAGAGGATGAGAATGGTGGTGAACGGCACCATGGTGTTGCCGGTCTGGGCACGCACCACCTGCGCCTGGAACGTCAGGTCGGCGAGCGAGATCAGCGAGACCACCGATGTCGCCTTGAGCAGCTCGATGGCATTGTTGCCGAAGGTCGGCAGCATCACCAGAAACGCCTGCGGCAGGATGACGTGGCGCATGCCTTGCCAACGGCCGAGATTGAGCGCGATGCAGGCCTCATGCTGTTCGCGGCCGATCGACTGCACGGCGCCGCGCACCACCTCGGCTGCATAGGCGCCCACATTCAAGCCCAGCGCCAACACACCGGCCTGCAGTGGGGTCAGTTCGAAGCCCACCAGCGGCAACACGAAATAGGCGAAGAACAGCTGCACGAAGATCGAGGTGCCGCGGAAAAACTCGATATAGGCCGTGGCCAGGGCCCGTAGCACGAAGAAGCGCGACAGGCGCCCCATGCCGGCGAGAAAGGCCATGATCAGGGCGAGCACCGACCCCATCAGCGTCAGCTCGATGGTGACAAGCGCTCCCTGCAATAACAGGCCGAAATAGCCGGACCACTGGGTCATGGATTAGAAGTTTCCCTACATTGATCGCCAGGCGGACGAGGGGCGGAGCCAATTCTCGGCGCAGCCCCTCCTAGTGCCATGACGACAGCCCTTCGCTGTCGCTTCGGGCGTTCGTTATTCGAAAAAGCCAAGCAATTGGCTTTTCGTCCGCTGAGCGGACCACGCCTCACCCCCGTGAACGGGGAGAAGGAAAAGAGAGCCCCTATTTCGCAGCGCAGAGCTTGTCGCGCGTGGTCGACATAGCCGCCGCCGCCGAGAAGCCGTAGGGCTCGATGATCTTTGCGAACTCACCCGACTTCTTCATCTTGGCGAGTTCGACGTCGAAGGCGTCACGCAACGCCTCGTCGCCCTTCTTGAAGGCGGCGCCGTCACAATAGACCGGCGCGCCCTGCACCGGGGCGATGACTTCGAGGTTCGGATCGGCGGCCTTCTTCATCAGGTCGTTGATCGAAAGCACAGGCAGCGAATAGGCGTCGATGCGGCCGTCCTGCACCATCTTCAGGCCGCTCTGGCCGTCCGGCACGACGATGACGCGTTCGCGTGGCACGCCGGCATTGAGCGCAAGCTTCTCCTCGGTGCCGCCGCCCGGCGCGCCGATGGTGGCGGACGTGTCCTTGGCGACATCCTCGTAGCTCTTGAAGCCTTTCGGATTGCCCTTCTTCACCAGCATCGCCTCGGCGTCGCATAGAACCGGCTCGGAATAGGCAACCGCAGCGCAACGCTCCGGCTTCATGAACAGGCCCGCGGTGACGACGTCGAAGCGGCCGGCTTGCAGGCCGGGAATCATGGCGCCATATTCCGAGATCGAGGCAGCGACATCGGCGACGCCCAGTCGCTTGAATATCTCGCGCGCGACGTCGGGCGCGGCACCCGAAACCTTGCCGTCGGCGGCGACAGCCGTATAGGGCGGCTCATTGGCGATCGCCAAGCGTGCGAAGCCTTGCGACTTCAGCTGTTCGAGCTTGCTGTCGTCGGCCGAACCCGGGATCGAGGCGGCCAGAACCGCCGAAAGCGCGAGACCGGCAACGCCGGCCAGAGTGCCAAGTTTCTTCATTGTTCCCAACTCCTTGTTCTTGTCTTGGTTTGCGTGATCTTAGGACGGCTCAACCGCCCATGGGGACGGCATTGCCGCCTTTGGCATGCGGTCAGACACGGTGTCCGGCCGCGATGATCTTCTTCAGGAACCCTTGCGTGCGCTCCTGCTTGGGATTGCGGAAAATCTCGTCGGGTTTGCCTTCCTCGACTATTCTGCCGCGGTCGAAGAACAGCACCCGGTCGGCGAAGTCGTGGGCGAAACCCATCTCATGGGTGACCAGCAGCATGGTCATGTCGGTCTCGGCGCAGAGCCGCCACAAAACGTTGAGCACCTCCTCGACCAGTTCCGGGTCGAGCGCGGACGTCACCTCGTCGAACAGCATGATCTTCGGCTGCAAAGCGAGCGCACGGGCGATCGCCACGCGCTGCTTCTGACCGCCTGACAGTTGCGCCGGCATCGCCTTCGCCTTGTCGGCCATGCCGACCATCTCGAGCAGTTCCATCGCCCGCTTCTGCGCGGCGGCGCGCGGGGTGCCCTTGGTCAGCATCGGCGCCAGGGTCACATTGTCGATGACGCTCTTGTGCGGAAACAGGTTGAACAGCTGGAAGACCATGCCGGTCTTCTGGCGCATCCGCGCCAGATGGCGCTCGTCGGCCGGCAGCAGCTGACCGTTGCGCTCCATGTGGTAGAGTTGCTCGCCGTCGATCTGGATGTGACCGCCGTCGATGCGCTCCAGCGTCATCAGGATGCGCAGGATCGTCGTCTTGCCCGAGCCGGAGGGGCCGATCAGCGCCAGCTTCTCACGCGGCATGACCTGCATCGACAGGCCGTCCAAAACCTTGAAGCTGCCAAAGCTCTTCGAGATGCTGTCGACTTTGATGATGGGCGCGGTTGCGGACAAATGAATTTCCCCGTGCTGGAGAAGCCTGGTGCCCCTAACGATGCGGAACGCGTCAAATCATGTCAATTGAGAAAATAATATCATGACAATTATTCTGATTGCGCACATTTCCGGTCAGTCACAGCCCGCTTTTTAGACATGCCTTTGTCTTAGGATGCCTTGGTGTAGTTGAGCGGCATGCTCAGATTGCAAGCAGCAGATGCTCCGGATCGCCAAGCAAGAGCTTGGTGACAACGCCGAGACCTGCGCGCAGTTCCCCCTCGGTGGTCGAACCCAGCGAGATGCGCACCGCCGGATGCCAGGGCGTGTCCGAAATACGGAAGGAGGTGCCCGGTGCAATGGCCACGCCTTGCAGCCGGGCCTGGGCGACAAAGCTTTCCTCGGAACGGTCGGCCGGCAGTTGCAGCCAGATATGCAACCCGTCGCGACGGGCACGGTAGTCGACGCCGGCCAGCACCTCGCCAGCGATGTCCTGCCGCCGCCGCAACGCCGCGCGCTGCCACCGCACCAGCTCCATCGCGGTGCCGTCGGTCACCCATTTGGTGGCGATCTCGGCCACCAGCGGTGTCGCCATCCAGTTCGAGACGAGATGCCGGTTGGCGACGGCGGCAACGTAGCGATCGGGCGCGGCGAGATAGCCGATGCGCAAGCCGGGCACGGTGATCTTGGTGAAGGAGGTGACGTAAAGCGTCCGTTCGGGCGCGAAAGCGGCGACCGGCGGCGGCCGATCCTCGACCAACGGACCCAGCACGTCGTTCTCGATGATGGCGATGTCGTGCTTGCGCGCCACCGCCGCGATCTGCTCGCGGCGCACCGCATCCATGAGCGTTGCCGTGGGATTTATGACGGAAGGCTGCACGAAGACGGCGCGGATGTCGGACTGCCGGCAGGCTTCGTCCAGCGCCTCCGGGATCAGGCCATTGCCGTCGATCGGCAGGCCTTGAAGGTTGAAACCGAGATAGCGCGCCAGCGGCACCAGCGTGTGATGGCCGATCGCCTCGGTGGCAACGGTGGAGCCGGGCGGCGCCACGCTCATCAGCGCCACCGTCATGCCGGCGGTGGCGCCATTGGTGAGGCTGATGTTCTGCGCGGAGGCGTCCAGCCCGCACAGCTTCAGCCATTCGACAGCCACGGCACGGTGGCGCGGGAACACCATGTTTGGCCGGAACGACAGTGCCGAACTCGACGGCAGGTTTTCGGCGAGCCAGCCCAGCGCCTGCTTCATCCGTTCCAGGTGCATCGGCTCGCAGACCGGCTTCAGGATCGACAGGTCGATGACTTCGCCCAGGCGCTCCGGCAGATAAGGCGGCTCCGGTTCGCGGCGCTGCGTCTGCACAAAGCTGCCGCGGCCGATCTCGCCCGAAATCAAGCCGCGCCGGATCAGTTCCTCATAGGCACGGCTTACCGTCTGCACTGAAAGCTTGAGGTCGTCGGCCAAGCGGCGATGGGTTGGCAGCCGCGCGCCGTTGGCGAGGCGGCCGTCGTGGATAGCGCGCGCGAACTGGTCGGCCAACGATTGATAGGCAGGCCGCCGGATGAGCGCGGGATCGGGTTGCCACAATGTCATGACTTATTAGAGATCGAAATCAGTGCAATTGACAATCGAAATAATGGGTAATCATGGTAGTCTGTACTAAAAAGTGGATACCGATGACTGCCGCGAAACTCGACGCGATCGACCTCAAAATCCTCGACGCGATTCAGCGTGATGGACGCATCACCAAGTTGGCGTTGGCCGAGCAGGTCGGGCTGTCGCCAACGCCGTGCTGGATGCGGCTGCGCAAGCTGGAAAAGGCCGGGATTGTCTCGGGCTATCATGCCCGGATCGCCATGCGCGTTGTGGCGCCAGTCGCCACCGTGCTGATGGAGGTGACGCTGGCCAGTCACCGCCAGGCCGATTTCGACCGATTCGAGCGCGCCGTCCGCGATGTTCCCGAAATCGTCGCCTGCTGGTCGGTGGGCGGCGGCGTCGACTATGTGCTGAAGGTGATGGCGCGCGACATCGACGCCTATCAGCGGCTGGTCGACGGCTTGCTCGATCGCGAGATCGGCATCGACCGCTACTTCACCTACATCGTCATCAAGACGGTGAAGGATGATATCGCGCTGCCGATAGCGGACCTGCTGCCGGCGTCGACGTAGGCCGGAGAGATCGACTACCCCCTCGTCGCAATAGAGAGACTCTCTCTACGGCCAAGCGTCCAAACAGCCTCTTTGTCTGCCGGTAATAGGTAGTCTCCCCGCATCAAACCGAACCGGGAGGCTTCGACCATGTCCGCGCATTTCGCCCGCTCGCATCGCCACGAAGCGCTCGACCGGCTGGCCGACCGCCGGCTGCTGCGCGAGCTTGCCTATGTCGACGGCCATTGGACGGCAAGCGAGGCAGCCGAGAGTTTCGAGGTCACCGATCCGGCGACCGGCACCACGGTGGCCTTCGTCGCAGCGCTCGATGCCGGCCAGACGGCAAAAGCCATCGACGCCGCGACGCGCGCCTTTCCGGGCTGGCGGGCGCTGCTGCCGCAGGAGCGCTCGAAAATCCTGCGAAAATGGTTCGAGCTGATCATCGCAGCAAAAAACGACCTCGCTCTGCTGATGACGCTCGAGCAGGGCAAGCCGCTCAAGGAGTCGCTCGGCGAAATCGACTATGCCGCCTCTTTCGTGGAGTGGTATGCCGAGGAAGCAAAACGCCTGAACGCTGAGAACGTCACCAGCCATCTGCCGAACGCGGAAATGATGGTGCGGCGCGAACCAATCGGCGTCGTCGGCGTGGTCACGCCGTGGAATTTTCCTTCGGCGATGCTGACCCGCAAGGCAGCCGCCGCGCTTGCCGCCGGCTGCACCATCGTTGCGCATCCGTCTTCTGAGACGCCACTTTCGGCGCTGGCGCTGGCCGAACTCGGCGAACGCGCCGGACTGCCGGCAGGCGTTTTCAACATCGTCACCGGCAAGGCCGCGACGATCGTTGGACGCATTTGCGAAGATGCGCGCGTGCGCGCCCTGAGTTTTACCGGCTCGACCGAGATCGGCCGGCTGATCGCCGCCCAAAGTGCGCCGACGATGAAGCGGCTGGTGATGGAGCTTGGTGGTCACGCGCCGCTGATCGTCTTTGCCGATGCAGATCTCGACAAAGCGGTGACCATCGCCATCGACGCCAAATTCGCCACATCAGGCCAGGACTGCCTTGCGGCCAACCGCATTTATGTCCAGCGTCCGCTCTATGACCGCTTCTGCGCCGCTTTCGCCAAGCGCATCGAGGCGCTGCGGGCCGGCAATGGCCTCGATGACGTCGACATCGGGCCGCTGATGCATGAGCGCGCCGTCAAGAAGGTCGAGGAACAGGTCGCCGACGCCGTGGCCCTCGGCGCGCGTTGCCTCGCCGGCGGCAAGCGCCATCAGGCCGGACCGCTCTTCTACCAGCCGACGCTGCTGGCCGATGTCGCCGAGGACGCGCTGATCATGCGCGAAGAGACCTTTGGTCCGGTCGCCGCCGTCACGCCTTTCGACAGCGAGGACGAAGTCATCGCACGCGCCAATGCGACCGAATATGGCCTGGTCGCCTATCTGGTGACCGAGAACGGCGCGCGCCAGCAGCGCATGGGCCGCGCGCTCGACTACGGCATGGTCGCCATCAACCGTGTGAAGATCACCGGCGCGCCGATCCCGTTCGGTGGCGTCAAGCAGTCCGGCATCGGCCGCGAAGGTTCGCGCCACGGGCTGGAAGCTTTCACCGACCTCAAATACCTCTGCCTCGATGTGGCGTAGGCTCGCACCCGGATCTCTTTCAAGGAGTTAAAAAATGCTCGACCAATCCAACGAACTCGCCGCATGGGATCGCGACCATTTCTTTCATCCCTCAACGCATATGGGCACCCACGCACGCGGAGAATCGCCGACGCGGATCATGGCCGGCGGTGAAGGCGTCACCGTCTGGGACAACAATGGCAGGAAGAGCATCGATGCGTTCGCCGGCCTCTATTGCGTCAATGTCGGCTATGGCCGCCAGAAGATATCAGATGCCATCGCGACCCAGGCGAAGAACCTCGCCTATTACCACGCCTATGTCGGGCACGGCACCGAGGCCTCGATCACGCTCGCCAAGATGATCATCGACCGCGCGCCGAAGGGCATGTCGAGGGTCTATTTCGGCCTCTCCGGTTCGGATGCCAACGAAACCAACATCAAGCTGATCTGGTACTATAACAATGTGCTGGGGCGGCCGGAGAAGAAGAAGATCATCTCGCGCTGGCGCGGCTATCACGGCTCGGGTGTGATGACGGGCTCGCTGACCGGGCTGGACCTGTTTCACAATGCCTTCGACCTGCCGCGCGCACCGATCCTGCACACCGAGGCGCCCTACTATTTCCGCCGCGCCGACCGCTCGATGAGCGAGGAGCAGTTCTCGCGGCATTGCGCCGACAAGCTCGAGGAGATGATCCTCGCCGAAGGACCTGAAACCGTGGCCGCCTTCATCGGCGAGCCGATTCTCGGCACCGGCGGCATCGTGCCGCCCCCCGCAGGCTACTGGGAAAAGATCCAGGCGGTGCTGAAGAAGTACGACGTGCTCCTGGTCGCCGACGAGGTGGTGACCGGCTTCGGCCGACTGGGCACCATGTTCGGCTCCGACCATTATGGCATCAAGCCCGACCTGATCACCATCGCCAAGGGCCTGACCTCGGCCTATGCGCCGCTGTCGGGCGTCATCGTCGCCGACAAGATGTGGCAGGTGCTGGTGCAAGGCTCCGACAAGCTCGGGTCGCTCGGCCATGGCTGGACCTATTCGGCGCATCCGATCTGCGTTGCCGGCGGCGTCGCCAATCTTGAACTGATCGATGAGATGGACCTGGTGCGGAATGCCGGCGAGACCGGCGCTTATTTCCGTGCCGAACTGGCCAAGGCCGTTGGAGGTCACAAACATGTCGGCGAGGTGCGTGGCGACGGCATGCTGGCGGCGGTGGAATTCGTCAAAGACCGCGACGACCGCGTCTTCTTCGATGCTTCGCTGAAGATCGGACCGCAAATTGCCACGGCCCTTGCCGCGAGCGGCGTCATCGGCCGCGCCATGCCGCAGGGCGACATTCTAGGCTTCGCGCCGCCGCTCTGCCTGACCCGCGAAGAAGCCGACATCATCGTTTCGAAGACCGCCGACGCGGTCAAGAGCGTGTTTGCCAATCTCTGAGATCGACCATGAATGCCATGACCAAAACCCTTCCTGCCACCATGGCCGCCGTGCTGCTTACCGGGCACGGCGGTCCGGAAAAACTCGTCTACCGCAGCGATGTCAAAGTGCCCTCGCCTGCTCCTGGTGAGGTGCTGGTGAAAGTCAGCGCCTGCNGAAGATCGGACCGCAAATTGCCACGGCCCTTGCCGCGAGCGGCGTCATCGGCCGCGCCATGCCGCAGGGCGACATCCTCGGCTTTGCGCCGCCGCTGTGCCTGACCCGCGACGAAGCCGACATCGTGGTGGCCAAGACCGCCGATGCCGTGAACAGCGTATTTGCCAATCTCTGAGACCGACCCATGAATGCCATGACCAAAACCCTCCCCGCCACCATGGCCGCCGTGCTGCTCACCGGGCACGGCGGACCGGAAAAGCTCGTCTACCGAACCGACGTGAAAGTGCCTGCGCCCGCGCCAGGTGAAGTGCTGGTGAAAGTCACCGCTTGCGGCATGAATAATACCGATGTCTGGGTGCGCCAGGGCGCCTATGGCACGGAAGAGGACGCGGCCGCCGTTTCGACATGGCGCCGCCAGGGCAACACGCTGACCTTCCCGCGCATCCAGGGCACCGACACTGTCGGCACCATCGTTGCCGTCGGCGAAGGCGTTTCGCCCGATCGAATCGGCGAACGGGTGATGGTCGATTTCTCCATCTACAACCGCGACGACGATTCACTGGCCGACATCGACTATATGGGCCATGGCCGCGACGGTGGTTATGCCGAGTATCAGACCGTGCCGGCCGACAACGCCCATGTTGTCGACACCATTTTGAGCGACGTCGAACTCGCCACCTTCTGCTGCGCCTATCTCACCGGCGAACAGATGCTGGAGCGGGCCAACCTCAAGGCGGGCGAGCGCGTGCTGGTCACCGGCGCGTCGGGCGGCGTCGGCTCCGGCATCGTGCAACTGGCGCGGGCGCGCGGAGCCATTCCTTTTGCTGTCGTGGGCAAAGGCAAGGAAAAGGCGGTGCGCGACATCGGCGCAGAGGCGGTCATCACCCGTGGTGTCGCTGACCTGCCGCAAGCCGTGACCGAGGCGACCGGCGGCCAGCCGATCGATGTGGTCGCCGACCTCGTTGGCGGCGCCATCTTCAACGATCTGCTGCGCATCCTGAGGCCCGAGGGCCGCTACACCACGGCCGGCGCGATCGCAGGTCCGGTCGTCCAGCTCGATCTCAGGACCATGTATCTGAAACAGTTGCAGCTGCACGGCTCGAGCCAGGGCACGCGCGCCGATTTCCGCCGTATCGTTCGCTACATCGAAGAGGGCAAGATCCGGCCGCTTGTCGGCGGCGTCTACAAACTCTCCGATTTCCACCGCGCGCAAGCCGATTTCATCGCCAAGGATTTCGTCGGCAAGCTGGTGGTGGTGCCCGACGCCCTCGCGAGGTGACCTGTCGAAACCTGCATTTCACCTGAAGCTCCCCTCGCCGCTGCTGTCACAACCGCAATGGCTTGCGGACCAGCCGGTAAGCCGCCACAAACGGTGACGCCCGCCGCGCCGTCGGCCCGGGCAGACGGTCACGGGATACAGGCGAGACATGACAGCCCGAATGATACTCCTCGACGCCAAGCCGCTTGGCGTCGAGGATGTCGCCGAGATCGCGCGGCGCAATGCGCGGCTGATCTTGGGCGAGCAGGCGATACGCCGGATCCGGACGAGCCGCGCGCTCATCGAGCAGCTGACGCAACTCGGCAAGCCGATGTACGGCGTCACCACAGGCCTTGGCGCCTGTGTCGACACCCCGCTCGCGCAGGCCGATCTGATCGCCTTCCAGCACAGCGTGCCGCTCAGCCACAGCATGGGCGTCGGCCCGGCCCTTGCGACCGAGGCGGTCCGCGCGCTGATGGCCGCGCGCATTTCGGGCATGGCCGCCGGCGGCACCGGTACTTCCGAACGCGTGGTGATAGGCCTTGTGGCGGCACTCAACGCCGGCGTTCATCCGGTGATCCCGACCTGGGGATCGATCGGAGCTGCGGACCTCGCCCATCTCGGCCACATGGCGCGAGCGCTGCGCGGCGACGGCGAGACGGAGTTCCAGGGCAGGATCATGCCGTCGGCCGAGGCGCTCGCGCTGGCCGGGCTCGAACCGCTCGACCTGCGCGAGAAGGACGGCCATGCCATCATCGTCGCCAACAGCCTGTCGACCGGCACGGCGTGCCTCTGCCTGGAGGATGTCGCCCACCTCATCGACTGGTCGCTGGCCGCGGTGGCGCTCAACCACGAAGCGTTCCGCTCGTCGCTCACCGCCATCGATGAAGCTGCGCTGTCGGCGCGACCAGCGTTCGGCCAGCGGGAGATCGGGGCACGGCTGCGGGCGGAACTCGCAGGAAGCGGGCTGTGGAAGGAGAACGCCGCGCGGCGGCTTCAGGATCCGCTCAGCTATCGCTGCGTGCCGCAGGCATGGGGCGGCCTGTTGCATGCGTTCGAACAGGCAAAGCTGGCAACGGAGATCGAACTGACCCATTCCGGCGACAACCCGGTGATCCTACCTGAGGACGGACGCGTCGTCTCGAACGGCAATTTCGACCTCACCGCGATGACGCTAGCCTGGGAGCAACTCGGCCAGGCGCTTGCGCATTGCGCCGTGGGCACGGCCAATCGCTGCATGAAGCTGATGTCGCCGACCGTGGCGGAACTGCCGCGCTTCCTGTCGGCCAGGGGCGGCAGCCGCCAGGGCTACGCCGAATTACAGAAACCGCTTGCCGCGCTGGAAGCCGAGATCCGGCATCTGGCCAATCCGATTTCGCTCAGCCCGCTTGCCGTATCGGATGGGATCGAGGATCAGTCGTCGATGGCACCACGGGTGGTGGCCAAGACAGCCGAGATTGTCGAACGCCTGCGCTATCTCGTGGCGATGGAGCTGATCTTCGCGGCGACGGGCGTGGAGTTGCGCGGCGTCGTCGCCAGCATGGGCGAAGGACCACGGCGCACCTATGCCGCCGTGCGTGCGCTCGTCAGCCCGCTCGACGACGACCGCGAGATGAGCGCGGACATGACGCGGGTCGCCCGGATGGTGGCGGGTCCCCGAGACTGAGTTCCGGCTTATCGCTGGAAAGGTCCTCTGAGGTTGAGGTTCTCGGCCAGAAGACAGAAGCGGTCGATCAACCGGACAAGGTCTTCGCCCTGCTCGGCGACAACGGCGCCTCGCTCGGCAGGCGAGGTATCGGAGAGAGCCTTCCACAACCGGCCTTGGCGATCGCAGAGATCCGCCAGCTCGGAACATTGGCTAGCGGTCAGTTTCACAAGCTGGCCGGAGGTCACCGGTCCAATGCCTGGAGGCGTGGTTGCTCCAAGGGAAAGATAGGCCGGCGGCACGCTGCCTTTTGCGTTCGTCACCGACTTTCGGCTGATGACATCGAAGATCTGGTCGACGGCCTGCTTGGCGCCGGCGACGCGCGAGGGATGATCCGTATCGGCTGCCGCATGCGGGAGGAGCTCAAGCCTGGCCCCATGCTTCTCGACGAGGCCGAGATAGGGCAGCATCGGCCCGGAAAGGCGTCCGGTCGCGGCATCCTTGAACAGGTCGGCATCGATGGCGGCATGACGCACCCTGCCCGAGGACAAGGCTTCGCCGAGGGCCGCAACGTCGACAAGCTCGCCGCGATCGTAGTTGATCAGCACCGCGCCTCTGTTCATGCGCGACAGGACATCCGCGCCGATGAGCCCGGCATTGGCGTAGCGGCCGGTCTGTGCATCCTGCTTACCCAGGCCGACATGAACACTCAACACATCGGCACCATCAGCCGCATCGACGAGGTCCGCCACATAGACAAAGCCTTCGGCCTCAATCCAGTCCCGATGCCGGGGCCGTGCGTGGATCACCACGCGCATACCGAAGGCCCGGGCCAGTTTGGCGACCTCGCGGCCGATATTGCCGTAGCCGACGATCGCGATCGTCTTGCCTTCGAGCTTTTCGGTCGGGAAATCGCGCAGCTCCCTGCCGGTGTCGAAGGCGCCGCGCGCCACCCGGTTGTGAAGCAAGTCCACCGGGAGATCCGGCAGCACTTTCAGGATCGCCTTCATCACCATCTGCGCCGTGGCGCGGCTGTTGATGCCGGGCGTATTCATCAGCACGGCCGTACCGCCCTCGCCGCTGCCGCCGCCCCAGGAATGCGAGCCCATATTGCCGGTACCGGCGCCGATGCGCACGCCGGCGAGCGGAAAGACGGTTTCGGCGGGCAGGAAGGTCGCGGCGGCGATGACGGCATCATAGCGTCCATCGCCGGCGACTTCGATCAGCTCTTCGCGGGTACTGAGGTCCGGCTGATAGAAGAAATGCACGCGGCCACGCTCAAGCCCTGCTTTGTCGCCAAGCACAGCCCCATGAAAGCGGCCGCCCTTGGCTTCGATATGCGCACGCACCTCCGAAGGGTCGGGCTTTCCGTCGGCATCGAAACGCAGCCCGATCAGATCGCAGACCAGCACGGCGTAGGCGCGTTGGGGATCGACCGGTTCAACGGCGCGGGTGTCGGTATTTGCGATCACGTCGGTTTCCCTCATGCGAGAACGGAGTCCTGCTGGTCCGGCAGGCTTTGAACAATCAGAACCTATCCGCCCGGAACGGCGCGAGATCGATCACCGGCGGCAGACCAGCGGCGAGTTGCGACACGATCTCGCCGTTCAGGTACAGTGCGATGCCGCCATTGGCCCTTGAACGGGCAGGTCGGACGCGCGTAAAATCGCGCTATCTGATTGAGTCTGCTACATTCGTTCGGGCTAATGCCCGGATTGGTCTGGGTATTTCCTTGCACACGGATGCGACCAGCGCGGCCAGGCGCGGCAAATCATTTGCCCATGTGGCGGAAGCCTCCTGGGGCAAGGGCCTCAGCACCTTGCTGCGCATCGTGCGCATGACGCTGCGCCATCCCTGGCAGGTTGCCATCACCCTCATCTCGACCTTTATCGCGGCGACGCTGCAGCTCTTCATTCCGCGTCTCCTGGGGCGCGCCATAGACCAGGCGCAAGGAGTGATGGCGGCCGGTGCCGGCACCGCGGCCGAGCAGGCGCTGTGGAATACGGCGCTGACGCTGTTGGTCGTCAGCATCCTGCGCGGCCTCTTCACCATGGCGCAGAATTACTATGGCGAGGCCGTCGGCCACCGGACAGGCTATGAGCTGCGGCTCGCTTTCTACGAGAAGATCCAGCGGCTGAGCTTTTCCTTCCACGACAAGGTCCATACCGGCGATCTCATCACCCTCGGGCTGCTCGACCTCGACGGCGTGCGCATGTTCTTTTCGACCGGTATCCTGCGCGTGGTGCTGCTTGGCGTGCTGATCGGTGTCGGCGCCTATCTGTTGATCAGCACCGATCTCGTGCTCGGGTTGTTGAGCCTCAGCTTCGTGCCGTTTGTTGCCTGGCGCTCATCGGTGACGCAGCTCCGACTGCGCAGCACCTGGCTGACGCTGCAGGAGCGGCTGTCGGTGCTGAGCCGAGTGATGGACGAGAATCTCGGCGGCATCCGTGTCGTGCGCGCCTTCGCGGCTCAAAGGCATGAACTGGCAAAATTCGACCGTGCCAAACGGGACGCACTGGACCTCGCCAATGAGCGCGTCGAGATCCGCGTCTCGAACACCAGCGCCATGAATTTTTCCTTCCTTGCCGCCATGGGCCTGGTGCTCTGGTTCGGCGGCCAGAAGGTGATCGCGGGTCAGATCAGCGTCGGCACGCTGGCCCAGTTCCTCACCTTCATGACGATATTGCAGATGCCGGTGCGCCAGCTCGGCCTGATGGTCAACTCCTTCGCGCGCGCCTCGACCTGCGGCACGCGGCTGTTCGAACTGCTCGACGCGGAGCTCGACATCGAGGACGCGCCCGACGCAAGGGAGCTCGTCATCACCGAGGGCGTGCTGCGCTTCGACAATGTCGGTTTCCGCTATGAGGGCGCGGGCGAGCGTCCGACGCTTTCCGGCGTTTCCTTCGAAGCCAGGCCCGGCGAAACCGTCGGCATCGTCGGGCCGCCAGGCAGCGGCAAATCGACCATCGCGCATCTGATCCCGCGCTTCTACGACGTGACCTCGGGCGCGATCACCATCGACGGACAAGACATCCGCAAGGTCACGCTGCAATCGCTGCGCAAGGCGGTCGGCGTTGTGCAGCAGGATGCGTTCCTGTTTACCACCTCGATCGAGAACAACATCGCCTACGGCAATCCCTGGGCGCGCGAGACCCGCATCGGCCAGGCCGCCGAATATGCCCAGCTGCACAATTACATCATCGGGCTTCCGGCCGGCTACACCACGGTCGTAGGCGAACGCGGCGCCTCGCTTTCCGGCGGCCAGCGGCAGCGCCTGACCATCGCGCGCAGCCTGATGCTAAGACCATCGGTGCTGGTCTTCGACGATTCCACGGCCGCGGTCGACGCCGGCACCGAGCAGCGGATCCGGGTGGCGATGAAGCGCTTCGCCAGGGATCGCGTGACGCTCATCATTTCGCATCGGCTGAGTTCGCTGATGCATGCCGACCAGATCCTGTTCGTCGAGGGCGGCCGGATCGCGGAACGCGGCACGCATGAGCAATTGCTGGCGCTCGACGGTCGTTACCGCGCGCTTTACGACCTGCAGTTGCGGCCGGACGACGATCGGCTCGAAGGAGCCGCCTGATGTCGACACAGGACGACGAGAAGGAAGACACAAGCCGACGCCCGACCAAGGCCGTCGTCGGCTCGCACCGCGATGAAGAAGAGGTCTTCGGCAAGGCCTACGATCCGCGCATCGTCAGGCGCATCTGGAGCTTCGTCAGACCATATGGGGGCCGGATCTTCATCTCGGTCGCGGCGGTGCTGGTGTTCACGCTGACGCAGTTGGCGATTCCGCTGGTCATCCGCTACGCCATCGATCACGGCATGGCGCCAGGCAGGCTCGACCGTTCAGTGATGATCACCGCGATCGCCGTTTTTGCCGCGATCATCCTCATCAACTATGCCGCCAGCCATGTCCAGGAGAGCGTCGTCGGCAAGGTGGCGGAGAACGTGCTGTCCGACCTGCGCCGCGCCATGTTCAGCCACCTGCAGCGGGTCTCTCTGGGCTTCATGGACAAGACCGAGGTCGGCCGGCTGATGTCGCGCCTGCAGGGCGACGTCAATTCGATGCAGGAATTCCTCGAGACGTCCGTGATGTCGGTTGGCGACATCGTGCTTCTTTTCGGCATCGTCACCGTCCTGTTGTGGCTCGACTTCCGGCTCGGGCTGCTGACGCTGTCGACCATGCCGGCGCTGTTCATCGTGCGCCTGTTCTGGCTGCCGCGCGCCAAGGTCGCCTTCATGGCCGCGCACGAGACCAACTCCATCGCCAACGGGGCGCTGGCCGAAGGCATCCACGGCGTGCGTACGGTGCAGAGCCTGGAGCGCCAGCACGTCAATTTCGATCTCTATGACGAGAAGGTGCTGGCCAATCTCAACGCCCATCTGCGGTCGGCGCGATACGCGCAGGTGATGGTGCCGATCGTAGACACACTGACCGGCATCGCCATGGCGACCGTGATCGTCGTCGGCGGGTCGATGGTGCTGTCGCACAGTCTCGACATCGGCGTGATGGTGGCGTTCCTGTTCTACATCCAGCGCTTCTTCGACCCGATCCGCTCGCTCACCATGCAATACAGCGTCATGCAGCGCGCCATGGCGTCGGGCCAGCGCATCTCAGAAGTGCTCGACGTGCCCGTGGATGTCAGCGACAAGGAAGATGCGGTGGCGCTGTCGCGCGACATGGACGGTTCGGTCGAGTTCCGGAATGTCACCTTCGGCTACCGGCCTAACCAGCCGGTGCTGAAGAACATCTCCTTCCGCGTCAGTCCAGGCGAGACGGTCGCGCTTGTCGGACCGACCGGATCAGGCAAGTCGAGTTCGATGGCGCTGGTGCACCGCTTCTACGATGTCTGGTCGGGTGAGGTCCTGGTCGGCGGCCATGACGTGCGCGACCTGACGCAGGATTCGCTCGGCGATCAGGTTGCCATGGTGCTGCAGGAGCCGTTCCTGTTCTCCGGCACGGTGCTGGAGAACATCCGCTATCACAAGACCGGCGCCAGCCGCGAAGAGGTGGTGCGCGCCGCACAGGCCGTTGGCGCGCATGACTTCATCGAGCAACTGCCTGACGGCTACGACACCGAACTCGAGCAGCGCGGCGGCAATCTCTCGCTCGGCCAGCGCCAACTGATCAGCTTCGCACGGGCGCTGGTGGCCGACGCCAAGATCCTGGTGCTCGACGAAGCCACCGCCAGCATCGATTCCTACACCGAGATGCTGATCCAGAAGGCATTGATCAAGCTGCTCGAAGGGCGCACAGGGTTGGTCATCGCGCACCGGCTGGCGACCATACGGGGCGCCGACCGCATCATCGTGCTGCAGAATGGCGAGATCGTCGAAAGCGGCAACCATGAACAGTTGATGAAGAGAAAAGGTCTCTACGCCCGCCTCTACAACATGAACTACGCTTCCTTCGACGACATTTCCGGGGAGGAAATGGGAACGGACGCTTCGGTCGGCAAAGCGACGTGAGCCGGTGCCGGGTGCGAGGCGACGGATTGCCTGATGCCTCCGACAAGACCTATTTGCGAGATCCCATGACGTGGCCGCCAACGAGTTCCGGCGTCAGGACGTGGCTTTGCCGCTATCAGGCCCAGCAGCATCGCGGCGATCAACACGCCGAGCGACCCGCTGCGCTGTTGCAGCACGCCGCCAAGGCTGGCGCGGGGCCGACGAAGGTGCTGGCGTCACGCCATTTCGGGACGTCTCGACGCCTCGCGGATCGCCTTGTGCACGCCGCGTTGCAAATCCATGAAGGCCGGGGCCTCCATGACCTCTTCCCGGCGCGGGCGTTCGATATCGACGTTGAAGGTCTGCATGATGCGTCCCGGGCCGATCCCCATGACGACGATGCGGTCCGACAGATAAACGGCCTCCTCCACGTCATGCGTGACGAACAGCACCGTGAGCCGGTGCTCCTCCCAGATCTGGGTCAGCAGTTCCTGCATCTGGTGTCGGGTCAACGCATCGAGCGCGCCGAAGGGCTCGTCCATCAGCAGCATTTTGGGGCGATAGGAGAGAGCGCGGGCGATAGCGACGCGCTGCTTCATGCCGCCCGACAGTTCGGACGGGAAGCGATCGGCGCTTTGCGTGAGCTTGACGAGGTCGAGATGCTCGAGCGCGATCTCGCGGCAGGCGGCGCGATCATAGCCGGCGGCCTTCAGGGCAAACTCGATATTCTGCCGCGCCGTCAGCCAGGGGAGCAACGTATAGGACTGGAAGACAACACCACGGTCGAGGCCCGGCTGCAGGATCGGCGCGCCATCGATGCTGAGATCGCCGGCGTCGAAATCCTGCAGTCCCGCGACGATCGACAGCAGCGTGCTCTTGCCGCAGCCCGACGTGCCGACGAGGGAGACGAACTCGTTGTCGGCGAGGTCGAGATTGATGTCCCGCAGCACTTGCGTGCGCCGCTCTCCGGTGCCGAAGCTCTTGTCGAGACCGGCGATGCGCAATTTGGGAACAGTCACCGGCGGTTCCTCATTGCGGGTGGCCTTCCTGTCGGAACAGCACCTTCTCCAGGGCCTTCATGGCCTGGTCGGTGATGAGGCCGAGCACGCCAAGCAGCAGGATGTAACCGATGATGGTGTTTGTCTGGAAATAGCGCTGCGACACGGTAATGCGATAGCCAAGGCCGGATGTCGCCGCGACGAGTTCGGCCAGCACCAGCCAGGTCCATGCCCAGCCGAGGCTGATGCGCAGCGTGTCCCAGATGCCCGGCAAGGCGCTGGGAACGACGATGCGCGTCAGGATCTTGCGGTCCGGCAGACCGAGCGTGCGCCCAAGGCCGATGAAGTCGGTGGGAACCCGTTTCACATTGTCCATGATCATCAGCACCTGCTGGAAAAAAGTGCCGATGAAGATGATCAGGAATTTCTGGGTATCGCCGGTACCAGCCCACAGGATGGAGAGCGGCACGAAGGCGACAACCGGCATGTAGCGGATGAAATCCACCAGCGGCTCGATGGCCGCCTCCCAGGAGCGGAAACTGCCGATCAGCACGCCGATCGGTATGGACAGTGCCGAGGCGAGGAGGAAGCCGATGGAAATGCGGTACATCGAGGCCCTGAGGTCGAGCCACAAGGTGCCGTCGGCGGCGAGCTTGGCGATCTGGGTCGCAACGCTGCCCGGCGACGGCAGGAAGATGGGTTTCACCCATCCCAGCCCGGTCGCCGCCCACCAGGCGAGGCCAAGGCCGACAAAGACGGCCACCGCTATCGCCAGGAAACGCGACCGGGCGATGGGCACGCCGATCCCGGAGGACCGGCGTCGCCTTGCCTGTTTTGCGGCGGGCGCTCGTGCCGGGCGGGCCAAGCCGGTTTTCGCGGGAGGCTCTCCGGACATCCGCGTTACCACCGCGATCCGGATCTCGTCACCGCGCCGCCTTGACGAAGGACGGATCGATCATCTGCTCCGGCGTCACATCGGCCTGCAGAAGCTTGGCGTTCTTGGCGGCCGCTTCGACATCGGCGAATGTCTTGGTGGTAAACTCCCCGGTGAGCGCCGTCTTGTTTTCGGCGAGCGAATAGTAGCGCACCCCGTCGAAAGCGGTGTTGAGGTCCTTGACGTCGGAACCGACCGCCTTGGCGATGATGGCGCGGCCGCCGGGGGTGTCGGCGTTATAGTCCTTGAGCGCGGCGTCCCAGCTCTTGATCATGGCCAGCACCTGGCCGGGTCGCGATTTAATCACCTCGTCGCGCACCACCAGCACGTCGCTGATCAGGCCGGGATCCTCGCCGGCGGTGAACAGCAGCTTGACGTCCTTGTTCTGCGCCATGGCGACAGTGAGGTACGGCTCGTAGGTGACCGCGACCGGCACCTGGCCCGCGATCAGGGCGCCGCCGGCGTCGGCGGCCGGCATCGGAACCGGCTGGATATCGGCGACCGACATGCCGTTCCTGGCCAGCGCGTATTTGAGCAGGATGTCGCTCGTCGTGCCTTCCTCGAAAGCGACCTGCTTGCCCTTGAGATCGGCGATGGAGGTGACATCCTTGCCAGCGACGATGGCGTCGGCGGTCATGGAGACATCGAGCAGCAGCACGATCTTCACCGGCAGACCGGCCGCAACCATGCCCATCGCCGTGTGGGTGGCGATGTTGGCTGCGTCGAGCTGGCCGCTTGCGAGCGCCGCGTTGATATCCTTGTCCTCGGCAAAATTGACGATCTGGACGTCCGACAGACCGTTTGTCTTGAACAGTCCCTTGGCCTCGGCCACGTGCCATTGGCCATATCCAAGCCACGGCTCGATGCCTATCTTGAACGATCCAGCTTCAGGTGTCGTCGGGATGGCAGCATCGGCTGCGTGGGCCACCGGGGCGGTGGCGAGCCCGATCGCGGCGGCCATCACGAGCGCGCGAAATTGTCCTGCTAGGTTAAGCGTCATCTTTCGTTCCCCTTGATGATCAGACCGCTTTTTACCCAGGCATCCGGTCTGGTGAGACTGCGGGGTTCTGCTCTTGCGGCACTGTGCCTCGGCGTCTTGCCCGCCACTTCATGGTTGAAGCGCTAACATATTTCAGCGGCAGCGGCAGCGGATGTCAAGGCTGAAATACATACATGCATATACAAGTTGGAGGAACTCAAATTTCAGGTTGATCCAGCTCGGCGGCTTGCATTGGCTCGTCGCCTTCAGCTCGCTTTGGAAGGCGAGTAGCGGCTGCCGAGCGAGTAGCGGCTGCCGGCATAGGTCAGCTTGCTGATCGTGGCCACGACTGCCCCCGTCCATGTCCTGCGATGCAGGAGAAGGCAGCAACTGCCGACATCGATGCCGAGATGCTGTGCCGTCTCCTTGTCAGCCGGGATCGCGGAGATGATATGCTCGACCTCGGTCACCGGCGTCTTCTGCATCAGGTAGTCATAGGTCGCCGTCTTGGTGAAGTCCTGCTTGTCGTAGTCGGGGATCAGGTCCGGATTGACGAAACGCTCTTCCAGTTGCACCGGCAAGTCGTTCTCGAAATTGACAACGACGGAGTGATAGATCGAAACCCGCTTCGCAAACTCGAACGACAGTGCCAGTTCCTTGGTCGGCATCATCGCTTCGAGAACGAGAACTTCGGAACGATGGCTGTTGCCGCGCTCGACGATCTCCGCCGCGATATTGTTGATCTCGATCAGCGTCGACTGCGGCCGGGGCGGCGCGATGAATGTTCCCACACCTTGCAGCCGGATCAGGAATCCCGCCGAGGTCAGCTCCCGCAGGGCCCGGTGAACCGTCATCCGCGACACGCCCAGTGAGGCCACCAGCTCATGCTCGGACGGCAGCTTGCGGTCCTTGCCCCACCGGCCCGTCCCGATGTTGGTCAGGATGTAGTCCTTCACCTTCTCGTAGAGGGGGCTTGCCGTGTCGGGCAAATCGATCATTTCAAAAACCCTTTCCGGCAGGTTGCCGCATGCGGATGATTGTTTTCAAGCCATCGCTGCTTCCCGCCAACAACCGCTCATAGGCGGCTGGAATGTCGTCCAGACCGATCTCGCAATCCACAAGGGCCAGCAGCGGTTCACTCAGTTCACCCAGCATCCGCACAGCGTCGGGCAATTCGTCCGCGAAAGCATGGCAGCCGAGCAACGCGATCTCGCGTTCGACAAGAACATTGGGGTCGATGTCGAGGCGGCCATGGAAGATGCCGACCATCGCTATCGCGCCACCAGGATCGAGAACGCCGAGTAGCTGGCCGAACGCCGCGACGCTGCCGGTCGCCTCGACGGCCGCCAGCAGCGGGACGCTGGCGGTAGCGGCTGCAACGGCATCGCGGTCGAGACCGACAATCGTGGCGCCCGTCACCCGCGCCACGCGGGCGCAGCGCGCCTGGTTGCGGTCGGCGACAAGCACCGTGCCGGCGAAGGTTCGCGAAAGCAACAGCGCGGCAAGACCGCCGATCGGCCCGCAGCCGACGACCAGAACCGAACCTGCCGTCTTCGGCAGACGCCGCACCGCGTGCAGCGCGACGGCAAGCGGCTCGGCCATCGCCGCGACACGCTCGTCAAGGCTGGCGTCGATTACATGCAGCAGACGTGCGGGCAATACCGCCTGTTCGGCAAAACCCCCGTCGCAGATTTCACCAACGAAGCCCAGCGTGACGCAGAGATGCCGCTTGCCGGCACGGCATTGCGCGCAGTCTCCGCACCAGAAACGGGAATCGGCGACGACCCTGTCGCCGACGGCGATGGTATCGACCCCCTCGCCCAGGGCGATCACCGTGCCGGTCAATTCATGGCCGGCCGTCGAGGGCGACCGGCTTATCCATTGACCGGTGCGGAAATTGTGCAGGTCCGAACCGCAGATGCCGGCGGCATCGACCCTGAGCTTTACCCAGCCTGCATCGGGTATGCCTGGCGCGGCGATGTCCTCGACGCGCAGATCGCCCTGTCCATAAAGTCGTGCCGCCTTCATCGCGATCGTCTCCGCTCAACCGGCGAGGTAGCGGTCGCGGATCTCCGAGACCGCGTTTTCGTGCGAGCTGAAGCCCTCGTAGCGGGCGAGCCGGCGAGCATGCTGCGCCAGTTCCGGATAGGCGGCCGAGGTGACATAGCCGACCGAGGAGCGCTTGACGAAATCCGTCACCGAAAGCGGCCCATAGGTTCGCGCCCAGCGGCTGGTCGGCAGCACCGCATTCGGCCCGAGGACGAAGTTGGCAAGAGTGACCGGCGTATGCGGGCCCATGAGGATTTCGGCCGCCTCGGTGATGGGGCCGAGATGCGCGAACGGCTCCTTCGACAGGATTTCCAGATGTTCGGGCGCGTAGTCGTTGATGAAGCTATAGCTTTCCTCCAGCGACGCCGTCAGCACGATGCCGCCGCGCTTTCCGGTCAGCACCGCCCGCGAGAATTCCACACGCTGTTCGGTCATCCGCGACCAGTGGTCGGGAAGTGCAGCAAGTGCTGCCTCGGCGACCTTGCGGCTGTGCGTCACCAGATAGGCTGAAGAATCCGGCCCGTGCTCGGCTTCGATCAGCAGATCGAGCGCGGCAAGGCCTCCGTCGACACTGTCGTCGGCAAAGATGATGGCTTCCGACGGTCCGGCAGGCAGGCCCGTATTGATGATCGAGGACAGCACGCTCTTGGCCGCCACCACCCAGGGGCTGCCCGGGCCGACAATCTTGAGTGCCGGCTTGACCGTCTCGGTGCCGTAGGCGACGGCGGCAACGGCTTGAGCGCCGCCGCACTTGTAGACGGTCCCGACGCCGGCAAGGCGAGCGGCGACCAGTGTGGCCGCGTCCACCGACCCATCCGGGGTTGGCGGCGTCACGATCGCGATCCGCGGCACGCCGGCAATCACAGCCGGAACCGACGTCATCATCGTCACCGACGGGAAGGCGCCCTTGCCACGCGGCACGTAGAGCGCGACCGATGCGATCGGCGTGTACCTGTCGCCGGCATAGGCGCCTGGCCGGATCTCCTTGAGCCACATGGTTTCCGGCTTCTGCTCCTCATGAAAATGCCTGATATTCTCGATGCCGAACCTGATGCTCTCCACGACATCCTTCTCGACCTTGTCGAAGGCGGCGTCGAACTCCGCTTCCGACACTTTCAGTCCGCCTTCCGCCACATTGGCCTTGTCGAACTCCCTGGCGAAGCGGATCAGGGCGGCGTCACCCTCTTCCCTGACGGCCTGGATGATCGGGCGGACCTTTTCGACGAAGGCCGACAGATCGCCCTCGGCGCGTTTCAGCAGACCGGCCCGTTGCGTGGTATCTAGGGATGACAGATCGTGGAAGCTGATGTCGGACATGGGGTGCTCCTTCTGTTCAGAGCAATGCGCCGGCCGGTCACATTGCGGAAGACTTTGTTCCCGAACTGGGCGAGCCGCCTCAGATCGATGCGAGGAAACCGCCATCCACCGGAATGGACTGGCCGGTAATGTAGGCTGAGGCGTCCGAAGCAAGGAACACGGCGACGCCGTGCAAGTCGCGCAGATCGCCGAAACGATGCTGCGGGATCTTGCCGAGCATGGATTGCCGCCACGCCTCGTTGGCGTAGAACACCTCTGTCATCGCTGTCCTGAAATAACCTGGGGCGATGGCGTTGACCCTGATGCCAAGCTGCGCCCATTCCGCTGCCAGCGCCCGGGTCATGCCGAGCAGGCCCGACTTGGACGAGCCGTATGGCACCGCCGTCGGAATGCCGACTTCTGAAGTCAACGAGCAGAGATTGATGATGGCGCCGGGACGCCCGGCGTCCCGCATCTGCCGTGCCGCCGCCTGAGCGCAGAAGAACGCGCCTTTGAGATTGGTGTCGACGATCCGGTCCCACAGCGGCTCGTCAACGTCGAGCGAGGGCCGGACCTCTTCCAGTCCGGCATTGTTGACGAGAATGTCGAGGCCGCCAAGCAGGCGATCTGCCTCGGCAGCAGCCGTTCGGCACTGGCCGACATCGGTTACGTCAAGCGCAATAGCGTGCGCAACCCCGCCGGCCGCGCGGATGGCCGCCGTCGTCTCGTCAAGCGAGTCCAGGCTACGGGCCGTGACCGCGACGTCGGCGCCGGCCGCGCTCAGCGCCTCGGCGATGCTGCGGCCAATGCCACGGCTGGCGCCGGTGATAAGCGCCTTCCTGCCGCAGAGGTCGA
This sequence comes from Mesorhizobium sp. LNHC209A00, assembly GCF_000502915.1. Taxonomy (NCBI): domain Bacteria; kingdom Pseudomonadati; phylum Pseudomonadota; class Alphaproteobacteria; order Hyphomicrobiales; family Phyllobacteriaceae; genus Mesorhizobium; species Mesorhizobium sp. LNHC209A00. Next base: position 373,415 of record NZ_AYWT01000004.1, read on the forward strand.
AAAGAGAAGCGTTGCGCATGTGATCCTCCTTGGCCGCTCCTTGGCGCAGAGACTATCAGATCGATTTACATGTACAAGCATGTACAAACAACTTGATTGCGATAGCAGGACGTCATCCGTCGCACGCGCGATCACACAATGGCTCCTCATACAACATGCGACGGGCGGCAGGCCTGTCGTAAATGTCGTGACCTCCCGAAAGCATGCAGGATTGCTGGCGTATCCAACACGAGAGTCTGGGTCTGCCGCGCGTGCAGGATATCGGCCATTGAGAGCTATCGTGCCCCTCAAGCCGGCCGCCTTGTCGTGAAAGCCTCCGTCCATGAACGAAAGCAGCCCGCCCCTGAGCCTCTATCGCGATACGGCTGGCAGCATCGGCAATTACCCCTCCCTTGCCGGCGCGCGGCGGGCGAGGGTCGCCATCGTCGGTGCTGGCTTCACCGGCCTGTCGACCGCCCTGCATCTGGCGGAAGCCGGCGACGACGTCTGCGTGCTCGATGCCTATCAGCCGGGATGGGGAGCGTCGGGCCGGAATGGCGGCCAGGTCAATCCGGGCCTCAAATACGATCCCGACACGATTGAAGCGATGTTCGGCCCCGAGCTCGGGGCGCGGATGATCGACTTCTCCTACGGTGCTCCGGATTTCACCTTCAACCTAATCAAGCGCCTGTCGATCGATTGCGAGGTCCGGCAGAACGGCACCATACGCGCGGCCATCCGGCCGAAGCCGGCAGCCGCGGTGCGGGCCACGGCCAACCAATGCGAGCGGCGGGGGATGCCGGTCGGCTTGCTTGACGCAAAGGCGATGGCGGCGCGAACCGGCACGGACAGATACATGTTCGGCATGTTCGATGCTCGGGGCGGCGACCTCCATCCCTTGAAATACGCGCTTGGCCTGGCGGCCGCCACGCGGAAGGCCGGCGCGCGGATATTTGGCGGCAGCGAGGTTCTCTCGCTCAGCAGGCAGGCCGGGCGCTGGGTCCTCGAGACCGCAAACGGATCCGTCAGCGCCGAGAAGGTCCTTGTCGCGACAAACGGCTATACGGGAAACTTGTGGCCGGGCCTAGAGCAGTCGCTGGTTCCGGTGTTCAGCGCCATCGCGGCGACCGAACCGCTGTCGCCCACGGTCGCGGACGCAATTCTTCCCGAAAGACCGGTCGTCTACGAAGCCGGCAACATCACCGTCTACTACCGCATCAACGCCCAGAACCGGCTCCTGATGGGCGGACGGGGACCGATGAGGCCCATCGGCGATGCTTCCGCCATCCGCTATCTCACCGATTATGCGCTACGGCTCTGGCCGGCGCTTGCTGGAACGGGGTGGACACATGGCTGGAACGGCCGGGTTGCGATCACTAAAGACCATCTTCTGCACGTTCACGAGCCGGAAGACGGCGTGCTGATCTGCCTTGGCTACAATGGCCGCGGTGTTGCCATGGCCTCGGCGATGGGCAATGCGCTGGCAAACCGCCTGCGCGGCGACGAGACCACTCCCTTCCCGATGCCGATATCGGGACTGAAGCCAATCCGGCTCCACCTCTTCTGGCCGCTTGGCGTCAGGGCGGCGATCATTTCGGGCCGGGTGAAGGACCGGTTCGGCCTCTGACGGAAGAGCACGCCGCTATGCTCCGGTCTTAGCAGCGGATAATCTTCGGGCGTGGTCGTCCGTGCATGCGGAGCATCAGCGTCCACTGATTGCGACCGGGCGGCCAGGCGGTGCAATGGAAGTCACCCTGCGGCGCACAGGCGCGTTCGACGGCCGGGCTTCAGACATGCGCCTCAGCGCGCGCCAGGGGTCGGAGCGGGATATGTTCCGAGCACGCTACTCGGCGGCTATCCTGGCGTGCTGCCGGCCGAACAGCGCCACACCGACATCGTCCACGGCGAGGCCAATGCGGGCCCGGATCGCTTCGGATGCCAGCACGCCATCAGCGAAATCCTTCTCCGAGGCGTATACGGCCGTCGGCAGCGCAAAGGCTTCGAAAAAGCCGAAGAGCGGCCGCAGCTGATGCTCGACGATCAATGCATGGCGATCGCCGCCGCCGGTCGCCGCCAACAGCACCGGCTTGCCCCGGAGGGCCGCCGGATCGACGAGATCGAAGAAATGCTTGAACAGACCGGTATAGCTGCCCTTGTAGGTAGGCGAGCCGACCACCAGGACGTCGGCGGCCAGGATCCGCTCGAGGATGGCGCGAGCCTGTACGTCCAAGTCGCGCGTGGCTTTGGCATTGCCAAGGCTGGGACCGAGATCGACGATGTCGTGGGTATTGGCGGCGAGGCCGTATCGTCCGGCGATCTCCGTCACGATATGGTCCACGAAGCCACGGGTCTTGGAGGGCCGCGTGAAGTTGCCGGAGAAGCCGACAATGGCCGGATTGGTCATGATGGATGCCCTGTGATCTTTTCGAACCAGTTCGCCAATGTCCATAGTTTTTATAGACATTGCTGCCGAACAAAAGGAATTCACGGTCGCCGTGTGCCGAAATCGGGAAAGATTTTTTCTCCCGCGGAGCCGCCTTTGAAAAAGCCGCGAGGTTGGCAGCGCGCAAACGTCGTTCGCGATCGCCCGTCTGCATGCCGGATGATGACGTCACCCGATCCAATGTACTTGGCAACTGTCGCACGCGGAGGGCGATGCGACCGTTGGCGAAAAGGGGTGACCATTACCGTTTGTTCGGAACCTGATCGCCCGGCGGCTGTTTTCCGTTCAGTCAAACATGGAGGACGCCATGGCACGCGACAGAACCGAATATGAAACCGGCGCACGGAAGTATCCCGCTAGGACCGGCCCGGATCCGAACGATGATTTCTCGTCTGACGCAGCGGGCAACAAGCCGCCGGCAGGTGGTATGGGGCTTACGCGACCGGCGGATCAGACAAATGAAGAGACACATCAGTCAGAAGGACAGAACCCGCCTCGCAAGGCGACGCCCAGCCCCGCGACGCAGAAGACATCCGGCGCGGGTCCGGCGATCTCCGAGCACTCGAAGGACGCGAAGGCTCCAAGGTCGGGCCGCCAACCCGGCGCCTACGTCAAGGACTGACACGGACGGGCGACGATACCTTCTGACAAGCCTATGCGTCGCGCAGACCCGCCGGTCTGCCGCGCGTTGAACTTTCTTCAGCCGAGGAGACGATCATGCAGACGAAGTCACAAACGGCCGGTGAAGCCGCCAAGCAGCGCCATATCCAGCGCGGCATCGATGCCAAGGACAAATCGAAGCGCAACGGAAAGGCGGAGCACGCCATGCAGGCAGGCGCCCGGACCTATCCCGAGCCGCCCTTCCCCAAGCAACATCAGGCGAAACCCGGGCATGAAGCGGCGATCGAGCCCGCTCCGCTCTACGATGCACCCTACTATGTCGGATCAAAGAAACTCGAAGGGAAGGTGGCTCTCATCACTGGTGGCGACTCGGGCATCGGACGCGCGGTGGCGGTGTTGTTCGCCCGCGAAGGCGCCGACATCGCGATCGTCTACCTGGCCGAGGACAGAGACGCCAAAGACACAAAATCCGCTGTTGAAAAAGAAGGCCGGCGCTGCATCCTGTTGAAGGCCGACGTCAGTGAACGCCAGGACTGCCACGATGCCGTGGCGACCACGGTCGAAGCATTCGGCCGCATCGACGTGCTGGTCAACAACGCCGCCTTCCAGATCCATTCCAGCGACTTCAGCGACCTGACCGAAGAACATTTCGACACGACGCTGAAGACCAATCTCTACGGCTATTTCCATATGGCGCAGGAAGCCGTGCCGCATATGAAGCCGGGCTCGGCGATCGTCAACACGGGTTCGGTAACCGGCATAGAAGGCTCGAAGCAGCTGGTCGACTATTCGATGACCAAGGGCGGCATCCATGCCTTCACGCGAGCGCTTTCGGGCAACCTCATCGCCAAGGGCATCAGGGTGAACGCGGTCGCGCCTGGCCCGGTGTGGACGCCGCTCAATCCGTCCGACAAGGAAGCCGACGACGTCTCGAAATTTGGCGCCGACACGCCGATGAAACGGCCGGCCCAACCGGAGGAACTGGCTCCAGCCTATGTGTTCCTCGCCTCCCCGCACTGCTCAAGTTACATCACCGGCGAGATCCTGCCGATCGTCGGCGGCTACTGAGGTCATCGCAATGTATTTCATTGCCTTGGCGACCGACTATGATGGGACCCTCGCACATGACGGGACGGTCTCCAACAAGACGCTCGCCGCGCTGGAACGGTTCAAGAAAAGTGGCCGCAAACTGCTTCTGGTCACCGGCCGCGAGTTGCCCGACCTTAAGCGCGTGTTTCCCGATGTCGGCCTGTTCGACAAGGTCGTCGCCGAAAACGGCGCCCTGATCTACACACCGGCCAGCGAGGAAGAGCGGGCGATCTCACCATCGCCGGAGCCCGAATTCGTCGCCAGGCTGAAAAAGCAGGGGGTGAAGCCGCTTTCGGTGGGACGGTCAATCGTCGCCACCTGGGAACCGCATCAGGCGACCGTGCTCGAGGTCATCAAGCAGATGGGGCTCGAACTCGAGATCATCTTCAACAAGGGCGCGGTAATGATCCTGCCGAGCGGCGTCAACAAGGCCACCGGGCTGGCGGCAGCACTCGAGGATCTTCACCTGTCGCCGCACAATGTTGTGGGTATCGGCGACGCCGAGAACGATCACGCCTTCCTGAAAGCCTGCGGCTGCAGCGTTGCGGTAGACAATGCCATTCCCGCGGTCAAAAGCACCGCGGACCTGGTCACGCGCGGTGCACGCGGCAAAGGCGTCGAGGAATTGATCGCCAAGCTGATCAAAAGCGACCACGGGATCGTGCCGAAACGTCACGACGGGATTGTCCTGGGATCGTCCGGTGGCGACGACATCTATCTGTCGCCGACCGAAAGCGTGCTCATCGCCGGCAGTTCGGGCATCGGCAAATCCACTTTGGCCACCGCGCTGACAGAACGCTTCGTCGACAGCCGATTTCAGTTTTGCGTCTTCGACCCGGAGGGTGACTATGACGGCCTCGAGGGCGCCGTTCGGCTGGGGGATGCATCGAGCGCGCCGACAAAGGCACAGGTGCTCGACCTGATCGCCAAGGCCGACAGCAATGTCGTCGTCAACGGGCTGGCGCTGCGTGTCAACGAACGGCCTGACTTCTTTGCCGACCTGCTGCCTGGCCTTGGCAGTTTCCGTCGCCGCACCGCAAGGCCGCATTGGCTGGTCATCGACGAAGCGCACCATCTTCTTCCGAAGCGGCGCGACGACACCCGCGCCGTGCTCTCCCTGGAATTGCCGGGCACGATCCTGATCACCGTCCATCCCGAGGCGATTTCGACCGACGCCCTGCGTCTGATGACGGCCGTCATCGCCCTTGGCCCGAAGGCTAAGGACGTGGTGAAGACCTTCTGCCATGAGACCGGCATCGAGCCGCCGAAGGACATTCCCACGCCCAAGGGCGATCGGGTTCTGTTCTGGCGGCCGGGGGCGCGCAAAAAAATCACGACGGTCAAGGTCATAGAACCTCGCCACTCTCTCAAGCGCCACAGCCGCAAATACGCCGAGGGTCAACTCGATGAGACCGGCAGCTTCTATTTCCGCGGTCCCGACGATGCGATGAACCTCAGGGCCCATAATCTGATGATCTTTGCTCAGATGGCCGAAGGCATAGACGACAAGACCTGGGAGTTCCATTTGCGCGCGGGCGACTATTCGAAATGGTTCCGCCACCAGATCAGGGACAAGGACCTCGCCCGCGAAACCGCCGAGGCGGAAAAGGACAGCAAGCTTTCGGCGGACGAGAGCCGCAAACGGGTGCTCGATGCCGTTCGGCGGCGCTACACGGCACCCGCGACTGCGCCCGAGGCGTAACAGCCCGACAGGAGGCGGTCATGAGCGATGACCGGCTGGCAAAGACGATAAAGACGGACGCGGCGAAAATGGACTGTCTTCCCAGCGCGCCAAGGCGAGATCATCCTGCGAACCCGCACGCGCCGGATCATCTTCGTGGCAGGACTGGTCGGCATCCTGACCCTGGCGGCGGTGGTCAGGTTCGCGATCGGTTGAACCTACCTGGCTGCAACAGCCGCCGCGATAGGGCGTATCGGGCAAGGCTGACCGCGCTTGGAACCCGGGCGCCGGCTTGGCGTTCAACCTCCATCGAGAAGGAGAAACGATCATGCCCCGAGGCGAGAAATCCAAATACACCGACAAGCAGGAACGCAAGGCCGATCATATTGCCGAAGGCTACGAGAAGCGTGGCGTCTCCGACAAGGAAGCCGAGCGACGCGCATGGGCGACGGTCAACAAGGACGATGGTGGCGGCAAGAAGGAAGGCGGCTCCGGGCGTGGCAAGCACACGGGGCACCCAGCGGCGCACAAGGGCGGCAAAAGCGGCGGAAAGGCGTCCGCTTCCCGATCGGCCGCCAGCCGGTCCGAATCGGCAAAGAAGGCGGCGGCGACCCGCAAGAGGAACGCCGAACACCACGCCCACTGACCGACCGCGAGGATTGGAACGCCGGCATGAAATCGCGACTCGTCAACGAGGCCAATGGCCAACGGACATTTGTCGTGGTGCTCGACCCCGGCGAGGAAGCGTTCGCGGCGCTGACCAGCTTCGCGGTCGAGCAGAAGATCGGTAGCGCCTCCCTGACGGCGATCGGCGCGTTCCAACTGGCCACCGTCGGTTGGTTCGACCTCGAGGCGAAGACCTATCGAAAAATCCCGGTCGACGAACAATGCGAGGTCCTGAGCGCGATCGGTGATGTCGCGACGGGAGATGATGGCAAGCCAAGCCTTCATGTCCACGCGGTGCTTGGTTTGAGCGACGGCACGACCAAAGGCGGCCATCTGCTCGAAGGCACCGTTCGGCCGACATTGGAAATCACCGTGGTGGAAGCGCCGGGTCACCTGCGCCGCCGCAAGCGAGCTGAATTCGGTGTGGCTTTGATCGATCTCGGTGCCTGAAGCTCCTGCGGCTGGCGGGCTTCGCCGCTGGCGCCGTGCCCCAGAAAGTAAAGGCAATGACGGACAGGTTTGCCCTACCCCTGGACACGCCCCCCATGGAGGCCAAGGCAGCCGACATCCTGCCGGATGGGGAAGGCCTTTGGCAATACGAGCCCAAATGGGACGGGTTTCGCTGCCTCGCCTTCAAAGGCGACACGGATGTCTACTTGCGCGCCAAATCCGGCAAACCTCTCGGCCGTTACTTCCCGGAGCTCGTCGCCGTGCTGCGGCAGGTCGAGGCCCGCAATTTCGTCGTCGATGGCGAGATCGTCATCGAGCTCGAAGGCCAGCTTTCTTTCGACGCGCTACAGATGCGGCTTCACCCAGCCGAAAGCCGCATCCGCAAGCTGAGCGCGCAAACGCCTGCCCGGCTGATCCTGTTCGACATGCCGGTCGCGCCAGGCGACACGATCCTGCTCGGCGAGCCGTTGACGCAACGACGCCTGGCAGTCGAGGGCTTCGTTCGGGACTGCGCCGAGCCTGGGTTGCGGCTCTCGCCCAGCACGACCGATCCGGCGATCGCCAGACGCTGGCTTGAGGAAGCCGGCCATGGTTCCACCGACGGCGTGGTCGCCAAATCGCTGGCCGCCCCCTACCGGCCGGGGGAACGCGCGATGGTCAAGGTCAAACGGCTGCGTACGGCCGACTGCGTGGTTGGAGGATTCCGCTATCTGACCGGCGGCAAGGAGGTCGGCTCGCTCCTGCTCGGCCTTTATGATGAGAGCGGCAAACTCGACCATGTCGGTTTTACCTCGACCATTGGCAGGGATGACCGGGCTGGCGTCACCCGAAAGCTGGAAAAGCTGCGTGGCGGGCCCGGCTTCACCGGCAAGGCGCCGGGTGGGCCTAGCCGCTGGAGCACGCAGCGCAGCGGCGAATGGGAGCCCCTGCGGCCGGAACTGGTGGTGGAGGTCCGCTTCGACCATGTCACCGGCGACAGGTTCCGGCATGGCACCAAACTGTTGCGCTGGCGGCCGGACAAGGCGCCGCGTCAATGCACCATGCAACAGATCCAGTGACGGAGTTCGCGCCGCGGACACGCTTGCGCGTCATTGCGAGATGGCTGGAACAACCGTCCTCACAGCAAGTTGTGCTCCAGCTACACCGCTGGTGGGCTTCACGACAATTGGAGATAAAAAATCATGGCGACTGCGAAGAAAGCGGCAACGAAAGGCCTTGAAGCCCTGTTCCTCGACGGGCTGAAGGACATCTACTACGCCGAGAAGAAAATCCTGAAGGCACTGCCGAAAATGGCAAAAGGCGCCGAATCCGAAGATGTTTCGGCAGCATTCGAGAAACACCTGCAGGAGACCGAGGGCCAGGTCGACCGCCTCGAACAAATCTTCGAACTCCTCGACAAGCCGGCCCGGGGCAAAACCTGTCCGGCCATCGACGGCATCATCGAGGAGGGTTCGGAAATCCTCCAGGAATATAAGGGCGACCCGGCGCTGGATGCTGGGCTGGTCGGGGCGGCGCAGGCCGTCGAACACTACGAGATCGCGCGCTACGGGACGCTGATCGCCTGGGCCGAACAGCTCGGCAAGAGCGACGTGGTCAAACTCCTTAACGAGACCCTCGAGGAGGAGACGGCGACCGACGAGGCACTTTCCAGCCTTGGCGAGGGCGGTGTCAACGAACGTGCCCTGGAACAGGCCGCCTAGCTGGCGAGCTGTTGCCCCGGCGCTTCAGGCGATCCGGGGCAAACTCCCCGGATTTCGGAGAACGACGATGGCCCCCCGCAAAAGAGAGCAACCCGCAGTTCAGAACGAAGACCCGACGGAGACTGAAGGTCCCACGGTAGAGCAGCAGGATTGGGACGCGCTCGCAGGCGCGAGAATCCTTCCGGATGACGTCGAGGTGGAAGACGAGGCCGACGGCGAATTGCCCGAGGAAGATGACGACAACCCCTACCAGGAAAGCGACGAGGCATTGCCCGACGATGTCGAGGAAGCGGTGCTCTCACGCGATCCTTCAAGGGAAGGCGGCCGCTTCGACGAGGAGTGACCAAACGAAGGGCGGATTCCGCTCAGCCGACCGCATGCATCGGGGGCTCTTCGTTCTCGTCAGGATTGGGCAACGGCGCCTCGTCGGGCAATCCTTCCGGCTCCGGTTCGCCGATCGGCTTGGGCTTCCAATTGGGAGCCGGCATGGGTACGTCGCGGTTAGGGTCGGGTTCTCTCGGATCGGGCATCAAATCTGTCTCTCTTTCGGCTTAAGCATGCGGCGTCGACTCTGGCGCAGCACTATCACTCCGGAGCCCGTCCCCAGCGCTCGGGACGGGCACGGAGCTTGCTCGCCAGCTCTCACATCTGTTCATGGGTTCCGCCACGCGTCGTGCCGACGCTGTCGCCGCCTTGTTGGCGCTGATTGTCACCGGCTTCCTGCCGCTGACGTCGGTTCTTATCGTCCATGTTTCTTATGGCTTTGCTGGCCTGCTTTCACGTGTTGTTCGTGGCTACCGCCTTGATTGGGCATCTTCATCTCCATTGAGTTGTGCGAGACGACCACCCGCCTACGGGACGAAAGACGCTGGCGGCCCGGACGTTCCCTCACGTAATAATTCGTGAATCAGACCGCCCATGGGTAAGCCCGATCAGGCGATAAGCTGCTCGATCCTGATGGGAAGATCGCGGATTCGTTTGCCAGTCGCATGGTATACCGCGCTCGCAACGGCGGCCGCCGTGCCGACATTGCCCAGTTCTCCGAGGCCCTTCACGCCTGCCGGATTGACCTCTCGGTCAATCTCCGGAATCAGGATCACTTGGAGATCCTTGATGTCGGCGTTGACCGGCACGAGGTAGTCCTGCAGATCTCGATTGACGTATCGCGCATAGCGGCTGTCTACCTCGGTCGCCTCATGCAGCGCCTGGCCGATGCCCCAGATCATTCCGCCCATCAGTTGGCTGCGCGCCGTGCGCGTGTTCATGATGCAGCCGGCGGCAAAGGCCCCGACAATGCGCGGCACGCGGATTTCCCTGGTAAGGCGATTGATGCGAACTTCGACGAATTCCGCGCCGAATGCATATTTCACCGAATCCTCGTCCTGCTCGCCGCCGTGAAACTCCGGCTGGCCGGCATAGAGCTTCTTGAGCGCTTCGGGGCTCGCCCCCTTGGGCGCATACTCGGCATACTCCTCGATCGCCCCCACCCGCATGGTTTTCAAGACGTCCTCGACCTTTGCCGAAGCGCCGCCCTTGGCAATGATTTTGCCATCGAGGATATCCAGTTCCTCATTGTGGGCGCCGGCAAGCGGACCACCTTCGCCGATCGCCGCGGCAAACAGCTTCGTCCTGATCGCGTCGCAGGCCTTGAGTACCGCCGAACAGACGCTTGCGGTGGAGATAGACCCTCCCGACACGGGCGCCGGAGGCAAGGTGCTGTCGCCCATCTCGACGCTGACCCTGTCCATGGCGACCCCGAGGCGCTCTGCTGCCATCTGGCCGGCGACCGTGCGCACCCCGGTGCCGATTTCATGCGAGCCGCTCTGGACACGTACATCGCCGTCGACGGTCAGCCACACGCGCGCAGCGCAGGGAGCCGATGAGGTCGGATAGATCGCCGTCGCGCAACCCATGCCGATCAACCAGTCGCCGTCGTGCATCGATCCGACCTTGGCGTCCCGCTTCGCCCAGCCGAATGCGTCCGCCGCCTGGTCGTAGCATTGCATCAGCGAGCGGCTCGAGAACGGCTTTCTCCCGATCGGTTCGGCTTTTGGCTCGTTCACCCTTCGGAACTCCACCGGGTCCATGGCCAGCGCCACCGCCATCTCGTCCATGGCATTCTCCAGCGCATAGACGTAAGGCGTTTCGGGAGGCGAACGCATGTAGCCGGGCGTGTTGCGGTCCGCCTGGACCAGCGACACCCGCGTAAGCACCGCGCCGTAATCATACATACGGCCGGTCGCCGACGTTCCCCCGACCACGTAGGGATCGGGTCGCGATGTCACCTCCCAGCCCTCATGCGCGAAAGCTGTTATGCGGCCGTCCTTGTCGGCGCCCATTCGGATCCGGTGTCTGGTCTCGGCGCGATAGGTCTGGGTACCAAACGCCTGCATGCGGCTCACCACGCAACGCACCGGCCGGCCGAGACGCCTTGCAGCGACCGCGACGATCGCCGTGCGGGCCGTCATCGGCCCCTTCGAGCCGAATGCGCCGCCGATGTATGGGCTGACGATGCGCACCTTTGCCGGATCGATCTTCAACTGCCTGGCAAGTTCGGCCTTCCAGCCGGTGACGTTCTGGGAAGGCTCATGGATGGTGAGTTGATCGCCCTGCCACATTGCCGTCGTCGAAAACAGTTCGATCGGGTTGTGGTGCTGCGTCGGTGTCGAATAGCGTGCATCGATCCTGACCGGAGCAGCGGCATAGGCGGCGTCGAAATCGCCAGACTTGACGTCTTCCTTGAACATCGGGCTTTTGCCCGCGGCGGCAACGGTCGTTGCTCCAGGGCTGTCGAAGCCCGCACTCGGTTTCTCCTCGGCGTAGTCGGCGCGGATCAGCAGCGCAGCTTCCTCCGCCGCCTCGAAGGTCTCGGCGACCACCAAGGCAATGATCTGCCCGTCGTGGAAGACCTTCCGGTCATGCAGGGGCGCGATCGAGGCGGCGGCGGTGTTGCCGAATTTCGGCTTGTCCACCGCGTCCATGTCGCCATAGGTCACGATGTCGAGCACGCCCGGCACCGCTCGGGCATTGTCCAGGTGAAGTGCCGTCACCCTGCCCCTGGCGATACTGCTGGTGGCCAGCGCGCCATAGGCGACGTTGGCCGCCGGGAGGTCCGCCGGATAAGTCGCCTGACCGGTCACCTTCAGCCGCCCGTCGATGCGCGGCAGCGGGGCACCCATGTTCTCCTTGGGCTGCGGAGCGGCTGCGTTCATGATCACACCTTCATGTCACGGGTTTCGAGGAGCGCCCGCACCAGCGTCCTTTTGCCAAGCTCGATCTTGAACGCGTTGTGGTCGCGCGGCCTGGCATCGGCGAAAGCCGTCTCCGCGGCCGCCCGCGCCGTTGCCTCATCCAGTATCTTGCCGTGCAGGACCGCTTCCGCTTCCCTCGCCCGCCACGGCACCGTGGCGACGCCGCCAAGTGCTATGCGTGCCTCGCGAACGTTGTTGCCGTCGAGGTCGAGAGCGACCGCCGCGGAAGCCAGGGCGAAGGCATAGGATTCGCGGTCACGGACCTTAAGGTAGCGGGAACGCCGGGTCCAAGGACCCGCGGGCACGTCGATGGCAGTGATGATCTCGTCAGCAGCGAGACCGGTCTCGACATGAGGGGTATCGCCGGGCAAGCGATGCAGGTCGGCGAACCGGATTTCGCGCGCGCCACGCGAACCCTCGACATGGAGGTTGGCGTCAAGGGCAATCAGTGCCTGGGCGAAATCACCATGATAGGTGGCGATGCAGGCGTCACTGACGCCCAGCACCGCGTGTTGCCTATTGAAACCGTCCATTGCCGCGCAGCCCGAACCCGGCTGGCGCTTGTTGCAGGCCCATGAGATCTCCCTGAAATACTCGCACCGCGTCCGTTGCAGCACGTTGCCGGCAAGGCTGGCCATGTTGCGGAGTTGACCGCTGGCTGCCAGCCTGAGGCTGTCGGCAATGACCGGATAATGAAGCCTGACGTCTTTATCGTCAGCCGCCTCGCCCATCCGCACCAGCGCCCCGAAACGAACCCCTTCGGCGGTGACGCGGATTTGCCGAAGCGCCGGCTCGGAGAGACGATTGAGATCGAGGAGGCGGCTCGGTTGGGCAACGTCGAGCTTCATGTAGTCGGCTAGATTGGTGCCGCCAGCGATGAATTGCATGTCTGACTGGGTCGGCGGCCGATCCGGCGCGGCAAAATTCGAAGCGAGGGCGACAGCCGCCGGGATGTTGGCCGGTTGCTCGAGAACGAAAGGACGCATGTCAGGCTCTCCCGGTTTCGTCGCGAGCCTGCACGATCGCCGCCACGATGTTGGGGTATGCGGCGCACCGGCAGATGTTGCCGCTCATATATTCCCGGATATCGGCCTCGGAACCGGCGTGGCCTTCGTTGACGCAGCCTATGGCCGACAGAATCTGGCCCGGCGTGCAATAGCCGCACTGGAAGGCGTCATGGTCGATAAAGGCCTGCTGCATCGGATGCAGGGCGCCGTCGCGCGAGGCGAGCCCCTCCACGGTCGTCACATCCTTGCCCTGCATCATCACCGCGAAGCTCAGGCAGGAGAGGACCCGTTTTCCGTCGACGAGCACGGTGCATGCGCCGCATTGCCCATGGTCGCAGCCTTTTTTCGTCCCGGTCAGCCCAACGTGGTCACGCAAGGCGTCGAGCAGGCTGGTCCTAGTGTCGAGCGAAAGCTCGTAAGCCTGCCTGTTGATACGAAGCGAGGTGACGACCGGCTCCCGGAGCTTGGAACGGGGCGCGGCCACTTCATCCGCCTTGGCCTTAGGAGGCAGGAGCGGTGCGACCGCAGCGGCCGAAACCGTGCCCGTCATGAAACGTCTCCGGCTGAGGCCAATTGGCTTTGAGACGAGGGTTTCGGACATGGCTCCGCTCCTGACTGGTTTCGCCGCTAACCTTTTACTCCGGGCATTGTTCCGAATGCAGCGCGACAAAACCCCTGCCTGATCGCGAAAGGGTGATTTGCTCCCGCGGGTCGGTGAGGCGCGGCTAAAACCGATCGAAGCGGCCGCAACGAGGCTTCTAGAGAGTGGATCGATGTGGGGAAGGCTCGGACTCGCACCGCTGCCGCTGATCCCGGCGGCGGCGACTTGCCGCGACAAGCAAGAAGAACGAAGGTCGAGGCGGCATCCTACTCCATGACATGTGGAGTGTGCCGCTTGTCCTCCTTGGGATCGACGTCAATACGTGCCTTTTTCGGATCGAAGGCGCCATGACGCGCGATGGCCAGGGCCGCGGTATCCGGCGTCTCATATGCCCACATGAAGTCATCGGCCGAGCCGCCGACAGCATGAACGCGCCAATAGCTCGCTGTTCCCTTCAACGGGCATTCGCTGGTGGTGTTGGTCTTCTCGAAGAGGTCGAAATAGATATCCTCGAAGGGGATATAGAATACCGGCTCATGGCCCTCCTCCCGAAGAATTTTCGCACGGTCGCTTGCGGCGACTATCGCGTCGGAGAACCGGACCGTCACCGTGCCGAGGAATGGTTCTATGCTCATGCCGCCGATAGGGCGCCTGGAAATCGCTTCTGAACCTTGCATCTGAATTCTCCTTGGCCAGCGTCTTGATGGTTGGATGACATTTGTCTTCCAAGCGTGAAGTCGAAATGCGCAGCAGTGGATTGAGGTTCCGGTCCCCCCGTAAATCCTGGCTTGTGCAGTCATCAGCCTAGCCGCGCCGGGGAAATCACCGGAGCCTCATCGTTCAGGCCAGCCACGCACGCAGCAGCGGCGTATCGCAATAGGAAATCGGGTTCATTTGGTCGCCGGGGCAGTTGGCTGATCGCCACCGGTCGTCGACTTCGGTCTGGCGTCCTGGTCGACCGGCGGGTTCTTGGTGACGGTGTCGGTGTTGGCCTTCGTCGGCTCGGTGCTGTTGTCACATGCGGTGAGCGCAAGACCCGTTGCCAGGACCAGAAAGGACAGGAACCTCGTCATCGCCATCTCCTCGGGCTGACACTCGACAAACGAGGTTCCGCGATTCTGGTTGCCACCGTGGCCACGCCTTCCAAGGGGGAGCCGTTCCCTTCATCGATTGTTTCCGCGATGTATTCAGTAAGATCGCCCACCTCATCCTGGATGTCCTGCGCCGCGATCCCCTCGTCTTGCGCATCCGCGACGCACTGACTTGCGAGTTCCTCCGCGACATCGATGCCGGACATAGGGATAGACTTGTCAACGACATGTTCTTCGATCCAATCCCCAATGAAGTGGGCTGTTCGATTGACGATCAGGTCGGCGTCCTCGGACAACGCCGCTTCGCGCCTGAGCTTATCCCTGGTTGTCGTTCTCATCGGACACACCCGTTCACTTGACCAATTTCAAACGCCGCTCGGCCGCAAAAGATGCAGGTAAGGAGGAAAATCATGATCGGCCGCACGGCGGGAACGGGTGTCTTTGTCCCGCGTTGTCAGCCACGCTTTGGACATCCTCGAACCCGGTAATGGCTTTGAAACCACAACGAGGTTCTCCGCCGAACGACAAGCAGCCCTCGCTGATCGATGAGGAAGCAGCCAGCCGCGCGGCCTCGACAACCAAGGACGGCAATGCCCCAGCAGGGCGGGAGCCAGGAAGCCGGGGGCGCGACGCCACATGGCCATCTCAAATCACTGGGCTGGGGTGGAAGGACATCTTCTGGCGACTTTGGGAAGAGTTCAACAAGGACCGGGTTCTGCTGGTGGCTGCCGGCGCGACCTTCTATCTCCTGCTCGCCTTGTTTCCCGCCCTGGCGGCCTTCATCTCGATCTATGGCTTCGTCGCGGACCCGGTCACGGTCGCCGACGATGTCGCTTACCTCCAGGGATTGTTACCGCAGGGTGGGCTCGATCTCATCCGCGATCAGCTGCAGGCCTTGGCCCGCCAGAAAGCAGGCGCTCTCGGCACAGGCTTTTTCATTGGGCTGACAATCGCCCTCTGGAGCGCCAACAGCGGCATGAAGGCACTCTTCGACGCGATGAACATCGCCTACGAAGAGCGTGAGAAACGCTCGTTCCTTGTCCTCAATCTGATGTCGATCCTGTTCACGGCCGGAGCCCTGCTCATCGGCATCGTGCTGCTGCTTACGGTGGGTGTTGTTCCGGCGCTGTTGCGCTTTTTCTACCTTGATGCCTGGACAGAAACCGTGGTTGCGGTATCCCGATGGCCCATCCTGGTGGTGTCGATCCTGACCGGCATTTCCTTGCTCTACCGTTTCGGGCCAAGTCGGGAACATGCGAAATGGCGATGGTTGAGCTGGGGAGCGCTTGCGGCAACCGCGGCATGGATCATCGCGTCGTGGCTGTTCTCGTTCTACCTCCAGCATTTTGCCAACTATAACGCGACATACGGCTCGCTCGGTGCCGTGGTCGGCCTGATGATGTGGACATGGATTTCAGTCATCATCCTGATCGCCGGCGCCGCCATCAACGCGGAAATGGAACATCAGACAGCCTGTGACTCGACCACAGGCCCTGCGGTTCCCATGGGTGAGCGCGGCGCGGTCGTCGCCGACACTTTGGGCAAGACTGCGGACTGACGGAACTTTCAGGTAGATTGCGCCATCGCCACCCGCACGAGCGCCAAGGCTCTCCCGCTCAGTCGAGCCTCAAATATTGGCCCGTTGTGTCGGCGTGGGAACGGCCCAGATCCGTGGGCGTTGCAAGGCCATGATCTACACTATTCGCGCGGGCTCTCCAGCCGATGACTCGACCTTGATCCGCCACTATAGAGCACTGTGGGAAAGCCATGGTGTCGATGCGGCCAATATCAAAGGCGACGCCGAGGCGGTGACCGCGGATTTCATAAAATCGGGCCGCCAAAACAACGAACTGGCGACCTTCCTTGCCGAAGCCGATGGAATTTCCCTCGGCTCGCTGGCTTGCCAGATCCAATATCTTCCCTACCCCGATGTCGCATCGTCCAGCCAAGATACCTGATCATGGCGGTGGTGGCGATCGGCCTGTGGCAATAGCGGGGCGTCTGGACCCCCTGGATGACGGGAACCGATCGCCGGTCAGCGCCGCGATCCAAGCGGAACGGATCGTCTCCTTGCCGGTTGTGGAGGAAAGGAGATTTCCAATGTCTGACGGTATCATGTGGCTAATCGTCGTCGCCGGCGGGCCAGCGCTGCTGATCATACTGATCGCCTATGTCCTGGTAACCCACCGTAACCGTGGTCCGGTTGAACGCAGGGAAAGCGACCGCGCTACCGACCAGCTCTACCGCGAGGACGATCGGCGATAGCTTGCGCATTGGGCGGTGTAGGAGGTCGTCGCGGACATGCAACGACCTCCCGCTGGTCTCACCGCATCAAGCACCGCCTCAAGAATGCAAAGAGCCTGTTCCCGCTGATCGTTGCACGGACCCGAGCCGCGGCCCATCGTGCTTTCATGGTGGCACCGACGTGGCAATCACAGACAATGTCGTGGAGTTGCCAGTCGCTCAATTCGAAGAAGCGCTTTGCCTCGCCATATGTGTCGTCCCCCAGACCCGATGCACGCAAGATCGGGTCTTCGAAGGCAACCGCGAGTGCCGATCCTTCCCCACGTGCGATGGCGCGTGCTTCGGGACGCAAATGTTCCGTGCCGGTTAGCGCACCGAGGCATCGTTCGGGATTTTGCTCGAGAAGTTCAGCCCAACGCGCGATGCGTTCATTACGTGTCATTACCGAAAACGGCGCCAGCGGCTCAATCCTGGCGACGGTTTGGAGCTGGTCGAGTGTCTGATGTTTCATGGTCGGCTCCTGTCTGAGAGGGAGAAGCACCCACGCCTTCTGAAGAATTATCGCCCGGCGGAGCTTCGACAAGACGGAGGTTTGACGAATTCGCCACTGGCGACGAACTCCAAAATGATATCGCCGGCAAACAACCGTGGTCAGCTCGCACTACTGCGCCGCCACTTCCTGGCGGAGCCTTCAAACTGAATGCTCGCACGATGCCGTGGCGTCAGAGTTCCAGCAAGGCATAGGGGCGACCGTTCGGTTTGGCCACGTGCATGGCGACGTTGTAGACCTTGGCGCCCCCAGGCGTGTGGCCTTCGTAGGAGCCGCGATGCGCGTGACCGTGCACGACCGCGCTGACCTTGAACCGATCGATCGTCTCGGCAAGGCGTGAAGAGCCAAGAAACGGAAATATCTCCAGCGGTTCACCCTCGACGGTTTCAGCGATCGGCGCGTAGTGGAGGACCACGAGCGTCCGCTTCGCCCGTACCTGGCGCATCGCGTTTTCGAGGCGCATCGCCTCGTTGACACTTTCCGAGACCATCGCCTTGATCGTGGGTTCGCCGAAGGAGCCGAGCATGCGCGATCCGAAGCCGCCAACGAACCCTTTCACGCCGACGAAGCCGACCTCCTCGATTTCGACCGCATGGCCGTCGAGAAGGTGAACATGCGCCTGGCGCAGGATGTTTGCGACGTCGTCCACCGCGCCGGATTCGTAGTCGTGATTGCCGAGCACCGCCACTACCGGGATCGAGCAGTTACGCAGGTCCTCGGCGAGCATCTCCGCCTCACGAGGCTTGCCGAGATTGGTGAGATCTCCCGTCAGGACGAGAATCTCGGCTTCCCTGGATATCTCGCCGAAGAGATCGCGATACGAGGTTCGGGGATCTTCCCTGACATGCAGATCCCCCATGGCGGCAACTTTAAGTGTCCGTGCGCTATCCTTCGGCGCGACGTTCTCCAGGCGGTCAGGCATCACGAAAATCCCCCACACCTCCGACGCCGGCGAAGCCCCATTCCTTGACATCAATCTCGTAGTCGGATTGCGACAGCAGCCGCCCGCGGCAGATCTTCATCCTGGGGGACGGCAATTGCCGTTGCTTTGCGAGGCGGTCGAGCAGTTCATCGAGGAGCCATGCCGGGATGTGATCGCGCTCGCTTGGGTAAATCCATCTGAAGTTGATGAGCTGCATCAGCAGGACCTCCCAATGAACCTCCAGATAGGAAAGCAGCCGGTGCCAATCTATCTGGTCGTGTGCCTTGAGGATCGTGTGGGCGATATCGGCGCCGTCGTGCCGGCCCCTGTCTTGAATGAAGCATTTGGACCAGATGAGTTCGGTCGGTCCGATGATCCGCACACGGCTGCCCAGCAACTCGATCTGTCGGGCATGTTCCAGCCATCGATCGCCGACAGGCATCATGCCGTTGGCCGATCCGAAGATGACGTCGAAGAAATGCCTGCCCTTGAACACCTTGCCAAGCCACCGGTCGTCCTCGATTTCGACGGCATATCCAAGCTCCTTGAAATGGGCGAGGATCCGCGCGTAGTCACCGGCCTTGCAGAAGATATCGAGATCCTTGGTCTGGCGAGTGACGCCGGTATAGGCGCTTACCGCATAGGTTCCAGCAACCAGAAAGGGAATGTCCGTGGCGGTGAGTTCGCGGATCGCTTCCATGTAGAAAACTTCCGCCCCGGCGTGCTTAAGGGTCGGCGCCGCCTTTGCATTGATCAACGGGAGCGAAACCAGAACGTTTTCGCGTGATCGATCCGTGGTCATCAATGATTGCTCCTAGCCCGCCAACCGACAAGTCGGCCGCTGGGACAACAACGTCGACCCCTCCATGGTTCCGCCTTGCGGGCGGGGTGTCCGGTTGGTCACGGAGCGATCCGTTCTGAGCGGCGGAGATTCCGCAGGGAATATGGCCTCAAATGCGATCGAACCCAACCCGATACCCTCGAGATGGGTTCGATGGTGCTTAAACGCCGCAAAGCGCCCCGGCATAGCGCGGCAAGATCGATTTCCGCGATCTCGTCGCTGCGTGCCAGTCAGAGGAACGTGAGCGCTTTCAGGGTCGATTGATTGCGCGTCCGCCGTCGCGATCGATCTCGCCCGGCACGTATTCGCCAGCATTGGCATCGAAGCCGGTCCAGCCATCGGCCTCGTACGATCTGCGGCGTTCGGCCAGGTCCACCGATCGGGATTGCCCCAAAATCTCCTCGGCATTCGGCACAAGTTGGTCCTCAACCCTAGCCGTCACCAAGGTACCGCCGCGGCGTACACCTTCCGCATAGACGTGTGCATCGCGCTCGGGCACCCCCGACTCCGTCAGACCGCCGATGATGCCGCCGGCCGCTCCACCAGCCACGGCGCCGGCAACCGCGCCGGCGGCGGTGGCGGCGAGCCATCCGGCCGCGACCACCGGGCCAACACCCGGAATGGCCATGACGCCCAGTCCCGTGAGCAAGCCCCCGGCGCCGCCGATCACGGCTCCGATTCCGGCACCGCTGCCAGCGTCTTCAGCGGCCTCCGAACGATTTGTGTCGTACCAGTCATCCGAGTTGTTGGCCACGATGCTGATATTGGAATGTGGGACTCCCGTCGCCTCAAGCTCGCCGACCGCATCGGCCGCATCGTCATAATTGTCGAACAGTCCAGTTACCGTCTTCATGTGATTTCTCCTGATCCACGCTCACTTGCTTGCGGCAACGATGTTGCCCTGGTAGTCGAGCCCGACGTTTAGGTTTTCGCCTCCCTTGGCCGCTTGGCCACGCCAGATGCCCTGATCGTCCTTGGTCAGCTTCGATACGTTCGAATATCCCGCATTCTCGATCCGGCTCTTGGCCTGGGATTCGGTGAAGCTGTTTGCGCCGGGGACAAGAGCGGCGGCGTTGGCAGTGTTGTCGGTCTTCACCGCCGGCGTTGTCGCTCCCGTAATGGAATCTTGCCCGGCGGCGATCTTTTCGATCGCCTGCTGGTGCATCTTCAGCGTGCCGACCGTTTGCTGGGCAAAAGTCTTGAGCGCGGCGTTGTCACCCCCGCTTGCATAATCCTCGAACAGCTTGACGGCTTCGTCATGCGCCTTGCGCTGCGCGTCGACATAGGCCGGATCAATCGGCCCCTGCCCGTTCTTGAGCTTATCCAGATCGCCCTGATGCTGAGCATCGAGCGCTGAGGGCACCTTCAGTTTTTGTTCACCGGCGACCGCTTGCAGCTTGGCGTTGGCGGCGCCGTGGTCCCGGATCATCATCTGGGCAAAATCCTTGACGCGCTGGTCCTGGGCCTTGCCCAAGGCAATCTGACTCGAGTCCACTTCAAACTTGCCGCCGACGGCAGCCTTGTCGACAAAATCCTGGGCGCTGTCGGCCGCGAAGGCAGGCATTGCGAGAACCGTGGAAGCAACCGCGAGGGATGCGAGAAGGTGTCGTGTTTTCATTGGCTTTGTCCTTGTCAGTGAGCGAATTTGCGCTGCGTCCTAACAAGCCAAGATGCGCTTTGTTCCGCTCTCCAAGCCCCATGCACCAGACCCCGGCAGAGCCAGAAAACCATGGTGGAGACGAGTGGCTCAGGCGTCGTTATTCCAAATTCCAACGCCAGGTGCACTGGAACAAATCGACCGTCGCGGCGTTAGAGGCCGTCCGCGGAAGGGCTTCGTGGAGCAACAGGGGAAGGTCTTGGAGGGGCGGGTGCGCACAGGCCATTTCAGAAAGCCGATCGTCATTCAACCTGGCCGCATAGACCGCGACAGGGTTGTGGTCTCTGTGTCGGATGCCGCCGAAGTGCTGCTGCGGGACTGGCCGAAGCCGACGTCGGAAAGGCGTCTTGCGGCCATCAAGGCCTGCCTTGCGGTCATGCGTGGCGAAAAGCCTCCAAGGGTTGCACGGCAGGCGTTCATCGTCGCGGCCAAGGACGCCAGGATTCTGCTCGGCGATCAAATTTAGCCCTTGGGCCCATGTGCACCGCAGCCGCTGATTTGGCAGAGCCTGGTTCGAACGAGAGGTCAGTGCCAAGATGTCAATTCCTACACCGGTCTCTGCCAGAGGCGAGATCCAGTCGGGAGAGACGCAGGACAAAACGCCGGGCTTCGATCCTGCCGTTGCTCCGATGGAGACCGATGCCGAGGCGGCGGACACACAAAATCCGCCCCCAACAGAGCCGCCACGTTCCCGCCGGCCGAAATTCGAAAATGAAGCCAGCTTCGCCAACGCGATGCGGCCGGTCGAAGGCGAGCCGGAACCGCGGCCTCGCAGCAACTGGCCGCTGTTGGTCGTTGCAGCCGTCGTTTTGGTAGCGGCCGCGGTTTTTCTGGCGGCGAGCATGCTACGGTGACGGTGACAAGGTCTGCGAGGAAGCGCGGCGACGGCCTATTCGGGAAGATCGGGTGCGCTCTTCATACCGGGAAGTTCGGTCATCGGGCACAGCAGGCGCGGCCGCGCAGGATTAGAGATGTCGAGCTTGTCCCAGGGGATGCGGTATAGGCCGCCGCGACGGCGGAGCCTAAAAAGATCGAGCACGGCCACGCCTATGGCCGAGGCCGAAAGACGCTCGAAAGCAGCGTAGACGCCGACATGGAATTCGGTAACGACGAAATCGTCGCCATCGGGTTCGGCGCGGATTTCCTCGATATAGCCGATGCTCTTGCCCCGCTGCGAAAGCACGCGTCGCCCAGCCAGATGTTCGAGATTGACGATGGTCATCATCAAGCTCCCGGAATGCGTCCGATGACATGATCGCGCAACCAGTCCTGCCAGGCGAAGATCGTGGTCCGACGCACATCGATATCGAACTCGATGTCGACGCCGATATCCTTCACCTTGTGCCAGGCGATCCGATGCGGCTCGCCATGGCGCTTACCACCCAGCTTTGCCGCGAGTTGCGCCATCCATCGTCCCGGCCATGTGCCAAGGCGACGCGCCAAAGTGATGGAGCCGAGTTCGATCGCGACGATCCTTGGGGGCTTGCCCTGGCGCAATTCGGCCACCAACCCGTCGACCTTGCCGATTTTGACCTGGCGGCGGTCGACCACCTGCTTGTCCAGGAGATCACGCAGCAACTCCATCAGGTGCCTCCGAATATCTGCAGCGGGATCGTCACCACGGCCAGCACAAAGCCGAGCGCGATGATGAAGATGACCGCGGCATTCGAGAGAATGCCGTTGCGATGCTCACCGACGTAGCGTTCGTCGTTCAGCAGAAACAGGAATGGAACCACCGTCAACGGCAGGCTGGCTGCCGTCAGCGCCATGGAAAATATGGTGAGCCTCAACGGATCGACACCAAGCATGATCGGGAGGGCCGCAAGCAACAGGGATACCGTATACACGGCGCTGAAGCCTGGATCGTCGCGCGGCTTGCGGTCCTCGCCCCAGGTCCAGCCGAAACCTTGCGCCACGAGGTAAGCCTGTTGCAGCGCGACTTCGAGTGCAGCGCCAAAGCAGGCAATGGCGAGAGAGGCTACGAACAGGATGAAACCCCAGAAGCCGAATACCGGGATCAGCATCAACGGCATTTGGTGATAGTCGTCGACCTGGTTGATGCCGTGCGTCGCCAGCACGAGAGCGGCCACGATCAACACGCCGATCGAAATGGTGCCGCCGAAGGTCATCCCCAGTCCCGCTATGGCCCGATTGGCGCCGAGATAGCTCTTGTCCCACTGGTCCTCGATAGCCCCCGAGGAATAGAACATGAACAGGTAGGGCGATATCGAGGCGCCGAGAATGCTGACCGCCATGAACCAGTAATTGGCGGTATCGTGGGCTGGCAGCGAAGGTACCGCGCCAGCCGCGACCGCCGTCCAATCGGGTTTCAGCATCACGGCCGCGACCACGAAACACAACGTCACCAGGCCCAGCATCGACACGCCTTTCTCGATGAAACCGAACGTGCCTTTCCAGAGCAGCAGCCATGCCAGAAAAGCCACCGGCAGAGCCCACCACTGGAAGCCTATGCCCGAGGCAAGTTCGAGTGCGATGGCAACGCCGCCGATCTCGGCGGAGAGCACCATGAGACTGAGCAGCAAGGTGGCAAGCAACGGCCACACAAAGACGTTGAAACCAAATCTCTCGCGAATGCCGTCGCAGATCGTGTGATGGCTCACCGCGGCGAACCGGCCGGCCATTTCCACCAGAAAGATGATGCAGATGGTGCCGAGGACCACGGCCCAGATCAACTGGAAACCGAAGGTTGCGCCCGCTTGGGCCGCCGTCGCCATCGATCCGACTTCGAGGAAGCCGCCAACGCTGGTCACCACGCCGAGCGATATTTCCACGAGCTTCTTCATGGCTTCGGCGCGAAATATCTGGCATAGGCGGTGGCAAGCGTGCGCGAGCCCTGCCGAAGATCCTGCCTTGCGTTTTGGACCTCCGCTCGACTGTCCGCCTGCAATCCCGCCTCGGCGCGAGCCACCGCGGCCGACAGATGCTTGACCGCTGCCGCCAAAGCAGATTGCTCGGCGGGTTCGGCCGTCCCGGCCGATCGGATTTGTGCCTCGGCGTCGGCCAGGGTCTTGCCGGTCGACCGCAGCGTGCCGGATGTGTATGCGAACGGCGCCGCCCCATCCATCCAGGCATCGAGCACCATCGATACGGTCTGTGCCGCGGAGGCCACCGTTTGTGATTGCTGCTTGATCTGGTCGGAAGACGAGCATCCCGCCAAGACGCCCGTGAGCAACAGCACGCACAAACAACTCAGCCTGGGATAAGGGCCACTAAAGGTCAAAGCCGGCGTTTGATGCGCCACGAGACTGGTCTCCCCGAGCCGATGGAAGTCGCGGTCGGCGTGAATTGATCTAGAGCGCCCGGTTTGCCCGTCAATCAAACGCCACCGCTCGGACAGGCGCCGACCGCGGGACATGAGGACCAGCGACAGTGGCCCGCAGGCCACGACAGAACCAATTCAAGCGGAACAAAGCATCGATTGTGGGATTGGAACAGGGGGGAAAGTGGCGACCCGTCCTGATCGTCGACGTGATGGGCTGCTGGCACAGAGGATTCCGCAATGCCTCGTCTGATAGTCTGGATAGCCATCGTGGCAGTCGTCGTCATTGCGGCTTGGTTGTGGTTCGGCAGCCATAGACCGAGCAACGATGGCGGCAGCCAGCCCGCGCCCCACGCGATCGACCAGAACGGCTAGTTCAATCCTGCTCTATTGGGTCTGTAGGGTTCTCGATCCTGTATTCGTGGACCAGGCCAAGAACCTGTTTTCTCACTGTCTCGCGCGCTTCGGGCTGAATGAAAACCATCAGCCGGTCGACGGTTTCAACGACGGGCCGCGGCAGGTCCGCAACTGCGTCGGTGAGCTCGCTGCCATGTTCATACATGTTGTCCGTCAGCTTCTTGTCCAGATCGGAAAGTATACCCATCACCAAGCTCCATAGCTTTTGCTCTCCATCCTGATAAAGGTCAGTCCAGCGGAGATGTTCCGAGAAGCACGCAAGCTCCTGTCGTCGGTTCGATATGCGAAGCGCGAGCCAGAGCCAGTGGGAAAAACCAGCGGCCAACCAGACCGGGAGCAGAAGAAGCGTCAGACACAACACGGTGGATGACAGACAACGCCCTCGGCTGTGATATGAAGGACGGCGGGACTGTTGACCAAGTTGCGGCTGTTGGCGAGCGGTGAATCACTGCTGCCCCGGCATCTCGGTATTTTCCTTGGGGTCTTTCTTGACTCCCGCGGCCGGTGAGGTGTCGGCCGGAGCGTTGCCGCCCTGGTTCTGTTCAGGCGCTCGTTTCAGGGGCGAGGTGCGCCACCCCATATCGACGTAGAGAAAGCCGATCAGGAAACCGACAATTATGACCCCGGCTATCACCAGCGAGAGTAGTGCGTTGCGTCGTTCCATCCTGCGGCTCCCTTAGCCTGCCGAACAGCCAATGACGAAAATAGTTCCACAGCCAGGTGGCACCGAGGCCGGGCACCGGCCGTCGCCCCAGCAGCGTGGCAACTTAAGGGATCGAGCGCGGCCGGGTCGCGCCAGCGCCGCGCGCTTCGCGGGCTCCGGAAGGTCAAGAAGCGCGAGGTTTGAAATTCGCATTCGCAAGAGCGTCATGAAATCTGCCGTTGCCGATCTGTCGAAACCAGACGCGGCGTCGCTTTGCTGTCGGCTCATGCGCGACNAGCGTCATGAAATCTGCCGTTGCCGATCTGTCGAAACCAGACGCGGCGTCGCTTTGCTGTCGGCTCATGCGCGACTTACGACTCTCGCCGGCGTTACAACCCGACAAGCAACAACGCTGCCCCTAACCACCAGACGGCTTCGGTAATGCCGGTTGCCTCGGCTGCGTGCCTTGCTGGTCCCCGCCGGTACTGGACTGCGGTGTCGGATTGGTATCCGTGGTTGGATTCTTGTCGACCGGCTGGCTGTTCATCGTATCCGTCTTGGATTTGACGGGGTCGGCATTGTTGTTGCACGCCGCCAAAACGAGCAACGCCGACGCCGACCAAATCAACCACATCGCTTTCATGCCGACTTTTCCTGGATGAGTTCGGGTGAAGCAGCCTGCAAGGATCCTATCCGGTCGAACCGGATGGAAAGCCCTTGTTTGACGGCACTTTTAGCCAGCAAATTATCCAGCTCGCTATCGTCGATGGGGCTGCGAACCACCTGACGAATGGCCTTGCACGCCAGCTCGGTCGAGACGAAATCATATCTCCTGCTTCTGGCGGATACATATTGTTCGACCAGCATCTTCACGCGCCTGAGCGCGATTTCATCGGCATATCGCATTTCGTTTCTCCTGCGGCCGAACTGCCGAGTGTGTGGGTTGTTCCCAGATGAACTCAAGACATGACCGCCAAGCTCGTGAGAAAGCCCGCGCCTCCCGGCAGGGGAGCGCGCGGGCTGATCAGGCTGAGGGGAACCCGATCGCGCGGCGTCAAACTAGGGGAGCGACGACGCCGCACGACACCGAACATGGATCGACCTCAGTTGTTCCACTTCGCCGTCCCCGAGTCGTTCGCGCCTGAACGCGCCAAGGGAGTCGACTGGCATGGTCCTCCGGCAGCCAGCATTTCGATCTGGTCCACGCGGAACAATCAGGGACCCCGCTGGTTCGGCCAGAACGGTTTTCGGAGGACATGATGACCAATGCAAAGCTGGCCGTGGTGACGGGCGCATCGAGCGGCATCGGCAAGGAACTTGCCAAACTATGCGCCAAGGACGGCTATAACCTGATCATAGCCGCCGACGAGCCCGCGGTCCAACAGGCGGCCGAGGCTCTGGCTTCGCATAATGTGACTGTTGAAGCCATCGAGGCAGATCTGGCATCCGTCGAGGGCGTCGATCAACTCATCATGCAGATCGGCGATCGCGACATCGACCTTCTGTTCCTGAACGCCGGACGCGGACTCGGCGACGGCTTTCTCGACCAGGATTGGCAGAAAGTTCGCCGGGTCATCGACACCAACATTACCGGCACGGTCTACCTCGCGCATGAACTCGGCGCCAGGATGGCTCGCCGCGGCCGTGGCCGAATTCTGTTCACCGGATCGATTGCCGGCTTCATGCCCGGCACTTTCCAGGCGGTCTACAACGGCACCAAGGCGTTCATCGATTCCTTCTCGATCGCACTGCGCCATGAGATGCAGGACACCGGCGTCACAGTCACGGTGCTGATGCCGGGGGCGACGCAGACGCGGTTCTTCGAACGCGCCGAAATGATGGATACAAAGGTCGGCACCGATGAGAAGGACAATCCGGCCGACGTCGCCAAAACCGGCTATGAGGCGATGATGGCGGGAGAGGAACAAGTGATCAGCGGCTGGAAGAACAAGTTGCAGGTCGCCGCCGCGCATATCACCCCGGCAGGCACGCTGGCCGAACAGCACCGCAAAATGGCCGAGCCGGGTTCGGCGTCCAGAGACTGATCTCTTCCTGTCCGCGAACGCAGGCCCTTTGTGAGTATCGCAAGATAATCGTCGGTGGCAGCCCACTTCGGCTGAACGATGAATTTGCCGACACCTCAAAATAGTCAACGCAGGAGCAACACGATGAAAGCCCTCACATGGCACGGCAAAGGCGATATACGCTGCGATCAGGTGCAGGATCCGTCCATCGAGGATGACCGTGACGTCATCATCAAGGTCACCTGCTGCGCCATTTGCGGCTCGGACCTGCATCTGATGGACGGCTACATGCCGACCATGGAATCGGGCGACGTGCTTGGACACGAGACCATGGGAGAGGTCGTGGAGGTCGGCCGTGGCCATTCCAAGTTCAAGAAGGGCGACCGCATCGTGGTGCCGTTCAACATTTCGTGCGGCGAGTGCTGGTTTTGCCAGAAGGGGCTGTTCTCGCTTTGCGATCGGTCCAATCCCAATGCCAAGCAAGCGGCGGAGGTGATGGGACAATCGCCGGCCGGCCTGTTCGGCTATTCGCATCTGGTCGGCGGCTATTGGGGCGGCCAGGCCGAATATCTGCGCGTTCCATTCGCCGATGTCGGCCCGATCAAGGTGCCGGAAGGCATGGATGACGAGCAGGTGCTGTTTCTTTCCGACATCTTTCCGACCGGCTACATGGCAGCGGAGAACGCCGGCATCGAGCCCGGCGACACGGTCGCGATCTGGGGCTGCGGTCCGGTCGGCCAGTTCGCCATCCAGAGCGCATGGATGCTCGGCGCCGGTAGATCGGAAGAGCACACGTCTNGCTGCCTTCCTCGGCACCGACAGGCCACATGTGCTGCGCGAAGCAATCTACTGTTGCCGCAAGGGCGGCACCATTTCGATCCCCGGCGTGTATATCGGCCTCGTCGATCATATCCCCTTTGGCGCCGCGATGAACAAAGGCCTGACGTTCCGTATGGGCCAGACCCATACGCAACGGTATCTCGAACCGCTTTTGGCCAAGGTCCAGACCGGCGAGATCGACCCGTCCTTCGTGATCACGCACAGGGCCGGCCTCGAAGCCGGGCCTGATCTCTACAAGACGTTTCGCGACAAGCAGGACGGCTGCATCAAGGTGGTCATGCGGCCGCATGGGTGAGCCGTTCATCGGCACGAGAACCGTTTCGTCTTCGCTCGTGCCCTCCCGTTGACGGCGTCGGTGCCGTCGCGGTCGCGGAACTTTCAATCTTGCCGATGATTGAGATCGTTTCGTGCAAGGAAAGGAACCATCATGGCCAAGGAAGATTCTGCCTCGAAACCCGCCGTCCGGTCACCGAACGCCGAGGGCCTGCCGCACCCAAGGAGGGATGCCAGCGACACGGATGCCGGTGCAAAACCGCTGACGCCAAGGACCTCGGGCGCGTCGCGTCCGTCGAGCGTTCCATTGGACAATCCGGTCGCCAACCGAAATGCCGGTCGGCCGCGCCAGGCGAGCACCACGCCCCGGCCCACCGACAAGCCGCTGGATTGATCGCGACGGACTGGCTCTTTAGATCATGACGACTTCTTGGCGCGAAGCGACGCCAGGTCGGCCACGGCAGTGAGGATAGCCGCTTCGCTTGCGGGTTTTGCCACGAATTTGCAGTTTCGGAACCGGGCGGGAAGATCGCCCCGCCCATATCCCGTTACGAACGCGAAAGGAGTGCCGCGAGCCAGCAATATCTCCGCGATCGGCAGGCTCGTTTCGGCGTTAAGTTGAACGTCCAGCAATGCCATGTCGACCTTGTCGGCCTCGACCAGCCGAAGTGCGGCGGCAACGGACGAAACAGGCCCGACCACAGGATAGCCCGCTGCACGCAAGTCAGACGCGACGTCCTCCGCGATCAGCCACTCGTCCTCCACCACCAGAACGCGAGGTCTGTCGCTCACGGCGCGTCCTTGTGGTTTGCCGAAAAAGCGATCTGGACATCGAGGCCGTCCTTGCGGAAGGAGGTGTCGACCTGGCCGCCGAGCCTGTAGCCGATTTCCCCCTTCAACAGGTTCAGGCCGAAGCCGTTGTTCAACGGCTCCTTGACCGGAGGGCCGTCCTTTTCGCGCCAGCCAAGCGTGAAATTATCGCCATCCATCGCCCATCTGACGCCGATCCTGCCTCGAGGCTTGGACAGGGCGCCATACTTGGCCGCATTGGTTGCCAGTTCATGGATGGCCATGCTGAGGGAAAGTCCCTGCTGCGGGCCGAGTCTTACGTCGTCGCCATCGAGTTCGATCCGTTCGATGCCGAACGGCTCGAGTTCCTGGTGGAGCAGTTCCTTGACCGAAGCTTCTTTCCACCTCTCGCGGGTCAGCAGTCCGTAGGCCCGGGACATGGCATGCAGCCGGCCGATCAAGGCCTCCGCGAACTCTTCCTTTGTATCCGAACTGTCCCGCGTCCGGTTGGCGATGCTGGCGATCACCGCCAGCATGTTCTTGACGCGATGGTTGAGCTCCGAGATGAGCACCTGCTGATGCTCTTCCGCCCGCGCCAGGGTGGTAACGTCGACAAGTGTCACCACGACCCCCTGTATCCTGTTGCCCTTGTCCCGATAGGGATTGATTCGGACCATGTGAAACAGACCCCTGGAATCGCGCGCAAGATGGTGGTTCAGGATCTCGCCTGTCTCGAAAACCTTGTCGATGTGCTGCTTCAACTCGGGATAGTCGAGTTGGCTCGACAGATCCGTCAGCGGCCGGCCGACGTCGGAGGGGCGCAGACTGAAGAAGGATGAGGCCGCCGGCGTGAAGGTCCGCACCACAAGACTGCGATCGAGAAAAATGGTCGCGATGTCGGTGCTTTCGAACAGATTGCGCAGATCGCTGTTGGCGTGATCGAGCTCTTCTATCTTGCTGGTCAACTCCGCGTTGATCGTGTTGAGTTCTTCGTTCAGCGACTGCATCTCTTCCTTGGACGCTTCAAGCTCCTCGTTGGTGGATTGCGCCTCTTCGTTGACGGAGACGAGTTCCTCGTTCGACGATTTCACCTCTTCGAGGGCCGTCTCGTATTCCTCTATGGTGGATTGAAGACGCTCTCTTGTGTCTCGCAGTTCCCGCTCGAGATCGGCGGTGCTGTCGCTGTCACGGCTGCCATCGTCCTCATCGGACCGGGCCATGGTCGGGCCAGACGGCTCGAAGAGGACAAGGTAAAGCGGCTCACCATTGCCCCTCTCGGCGAGCGGTTCGATCGTCAGCCTGATCGGTTGGACGCGTTCGTCGTCTTCCTCGACGGCGAGGTTGTCCCGCACAACAGTGCGGCGTGTCGTCGTCGCCTCCCTCAATGCGGCGCGCAGGTCCAACCGAAGCCCGCGGCGCGCCATCGTCAGCAACTGCCGGCTGGGGATGCCTTGCGGCGCTTCGAGGTATCTGCCGGTCCTCGCCGAATAGTAGACGACGTCGCCTTCGGCGTTGACGAGGACATGCGGCGGCGCGAACCGCTCCAGCACCTGCGCCTCGACAGCTTGGCGCAGCGGATATCCGATCGTGCCCTTCTTCAAGCCCGCGGTTTCGGCGGGAAAGACGCCGGAAGGGACATCCCCAATAAGGGCCGGCAGCCTAATATGTGGCGAGGCATGCTCCCGTGCCTGGAAGAGGCGATGTTTCTTGTCGACGGTGGCAAACAGATTTTCGTGCTGCCCGACGCTTTCGGACGTGCCGAGGAAAAGATAGCCACCCGGCTTCAGCGAATAGTGGAAGACAGGAAGAACGCGGCTTTGAATGGCCGGGCCGAAATAGATCAGCAGGTTGCGGCACGAAACCAGATCCATGCGCGAAAAGGGCGGATCGCGGATGACGCTATGCGGCGAGAAGATGCACAGTTCCCGGATCTCGTTGCTGATGACGTAGCTCTCGCCATCGCCGTTGAAAAACCGCTGCTTGCGCTCCGGGGAAAGACCCTGCATCAAGGCTTCGGGATAGCGTGCGGCGCGCGCCACCGCCAGGGCCGGCTCGTCTATGTCGGTGGCGAATATCTGGACGCGCGGAACGGCAGAAAGCGTTTCCATGTGTTCACGCAGCAGGATGCCGATGGAGAACACCTCCTCGCCGGTGGCGCAGCCGGGAACCCAGACCCTAACCGTGTCGGTCGCGGTCTTGCCCTCGAACAGCCTCGGGATGATCTTTCGTTCCAGCAATTCGAAGGCATCGGGATCGCGAAAGAAGTTAGTGACATTGATCAGGAGATCGCGAAACAGGTTCATCACCTCGCGAGGGTCCTTCTTCAGCCAGTCGATATAGGCGCTGATGGACTGAATCTGGGCGATCTGCATGCGCCGCTTGATCCGGCGTAGGAACGTCTTGGTTTTATAGCCTGAAAAGTCGTGGCCGGAGTGGCTGCGTAGAATGCCGTATATCTGTTCGCGGACTTTATCTATGTCGGCCGTATGGTCGTCTTCTTCGTTCGTCAGCCCGTCCAGCGTGTCGAAGCCGCGGGCGTAAGCCTCGAGCTTCGCCCCAATCTCCTCGGCGGGCACGGCAACATCGATGAGCCCGCTGGCAATAGCGCTCTGCGGCATGTCGGGATTGCGCGGACCGTAGCCGTCCGGCGCTTGCGCCACGGTGAGCCCGCCCCGCTCCTTGATGGCCTTCGCACCCAAGGTTCCGTCGGAATCACCTCCCGACAGTACGACGCCGACCGCGTATTCACCCTGGTCTTCGGCGAGTGCGCTGAAGAAGATGTCGATGGGTTTGCGCTCCTGGGTAAGCCCATTGGGCCGCCGCAGGTGCAGCACGCCATTCTCGATGACCAGAGTGACGTTTTCCGGCATCACATAGACATGGTCGGGTTCAACAGCCACGCCGTCCTCGACCACCACGACAGGCATGTCGGTGTAGCGGTCGATGACCTCGTGCAGCAGGCTGTTGCGCTTGGGACTGAGATGCGTGATGATCACGAACGCCATGCCGGGCCGATCGGTGATGCCCTTGAAAAACCCTTCCATTGCGGGAATGCCACCCGCGGACGCTCCAATGCCGACGATGGGGAACTTGATTGATCGGGTTGTCACGGCATGTCCCCCCTTTCGCCCGACCGACATGAAGTCTCTCAAGGTCGGATCGGACAGGACACAACCATATAGCGCGCAGGGAGGATGGAACAAGTCAGCATGCATGACGTTGAACCCGATATCCATGGTGGTTCAATGACAAAACGCTCTGCTGGCCTGAAACTCCTGGCGCCAATGGTGCCGGGGGCGCCTGAATTAATCGAAGGTCTCGATGGGCCCGTCCCGGATCGCATGCTGGCGCTTGCGAAACGATTGCAGGCGGCGCTGGATGACAGGAAAGCGGAAGTGGCTTCTTTGCATCCTAAACTCCGTTCGAAGAAAGGATGACGACGTGCGCGATCTGCGGGGGTTGCATATTCTGATTGTCGAAGACGAATGGTCGATGGCGGGAGATCTTGCGAGGTTTTTCAGCAACATGGGTGCTATCATCCTCGGGCCCGCGGCTACCGTCGAGCAGGCGTCTGAACATACCGATCAAGCCGAAGCTGCGATCCTGGACGTCAATCTTAACGGCCGACGCGTGTTTCCGATCGCCGACAAGTTGATGCGCCGCGGTATCCCGTTCGTATTCTTTAGCGGCGACAACGACATCGCCATCCCCGAGCATCTCCGTTACGCCAGCAATTTGCGGAAATCCTCGGGCAGCAAGGCTGTGTTCAATGCCCTTTTTCCGCCGCAGGGGTCCGAACAAGCGGACATCTCCGTGCCCTCCCCGCCAGACGACGTTTTCACTCTTTTGCCCAAACTGCGCCTCGCGGCGCGTCTTCTGCTGGGGGACGTCAACGCATCGGACCGGCTGGTCGAGAGGACACTCGAGCAAGCGATCCGGGACGTGGACCACCGGCAGCTTGGCCAGTCCACCGAAAACTGGCTCAACGACGTCATGCGAGAAGTGGCAAAAGCCCGCGGCGCAAAGCTGATGCATTGAATTCTCCTGGGCCGAAGCCAAGGCGCTTCCCTGGGGGATTGCTGGATCGCTTTTCTGGCTCAGGGCCCGAAGCAATGGGGCCGTCGATTGTTCCAGCGAATTTCGAGATTTTCTAGGGCCCGCGGCACCGGTCGTAGGCCAGCCTTTCTCAACTCTTGCGATCACGCTCGACGAATTTGTTGAAACGGCTGGATTTTCCGTCGCTGGTCTTGGCCTGATAGAGGAAGGCCAGATCATTCTCGTCGAATATCCGGAAGAACTCGTCCCAATCGATAGGGTCGAATGCTTCCTCGGGCTCGCCAAAGTCGATCCGCAAGATGCCGCCCTCCCCCTTGGTGCGGACCACCGCCGGACGACCTTGTCGCTCCTCGGCCCATTTGCGAATTTCGTCGTGATTGGTGGTCGTCTGGGACTGCGACATTGAAATCTCCCTTGATCATCGGCTTCGCCTTTCGGCGTCACGGCGGCTGTCGAGCGCCCTAACAGCATACCGGCGGCAATGTTCCCGCATTGCGGCCCGATGGCGTTGCGCTTGCTTTCAGACGAAGCCCGCGAAGGGAACTTTGTTGAAGCACAGGGAACAAACCTTTTGCCGAAAAGTTCGGGGCGCCGAGGTCACTTGTCCGAGGAGTCGTCGTGAAACGCATATTGGTTACAGGAGGCTGCGGCTTCATCGGCCGCCACGTCACACAAGAACTCATCGCTCAGGATTATTCAGTTCGTATTCTCGACGCCCTGCTGGAGCAGGTGCATGCAGGCGAAGCAGTCGCGCTTCCCGCCGGTGCCGAACTGATCAAGGGCGACATTCGCGACCGCGAGGCCGTTGCCGAGGCGCTGGAAGGCGTCGACGCTGTCATTCATCTGGCGTCGGAAGTCGGCGTCGGACAATCAATGTACGAGATCGCGCGCTATGTCGGCACCAACGATTTGGGCACGGCGACACTGCTTGAAGCGCTGATCAAGCATCCGGTCGAAAGGATCGTCGTCGCCTCCTCGATGAGCGTCTATGGCGAGGGCCTCTATGCCACGCCCGACGGCCGGCGCATCGACAACGCAAGGCGCAAGACGAGCGACATCAAAAGCGGACAGTGGAATCCGCTGTCGCCGGAAGGCGAACCCCTTTCGCCGCTGCCTACGGATGAAGAAAAACCGGTCGATCTCGCCTCGATCTACGCGCTGACGAAGTACGCCCAGGAACGCGCCGTGCTGATCTTCGGCGAAGCCTACGGCATCGATGCGGTCGCGTTGCGCCTGTTCAATGTCTTCGGTGCCGGCCAGGCGCTATCAAATCCCTATACCGGCGTGCTGGCCAATTTCGCTTCACGTCTCGCCAATGGCCAACGGCCGATGATCTTCGAGGATGGCGAACAGAAGCGCGATTTCGTGCATGTGCATGACGTCGCCCGCGCCTTTCGCCTTGCCCTGCAGCAACGTCAGGCAAAGGGCCACGTCATCAACATCGGCAGCGGCCGCGCCTATGCGATCAGCGAAGTCGCGCGATTACTGGCGGAAGCCATGGGAACCCCGAACCATTCGCCCGAGTTGCTCGGCAAGGCGCGCTCCGGCGACATTCGCAACTGCTTCGCCGATATCTCCAAGGCACGTGAGTTGCTCGGTTTCGAACCCGGCCTGCGATTGGAGAACTCTCTCGGGGATTTCGTTTCCTGGGTGCGCAACACGGCCGCCGTCGACCGCGGCGCCGAAATGAAGCGCGAACTCGAAGAGCGCGGGTTGGTGTCATGAGCCCGGGCGCACGCAACCGACGCGAAGCGCCGGTCGCCATCATCGGCGGCAGCGGCTTCATTGGATCAAACCTGGCCGACAGCCTGTTGTCGGATGGCGAGCCGGTGCTGGTGGTCGATAATCTCAGCCGTCCCGGCGTCGAACAGAACCTGCAATGGCTTGCCCAGAAACACGGTGGCCGTTTAACAGTCGAGACCACCGATGTGCGGGATGCCAATGCCTTGGCGCCAGTTCTGATGAGATCCAAGGCGATTTTCCATCTGGCCGCGCAGACAGCCGTCACCACGAGCCTGGTCCGGCCGGACGAGGATTTCGACATCAACCTTCGCGGCACGTTCAACGTGCTGGAAGCGGCGCGGCTGAGCGGCGAGCGCATCCCGGTGATTTTCGCCAGCACCAACAAGGTTTACGGCAGCCTCCCCGACATCGCAGTTCGCGCGGACGACGACCGCTACATACCTTGCGATAGCGCGATCCAGGCCGGCGGCATCAATGAGGCCCGCGGTCTGGATTTCTGCACACCCTATGGCTGCTCCAAGGGCGCGGCGGACCAGTATGTGCTCGACTACGCCAAATCCTACGGCATGCCCACGGCGGTGCTGCGGATGAGCTGCATCTACGGACCGCGCCAGTTTGGAACCGAGGACCAGGGTTGGGTAGCGCACTTTCTGCTCAGCGCCCTGAGGGGACGGGAAATCACCATCTATGGCGACGGCAGGCAGGTGCGCGACATCCTGCACGTTTCCGATGCGGTCGCCGCCTACAAGGCCGTGCTGGACCGGATCGAGATCACCACGGGCCAGGCATTCAATCTTGGCGGCGGACCAGAAAATGCGCTCAGCCTGCGTATGCTGTTGAGCGAGATCGGCAGCCTGACCGGCCGCGAACTCTCGGTCCGCCACGATGGGGAACGGACCGGCGACCAGCCCTTCTTCGTCGCCGATACCCGCAAGATCGAGACCGCGCTTGGCTGGAAGGCCCAGGTTGCGTGGCGCGAGGGCATTCGCGATCTCGCCGACTGGCTGCAGCGCCACCGGCTCGAGCCCCGCCCCGAAGCCGTGAGGTACGTCGCATGAGAATAGCCCTGGTCAACCCGTCCTGGACATATGACGACAGCATCTATTTCGGCTGCCGCCAACCGCATCTGCCGCTGGAACTAGGCTATTCGAAAGCCCTGCTTGAAGCGGCCGGCCATGAGGTGCTGATGCTGGATGGGCAATTGCAGAAGCTCGATAATTCCGGGCTCTGCGAACGCGTGGTTGATTTCGCACCGGCAATGACGGTCGTCAGCACCGCGCCGACCTATCTGTTCTGGCGCTGCGCACCGCCCGAATTGCGGGTGCCGGCCGACTTCCTCAATCGTCTGGCCGGGCGTGGCGGACGCACGGTCGCGGTCGGCCCACATGGTTCGGCGACGCCGGCGCCGACCTTGCGCAAGCTGGGCGTCGGCATTGTCGTGCGGGGCGAATGCGAGGAAGTCGTCGCGGAACTTGCACGGCGCGACGATTGGAGCGCGGTACCGTCGACCGCCTATCTGCGGGACGCCAAGCTGGTGTCCAACGGAGGCGTCCATGCCAGTTCGTTTGTCGATCACCCGCCGCTGGAATGGCCATCCGACTGGATTGCGGCCCATTCACACCACCATCACCGGTTCGATAACCAACAGCTTGGATTCGGCGCCGAGGTCGAGGCCTCGCGCGGCTGTCCCTACAATTGCAGCTTCTGCGCCAAGATCGATTTCCGCGATGCCTATCGCCGCCGCAACCACGAAGCGGTGGTAACTGAAATCGATCGGCTGATCGCCCAAGGTGTCGGCTACATCTACTTCATCGACGAAATCTTCCTTCCGCAAAAAGCGTTGCTGGAGGCGTTGGTCGGCCGCGATGTGAAATTCGGCGTCCAGACCCGCATCGATCTGTGGAAACCCGAGCTGCTGGAACTGCTGGGCGCGGCAGGCTGCGTGTCCATCGAAGCCGGCCTCGAAAGCCTGACGGTGGAAGGGCGGGCCATGCTGGCGAAGCGTTGCCGGCTGGGCACCGAGGAGCTTGCCGCGCTACTGGTCAAGGCCAGACGCCACGTTCCCTTCGTCCAGGCCAATCTGATCGGCGTCGTCGAGGACGATCCTGCCCTTGTCGATCACTGGCGCGCCCACCTGATCGACAATGGCGTGTGGGCCAATGAACCCGTACCGCTTTATCCATATCCGAGTTCGCCCAGCTATCGCGAGCTTTGGGGCGAACCCGACGACCTTGCCTGGGAGCGCGCCCATGACCATTACCTCGCATCGTTCCAGAAGTTCAGCGACATCCAGGAAAAGCGCCCGCGCCCGCTGGCGGAACTGGAGGCGGCATGTTGCGGACACTGACGCCACGCAAGCGCCGCATCCTGATGACCGTCGACGCCATGGGCGGAGTATGGCGCTACGCGCTTGATCTCGGCCGGGAACTGGTCAATGGCGGCGACAGCGTTGTGTTCGCCGGTCTGGGGCCGCAACCATCCAAGCAACAGGCCGAAGAGGCACGGTCTTTCGCGACGCTCATCTGGCTGAATACGCCTCTGGACTGGATGACCCGCAGCGCCGGCGACCTCGACGGTCTGCCGCTGGAATTGCGTGCGCCCATACGCGACTACGCCATAGACCTTGTCCATCTCAACGGACCGACGCAGGCCGTGGGGTTGGACGCGCCTTGCCCAGTTATAGCGGTCTCGCATTCATGCGTGACGACATGGTTCCATTCCGTCAAGAGACAGGCGTTGGATGGCGCATGGAGCTGGCAGAAAGAGCGCAATAGGCACGGCTTCGACAGGGCAGACGCAGTCATCGCCCCAAGCCGCAGCCATGCCGAGCTGCTCGAGACCTGCTATGGCCCGATCGCACGCCTTCACGTCGTCGGAAATGCCGCACACCCGGTCCCGACAGCAGAAGCCCGCCAGCCGCTCGTCTTCGCCGCCGCCCGCTGGTGGGACGAGGGAAAGAATGTGGCGGTGGTCGACCAGGCCGCCTCGTTGACGCAATGGCCTCTCTTTACAGCCGGTTCGCTTCACGGCCCGAACGGCGAGCGCGCCATCGTCAAGCATGCCGTTCCTCTCGGAGCACTGCCGCATGACGAGGTGCGCTCCTTGATGGCCCGCGCCGGTATTTTCGTGTCTCCGTCGCTCTACGAA
The DNA here is from genome assembly GCF_000502915.1 of Mesorhizobium sp. LNHC209A00. Taxonomy (NCBI): domain Bacteria; kingdom Pseudomonadati; phylum Pseudomonadota; class Alphaproteobacteria; order Hyphomicrobiales; family Phyllobacteriaceae; genus Mesorhizobium; species Mesorhizobium sp. LNHC209A00. Next base: position 411,420 of record NZ_AYWT01000004.1, read on the forward strand.
CCGTTCGGTCTGGCGGCGCTGGAAGCGGCCATGTCGGCAACGCCCCTGGTGCTCTCGGACATCCCGACCTATCGCGAGTTATGGGATGGGGCCGCGATGTTCTTTGACGGGCGCGACCCGCATGATCTCGCTGCCTGCATCAATCGTCTTTCCAGCGATGCCGGGCATAGGCGAGAGCTCGGCCACGCCGCCCTCCGCCGAAGCCGCGGGTACACGCTGGCGAGGCAGGCAGCGGCCATGCGCGATGTCTACGAAAAGGCGGCGCTGGCCGTTGCGGAGCGCTGATCATGCGCTTCTTGTTCTACACCCACTCGCTCGTCTCCGACTGGAACCACGGCAATGCCCATTTCCTTCGAGGCGTCATGCGCGAACTGGTGGCGCGCCGGCATCAGGCCATCGCTCTGGAGCCGGCGGACGGCTGGAGCCGATCGAACCTGCTGGCCGAGAAGGGATCCTTCGCGATCGAACGTTTTCGCAAGGATTTCCCCGAACTGATGCCGGTGACCTATGATGCCGCGTTCGACCATGAAGCCTGGATCGCCGAGGCCGACGTGGTGATTGTCCACGAATGGACCGACCCGAAGCTTGTCGCTCGCATCGGCCGTGCCCGGGCCGATGGCGGCGAATTCACCTTGCTGTTTCACGACACCCATCACCGCGCCGTGTCGGCCACCGAGGCAATCTCGGCGCTCCGCCTGGAACATTATGATGGCGTTCTCGCGTTTGGCGAAGCGCTGCGGGAGAGCTATCTGCGCGCCGGCTGGGGCAAGCGTGTCTTCACCTGGCATGAAGCGGCGGACGATCGCCTATTCAAGCCGCACCCGGAAATCCACGCGACGTCCGACCTGGTCTGGATCGGAAACTGGGGCGACGACGAGCGGACGGCCGAGATCCAGGAGTTCCTGATCGAACCAGTGCGCGATCTCGGTCTTCGGGCCACTGTTCACGGTGTCCGCTATCCCGAGCCGGCACTTGCCGATTTGGCCGCCGCCGGTCTGCGTTACGAAGGGTGGATCGCCAATGCCGACGTGCCGAAGGGGTTCGCCGCGCATCGTGTCACCGTGCACATCCCGCGGCGTCCTTATCGTGAAGGCTTGCCTGGAATTCCGACAATCCGCATGTTCGAGGCACTTGCCTGCGGCATCCCGCTGATTTCAGCGCCTTGGTCCGATGTCGAGCAGCTTTTCAGGCCCGGCGTCGACTTCCTGTTTGCCGAGGATGGATCGCAAATGCGGCAACACCTCCAGGCGGTGTTGGCTGATCCCGATTTTGCGGCCTCCCTGGTGACCTCGGGTCTTGAGACCATCCGCTCACGGCACACCTGCCGCCACCGCGTCGACGAGTTGATCGACGTGCTCAGGCAATGCACGACCCTGCACACCGCCGAGCTGACCTCCGCAAAGGAAGCCGCAGCATGAAGATTGCATTCTATGGATCGAGCCTTTTGTCGTCCTACTGGAACGGCGCCGCGACCTATTACCGAGGGTTGCTGAAGGCGCTTTCGCAACTGGGCTACGAAATCACCTTCTATGAGCCTGACGTATATGACCGGCAAAAGAACCGCGACATCGAGGCGCCTGACTGGTGCTCGGTCGTCGTCTACGAGGCAACCCACCATGCCCTGATGCAGGTGGCGGCGCGTGCCGCCGAGGCCGATATCGTCGTCAAGGCGAGTGGCGTCGGCTTCGAGGACGAGGCGCTGCTGCGCTCCGTGCTCGACCACGCCCGCAGCGACGCGCTCATCGTATTCTGGGACGTCGACGCGCCGGCGACGCTCGCCCAGCTGCGCGACGAGCCGGACCACCCGCTGCATCGTGCGCTGCAAGAAATCGACCTTGTGTTGACCTATGGCGGTGGCGATCCCGTGGTCTGGGCCTATCGTGCCATGGGCGCGAATGAGTGCGTGCCCATCTACAATGCGCTCGATCCCGAAACGCACCACCCGGTCGCCAGCAATGCGCGTTTTGCCTGCGATCTGGCGTTCCTCGGAAACAGGCTGCCGGACCGTGAAGCGCGTGTGGGATCGTTCTTCCTCGATCCTGCAAGCCAGTTGCCGCAACAACGGTTTCTGCTCGGCGGATCTGGGTGGGGCGACAAGCCGCTCCCCGCCAATGTCGGCTGGCTCGGCCATGTCGGGACCCGCGATCACAACGCCTTCAATGTCACGCCAAAGGCGGTGCTGAACATCAGCCGCGACAGCATGGCCGCGAACGGTTTTTCACCCGCCACGCGTGTCTTCGAGGCGGCTGGCGCCGGCGCTTGCCTGATCACCGATGCTTGGCTCGGCGTCGAGCTGTTCCTGAAACCCGACGAGGAGATCCTTGTGGCGCGCGACGGCAGCGATGTCGCCGAAATCATGGAGGCGCTGACCCCCGCCCGGGCAAAGGCGATCGGCCAGGCCGCACTTCGGCGCGTTCTCGCCGATCATACCTACGCATTGCGAGCGGCCGTGGCTGATGCGGTCTTCAAACGGCATTTGACGCAGGGGACCGTGGAGGCGGCCGAATGACCAGGCAGTTGGACATCGTCTTTCTCGGCCTGTCGCTTTCCTCGTCCTGGGGAAACGGCCATGCCACCACTTTTCGAGGTCTGCTGAAAGGTCTCCACCAACTCGGCCATCGCGTGACTTTTCTGGAGCGCGATGTGCCGTGGTACGCCAATCACCGCGATTTGCGCGATCCGGATTTCTGCGCCTTGCGCTACTACGAAACCGTGCACGAACTGCAAAGCGACTACGCACGGTGTCTGCAACAGGCCGATGTCGTGGTGATCGGCTCCTTCGTGCCGGAAGGGCGCGCGGTGATCGACACCGTCGCTTCTCTTAGCAAAGGACAACTCTGCTTTTACGACATCGACACTCCGGTGACCCTGGCGAAGCTGTCGGCGGACGATTGCGACTATCTGAGCTGGCGCCAGATCCCCTACTTCGACATCTATTTCTCTTTTGCCGGCGGGCCGATGCTTGCCGATCTGACACAGACCTTCGGCGCACGCCGCGCCGAGCCGCTCTACTGTTCGGTCGACCCGGAACGACATCACCGCACCGCCGATCCGATCGGCTGGGACCTCGGTTATCTCGGCACCTACAGCGCCGACCGGCAAGCCACGCTCAATGCGCTTCTGCTGGAGCCTGCACGGCGCATGCCGGATCGGCGTTTCGTCGTGGCCGGCTCGCAATATCCGTCCGATATCGACTGGCCCGACAACGTCGAGCGCATCGAACACTTGCCGCCGGCCGATCATGCCGCATTCTACAGCCGTCAGCGCTACACGCTGAACGTCACACGCAGTTCCATGATTGCCGCGGGATGGTCGCCCAGCGTGCGGCTTTTCGAAGCCGCTGCTTGCGGCACGCCGATCATCAGCGACCGCTGGCCAGGCCTCGACAGCTTCTTCCCCGCATCGACGATCCACACAGCCAAGAAGGCGGACGAGATCGTCGCGATCCTGTCCCGGGAATCGACTCGTACACGTCTCGCCATGGCCGACCGGGCACGCGAACTCGTTCTTGCCTCCCACACCGGTGTGGCCAGGGCTCGCGAATTCCTTACGGCGCTTACGCAAAAGGGGGCGGTGGTCCTCGATCTCGATATCGGAAGTGCAGCATGACTGGCAGACAGGAGAAAATCGCGATGCGACAAACAAAAAAAGCGCAAAGGGCAAAGACGGTGCTCGTCGCCGGTGGCGCGGGCTTCCTCGGTTCGCATCTTTGCGAAGCATTGTTACGCGATGGCTGGCGTGTGATCTGCGCCGACAATTTTCTTACCGGTCGCATGGAGAACATCAACGCGATCATGGACCAGCCGGGTTTCCGGTTGATCGAGCAGGATATCTGCCGTCCATTAGACCTTGGCGAGCCGGTGGATCGCATTTTCAACCTGGCATGCGCCGCCTCACCGCCGCGTTACCAGGCCGATCCGATCCACACCACGCGAACCTGTGTCATCGGAACGTTGAACCTGCTCGAACTCGCGGCCCGCAACGACGCGCGATTGCTGCAGGCCTCCACCAGTGAAGTGTATGGCGATCCGGAGCAACATCCGCAGAGGGAGGATTATGTCGGCCATGTGAACTGCACCGGCCCACGCGCCTGTTACGACGAGGGTAAGCGCACGGCCGAGACACTTTGCTTCGATTATCTGCGAGCCGGCAAGGCCGATGTTCGTGTCGCGCGTATCTTCAACACCTACGGGCCGAGAATGGATCCGGCGGACGGCCGCATCGTCTCGAACCTGATCATGCAGGCGCTCGAGAAGCGCCCGTTGACGATTTTCGGCGACGGCATGCAGACGCGATCTTTCTGCTACGTCTCCGATCTGATCGACGGGTTGATGGGTCTTATGGATATCAATCCCAATCCGGGCAAGCCGGTCAATTTGGGTAATCCCGGCGAATTCACCATTGTGCGACTGGCGGCAATGATCAAGGCTATGACCGGCACCAAATCGGATATGACGTTCCTGCCGCTGCCGCAGGATGATCCTCGACGCCGGCAGCCCGACATCTCGCGCGCGAAAGCGCTGCTCGGCTGGACGCCAAGAGTGCCTCTCAACGAGGGGCTCGCCCGAACGATCAGCTATTTCGTCGCGCTTGAAGGCGGCTCGATCGGCGATCAAATGGCAGAACGCTCCACAAGAGCGAGACCCACGTCAGGTGGGCTGCAGAACCTCCCTGCCTGATGCCGGACCACAGCCACATCTTCGCACCGATTGCGCGGAACATCCCCGCAAGCTTGTGGTTTGACGAGAAGACCAGATATGGAGGACCTCCTCATGCACCCCAAGCGATCTCGGACCGATATCGACAAGATGGCGGAACGAGAGACGGCCGCGTATTTGCGGCGAGCCTCTATCACCTATCTGGAATGCTGTGTCAGCCTGATGATGACGCATCTGCAGCGGGAGGAGGTGGCTAGTATTCTCGAGCAGGAAGCAGACATGTTGCGAAGGCTGGACTGACGGCGGCTATCCCCCCCTGGCCTTGCCCAGGAACCGTGTCAGTCCTGCCGCATATCGGTTTGCCGTCTCCTCGAGCCTTGCTTTTTCCCGGCCATTCTCGGATTGAGCGGCCATGCTCCACAGCCCGAGCTGAAACGCCAAATAGCAAGGTTTGAAATAATCGATGAGCCCGGTCTCGATGCGGCTACCCATGCCGCCGATCAACGTCGCCGCCTCGGCTTCGGACAAGTCATATTCTACGCAGGCGCCTGCAATATCCCATTCTATCGGTTGGCAGCCGATCAGATCGTGTCCTCGGCAATGGTCGACAGCATCCGTCTTGATCAGCGTGCCATCGGAACCGACCAGAAACTCCCAGGGATGCAGCCTGCCGTCGATCTCGGCCCGTTCCAACACCTCTGTGGGCGTGTGCTTCGAGAACCAGGTCCGCAGTCTCGCCGCCCGGCTTTCGCCCAAAGCTTCGGAAGCATTGTGAACGGCCATTTCCGCGAGGGCGAGCAATGATGCACCGGCTTCGCAGGTTCGCAGATTGGTCGCGCGCCAGACTAGATAGCGTGTGAACGCCGTGATAAGTCCCTGCCTGGACAGCGGTAGCTGGTCCATCGTCGTGCCATCGGCCCACCGTTCGACCAGAAAACCGTGGCAGAACCCGATGACGTGCGGCCCGAATCCGGCTTGATGCAACATCTTGGCGGCTTGCGTCTTGCGCAGCCCGGTTTCGCCGAGGCCGACAAATTTGACAAGCCAGCGATCTTGACCCGCGGAGGCCAGGAACTTTCGCCGTTCGGTGCCACGTGTGCTCGGTGGCCAGCGCTTTTCGTCGGTATAGTGAAGGGGTCGCCACGCGCCGCCGGATATTTCGGTCAAGCGCAATTTCGGACTGCCGACCGCCTCGGCTACCCAATCGCGCAGTGTTGGACTTTGCGAGCTTTCGGGAAAGGTGCGTTCGAACGTCATCGCCACATGCTTGCGGCAGCGCACCCATGTCTCCCGAACCTCCGGCGACGCTTCGGCGCCCGGATCGCCCGAATGGCTGGGGAACAGGTGAATGCGGTCCGTACCGATGCCCTGTCTTCTCAGCCACGCGACGACGGCATGGACCGAACTTCCCGACAGGCCAGGACCTTCGTCGACGACGGCGAAGCGAGCCGACGGCTCGTTCCTCCAGGCCGCGACCAAACGCGGATCGGCATTGAGGCACCGATCGAAAGGATGCCCGATCGGGCGCACGCTAATGGGCGCCGGCGCACCGATCGCGGCCGCCACCACGGCCGCGAGCCCCAGGCCGATGCTGCGGATGCCGATCACGCATGTGTTCGCATCGAGACCTGATATCCGCGCCGCGCCGAGATAACTCTCTGGATAAAGCGCATAGTGCGCGTAGCCCTCGGCCGAACCGGTCAAAACCTCTGCCTTGCAATCGAGCCCGGCCAGCATTTGGAGAAGTCGCGGGTCGATGCCACCATCCACGGCGAACCCGTTTCGCCACGACCTCGCCACCTCTGCCGCAAGCCCGACCAGTAGCCTGGCGCCTTGCCGTTGCGAAGGCGAATTGGTGTCGACACCCCGGGCCTTGAAGTCGGCATCGGCGAGCCCCTGGACCAGTTCCGACACGCTGACGAACAGCCCGACCAATGCGGCATGGCGCCGGATGCCGCAAGGCAAGCGATCGAGGCCTTGCGCCATTTCGATCGCCGCCTCCTGAAGCTGTCGTGCGTTCTTGGGGCGCTTGTGGTCGCCGTAGACGATCATTAGTCGATTTCCCATGCTTGCCGTGCGGCAACGCGGCGCGTGCAGCTTCGATCCATGCTGCTTCGCGCAATTTTTGACCAAGCCAAGGAACATTCCGGCACGGTGGCGGTTCGGCGCAAGGAACTTACCTTTGAACAGCATAGGGCGGCAGTTTCGTGGGATCGAAAAAAGTTCGTGTTGGTATCGTTGGAGTGGGCAATTGCGCATCCTCCCTGGTGCAGGGCCTTTCCTATTATCGTCATGCTAAAAGCAACGAACCGATCCCGGGGCTGATGCATGCCGATCTCGGTGGCTATCACGTCGACGACATCGAAATTGTCTGTGCGTTCGATGTCGCAAGAAGCAAGGTCGGCCGTGACGTCGCGGATGCGATCTACGCTCCCCCCAACAACACGTTCCGCTTTGCCGACGCGCCAACGACCGGCGTTCGCGTCGAACGCGGGCCGACGCTTGACGGGATCGGCAAATATCTGCGCGACGAAATCGAAGAAGCGTCCGAACCGGTTGCCAATGTCAGCGAGATCCTGCGCGACAGCGGAGCCGATGTGCTGGTCTCCTACCTGCCGGTGGGTTCGGAGGAGGCGACGCACTTCTATGCTGAATGCGCGCTCGAGGCCGGCTGTGCCTTCGTCAATTGCATACCGGTTTTCATCGCCTCGCGTCCGGAATGGCGACGGCGCTTCGAGCAACGCGGGCTGCCGCTGGTCGGCGACGACATCAAGAGCCAGGTCGGCGCCACCATCGTGCACCGGTTGCTGGCCAATCTCTTTCGCGAGCGCGGCGTGCGCATCGATCGCACCTATCAGCTGAATTTCGGCGGCAACACCGATTTTCTCAACATGCTCGAACGCGAGCGGCTGGAATCGAAGAAAATCTCCAAGACGCAATCGGTAACCAGCCAGCTGGATGTTCCCCTGGAACCGGGCAACATCCATGTCGGACCCAGCGATCATGTGCCTTGGCTCACCGATCGCAAATGGGCCTACATCCGCGTCGAAGGGACAACCTTCGGCGGCGTGCCGCTGAATGCCGAGCTCAAGCTGGAGGTGTGGGATTCGCCCAATTCAGCCGGCGTGGTGATCGATGCGGTGCGCTGCGCCAAGCTTGCGCTCGATCGCGGCATTGCCGGGGCGCTGACGGGTCCTTGCAGCTATTTCATGAAATCGCCTCCCGAACAGTTCACCGACGCCGAAGCGCGCCAGCGCACGCTCGCTTTCATCGCCGGCAAGGACGAGCCATTGCTGGATGCCGCGGAATGACGACGACCTTCTTCTTGATCCGCCATGCGGCGCACGACAATGTCGGCTCCTACCTCGCGGGGCGCATGGCCGGCGTATGTCTCGGCGAGGCCGGCAAGGCTCAAGCCGAGCAGCTTGGCGGCCGCATGGCCCGTGAGACCATTGCAGCCATTCTATGCAGCCCGCGCGAGCGCACGCAGGAGACGGCGGTGCCAATCGCTCTCGCTTGCGGTGTCGGCGAAATCGCGATCTGCGCCGAACTCGATGAGATCGACTTCGGCGACTGGTCGGGGAAGACTTTCGACGAATTGAACGGCGATGCCAGTTGGCGCGCGTGGAACGATCAGCGGCAGGAGGCCAGGACTCCGAGCGGCGAAACCATGCTGGATGTCCAGCAGCGCATCGTCTCGCTGATGAACGGCGTCCGCGAGCTGCATCAGAACCAATGTGTCGCCCTGATCAGCCACGCCGATGTGATCAAGGCCGCCGTCTGCAAGGTGCTTGGCTTGCCGGTGGGCGACTGCTTTCGCTTCGACATCGATCCCGCCTCGATCACGACGATCGTATCGGGCGACTGGGGCTCGAAGCTTCTGCGATTGAACGAAGCTGCCTGACGAGGAAATTCCCGATGCGGATGGTCATTTTCGGTCTCACCGTCACGTCTTCATGGGGAAACGGCCATGCCACGTTGTGGCGTGGGCTGATCCGCGCCCTCGCCCGGCTGGGCTGGTCGATCACCTTTTTCGAACGCGACACTCCTTATTATGCCGGGACCCGCGATCTGGATCAGCTCGACGGAGGCAACGTCGTCATCTATCCGGACTGGGAGGACATCCGCCGCGTCGCGGAACGGGCGATGAAGCAAGCGGATGTCGTGGTCGTCACCTCTTACTGTCCCGACGCCGTCGAGGCTTCGCGCCTCGCGCAGCAGGCAAGCCGCGGACTGCGTGTCTTTTACGATCTCGATACTCCAGTCACGCTTGCCCGCGTCGAACAAGGTGAGCGTCCGCCCTATTTCGGACCTGAAGGCCTTGCCGACTACGACCTCGTCCTGAGCTACACCGGCGGCCCGGCAATCGAGGCGCTGAAGACGGTGCTGGGGGCGCGCCGCGTGATGCCGCTCTACGGGCATGTCGATCCGGACCAGCACCGGCCGGCAGAGAAGCGGGCCGAATTCGCCGGTGATCTGTCCTATCTCGGGACCTACGCGGCGGATCGCCAGGCCGGCGTCGAAACGCTTCTGGTCCGCCCGGCCGCGCGCCTGCCCGACCAGCGCTTCATCATCGGCGGCGCACAATATCCGCAGGAATTCCCATGGAGCGACAACATCTTCTTTGTCAGACATCTGCCGCCCGCCGACCATCCGGCGTTCTTCTCCTCGTCGCGACTGACACTGAACGTCACCCGCGAAGCGATGGCGCAAAAGGGCTGGTGCCCGTCGGGACGGCTCTTCGAAGCGGCCGCGTGCGGAGCTGCCATCATCACCGACGCATGGCCAGGGCTTGTGGAATTCTTCGAACCCGGCCGCGAAGTGCTGTTGGCGCGCGACACGGATGATGTTGTCGCGGCACTGCAATTGCCGGAGTTCGAACTCGACGGCATTCGAAGGCGAGCCCGCGAGCGGGTCTTGGGAGAGCACACTTCCGCCAAGCGCGCAGCGGAACTGGACAAAATCCTGGCCGATGCCTTGCGAAACCCAGTCGGCGAACCGATGAAGGAAGCAGTCTGATGTTGGGCATCGTGCCCGCTGCCGGACGCGGCAGCCGCATTCAACCGCTCGGCTTCTCGAAGGAGTTGCTGCCGGTCGGCAGCCGGATCGACGGACAGACCGAACGCCCCTGCGCCGTGAGCGAGTATCTGGTACGACGCATGGTCCAGGCAGGCGTCGACAAGATTTGCTTCATCATCGGATCGGGCAAATCCGACATCCTCGAATATTATGCCGCCGGCTACGGTGAGGCGGCAGCGCTCTTCGTGGTGCAGCCCCAACCCGTTGGTCTCTGCGACGCGATTTTCCGGGCAGCGCCCCTCGTCGCGCCCGACGAGGTCGTCCTCGTCGGGCTTCCAGATACGATCTGGTTTCCCGAGGACGGTTTCTGTCACTTGCCTGACGATCAGCTTTCATTTCTGCTCTTCCCGGTGGATAGCCCGGAATTCTTCGACGCCGTCGTTACCGATGATGACGAGCGGGTGATCGAAGTCCAGGTCAAGCGGCAGGACGCCGCCACGAACTGGGTGTGGGGCGCGTTCAAGATGCCCGGCCATATCCTGCATCGGCTTGCGGCACTCTGGCGCGAGCGGGATGGTCGTGACGAATATATCGGCACGTTGATCAACGCCTACCTTGCGGGCGGAGGTGTGGCCTATGGTGTCAAGGCAGGGTCCGCTTATGTCGATGTCGGTACCTTCAATGGTTATCGCACAGCTCTGCGGTTGCTTGAAAGCGGTGTCCCGTCAGCTCATCACCAGCCCGCAACGATCATGCCCGGCGCGCATTCGCATGTGCCTGTCGTTCCGGGCGAAGGAGCCTGACCATGTTGCATTCCCATGCCGAAATTCGCCGGCGCATCGACGCGCTCGGCCCGTGGTTCCACAACATGGACCTGGCCGGCGTCGAAACCGCGCCCGACCACTTTCTCGGCAACTACCCGCTGATCAAATGGCGCAAATTCGCCGATGCCATACCCGCTGATCTGACCGGCAAGACCGTGCTGGACATTGGCTGCAATGCCGGCTTCTACTCGATCGAGATGAAACGGCGAGGCGCCGCCCGTGTCCTCGGGATCGATTTCGACGAGGCCTATCTGGCGCAGGCCCGCTTTGCCGCCGAGATCGCGGACTGTGATATCGAATTCCAGAAGCTGTCGGTCTACGACGTCGGTGCCCTGCGCGAGACATTCGATGTCGTGCTCTTCATGGGAGTGCTTTACCATCTGCGCCACCCCTTGCTCGCGCTCGACCTAATCCGTGAGCACGTCGCCGGCGACCTGATGATCTTTCAGTCCATGCAGCGCGGCAGCAAGGACCTGCCCGAGTTGGAAGAGAACTATCATTTCTGGACGCATGAGTTGTTCGACCAGCCTCAATTTCCCAAGCTGCATTTCATCGAACACCGCTATGCCGACGATCCGACCAACTGGTGGATACCGAACCGGGCCTGCACCGAAGCGATGCTGCGCAGCGCCGGTTTCGAAATCGTTCTGCATCCCGAGCAGGAGGTCTATTTCTGCCGCGCTGCCGGCGATCCGGCCGGCGGCGGCGCGATATATCCGTCGAAAGGAAAGCTCCATGATTGAAGCCGCGATGATCTGGAACGAGCCCAACAACAAATCGCATTGGGACCCCGAGCTCGACCCCGATTGGAGCCGCTTTGCCAGGATGGCAGTCCTGTCGGCGGACGCGATCGCGTCCGAGAACCCGGCTCTGACAAAAGTGCTTGGCGGCATCTCGCCGATAGACCCCGGCTTTATCACGCGCATGAAGGAATTCGGCGTGCTGGACCATGTCGACGCCGTCGCGGTTCACGGCTTTCCCCTCGACTGGAACCTGTGGCAAATTCAGGAATGGCCGCAGAAGATCGGTGAGATCGCGACCGTCACCGACCTCCCTATCTGGGTCAGCGAAGTCGGCGTATCGACCTTCGGAGCCGAGGAAATACAGGTCTGGGGGCTCAAGCGCACCGCCGAATTGCTGCTCGGCAACGCACCGCGGATCCAGTGGTACAGCCTCTATGACCTTCCGCGTGAATGGGAAGCAACGACGCGGCATCGCGAAGCGGAGGGATCCTCCTATTACCGTCATTTCCACATGGGGCTGCTGCGCCAGGACGGTACGCCGAAGCCGTCGCTGGAAGAATTCCTGCGCTACACACCCGCAATGGGCCTAGTGCAGTGGTTTCATTTCGAGGACCCGCGGCTGGACGATGCCGTCGCCTGGATGAAGCGGCTCGGCGTGACCAATATGCGCACGGGGCTTTCCTGGGCCGACAGTTTCAGGCCGAATGCGTTGGACTGGTTCGACCGACAGATGGAAGCACTCGCCGCTTTCGACGTCACGGTCACCTTCTGCTTCACGCCCGAGCATCGCGGAATGATGCCTCACCACACCAGCCCCCCGCTGGTACCCGAGGAATTCGCCGAGTTCTGCGCAACGATGATCCGCCGCTACGCGCCCGGCATGACGTCCGCCTCGCTCCCGACGCAGCGGGCCTCGGCTGCGTGAGGCTCTCATGCGACCCGATCCGCGATCGTTGGATATCCTGACCGAAGTCGAGGCCGCCTGCTCCGCCGCCAATTCGCTGACTCCGGCAGAACGGCCGGGCCGGCCATGACGCTCACCGTCCTCAATGTCGCCTATCCCCTCGCGCCTGTCGGACCGGATGCGGTCGGGGGTGCCGAACAGGTCCTGACGATGCTCGATCGTGCACTGGTTGGCGCGGGTCATCGGTCCATCGTCGTCGGCTGCCGGGGCTCCAGTGCGAGCGGCACGCTTCTGGAAACACCGGCGGAAGGCGGCGTGCTCGACGAGGCGGCAAAGAGCCGCGCGCAGCAGGCTCATCGAACCGCGATCGCCGCTGCCCGCGCCAGGTGGCCAATCGATGTGGTCCATCTGCATGGCATCGACTTCGATGCCTATCTGCCCGACGATGGCCCGACCTTAGTGACCCTTCACCTGCCGCTGGACTGGTATCCGGCCGGGGTACTGCGCCCGACGCGCGACGACCTGTGGCTTCATGCAGTCTCGGCCGCTCAGCAGAAAACCGCGCCACCCGGCGCCAGACTGGCGCCGCCAATTCCGAATGGAGTAGACATAGAGGCGCTCAGCCTGCTGCAGCCTAAGCGCGACTTCGCACTGGTTCTGAGCCGTATCTGCCCGGAAAAGGGCATCCACCTGGCGCTGGACGCGGCCAAGCAAGCAGGTGTGCCGCTGGTTGTTGGCGGCAAGGTCTATTGCTATGAAACGCACACGCGGTACTTTCGCGACGAGGTCCAAGCTCGCCTCGATGGCCGCCGCCGCTTTCTTGGTCCGCTCGGTTTCACCGCCAAGCGGCGCTTTCTCAACGCAGCACGCTGTCTGGTCATACCGAGCCTCGCCGCCGAGACCAGCTCCCTTGTCGCCATGGAGGCGCTGGCCTGCGGCACACCGGTGATCGCCTTTCCGAATGGTGCGCTTCCGGACGTGATCGAGCACGGCAAGACCGGTTTTCTCGTCAATACGGTCGACGAGATGGCACAAGCCATCGTTGCGGCGTCAAGCCTGGACGCCGGGACATGCCGGGCCGAGGCGCGACGGCGGTTCTCGCTGGAGGGAATGATCTCCTCTTACATGGATGCCTATCAAGCGCTGGCAGGACTTGGCACCGATGCCGGGCGCCTCGCCGTCACGCCGTGAGCAAGCCTGTGTTGCGCGGCGAGATCATCGATGATCCGGCGCAATTCGATACGCTTGCGCCGGATTGGTGGGGATTGTGGGAGCAGAGTTCCTCGGCGACGCCGTTTCAATCTCCCGCGTGGCTGGTGCCATGGTGGCGCACATTCGGGCCCGGCGACCTGGCGACGGTCGCGGTCTGGCGCGGAGGCGACCTGATAGGTCTGGCGCCCCTTTATCTAGAGCACGGAACCGCCGGCTCGAAACTTCTTCCGGTCGGCATTTCGCTCAGCGACTATCTGGATATCCTGTGTGTTCCCGGCATCGAGAACCAGGTCGCAGCCATTGTTGCCGAAAAGATCCTCTCGGTCGGCTGGTCGCAGTGGATCCTGTCGGATTTACCGGAGGGCAGCGCCGCTCTTGCGATTGCGCATCCCGATCTGAAGGCGGGGCGGCCAGCCACTCATGGTGCTTGCCCCGTGCTGGCCATCGCCGGAGACGATACCCTTGCAGGCTGCGTACCCTCCCGACGCCGGCGCCAGTTGCGACGGGCGCAACAGGCCGCATCCAGACGCGGCCGGATCGCGTTGTCGTCGGCACGAGGCGATCCTCAAACCTTCCTCGATCAGTTGATCCGCCTGCACGACGCGCGCTGGGCCGGACACGGAGGTGGCGTGTTGGCCGACGCCGCTGTAGAGGAATTCCACAGGCGCTCATTTCCCTTGCTCGACGCTCGCGGCCTGGTCCGATGCTGGCTTTTGGCAATCGATGGCAGGACGGTCGGGGCCTATTACGGCTTCCACCATCGGGGTCGTGCCTATGCCTATCTCGGGGGCTTCGACCCCGCCTATGCCGAAGAGAGCCCAGGGGCGATCCTGATCGGCCACGCGATCGCGGAATCGATCCGCGAAGGTGCGTGCGAGTTCGATTTCCTGCGCGGCCAGGAAGCCTACAAATATGGCTGGGGCGCCATCGACAGGTGGACGATGCGCCGGGCCTGGACGCGGAGTTGATACCATGCCTGCGACCGGGCCAAAATCCGCTCCGCGCCGCACAACGATCAGATCGGCTGTTGAAGACTGCATGGCGGATGGTGTCTGCGCCGAAGCAGTCGTCGCCAGGCTGGCGCTTCACCTGCAGACGGGGATCAGGGCGGCGGAACTGGCAAAGATCGTGCTGGAAACCATCCCGGCGAATGCGCGAGACGCGGAACGGCTGCAAGAGATAGCCGGGTTGCTTCGCCGCAAGCCAGATGTCTTTGCCACATTGCGAGCGACGGGAGCTGCCGTTCGGCACACACGCGACGAGGGGGAGACCGGTGCCGCCGTCGTCACGCGGCTGGCCTCGAGCTTCGATGCGGCGGCAGCGATTTCGGAGACAGCAAGTGTCCAGCTCGCATCCCTAGGGGATGAGGAAAGGCTCTCAGCCACGACCGACGAAGTCGTCGCCTGGCTCAAGCAGCAGGACTTCTCCGGAACCCACCGGGATATTCTGGACATTGGTTGTGGCATCGGCCGTTTCGAGCATGCGCTTTCCAACTCCTTCAACCGCATGATCGGCATCGACATATCCTCGCGGATGATCTCCATCGCCTCCGAGCGGTGCGCCGCGCTGGGCAATGTCGAGTTGCGACAAACCTCCGGTCTCGATTTGAGCGAATTCGACGACGGCAGTTTCGATTGCGTGCTCGCGGTTGACAGCTTTCCTTATCTGGTTCTGGCCGGCATGGCTGAGGGGCATTTCGATGAGATCGCACGCGTTCTGAAACGGCCTGGCTGGCTCGCCTTGCTGAACTATTCCTATCGCGGATCGCTTTCGTGGGACCGCGCCGACATCGGCCGCCTGGCGGAAGCTCACCAAATGCGGATCGTCATCAACGGCGAGAAGCCGTTTCGGTCATGGGATGGCGAGGTTTTCCTACTTGCTCGAGGCGGCGGAACATTACTGCGCGCCGCCAGTTCGGACGTCGAACCAGAGGCGCCGAAGAGCGGCACCGACCCGAAGGAGGAAAGCATGGCACCCGGCGGCAAGAAACATCGGCCGCGGGAAGCAGCATGGCGATGACCGCGGGCTGGACGGCGATCGCGTCAAGTCCGATCAATATCAGGATCACGCCACCGACCAGGCGCCGAAGGACTGAACGCGGTCGCTCCATGTGCTTGGCCTGCAGCACGGAGGGCCAAGGAAATAAAGCTGTGCAAGGACGGCCGGCAACCCTGCCGGCGGCGGGCATCGCCTTGTAATGTCCGGCATTTGTCACCACACTAAAGTCAAGGACTGCTGGTTATCAAGAGAATATGGATGTCTCATTCGAGCGACGATACCGCGGACCCGCAATTCGGTCTGGCCATGGATCAGGAGATCACTTCTCTCCTGGACGCCATAGAGCAGGAAAAAATCCCGGATCGTCTGACCAGGCTGGCCATGGAGTTGCAAAACGCGCTGGTCGAGAAACGTCGACGTGAGGTGCAGAACTGACTATCTGCGGCTGTCACCCTCTATATCGAGTTGACCATCCGATAGATGATTTCGTCTCTCAATCAATGTCTGCAACGAAGTCTCCCCAAGCAATTCGAGAATATTGGCGCGGGCACGGTTCAGCCGACTTTTTACCGTCCCCACCGCGCAGCCGCATATCTCGGCCGTTTCTTCATAACTCACTCCCAGAACGCCAATCAGCATCAGGACCTCGCGTTGGTGTTCCGGTAGCCTTTGAATGGCGGCGTGGACTTCCTTGCTCTGAACGCTCCATTCCTGGGTGGCTTCCGAAATCGGTCGGGACGACGCGCAGTCGAGCAGGCCTGGCGCTTCCCGGGCAGCGATCTTGACCCGGGTGTAGTAGGTGTTGCGCATGATGGTGAAGAGCCACGACTTCATGCGTGTGCCGGGTTCGAACTTGTCGATGTTGGCGAGACCCTTGGTCAGTGTCTCCTGTACCAGATCGTCGGCATCGTCGGGGACGCGGCAGAAGGTTCGCGCGAAAGCCCGCATGGCGGGTATGAGCTCAACGATGGAAACTTCATTGGTTTCTTGGTCGGCCAAAATGTAGCCTCCGGATGACAATGGTCCAGCTCCCAGAAGAAGAGTGTATGAACGCAGCCCCTGCTAAATGCATGGAAGTTTGGTTCGTTCCTCGCGCTGAAGAGAACTCTTCAGAAATTCGGCGCAGCGCGACATCTCACCCAATCGGTCTATGCCGTCGCCGAGATAGGGATGCCGCCTTGGCGATGCACGCGAGGCGCACCGGTTCTTCACGGGAACAAAGCCGCGCACCGGCAGTTTGACGTCCTGAGTACTTCCACCCCCTCCGGCATCAAACGAGGTATGTCATGGCCAAATCCGCCCGTCGTTCCGCTCGCCAATCGGCAAGTGGACAGGAACCGGATAGCGCGCGCGGAAACGGCGGGGAATTGCACCAGATCGCCGGGGGTGAGACGCCCACTCTGACCACGGCGCTGGGAACACCCGTCTCCGACGATCAAAACACATTGCGGATCGGCGAACGCGGACCAGCGCTGATCGAGGACTCTCATTTTCGGGAGAAGATTTTCCACTTCGACCACGAACGCATTCCCGAAAGGGTCGTTCATGCTCGCGGCTACGGCGCGCATGGTTACTTCGAAACCTACGAGTCTCTGGCCAAATACACACGTGCCGATATTTTCCAGAGGGCCGGCGAAAAGACACCGGCCTTCGTGCGCTTCTCGACGGTTGCCGGCAACAAAGGCTCGTTCGATCTCGCCCGCGACGTCCGCGGCTTCGCGGTCAAGCTATACACCAGGGAAGGCAATTGGGATCTGGTCGGCAACAATATCCCGGTCTTCTTCATCCAGGACGCGATTAAGTTTCCCGATCTGATCCATGCCGCCAAACAAGAGCCGGACCGGGCCTTTCCTCAAGCCCAGACCGCTCACGATAATTTCTGGGACTTCATCAGCCTGATGCCGGAATCGATGCACATGGTGATGTGGATCATGTCGGATCGCGCGATCCCGCGCTCCTTCCGCTTCATGCAGGGCTTTGGCGTGCACACGTTCCGCCTGGTCAACGCGAAAGACGAATCCACCTTCGTCAAATTCATCTGGAAGCCAAAGCTCGGCATGCAATCGGTGGTCTGGAATGAGGCGGTCAAGATCAATGGCGCCGATCCAGACTTTCACCGTCGCGATCTATGGGACGCCATCCAGTCCGGCAATTTCCCGGAATGGGAGTTGACGGTGCAATTGTTCGATCAGACGTTTGCCGACAGCTTCGACTTCGACATTCTGGACGCAACCAAAATTATTCCTGAAGAGGTGCTCGAACCGATCCCGGTCGGGCGGCTGGTGCTTGACCGGATGCCGGATAATTTCTTCGCGGAGACCGAGCAGGTTGCCTTCATGACGCAGAATGTGCCGCCCGGAATTGACTTCTCCAACGATCCGCTTCTGCAGGGCCGCAACTTCTCCTATCTCGATACCCAGTTGAAACGGCTGGGCAGCCCGAACTTTACCCATCTCCCGATCAATGCGCCGAAATGCCCGTTCGCCCATTTCCAACAGGACGGACACATGGCTATGCGCAATCCGGTCGGTCGCGCCAACTATGAACCGAATTCATGGGGGCTGGGACCGCGCGAGGATCCGCAACGCGGCTTTCGTTCCTTCGCCGATGCCGAGGAAGGGCAGAAGGTGCGTCTGCGCGCGGAAAGCTTCGCCGATCACTACAGCCAGGCCCGGCAATTCTTCAACAGCCAGACACCGCCGGAGCAGCGCCACATCGCCATGGCGCTGACCTTCGAATTGAGCAAGGTCCAGGCACCGGCGATCCGCGAACGCATGGTTTCGCATCTGCTCAACATTGATGAAACCCTGGCGACCACCGTCGCCGACAAGCTCGGCATCC
This sequence comes from Mesorhizobium sp. LNHC209A00, assembly GCF_000502915.1. Taxonomy (NCBI): domain Bacteria; kingdom Pseudomonadati; phylum Pseudomonadota; class Alphaproteobacteria; order Hyphomicrobiales; family Phyllobacteriaceae; genus Mesorhizobium; species Mesorhizobium sp. LNHC209A00. The sequence goes on from NZ_AYWT01000004.1 coordinate 429,619, forward strand.
GGAATATGCCCGACCCCGCGGAGGCAGCCGTTCCGACGCGCGACGACCTGCCGCCTTCGCCGGCGCTCAGCATCATCGAGAACGGGCCTGACAGTTTCAAGGGCCGCAAAGTCGGCGTCTTGCTTAGCAATGGAACCGACACCGGGCTGTTCGAAGAGCTCCGTTCCGCCATCGAAACGGAAGGCGCGGTGATGGAGGTGATCGCGCCCAAGGTGGGCGGCGTCGATGCGGCTGACGGCAGCCACATCGAGGCGAGGCACATGATCGACGGCGGCCCGTCCGTGTTGTTCGACGCCGTGGTACTGCTTCTCTCCGAGGAGGGTGCCGAGATGCTGCTCGACGAGGCGGCCGCGAGGGACTTCGTGTCAGATGCGTTCGCCCATTGCAAATTCATCGGCTTCACAGCGGCAGCCCAACCTCTCCTGGCAAAGGCGGGCGTAGCTCCCGATGCCGATGAGGGGCTGATCGACCTTGATACCGCAGGTTCCGTGAAGACGTTTATAGAGGCGTGCCGCAAACTGCGGCTGTGGGCACGGGAGACCGCCGTCAAGCTTTGATGCGCAGAGCTATGCGTTGTCACACCGGCGCATGGCTGCAAGGCCCGGTATGCAGCCATGCCCGGGCCCTACGGTTGGCGGGCCTCTCTGGCGGCCTGTTCTCGCTGCCGTTTCAGGACCTCGTCGGTCCCGACCAGCTTCTTTGCTCCGCCTGGAATTGCCGTGGACACCACCGCGGGCGGGTCGCTTGCCGGAAAAGAATCCTCCAACCCTGCCTGCAGTTGATCCTCGAGCGTCTGCGGTTCTTCGGAGCGGCCGGGCGTCCTGCGTGTATCTATCTTCTCCAGCGACTGTTTCTTCTTTGGCGACTCATTGGCTTCCCGGATCAAGGCATAAAGCTGCTCGATCGCGAATTCCTTGATCGTTTCAAAATCGGACCGATCGTCCTGCGTCGCCTCTATCTGGTCGACCATGGCCTTCTCGAACCGCCCAAGGCTTTCACCGCCGCAGGCGTGGGAAAGGCGCAGCAATGCCTCGTGCAGCATCATCGGGGTGAAGTAAGCCGACGCTTCAAGCCTGAGTTGTCGCAGACGATCCGGAGTGGCAGCCTGGAATTTTGACATGGACGGTGTCCTTTCTCTCACGAGCGTGTCAACGACAGTTGATCGCCGATGTTCCACCACGCCTGAACATACTTGATGTCCAGCGACCTACCGGAAACAGCTTGCCGCCCTCTGGAGCAGTCCATTATCTGCGTGACTGGTCATGAGAAGCCGGTTCTCCTGCAAGGGGCCCGACGACGCTTCCAACATGTCACGATTTCTTGTGATGAAGGAACCAACTCGGGATTGACCGGTTCGGACCTCATCCACCGGAGCAATCCTGACATGGCAAATGCAGCAGAAATTCTCGTCGATACACTCATCGCCTGGAACGTCGAGGTGGTGTTCGGCTTGCCGGGAGACGGCATAAACGGCGTCATGGAGGCACTGCGCACCCGGCAGGACAAGATAGCCTTCGTGCAGGTCCGGCACGAAGAGTCGGCCGCCTTCATGGCATGCGCCTATGCCAAATGGACGGGAAAGCTAGGCGTCTGCCTAGCCACATCAGGGCCGGGCGGAACGCATCTTCTGACCGGCCTTTATGACGCCAAGCTCGATCAGGCTCCGGTGCTCGCGATCACAGGCATGCAGTTCCACGACCTGATCGAGACGTTCACCCAGCAGGATGTCGATCTGACGCGCGTGTTCAACGATGTCTCCGTCTATAATGCCCAAGTCGCCGATGCCGCGCACATGGAAAACGTTGCTAGCCTCGCCTGCCGAACCGCGCTGGCGCGCAAGGGCGTCGCCCATCTATCAATTGCCAGCGACATCCAGGAGCAAGAGGCCGACCCCGCCAAGCGCAGCAAGCGCAATCGCCCGGCGCACACGCCGCAGCAAATGTTTTCCGGCCACAGCATGCCGCTGGACGCCGAACTCGACAAAGCTGCCGCCATTCTGAACGAAGCCACGCGGGTGACGATCCTGGCCGGGCGCGGCGCGCTCGGCGCGGCCGCGGAACTTGAACATACCGCGCATCTGCTGCAGGCGCCTGTCGCGAAGGCCTTATTGGGCAAGGCGGTCCTTCCGGACAACCATCCTCACACGACCGGCGGGATCGGCATCCTGGGAACCCTGGCTTCGCAGGAGGCGATGGAAACCTGCGACGCGGTGCTGATCGTCGGCTCCAGCTTCCCCTACATCGAATATTATCCGAAGCCCGGGCACGCCCGTGGTGTCCAGATCGACTGCGACGCGCAGCGGATTGGCCTGCGCTTTCCGGTCGAGGCCGGTCTTGTCGGAGACGCCGCCGAGACATTGCGCGCGCTCAATCAACGTCTGACGCAGAAGCCTTCCGGTGAATTCCTGCAGCGCTCCCAGGAAACCATGAGAAGATGGCGCGAGATGATGAGGCAGTCGGAGGACGCGCGGGCGCAACCGTTGAAGCCGCAAACGATTGCCCGTGCGTTCGGACAAAGACTGGCCGACGACACGATGTTGGCCACCGACTCCGGTCAGAACACGGAGCTTGCCGCCCGCCATGTCGATCTGCGGAGCGGCCAGGCGTTTGGCGTGTCCGGAGCGCTGGCATCCATGGCCAGCGGCCTTGCCTATGCCGTCGCCGCCGGCATAGCATTTCCCGGTCGACCGATCGCAGCTATCGTCGGCGATGGTGGTTTTGCCATGCAACTCGGCGAATTCTCGACGGCTGTGCGCTACAAAATTCCGCTGAAGACGCTGGTCATCAAGAACAACATGCTCAATCAGATCGCCTGGGAGCAGATGATGTTTCTGGGTAACCCGCAATTCGGTTGCGAACTGCAGCCGATCGATTTTGCCATGGCCGCGGAAGCGATGGGCGCGAGCGGTTTTCGCATCGAGCGGGCCGATCAGATCGAAACCGTTCTCGACGAGGCCTTCGCGGCCGAAGGTCCGGTTGTGATCGAAGCACTGGTCGATGCCTATGAGCCACTGATGCCGCCCAAGATGCCGTCGGACTACGCCAAGAACTTCCGCCAGGCCTTGCCACAGACGCCGGGGCACGAACGCATCGAAGAAAATATCGCCCGGGAGCCGGCGAAGTCGATGATGGAGGCCTAGAGCAATACCAGTGAAAGTGCGAAGCAGTCTTGCGTTCAACTTGCAGCCCCGCTGATGTGAATCCGGCCGGCCTGATCTATGGCCGAGCCGCACTGCTCCTGGCCGCGTTCTGGAGAACAAGCGGGCGGCGGCGGGCTTCGCACCTGCCCATCGGCTAGGCCCCGCTCCCGTGGGTGTGCTGAAGAATGGCCGTCCCACATCTTCCAGTTCGCCTTTCTCGGGTGCAGCAGTGTTGCCAAGCATCCTTTTGCAACCAACCGCGTTGTGGCCTTGGCAACGATGGTGGATCCTTCATGGCAGGTTGCGCGCGTCCGTTTACCCGCCTTCGTAAGCGGAAACGACCGCTGATGCCGCTCCCCTTCCCACGGCCGAAACAGTCGGCCGGGACGGCGCCCATGCTGGTCCTGGGCGGATGCAGCGACTGGCAGTCCACGCTCCATCCGCAGGGTGCGAATGCCCGAAGGATATTCGACCTGATCTGGTCCTTCAGTGCCGTTGCGGCGGGCACATGGCTGCTTGTCATGCTGGCCTTGGCGGCAGCGCTTCTGCGTCGCCGACTGGTCGAGACGACGCGCTTGCCATTTGAGATCGATTCCCGACAGGAACGTCGGTTTACGGGCGTTGTCGCAAGCGCCATCGCGTTGGCCGTTCTGGTGCTCGCCATACTGACGACAATGAGCTTTTTCGCGGGCAAATCCATTGCGTCGCTCAGCGGAACGGAAACGCTTACCGTTCGGGTCACCGGGCATCAATGGTGGTGGGAGGTCCGTTACCCCCAAGATGAACCGTGGCAAGCGATCGTCACGGCAAACGAAATCCACATCCCGGTTGGAGAGCCGGTCAAGGTCGAGCTCGATTCGCTCGATGTCATTCATAGCTTCTGGGTGCCAAGCCTTGCCGGCAAACGGGATCTCATCCCGGGCCGGCCAAGCGAGCTCACGCTTATTGCCGATAAACCCGGACTCTATCGCGGCCAATGCGCCGAGTTCTGTGGCTACCAGCACGCCCATATGGCCATCACGGTCGTCGCCGAAAGCCGCAAAGCGTTCGATGCGTGGCGATCCGGGCAAGGGGCCGCCGCGCCGGCGCCCGCCGGTGACGAAGAACACCGCGGCCAACGGGCTTTTCTTTCCACCGGCTGCGCCCTCTGTCACACGATAAGAGGCACACCGGCCAGCGGAACGCTCGGACCTGATCTTACCCATCTTGCAAGCCGACACGCTCTGGCCGCGGATACTCTGGCCATGACCCCCGGGGCGCTTGCTGCCTGGATAGCCGATCCACAGTCCATGAAGCCGGGGGCCAAGATGCCGCGCATTGCCCTCAGCGCCGACGATCTCAATGCCGTCGTCACCTATCTTGGAACCCTGGAATGAGCGGCATTGCGGGAAACCCGGCCGAGCATAAACAGCAGGCCGTGAAAGGCGTACGGGACACCGGCCTGGAAGAGGCGAGGCTGCGCGCCTTTCTGGCGCATGCCTGGAGAACGCCGAGAGGCCTCCACGGCTGGCTGGTCACCGTCGACCACAAGCTGATTGCCCGACGCTATATCGCGACGGCTTTCTTCTTCCTCATCCTTGCAGGTCTGTCCGCCCTTGCGATGCGGTTCCAGCTTGCCCAACCCGAGGCCGGCTACATCGGTCCCGATCTCTACAACCAGCTGTTCACCATGCATGGCACGACGATGATGTTTCTGTTCGCCGTGCCGGTGATGGAGGCGTTCGCCATCTATCTGGTGCCGTTGATGATCGGCACCCGCAATGTCGCCTTCCCGCGCCTCAATGCCTTCAGCTACTGGGTTTATCTTTCCGGCGGGCTGATGATCTGGATCGCTTTTGCCTTCGAAACCGGCGCCGACGCCGGCTGGTTCTCCTACGTTCCGCTCGCCGGGCCTGAATACGGCATCGGCAAGCGCCCCGATTTCTGGGCGCAGATGGTCACTTATACGGAAGTGTCCGCGCTCGCGGTCGCCGTCGAGATCATTGCGACAGTGTTCAAACAACGCGCACCGGGCATGTCGCTGGACCGCATTCCGCTCTATGTCTGGTCGGTCCTCGTCACCGCTTTCGTCATTCTGTTCGCCATGCCCGCGGTGATGGTGTCGAGCACGATGCTGATCCTCGACCGGTTGGTCGGCACGAAGTTCTTCGACCCCGCCGCAGGGGGCGATGCACTTCTGTGGCAGCATCTGTTCTGGTTCTTCGGCCATCCCGAGGTCTACATCATCTTCATTCCGGCGACAGGTTTTGTCTCCACGATCCTGCCGACCTTCGTCCGGCGCCCGGTGTTCGGCTATCTCGGGATCGTGCTGTCGCTGGTCGCGATCGGCTTCCTCTCCTTTGGCCTGTGGGTACACCACATGTTCGCCACCGGTCTGCCGCAGCTCGGCGAGAGTTTCTTCACCGCGTCCTCGATGATGATCGCCATTCCGAGCGGTATTCAGATCTTCTGCTGGATTGCGACGATCTGGGGCGGCCGGCCAATCTTGGCCACGCCCATGCTCTTCGTGCTCGGCTTCATCTTCACTTTCGTGATCGGCGGCCTGACCGGCGTCATGGTCGCCTCGGTGCCGCTCGACCTGCAGGTGCACGATACCTATTTCGTGGTTGCCCATTTCCACTACATGCTGGTCGGCGGCGCCGTCTTTCCCCTGCTCGGCGCCGTCTATTACTGGTTTCCCAAGATCACCGGCCGCATGCTGTCCGAGAGGCTCGGCCGCTGGAATTTCTGGCTGGTCTTCCTCGGCTTCAATCTCACCTTCTTCCCCATGCACATTCTGGGCCTGCAAGGCATGCCGCGCCGCGTCTACACCTATCCGCCGGCGAGTGGCTGGGGCGAGATGAACCTGTTCATCAGCCTCTCGTCGCTGGTGGTGTTCGCCGGCTTTGCTCTTTTCTTCCTGAACATCCTGCTCAGCCTTCGCAACGGCCGCATTGCCGGAGACAATCCCTGGCAAGCGAGCACGCTCGAATGGGCGACGACCTCGCCGCCGCCTTCCTACGACTTTTCGCGGCTGCCGGTGGTAACCCATCGCGAACCGCTCTGGGCGGAGCCCGACACCCTCCCCGTCGTCGAAGGCTTGCGCGTCGATGCCCGCGAGGTGCTGGCCAGCACGGTCGCCGACGCGGTGCCGCGGCTGAGGGTGCCATCGGCCGACAATTCGATTTGGCCGTTGCTGTCGGCCATCGCGGTTGGCGGCGCATTTCTCGCCTCGATCTTCACGCCATGGGCGGTGGTCTGGGGGACGATACCAGCTTCGGTCGGCTTCATCTGCTGGTTCTGGCCGAAAGGCGAACCGGAGGACGAGGAATGAGGCATCGTTCTGTCGCCGATGTCAGCCACCTGCCCACATATGATTTCGGGGCGGCGAGCCCTATGTGGTGGGGAACCCTTGCTTTCATCGCCCTCGAGGCGACAGGTTTTGCGCTGGCGATCGGCTCTTATTTCTATCTGGCCGTGCTGGCCCCGCACTGGCCGATCGGGGTGCCAGCGCCGGATCTGCTGCCGGGCTCTACAGTATTGGCTATTCTGCTCGCGAGCATCGTACCCAACCATATGGTCGACCTTTGGGCGCGCCGTCAGGACCTCGCGAAGGTTCGCCTTGGCATGGTCGTCATGTCGATCGTCGGCATTCTTCCGCTGATCGTTCGCATTTGGGAATTTCCGGCGCTGCGGATTTCCTGGGATCAGAACGCTTACGGGTCGATCGTCTGGTTCCTGCTCGGGCTGCATACGACGCATCTTCTCACCGATGTCGGCGACACCATCGTCCTTGCGGTTCTCATGTTCACGCCAAAAGGCAAGGCGGGCCGCCGCTTCAGCGACGTCTCGGACAACGCCTTCTACTGGGACTTCGTGGTTGTCTCATGGATTGTGCTCTATCTCGTCATCTACTGGGTTCCGAGGATGTGACATGCAGGCGACCCGCACCGGCGTTTCCTGGGCAGGCCTGGTCAGCGGACCAGCCGCGTGGGCGATAACGCTGCAGCTCGATTATTCCATTGCATTCTGGCAATGCCACGCCGGATTTCGTCCCACTGCCTTGTTCTCGCTGACGGGTGCCGCTGTCGCCATGGCAGGCGCGGTGCTGTCGTGGCGCGCCGTTCGCGACCGAAGCCATGGCACGAGCCCGCCCTCGAAGGCGCGCACGCGCGCGTTCCTGGCCAGGACTTCGGTTGGCGTTGGCGCGCTGTTCACCCTCGTGCTGCTGGCACAGACGTTGGCCGGGCTGACCTTCAGCGGGTGCGAGCTGTGAGGATGCCACGGAGCCTGCGATCGGCTATGCGCCGTAGCAGGCGTGCGCTCTGGCTTGCTGCGGTTGCTCCAGCCCCGGCCGTCATCTCCCGGTCGATCGCGGCCTTGCTGGCATCGTTGGCGCTTTGCACGCAACCGCGGGCGGACGAAATCCGGAAGGGTGAATATCTTGCCAGGGCGGCCGACTGCATCGGCTGCCACACATCCAACCCGAGCCGCCCGTTCGCCGGAGGCTATCGCGTGCCGACGCCGTTTGGCGACGTCTATTCCACCAACATCACACCGGATCTCGACACCGGCATCGGACGTTATTCCGCGGACGAGTTCGTGCGGGCCGTGCAGGAAGGGGTGAGGCGCGATGGAGCCAATCTTTATCCCGCCATGCCTTATGACAGCTTCGCCGCGATGAGCCGCGAGGACGTGCTGGCGATCCGGGCCTATCTTCTGGCGCAGCCACCGATCTTCCAGCCGCGCCCGGCAAACATCCTGCCTTTTCCGTTCAACCAGCGCTGGACACTGGTGCTGTGGAAGCTCGCGAACTTGCACAGCGGCGGCTTCGCACCGGATCGGAGCCGAACCGCCGCATGGACCAGAGGGGCCTATCTTGTCGAAGTGCTCGGCCACTGCGGTGCCTGCCACACGCCGCGAAATGCGACATTCGGCATGGATGAAAATCGCGCATTTGCCGGCGGCAATGCCGGCATCTGGCGAGCCTTCAACATCACCAGCGACAAGATCGCAGGCGTGGGCGGCTGGAGCGATGAAGAGCTGTTCCGCTTTCTCAAGACCGGCGCGGTACCAGGAAAGGCGTATGCAAGCGGTCCGATGGCGGAAACGGTCATGAACAGCCTGCAGCATCTTTCGGATGACGACATCCATGCCATGGCCGCCTATCTCAGGGACGTTCCTGCCCAATCCGGAGACGAAAAGCAGCCGCGCTTTTCGTGGGGCAATACGCTGGGGGTCGCGGATAGTGCTGGAAGCAACGGGGCGGCGCAAGGCAGCGGGGCCGCGGCCGGCGGCGATCTCTATCGGTCGCTCTGTTCGGGATGCCACGGGGCGAATGGAGGCGGATCAGCGGACGGCACCGCTCCATCACTGACCCACAACACCTCCCCGGGCGCTGCCATGCCCGACAATGTCGTCATGACGATCCTTGAAGGCGTCAAGGCTGGTGACGTCGCGGGACGCAAATCAATGGCGGCCTTCGGCGGCTGGCTGGACGATGGCCAGGTGGCGATACTTGCAAATTATGTGACCGCGCATTTCGGAAATCCAGACGCCCGCGTTACGGCGGCCGACGTGCGTCAGATGCGGGCAGGCACGTCGACAGGGCGGACAGTCATGATGCTGGCGGGACAGGCGCTGGCGGCCAGTGGCGCCGTATTGCTGCTTGCTCTGCTTACTTTGCTGGCAAAGCGCCTGCGCTCAGCTCATGTGCGCCCATAGAGATAGGCGGTCATTTCGCGCATATACTCTGCAGCAAGAACACCGCCCGATAAGTCGCCCCAGGGAGAAGAGCGACTTCGGGCGGCGCTCCGAGCCTCTGGCTCATTTGTTGCAGTTCTGCACGTTCGACGTCGTGTTGCCGCTGGCGGTGTTGTTGTCGATGTCATTGCCCGCGGCATCCTTGCAGCGGTCGGCCATGCCGTTCGAGTTGGTTGTCGAGTTTGTCGAATTTGTCGTGCTCGGGTCGGCGGGCGTGGTCGTCACACCGGAGCCTGTGCCGACGCCGGTGCCGGTCGTGGTCCCATTGCCACCACTGGTGGCGCCGGAGGTCGAGCCTGAACCATTGCTGGATCCGGTGCCGTTCGACTGTGCCATTGCCGACGTGGCCAGAGCGACCGTAAGCACGGTTGCGGAGAGAAGTTTGGTGATCATTGGAGCATCTCCTTTGGTTGTGTACTGCCTCCATCAAACCTGTCTTTCCCGGATATGTTCCGAATGAAACGCTCTTCAGCGAAATTCTTGCCGGGTGGGATTGTGGTGCCGATGCGGACGCTTTCGACGCGGCTGGGTTTGCTTCCGAGGGTCGGCGATGGGCCTGTCAGCTGACCGGAACGGCAGGTCCGTTCGGACGGGATCACGACCGCGCGCCCGGCACACCACATGATCGGCGTCACCATCATCGAACCATCCGTCAATCCCTTAGTGCCTCGCCAGCTGGACGGTACCCAGTCTTCAAATGTGGATCATATCGGCGCAGGAATATGCGCAGCGGCAGCTCGAACCGAATGTACATCCGCCAAGCGAAAAGAACCGATACGGCTGTGCCGATCACGATGATGAGGTCCGGAGGAATCGGAAACGTGGTCCACACCATCAGAAGCAGCGTTATCGGCAGAGTGTGGATCAGATAAAGCATGTAGGAGGCATCACCGAGAACCGTCCATGCGCTCGGTCGTGCGTCGATCTGCATCGTGCCGAAGACGATCAGCGCCGCCGGGAAACCGTATACCAGCACGCGCTGAAATCCGTTATCGCCAGTGAGAAACTCCATCGTCCCTCCTTGCGGTGCCATCCCAATGAACCCGACAGCTATCATCGCTCCCGCGCCGATCGGCAGGCACCACACTGCCGGTTTCCACTTGGGTGCATAGGCGAGAGCGATGCCAAAGCCGAACTCGATGATCAGCGGGTTGCCAAGAAACTGCAGGACCGGACCAGCCGAGCGAAAGATCATTGCGAGGCCGAAGATTCCGATGAGAGCCGATAGCAGTCGCCGGTCGACGAGAACGATGGTTGCGGCGGCGTAGAAGAGCATTTCGAAGCACAGCGTCCAGGCTGCGGGCAGTGCCGGCGCAGTCATTTTATCTGTAGCGGGCCACAGCAAAAGTGTCGCCACCCCCTCCCGCCAGCCGAAGCCGGTTTTGTAGGCGACGATCGCATAGGGGATGCTGATCAGCAGGTACAGCGGAACGATGCGCCGGAACCGTCTCCAAGCGAAGGATCGCCAAGTCAGGCTAGGTGCCGTCTTGGCAATAATCACCCCTGATATGACAAAAAAGATGTCTACGCCTGCGAAGCCAGCCACCTGAAAATCATGAGGTAAAAGGCCGTTGGACCCAGTGACTTTAACGGCGGTCTGGGCCGCGTGGACATATACGACCATCAGCGCGGCGACGAAGCGAAGTATTTGCAACGACCAGATCAAGGACGAGTCCTGACTATCGGCCGCCAGGCTCTGGTATCGCCCCACCAAGGAATCTCGGCAAGATCATTGGCACCCGCCGAGCGTAATCGTCGTACTCTGGGAAGGTTTTCTGAAGGATAGATTCTTCATTTTTCGCGCGTCTATACTGCAAAAAAAACTGAACCGCACCGAGTGCCACCATCAGCATTGAAAAATGCGAAAGGATCATGCCGAGAACGAATACCCCCTCACAGATGTAAAGCGGATGCCGGACAACCGAATACGGCCCAGTGGTAACCAGCCGACGAGCTGTCGCCATGAGTGAGAAGGATCGACCCAGCCAATAAAGACAGAAAATCGAACTGGCCGTACCGACCAAGACTAGGCAAAGAGCCATCAATTGAGCCGCTTCATTTTGCAACGCCGGTGTCAGGCTCAATGCGAACAGGATCATAAACGTACCAGCTATCGAGGTTACTCTCGGTCCAACTCCCTGCGCAGTTCCCTTTGGAGGAAGGCGGACAATTGTCATCACAAGCTGCAACAACAGAAACACGGTTGATGCCACTTGAGTAACGATGGCGAGCGAACTTGCTGAGGTATCCTGACGGAAATAGAGAAACAGAGGCATCGCGCCGGATGTTGCCAAAACCGCCATGGCGAAGATGATGGCAATTCGGCCAAGAAAATCCTCGTTCAACATTTTCATCCCCTTCCCTAAGCAGTCATTGGAACATGACTTTCGTGCCCCGACAAGAAGATAGTTTCCAAAGCGTTAACGGCTATGCCGTATCAACTTTTGATTAATCTGTCCGGCCTATCGTGGCCAAATGCCGAGCCTTCTTTCCGTGCTTCGTTTCCTGGCGCCGATCTCGATTCTGATTTCAGCAATTACGATGATCGCACTCAATCCACACAGTGCAACGTTTGCGTTTTGGTTGGCGTTGCCTGTGAATGCGGCTGGATGGCCCGCGCGTCCTACAGCAGAGCGGGTTCCGCCGTTCAGTTAAGCTGATTCAGAATTCCAGAGCTGCTCGCCAACACCAAACTTTCATAGATCCCGAGCGCTGTCGTGCAGATCGCCGCGACCGAGATTGGCACGCCGAACGGCACGACGCCTTTGCGGTCGAGATGCTGAACGTAGACGCGGAAGGCGCCGGCGGGCAGCAGGAATGGATTTTTCATGGCTGCTGCAGTGATGAGGGCGAAAACCAGGAGCAGCACGGAAAAAACGGCGAGGTCTTCGCCGCCAGTCAGAAAAGGAACGACCGCCATCAGCTTGACGTCGCCGGCGCCGATCTTGCGCAGGACCCAGAACGGGAACAAGGCAAGAAACAGCACGAGGCCGGCAGACGCGCTCAAGCCCATGTCCCACCAGGATCCTGATCGCAGCACCAGCAACAACAGCGATCCCACACCCAGGCAGAGCAGCAGCAGCACATCGCGATTGGCAATCCTCTGCGTCGTGAAGTCGAGCCACGCAATCCTGGCGAGCAGAGGGATGGCGAGGGCCTTCAACAGCAGTGCTTCGACAAGCAGCATGCTAGCGCTCGATGTTCTGCACGCTCGACGACAGCAGCTTCAGATTGTTGGCGACTGTCGGATCGTTGGGCGCCAGTTCATAGGCCTTGAGAAAATTGCTGCGTGCATCCTGCAGCTTGCCGCGCAGCAGAAAGGAGTAGCCGACATTGTTGTAATATTCGGGCGACGGTCCCATCAGCTTGAACGCGCGGCCATAGGCGCGGTCGGCAAGGTCGAAGCGGTGGATCCGGTCGCAGGAAGCAGCCAAACCCATCCACGCGCCGCCGTCATTGGGCGCCAACTGCGTGGCCTTGAAGAACAAGGCGCCGGAATTGCCGTAGTTTTCGGCGCGGAACTGGTTTTTGGCTTCGGCCACGGCCTGGTCCGATGCGTAATATTCGACATCGCTGACGGTCTTCAATCCATCGAACGTGTCGCCAAACGACGTCACGTCGCCTTTCGACGGTTCGTTGGTGCGCACGACACCGCCAGTGGTGTCTACACCATTTGTCTGGCAGCCGGCTAGGGCTGCCATCAACAGACTTGCGGCGACGACGGTTGCGAGGCGCATTGGCCCTTTCATTTTATCCCCCGAGAGCCCTGCGACTCTATTTTAGAATCAAAGCATATACTTATTCAGAAGAAAATGCCCCTCATACGGATGATAACCGGCAACATGATGACCATCATGACCACGGGGAAGATGCACAATCCCAACGGGATCATCATTTTGACAGGCAAGGCATTGGCCTTCTCCTCAGCGCTCAGAATTCTTTGTCCGCGCATCTCGTCGCTGTAGACGCGCAGCGCATCCGTCAGGCTGGTGCCGAGTTCTTCCGACTGCCTGAACAGCACGGCGAGCGAGCGCGCCTCTTCCAGCCCGATGCGGTCCGCGAGTTCGCGCAGCGCCTCCCGCAACGGCTTGCCGGCGCGCATTTGCAGGTTCATGATCGCAAGCTGGATGCCAAGCCATTTGTGGGTGCCGGCCAGTTCGGCGCCGACACGCTCGACCGCCGCCTCCAAACTCATCCCGGCGTCGGCACAGGTGATCATCATGTCCATGAAATCGGGAAATCCGCGACGATAGACCTGTTTTTGGGCATTCTCGAAGCGATCAAGCAGGATAGCTGGAACCACAATGCAGGCGAGCCCGAACAGAGCCGAACCGGCAAAGGCCATGATAGCGGGGAGTTGGGGCGGGAGTACTCGCACAAGGAGCGCATAGGCAACCAAAAAGCCGATACAGACCGCGCCCAGTCGCGACAAGGTGTAGATGAGCGGAGCACTTGGTTGATAGAACCCGGCGCGAAAAAGCTTCGCCTCTAGCGCATTCGGCTCATTGCGTTCCTTCTCCATCGATCGAAAGTAAGCATCGACCGGACGTTGCGCCGAGATCTTGAGCAATTGTTCCTGACCCGCGAGCGAGCGGTGGTCGACGATGCCTTCCGACGTCAGGCTCTGGGCAACCAGCTTGCGTGTCTGCAACGCCGGCAAGAAGACAAGCGCGCCGAACAGGAACAGCGATACAGCCGCCACGAATACCGCGGTGGAAACCAGGATACTCAGTCCCTGAATGTTCGATAGCAGGTTTATGGCTCGCTCCTGTCAGAAATCGAAATTGACCATGCGATACATGATGAAGTCACCCAGCAGCGCCCATATTCCGAAGGTCACGAACACCGGCGTGATCAGTGGATCGTGCCATATCTGGCCGTAATATGCCGGAGCGGCTAGCTGGAGAATCAGGAACATCACGATCGGAAAAAGCGAGATGATCCACGCGGACACCCGCCCCTCCGACGAAAGCGCCCTGATCTTCATTCTGAGTTTCTGACGTTCGCGCAGAACCGACGAAAGGTTGGCCAGGATCTCGGTCAAATTGCCGCCCGTTTTCGATTGGATCGACAGCGACACCGACAACAGGTGCAGGCCTTCGAAACCGACGCGCTGCGAAAGCTTCCGCACCGCCTGTTCGATACTCAGTCCGAAGGTGATTTCGTCGGAGACAATGCCGAATTCGGTACCGAGCGGATCGGGCATTTCGCGCGCGACCAGACCTACGGCCACCGTTGCCGGGTGCCCCGCCCGCAGTGAACGCACGATCATGTCGAGTGCATTCGGGAGCTGTTTCGCGAATTTCTGGATCCGCTTCCTGCGCGCACGACGCAAAAGGAGAAGTGGCAAGGCAAATCCGGTCACCAGAAAAATCAGGATGCAAGGCAGTACGGAAAAACGCAGAATGAACGAGAACAGCAGCGCAATTGCCAGGGCTGAGAGCAGGAACATCGCGGCGAAAGTCAGCGGGTTTCCGGTAATGCCGGATTGGGTGTAGAGCCTGTTCAGGCCGACCATGCCGAAAAGAAAATCACCCGTATCCGTCAGGCCGCGCTCGCGCAGCAATCCTTGCAAGGTCTTTTCGGCCGGAGCCTCATCGGACAATCGCTTCAGCCGCCGGTTGATCATGCCGGCACGGGATCGGCGATCGGCGAAGGAAAGATACAGCGCCTCGCCGGCGAGAATGACTGCCGCCGCCGCGAGCGTATAAATGAAGTAGAGCAAGGTCTGGCCGGTCGGCATCAGAGCGCAACCTGGGGATTGAAGGCGTCCTTGGCGAAATGGTGCCCGAGCGTTGCCGCTTCCGGGGCAAAACGTGGGCGAACGCCGGTGGCGCGAAATTCTCCGACGATCTGACCGTCAGCCGTCACCTCGCGACGCACGAATGTGTAGATTTCCTGCATCTGGACGACGTTTCCTTCCATACCGGTAATCTCCGATATCGATGTCACGCGCCGGCCGCCGTCGGAGAGGCGCTGTGTCTGCACGATGACGTCGATGGCGGAAGTTATCTGCGCTCTGATGGACTCATGCGTCATCGGCATTCCTGCCATGCCGACCATCTGCTCCAGCCGCGATATCGCATCGCGCGGCGTGTTGGCGTGGATGGTGGTCATCGAGCCTTCATGGCCGGTGTTCATGGCCTGCAGCATGTCGAAAGCTTCCTCGCCACGAACTTCGCCGACGATGATGCGGTCGGGCCGCATGCGCAGCGCGTTCTTGACCAGTTCGCGCTGGCGAACCTCTCCTTTTCCTTCGACACTGGGTGGACGTGTCTCCAGCCGGCCGACATGAGGCTGCTGCAGCTGCAGTTCCGCCGCATCCTCGATGGTGATCAGACGCTCCCTGGACGGGATGTAGCTCGACAGCGCATTAAGCAAGGTCGTCTTGCCGCTGCCCGTGCCGCCCGAAACCAGGATCGATTTGCGCGCCTGCACGGCAATCCGCAACAGTTCGACCATTGGCGGACGGATCGAGTTGAGCGCCACAAGGCGTTCGAGCGAATAGGGGTTCTTGGAGAACTTCCGGATCGACACCAGCGGCCCGTCGACCGAGATCGGCCGCACCGCGATATTGACGCGGGAGCCATCCTCCAGCCGGGCATCGACCATCGGCGAGGATTCATCGACGCGCCGGCCGATGGCGGAAACGATCTTGTTGATGACCCGCAGCAGATGCGCCTCGTCACGAAACCGGATCGCCGTCTCTTCAACCAGACCACGCCGCTCGATGAAGACGCGCTTGTGGGTATTGATCAGGATATCGGTGATCGTGTCGTCCTTGAGCAGCGGTTCGATCGGGCCGAGTCCCAGCATCTCGTCGGCGGTCTCGCTGGTAATTTGATCAAGCTCGCGTGCGTTCAGCGGCACGCTGTGGCTGCGCACGAACTCGCGCACGATTGGGCGGATCTCGTTCAGGATCTCTTCCTTGGACGCGGTTTCGAGCGCGGCGAGATTGAACCGGTCGATCAAATGACGATGCAGTTCGACTTTCAGCGTCAGGAAGTCCTCGCCATGGGGTTCAATATCAGCAACTGGAGAAACCGCCGGAACGATGGGCAGTAAAGTCAGCTGCTCGGCCTTTGTCGCGGCCTGCTGCTCGCTTGGTCCCTTGATAAACCGACCCAGCATAATCCCTTACACCCCTCCAGCGCACATTAGCGGAAACTAAACGTTAACCACCCGACGCACAAGCGCCGGGGCGCCTCACTTGCGGCCAATACTTTCAACATAGTTAAGGAGCGCGCCTGAAAAATATCGTTTTTATTTTAGGCCCCGCGTCGCCAACCATGGCTGAGTGAATAAAGCTTCCAGGAGCGCCGTGTGTCCTTGGTGCTCTAACATCGGCATCCGCTCCATATCTGGCTATAACCCCTTAGATATAAAGGAATATGTTGTGCTGCTAAATTAGTTATGGTTCTATTAGGACGCATGCATAATTGTGAACGAATGGTTAAGGGCGCTTGAAAAATTAGACGAATCAAGCTCTTGCTGAAATTTAAAGCCGCGTTCAACTCCAGAATTCATGTATTGGGAAGTTAAGGAACCGTTAATCCCGTTTGACTCCGCAATTTCTCGGGACCTAGGATCGAGATGACGGGGGATGCTTGGGTATGGAGTTCATCCTTGGCTCTGTCTCGTCGGGTTCAAACCTCCAAAGGGAGAAATTGACATGAAGAAGCTCATGACGATGACCCGGCAGTTCCGCGACGATGAAAACGGCGCTGCCATGGTCGAATACTCTATCCTGATCGGCATCATCGCCGCGGCAACCATCGTTGCGGTCATCGCTATCGGCGGATGGGTCGGCAGCCAGTTCACCGGCCTTTGCGCGAAGCTGAACGGCAAGGGTCTCGACGCTGCTGGCACTGGCAATGGCGCTTGCGTCCCGGCCGCTTGATCGGAAACGCTCTGGCCGGATCGGCCACAAAGGAGTGATAGGCATGAAGCGGCTTATCGAGATAGCCAGGCAGTTCCAGTCCGACGAAACCGGCGCTGCCATGGTGGAATACTCGATCCTGATCGGCATCATCGCAGCGGCATCGATCGTTGCGGTTATTGCCATCGGCGGATGGGTCGGCAGCCAGTTCACCGGCCTTTGCGCCAAGCTTGGCACGAATGGTGTTGCCGGGAGCACTTGCTGAAAACTTCCTGGGCCGGAATCGCTCGATTTCGGCCCAGGATCCTGCACTTTGAAGGGGTTGAAATTCGCCCGGCGGGCGATAGTGGGGTGGGAAGATGCGCGCCAATACGCTTATCATGATTGTCCTCGCCGGCGTGTTCGGCGTGCTGGCGGTGGTGCTCGCCAATATCTGGCTGGCCAGCCAGCGCAATGCCATGGCGAGGACGGAAGACGTCCCGCGCGATACGGTGGTTGTGGCGGCGGTACCTTTGAAATTCGGTGACACGCTGACCGAGGACAAGTTGCGCGAGATCGCCTGGCCGGCGGGCGCGGTTCCGACCGGCGCTTTCAAGACAACGAAAGAAATGCTGGCTGGCGAAGGCATAAAGCAGGCGCTGCAGGCGATCGGCACCAATGAGCCCGTTCTCGCCACCAAGATCACCGGCCCCGGCCAGCGCGCCACGCTCTCGGCGGTGCTTGGCGAAGGCATGAAAGCCGTTTCCATCCGGGTCAACGATGTGCTTGGGGTGGCTGGATTTGTTTTCCCTGGCGATCGCGTCGACGTGCTGCTGACGCGCACGACTCGCGGCGACGACGGGGCAGACAAGAGTTTTGTCGACGTGCTGCTGCAGAGCATGAAGGTGCTCGCAGTCGATCAGGTTGCCGATGTGAGCAAGGATAGCCCGACCGTGGTCAAATCGGTGACGCTGGAAGCCAGCACGAAAGATGCACAAAAGCTCACTCTGGCAGCCGGCGCCGGGCAGTTGTCGCTGGCGCTGCGCCAGGCCGCGGCCAGCAAGGGCGAAACGACGGAGCGTGTGACGCTTTCGGACCTGACTGGCGAAACGCCCGACGACGTGGCCAAGCGACAGGCCGACCTCGACAAGAAAGCGGCCGCGGACGCATTGGCGGAAGCTGAGCGCAAGCGTGCCGAGGACAAGATTGCCGGACTGACCCAGGCCGTGGAGAAGGTGGGAAGCCGCCTTGACGAGTTGGGCAAGGTCAAGCCCGTTCCAGTCGTGGCGTCTACGCCGGAAGTGCGGGAAGTTGTCAAGGAAGTGATCAAATACGTGCAGCCCGAGCCGCCCAAGAACGTGACCGTGGGCGTGTTCCGGGGTGTGAAGCTCGATACATATGACGTGCCGCGACAACCATGATAAGACGCGGCTAGTGAAGTGGGGCTGCCAGCAGTAGCAGCAGTGGGGAGACGGGGATGCAGGGGTTTTGCGTAAGGATGGCTGCGGCCGCGTTGTCCTGTCTGGCGGCGGTGGCGCTATCGAGCCTTTATGCCGATGCAGCCGACCGCTTCATCGACGTGTCGAACCCCAGCGTCCATCGCGTTTTCCTGCCGATGTCGCAATCGGTGACGCTCCAGGTGAATGCCAATCTCGGCGATATCGTCGTCGGCGACGAGAAGATCGCCGATGCTCAGCCAATGACCGACCGCACGCTCTACGTCATCGGCAAGGGCGCCGGCACCACCACGGTCAATCTGTTCTCACCCGACAAACGCTCGCTCGGCGTCATCCAGATCGAGGTCGGCGTCGATGTCAGCGACATGGCGGCGGCAATCCGCCAGGTTTCGCCAAGGTCGCGTATCGAGATCGGCTCGGTCAACGGCCGGGTGCGGCTTGGCGGTCATGTCAAGGACGGCGCCACGCTGGCAGCCATCATGGAAGTGGCGCAGCAATATGGCCCCGACGCCATCATCAATGCCGTCACCGTCGACGACAGCCAGCAGGTCAATCTCGAAGTGCGCGTGCTGGAAGCCAAGCGCAACGCGGGGCGTGATCTCGGCGTGTCGATCGCCAGCACCAACAGCAGAGGCACGACGCTCACCGGAACGGGCATCGCCACCGTCGACAAAGACGGCGAGGTGCTGGGGGCGGCTGGCGTGCTCAGTGGCCTCCTGTCCAATTCCACTCCGTTCGGCGCACTCCTCACTCGCGTCATTGACAGCAACATCAAGGTCGATCTGTACATCGAAGCACTCGAGGCCAAAGGGGTGGTGCGCACGCTTGCCGAGCCCAACCTCACCACGCTTTCCGGCGAACCCGCCAGTTTCAACGCCGGCGGCCAGGTTCCTATTCGCAGCGTCACCAAAGATGGCGTGATCCAGATCGAGTACAAGCAATTCGGCGTCAATCTCCTGTTCACGCCGGTCGTGCTCGCCGACGACAAGATCCACATCCAACTGGCCCCGGAGGTCAGCGACCTGACCGGCTTCACGACAGCCGGCGACCCGATCTTCACCAACCGCAAGCTGGAAACCGTCGTCGAACTACGCGACGGCCAGAGCTTCGCGGTCGGCGGGCTTCTGTCCAGCAAGACGACCAAGCTTCAAAACCAGGTGCCATGGCTCGGCCAGGTGCCGGTCATCGGCACGCTGTTCCGCAATTCGAGCAGCCAGAAGGAAGAGACCGAGCTGGTCGTGATCGTCACCCCGCATATCGTGCGGCCGGTGAAGCCCGGCGAGCAGTTGGCGACACCGTTCGACAAGACGCGGCCAGCCAACGACCCGGAATTCTTCGTGCTCGGCCAGCTCGAAGTGAACAAGGACATGATCCGGAGATATGAAACGGGCGACGGCGTCACCGGCCCCTATGGCCATATGCTGGACTTCAAATCGAAGGACAAGATGCTCTATGTCAAGAAATAGCGCCCTGATCCTCATTCTGTGCGTCGGGTCGCTTTCGGGCTGCGCCGCGGACTATCTGAACCACTACGACTCGGTGACCTTGGCCGCCGGCGACACGCAGAAATACAATTCGATGCTGCAGACGGTCGATCCGCTCAATCCGGCATCCAGGAATACGCATATCGAAGGCGACGGCACGCGCGCCGCCGCCGTTGCCCAAGCCTACAAATATCCACCGCCACCTCCGCCACCGCCAGCGATCACGGTCAATGTCGGCGGGTCGGGCGTGACAAAGCAGTGAGCTGAACGGAAGGATGCGGAGGGCGCCGGGCATGCGAGGGGCCTTGGCGCAGGAAAGCAGAGAGTAAGGTCATGTTGAGGACCATTCGTGCCTTCTGGAACGATCAGCGCGGCGTAGCGATGATCCTCGTGGCGATTATGATACCCGTGCTAATCGGCTTTTCGCTGCTCGCCTTCGATATGAGCCGGGCCACCGGGCTTCACCAACAGCTGCAAAAGGGTATCGACGGTCTTGCATTGGCCGCTGCCGCCGAACTTGACGGGAGGTCGGATTCGATCACTCGAGCCGACCGGGCCGTGACGACCCTACTCGCCAACCAGACCCTGTATTCAGAGCTAGGCGCCGGTCACACTCTCGCTCTGGCAGACGTGACCATCAAATACTTGACCGGGATACCAGCCAGCGACGAAACCACATTGACCAGCGATGGCGTCGATGCAAACGGGGTGAACTGGGCCAGCACCGATCCCAAACTGGTGTCTTTAGCCGAAGTGACGATAAACGCGTCCGGCTTGGCGAAGGGTGCTGGGGCATTCGCAACCATCTTCCCGGCGAGCCTCGTCGGCAGCAAGGACACGATGGACATCCGGGCCCAGGCCGTGGCCGGTTTCGTTCAATCGATCTGTGAAACCGTGCCGATCTTCATGTGCAACCCGTTCGAGACAACCGACCCGTCCACCAGCAAGACAATCCAGCAAGCTTTTGCGTCGGGAGATACTTACGGTCGAGAGTTTCGGATTCTTAAGGCAGACAACGATCCTGGCCCCGGCAATTTCGGACTGATCGACAACAATCTAGCCTCGCTTCGGGATGCCATCGCAGTGGGCTCCGCCGGCACCTGCTATCAACTCGATGCACTGACGACAAAGACCGGCGTCACGCTTGGACAGGTCAATACCGGGCTAAACGTTCGGTTTGACGTTCTCAGCAGTTCGCTGAACAAGCAGGACAAGAACCCGCAGTACCGGCCCGCAAGCAACGTCCGCAAGGGCGCGAAAAGCAACACTTGCAATAAATACGATCCCGTAACGGACGGGTCGGCACTGCCTCTCCCTGACGGCAACAGATATGGCGTCGACAAACCGGGAATGTCCGACAAAATCTCCGCGCAAACATTCTGGAACGCGTACTGGCTGGCCAACCATAAAACGGCCTATACGACATACGTTCCGGCCAACACCAACCCGACTGGCGACAAGACCGCGCCAGCCTCCAGATATGACGTCTACAAGTATGAGATATCGAGCGGCAGCGTAGCGGACCAATCGAACAACCCGACAAAGGAAGTAGGCACGCCGCAGTGCTACAAGGGCACAGGGGTGAGCCCAGATCCCGATCGCCGGCTCCTCAATATGGCGGTCGTCGATTGTCTCGCCAACGCTTCGAAGATCAACGGCCACACACAGCTCAAGCCGGACGGCTATGCCAGCGTGTTCATCAATTCCCCGATCTCAAAGTCGAACAAGAGCGACGATGAAGAATCCACAACCGGCGCGGAGAAGCCTATCAGCCTTGAGATCGTGGATGTAGATGGCGGCTTCGCCAACAATACGCTTGTAGACAAGGCGTTTCGCAACGAAACGCAATTGTACCGGTAGCCCCATGTCGATTAGACAATTCCTCCGGCGGTTCCACCACGACGACCGAGGCTCTGCTTTGGTCGAGATAGCGATCGTCACGCCACTCGTGTTGCTGCTGGCAGCGGGTGTCTTCGAGTTCTCGAACATCTTCAACACGCGCCTGCTTCTCGAAGCTGGCGTAGAGGATGCCTCTCGCTATATGGCGCGCTGCAGCAGTGACTGGAATACTTGTTCAGTGTTGGCAACAAACCTCGCAGTGAACGGGGCCGTCCAGGGCGGTAGTGCGAGGGTTACCGGGTGGACCACGGGTCAAGTCACCATAACGCCAGTACGATCGATCCAGGCGATCGATCCCACGACCGGTACCCAGCTCTATCTCAGCAGCACCGGCACCGTCGTTGTCGTGGAGGTCAGCGCCTCGTATCCGTATCCTACCCTGGGCCTCTGGTCTTATCTCGGCTTTGGTAACGTTAAGCTCACTGTGTTCCATCAGGAGCGTGTCTTGGGATGGTGATCTCGCAAGGCACGTTCTGGAGAAACCAATCCGGCGCGACAATGGTGGAGGCGGCCATCGCCATGCCCATGCTGCTCACCCTGCTGCTTGGTTTTGTCGACTTTGGCTATGCCTTCTACCAATGGAATGCCGGCAACAAAGCGGTGCAGGCTGGCGCCAGGCTGGCGCAGATTTCCGCTCCGATCGCCAGCGGACTTCTGCTCGAGGCAAAAACACCCAGCGACTCGCTGGATGTGGGAAAGGCGGTTCCAGCCAACACTTACAGCTACATCTGTACGGCCAGTGCCGCCGGAGCTGCATCTTGCACCTGTGGAACAGGCGCCACATGCCAGAACCTCAATGTGAACCAGGCAGCTCTCGACTTCATCTTTAACGGCAGCAGCACGCGGCCCGGAATGCTGACATTCCTGCCAACCCTTCTGAAATCCGAGGTCCAAATCCAGTATCAGGCTTCGGGCCTTGGCTACTGGACGCGTCCCAAGGGACCGGTGCCGACGATCACCGTCAGCATCACCAATCACCCGTTCCAGTTCTTCTTCCTGGCCGGTTTTCTCGGTCTCGGAACCATCACCATGCCCTCCATGCTGAGCACGGTCACGGGCGAAGACATGAAAAGCACGTATCCATGAACGCCATCAGCACCAAGGTTACCCCGACCAAGCGAAAGCAGGTCGCGCTGTTTTCCTCCGATGCGAATTTCAAGCGCGATGTGGCGACGCGGCTCGATGCGCTGGCGATCTATGACGTCAGGGTCGCCGAGACGAGCGATTTCCTCAAAGGTCCTCCGGCCGACACGCGTCCGGGCATCGTCATCCTCGATCTCGGCAAGGGCGAATTGCTTGGCAATCCAGGCATCGTCGAGGCGCGCGCGCTGTGGGCCACCGTGCCGCTGATCGCGGTTTCCGACGAGTTGACGTCGGAGCAGACGCGCGTCCTGGTGCGCATGAATGCCTCGGACTGGCTGCACAAGCCGCTTGACGGCAAGGAACTGCTCAACGCCGTCACCTTCCACGACAGCGGCAACCAGGGCGCCAAGAGCCGCATCATCACCTTCATCAGCGCCAGCGGCGGCGCCGGCGCCACCACGCTGGCACTGTCGGCCGCCGAATTCCTGGCCTCGAAATCGACCGAGCGCGCGGCCTCGACCTGCCTAGTCGACCTCGACTTCCAGAGCGCCAATTGCGGCGCCTATCTCAACCTGTTCAACCAGTTCGACCTTGCCGGCATCATCGGCCAGCCGGAACGGCTCGATGTCGAACTGATGGATGTCATCAAGCTGTCGCGGCCTTCCGGCCTGACGCTCTACGCCTTCGAGCGGCCGCAGCTGCCGTTCGAGCCGCAGGGCGCCGATTTCGTCTTCCGGCTGCTCGACCTCGTCGCCTACCGGTTCGACGACATCGTCATTGATCTGCCCAACATCGAAACGCCCTGGCACAATTCCGTGCTGTCGACGAGCGACGAGATCTTCATCGTCTTCGAGCTCAATGTGGCCTCGCTGCGGCAAGGCAAACGGCTCTACAAGAAGATCCGCGAGCTGCGCGGCAATGCCGTCTCGATCACGCTGGTCGCCAACAAGCACAAGCGCAAATGGTTCGGCAACCACTTCTCGCGCAGCGAGCTGGAGAAGATCTTCAAGGCGCCGCACATCAAGTCGGTCGGGCTCGACAATGCCCTGCTGGCCGACGCGCTGAACCGCGCCATGCTGCCGTCCGAAGTGGATGGGCAGGCGCGCTTCAGCAAGGATCTGAAGAAGATGTTCCGCGAGCGGCTCGACGATGCGGCCCGCTAGCGGCCATCGCTTGCGGCTGACAGCCGCCTGCCTCCTCGGCCTGGCGCTGGCGCCCGCGGCCGGACAGACCGCGTGGGCGGACAGCCGCCCGCCTCTGCCGGCCATGGGCCCCAGCCTGCGCAAGACGGTGGCGTTTTCCACCGCCGAGAAGACTGGGACCATCATCATCCGCAAGCAGGAAAAAGCGCTCTACCTGGTGACCGGCAAGGGCGAGGCCCTGCGCTACCGGATCAGTGTCGGACGCGATGGATTTGGCTGGACGGGTACGGTCCAGGTCGGAGCCAAGACCGAGTGGCCGGCGTGGCGACCGCCGAAGGAAATGCGCGCCCGCCAGCCGGAATTGCCTGACATGGTGCCCTCGGGGCCGTACAATCCCCTCGGCGCAAGGGCGCTCTATCTGCTTCGGGACGGCCGCGACACGCTCTATCGCATCCATGGCACCAACGACCCTTCGGGCGTGGGTTTCGACGGCACGTCGGGCTGTTTTCGCCTGACCAATACCGATGTCATCGATCTTTTCAGGCGCGTGCCTGTCGGCACCAAGGTGGTGGTCCAATGACGACGATCAGCGATCCCGACGACCTTGTGATAGCGGTCGAACCACTGTTGCTCGACAGGGAGAAGAGCCGGTCCAGGCTCGCAATTGCCGTCTCTGTCGGCCTGGCGCTGTTTGCCCTCCTGAACGCCACCGCGGCCGTCTATCTCTACCACGGCATCAACGATCTGCGCGCGATCGAGGCGCGGCTGGAGGACCTCGGCCAGTTCGAGCAGCGGATGAGCGCGCGGCTCGACACCGTCAACAATGGATTTCAAAGCCGGTTCGAGGCGCTGGACGACCGGCTGCGGGCGAGCTTCGGCGAGGTCAACGCCAACATCGCCCGGCAGCCACCGGAGATGTCGGGAAATCACGGTGGCGACGAGCCGCGCGTCGTCGAACTGGCCTCACCCGCCGAAGATACGGCGGCGGTCGCCAGCGCCGCCGACGCGGAGCCCGCGATCGAGGAAATGCCGCGGGTAACGCGACGGCGATCGGCTCCGGCGGCGCCTCCCGCGCCGAGCTCCAACTACCAGCGGAGCGTGTCACCGGAAGGCAAGGTCACCTATCACAAGATAAACTAGGTCGGGATAAACTAGGTCGGACTTGGGCGTGGCCGCGTAGCTGCGCTAGAAATCCCGCTGCAGTGCCATGATCCGGACGCGCCGCGATTCAACGCGCATGCCGAGTTCACGGACATAGGCAAGGTGGCAATAGGCGCAGGCGGTGACCCCGATGACCGCCAGCAGGCAGTTCAGCCAGGTGAAGTCCATCATCAGCGAGAACCGAAAGCCACTCGGTGCCGTGAACGCGGCGATGGTGCTGGCAGTCTGCGAGCGGCCGCCGATGAAGATCATCGACGCCGCCAGGATCAAGATGCCATGGTTGGCGAGAAAGAAAGCGGCCGACCTTCTGGCCCGGCTTGCCATCCAGCAGATCCCCAGGGCCGCGCCCAACAAGGCGAAATCCAGGACCATCGACCCTCCCAGATAGACATCGACCTGCTGCCAGACCATGCCCGACGAGGGATGCAAGGCTAGCCAGATCTTCCACATATCCGGGCTTGCGGGGTAGGTTCCGAGCAGGAGCGTCGCCATTCGCTCGGTCGCGAGGATCAGCAGGACACAGGCAGGAAAGGCGAAAAGCACTAGTGGTTGGCGCTTCATGGTACCTCGCAATCTGGCGGACAGATTACGCCCCATGGGTTGCGCAAGGCTTAACGGGGATGGTTCGGCTGAGGCAGGACCGATCAAGCGGCTCGGATCAGGTCGTACAGCCAAGTGCCCCCTTTTGTGTGCCCGACACCCAAATCCCGGACGCTGTCCATGTGATTGCGCCCCTCGACGATGCTGCTCGAAGCCGTCAGGCCCTGCTCCGTCAGGTGATCGGCAAACAATTTGGCCTGCAGGTGAAACGGTTCCGTCTCCCGCTCGCCGACCAGCAGCGTGACCTTTGTCCGCGACGAGTGGGATTTGCTCATCGGCGAATACGCCTCAACTTCCGTGTCGGTCAGGCCTATCAAAGGCTCCAGGAAGGATTGCTGGAGGGGCTTCAAATCGTAGAGCCCGCCGAGCAGAAGTGCCGCCGACGGGGGATGTGCCGACCCCTCGTCGAACAAAAAGGTCGCCAAATGCGCCCCGGCGGAATGACCGCTGACGCTTAGCCGACCGGCATCGCCGCCATGGCTGGCGATATGACCCAGCACCCATTGCCTCGCGCGCCGGACCTGGTCGACGATTGTCGCCATCCTGACGGCAGGCATCAGCGCATAGTCGATCACGACCGCGATTGCCCCGGCGCTCGTCACCGTCTCGGCGATGTAGGAATAGTCGCTTTTGGCGAACATGCGCCAATAGCCGCCATGGATGAAGATGTGCACCGGGAGATCCCTGCGCGCTCCGTCCGGAAAGAACAGGTCGAGGCGTTCGGCCTCGTGCGGACCATAGGCGATGTCCGCCAGCATCGGCAGCGAAGCCCGCGTGACGGCGCTGCGGGCGACGATGTCGGCCACGATGTCATCGAAATCGGCAACGTGGTCGCGGGTGCGAAAAGGGTCCTTCGACATGGAGCCGGCTCAGAAGGTCACAGCGATGTATTTGGCCTCCATGAACTCGGCGATGCCGTGATGCTGGCCCCCTTCCCGCCCGAGGCCACTCTGTTTGACTCCGCCGAAGGGCGCGGCGGGATCCGACATCAGGCCGCGGTTGAGGCCGATCATGCCGGCCTCGATCTCGGCGGCCACCCGCATGCCGCGCGCCACATCGCGGGTGTAGAGATAGGCGGCGAGGCCGAATTCGGTGTTGTTGGCGTGGAAGATGGCCTGCGCCTCGCTCTCGAAGCGGGTGATGGGCGCCACTGGGCCGAAGATCTCCTCATGCGCCATATCGGCGTCCGGCGAGACTTCGGACAAGACGGTCGGCGGATAGAAAAAGCCATCACCTTCAGGCACCGAGCCGCCGCACAGCGCCTTGGCGCCACGGTTGACCGCGTCCTTGACCAGCCGGTCGATCTTGTCGACCGCCTTCTTGGCGATCATGGGTCCACATTCGGTGTCCGCCTTGGTGCCGGCGCCGATCTTGAGCGCAGCCATGCGCTGCGCAAGGCCGTCGGCGAACGCATCGTGGATACCCGACTGGACGTAGATGCGGTTGGCCGCCGTACAGGCTTCGCCGGCATTGCGCATTTTGGCGATCATGGCGCCGTCGATGGCCGCATCGAGATCGGCATCGTCGAAGACGATGAAGGGTGCATTGCCACCAAGCTCCATGGAACAGGAAGTCACATGTTTGGCGGCTTCGGCGAGCAAGGCCCGGCCGATCCCGGTCGAACCGGTGAAGGAGAGCTTCCTGACGCGCGGATCGGCCAGCATGGCCGACGTCAGGGTGCCGGGTGTCGATGTCGTCAGCACGTTCACGACGCCGTCCGGTACGCCGGCTTCGCTGTAGAGCGCGGCCAGCGCATAGGCGGTCAGCGGCGTCTCGCTGGCCGGTTTCAGAATGACCGTGCAGCCTGCCGCCAGTGCCGGTGCGATCTTGCGCGTCGCCATCGCGGCGGGGAAATTCCACGGCGTGATGAGGATGCAGATGCCGATCGGCTGGTAGTCGACGACGATGCGGTTGGCGCCAGACGGGGCGGTGCCGAACTCGCCGGTGATACGAACCGCCTCCTCGGCGTTCCAGCGGAAGAATTCGGCTGCATAGGCGACCTCGCCGCGCGCGTCGCGCAGGGCCTTGCCGTTCTCCAGCGAGATCAGCATGGCAAGCGTCTCCGACCGCTCGACCATCAGCTCGAAACAGCGCCTGAGAATCTCCGAGCGCTTGCGCGGCGCTGTCTGGCGCCACCCCTTGGCGGCCTTGGCCGCTGCCTCGACCGCTGCGGCGGCATCCTCCAGGGTCGCATCGGGGACCGCCGCGATCACCGCGCCGGAGGATGGATCGGTGACCTCAATGAGCCCGCCGTCGGACGACGGCCGCCATTGTCCGCCAATGTAGAGCCGGTGCGGAAAGCCCCGAACGTCGTACGGATCCTGATCGAGAGGGAAGGCATTGTAGGGAAGGTTCATCGTCTTGTTCCTGACGTTCACATGGCGCAGGCGGTGAGATCGCCGTCATAGGCCGCCTGGACAAGGCGGCGCATGGCGGCAAGGTCGAATGGGCGCGGGTTGTTCTTGATCAGGCGATCGATGCCGAGCGCCTGCTCGGCGGTCCAGTCGAGCTTGTCGGCCGGGAGTCCCAAACCGGCCAGCGTCGGGGTGATGCCGATCGCCGCAAACAAGCGCCTGATCTCCTCGATGGTCGCGCCCGCCATTTCGTCGACGCCACGACCATTCGGCTCGAGGCCAAGAGCAATCCCTATCTCGGCGATGTCACCCGCGGCCACACGGCTGTTGTAGCTCATGACATAAGGCATCATTGTCGCCACCCCCAGCCCATGCGGCGTGTGGGTGAGCGCGCCGGCCGGGTATTGCACCGCGTGCGCCGCCGCCGTGCCGGCGGTGCCGAACGCGCAACCCGCAGCCAGCGCTCCCATCATCACGTCGGAGCGCGCCTCGGCGTCGCCGCCGTCGATGCACGCCTTCTCCAAGCTGCGGCCGAGAAGTTTGACGGCCAGCAGCGCGAAATGGTCGGTCAACGGCGTCTTGCCGATGAACACGTGGCGCTGCGGCAGGCTGAAGTCCCCGTCCCGGCGCATGGCCGTGAAGGCCTCGATCGCATGAGTGAGCGCGTCGGCACCGGCAACCGCGGTCAGGCCCGGCGGACAAGTCATTGTCAGTTCGGGGTCGCAGACGGCAACGGCAGCAATAAGATAGGGGCTCGATATGCCGACTTTGAGCGTCCGGTCCGGATCCGATATCACGGCGACAGGCGTCACCTCTGATCCTGTACCAGCCGTGGTCGGCACGGCGATCATCGGCAGGGTCGGCCCCGGGACCTTGAACTCGCCGTAGTAGTGCCGCAGCTCGCCGCCGTGGCTGATCAGCAAGGCGGCACATTTGGCGAAATCGAGACAGCTGCCGCCGCCGATGCCGATCACCATGTCTGGCCGGAAGCCCCTCGCTTCCTTGACGCAGACCGCCACCGAATCGCGCGGCACGTCCGGGAGGACACCGTCGTGAACCAGCACGTCGATTGACGCCGACCGCAGGGATTTCATCATTTCGGCGAACACGCTGGTGCCGGCCAAACGCTGGTCGGTGCAGACCAGGGCGCGGCGGCCATGGCGGCCGGCCACGGCTGGCAGGGCATGACGTTGTCCCGTTCCGAATAGAATTTCACGTGGGAGCCGGAGGGCTGTGAGAAGGCTCATGACAGGCTGCATCCTTGAGGGTGTCGGAGAAACTCGCATTGCAATCCGCACCGAAGGATCCTGAACTGAACGGCGCCGATAAAATCGTATAGGATATAGTATTGCATCGGTCAAACCCTCGTGTTAGCAATCTCCTGTCGAGAGGCGAAAGAATGCAACCTGTCAGCTTGAGCAATAATGGTGAAACGCCCACGGGAGCGGGCCGCATTCAGCGTGCCGGCAGCCTAGCCGAGGACGTCTACGAGGCCATCTTCGCGCAGCTGATGTCGCTGAAGATCGCGCCCGGTTCGCGCATCACCGTCGACAATCTGGTCAAGGAATTCGACGTTTCCCATACGCCGATCCGCGAGGCGCTGGGCCGCCTCGAAGGCGAAGGACTGGTTCTGAAGACGCACCTGATCGGATACCGTGCCGCGCCGCAGATCACGCGGCGCCGTTTCGACGAATTGTACGAAATGCGTCTCCTGCTCGAACCGCACGGCGCGGCGAAAGCCGCTGCCACGATGGATGAGGCCAAACTCGGCACGCTGCTGAAGGCTGCAGGCGTGATGTCGCGCCGCGAGGGCAAGGACGAGCGCCTGCGCTATTCGAACTTCGCCAGGCAGGACGCGATCTTCCATGACAAGATCATGGAATACGCCGAAAACGAGCTCATCCGCGAGACGCTGGGTTATCAACACACGCACTTCCACATTTTCCGCCTGATGTATCATTCCCGCGTGACCGTGGAGGCGCTGGACGAGCATGAGGCGATCCTCGCCGCGTTCGGCTCTGCCGATCCGGATGCCGCCGCGAAAGCAATGCGCGCTCACATCGAGCACTCACGCGATCGCCTGCTGCCGGCCTTCGATTGAGGCCTGAACGAATGTCCGTTACCGCCAATATTGCCGGAGAGGGAGGAAGTGCGCTGCCTGGCGGCAATGCGCCAGGGGTCCTGGAGCCGGTGCTGCGCGCTCAGGGTCTCTCGAAGCAATATGGGCCGGTGACCGTGCTCTCCGACGTCACGCTCGACATCCTGCCGGGCGAAATCCACGCCATCATCGGCGAGAACGGTGCCGGAAAATCCACTTTGATGCGGCTGCTTTCCGGCTATGCCGAGCCGACCCGCGGCACCTTGTCCATGGCTGGTCGGCCGGTGACGTTCGCCAAGCCCGACCAGGCCCAAAAAGCCGGCATTGCCCTCGTCCACCAGGAGATCCTGCTCGCCGAAGCGCTTACGGTGACGGACAATCTATTTCTCGGCCGCGAGCTTTCGCGCCGCCATGTGATGGACGACCGCGCCATGCGGCGCCTGGCAGCCGAAAAGCTGGCACGGATCGGCTGCGCGGTCTCGCCGACCGCGCTGGTGCGCGACATCTCGCTGGCCGACCGCCAGCTGGTCCAGATCGCCCGCGCGCTGCTCGACGACTACAAGGTCGTGATCTTCGACGAGCCGACCGCCGTGCTGACCGACGAGGAAGTGGATCGCCTCCTCGAAATCGTCCGGCAGCTAAAGGCCAACGGCACGGCCGTCCTCTATATCAGCCATCGGCTGGATGAGGTGCAGCAGCTTGCCGACAAGGTGACCGTGCTGCGCGACGGCAGGATGGTCGGCACCTGTCCGGGCACGGCCCTGACCCAGATGGACATGGCACGCCTGATGGTCGGCCGCGAGCTTGCAACGCTCTACCCGCAGAAGAGCGCGCCGTCCGATGAGCCGATGCTGAGCGTGAAAAACGCCACCGTCCCGGGCTACGCCGAAGACGTCTCTTTCACCGTCCACAGGGGCGAAATTCTTGGCTTTGCCGGCATGATCGGCGCGGGCCGCACGGAATTGTTCGAAGGGCTGGTGGGCCTGCGTTCGGCCGACGCCGTGATTGAACTCCAAGGTCGGCCCGTCCGGATCCGCTCGCAACGCGAAGCGATCGATGCAGGCATCGGCTACCTGACCGAGGACCGAAAGAGCAAGGGCCTGCTCCTCGAGGAACGACTGGCGCCCAACCTCACGCTTTCCGCACTTGAACGGTTCCATCCCGCACTGGCTCTCAGCAGACGCCGCGAGTCGGTCGCGCTGACAGAGGCCGTCCGGAGCTACGATATCCGGCTCAAGAGCCCTGGCGTGAAGGCGGGACAGCTTTCCGGCGGCAATCAGCAGAAGCTGCTGCTCGCCAAGGTGCTGCTCACCGACCCCTCTGTGGTCATCATCGATGAACCGACCCGCGGCATAGATATCGCCAACAAGGCTCAGATCTACGCCTTCATCCACGCCATCGTCGGCAGCGGCAAAGCCTGCATCGTCATCTCGTCGGAAATGCAGGAGCTGATTGGCATCTGCGACCGCATCCTCGTCATGCGGGAAGGCCGCCTGACGGGCGAGGTCCAAGGCGCCGAGATGACCGAAAGCAATGTGGCGCTGCTGGCGACAAGCGGCCCGAAACCGAGGCCGAAGGCCGAGGGAGGAACAGAATGGCTGTCATGACCGGATCCCCATCCACGCATCGCGTCGGTGATTTGAACATCACCTGGACCGACGTGGGTCCCTTCCTGGCATTGGCCGCCCTGCTGGTGGTCGGCTTTCTCATCAATCCAGACTTCCTCTCCGCGACCAACCTTGCCAACGTCATCACCCGCAGCGCCTTCATCGCCATCATCGCGGTCGGCGCGACGTTCGTTATCTCGTCGGGAGGGCTCGATCTTTCCGTCGGCTCGATGGCCGCCTTCGTCACCGGCATCACCATCATGTTCATGAACGCCGTGGCGCCACACGCCGGCCTGTGGGCGATCCCGGCTGGAATGCTCGTGGCGATCCTGGTCGGTCTTCTGTGTGGCCTCGCCAATGGCCTGATCGTCACCATAGGCCGGATCGAACCGTTCATTGCGACGCTCGGTACAATGGGCATTTTCCGCGCGTTGATCACCTATCTGACCGACGGCGGCACGATACCGATAGACCGATCGCTGCGCGAAGCCTATCGGCCGGTCTATTTCGGCACCGTCGGTGGTGTCCCTATCCCGATCCTCATATCGGTCGCCGTCGCCGCGATCGCATCGTTCGTCCTCTACAAGATGAAGTATGGGCGCAAATGTGCGGCGGTCGGCGCAAACGAGGACGTCGCGCGCTATTCCGGCATCTCCGTCATCAAGACGCGCACCATTGCTTACATCGTCCAAGGCGTCTGCGTGGCCGTCGCCGCGATCTGCTACGTACCGCGACTGGGTGCCGCAACGCCGACCACCGGGCAGCTTTGGGAACTGCAGGTGATCACCGCCGTGGTGATCGGCGGCACGGCGCTGCGTGGCGGCAAAGGTCATGTCTGGGGAACCGTCGCCGGCGCCGTCATTCTGGAGCTGATCGCCAATCTCATGGTGCTGTCGGACTTCGTCTCCGAGTACCTGGTCGCCGCGGTTCAGGGCGTCATCATCATCATCGCGATGCTCATTCAGAGGTTCTCGAATTCGAAATAGCCCCGCGTCCGGACCACACGGGTGCGTCTTTGCAGGTCCAATCTGGGAGAAGAAAATGTTCAGTAAAAAATGGATGGCTGCGGCCGCGCTCGGCTCGCTGCTGCTGACGGGCCATGCCATGGCCGAGGACAAGAAAGTCATCGCCGTTTCGATACCGGCCGCCGACCACGGCTGGACCGCCGGCGTCGTCTATCACGCGCAGACGGCGGCCAAGGAAATCAACGCGGCTTTCCCCGGTGTCGAGGTCATCGTAAAGACGTCGCCGTCGGCGGCCGATCAGGTGTCGGCGATCGAGGATCTCTCCGCCTCACGCAAGATCGATGCGCTGGTGATCCTTCCTTACTCCTCGGAAGAATTGACCGAGCCGGTCAAGGCCATCAAGGAGAAGGGCACCTTCATCACGGTCGTCGACCGCGGCCTGACCGACCCCACCATCCAGGGCCTCTACGTCGCCGGCGACAACATCGCCGTCGGGCGCAACACCGCGAAATACATGATCGACAAGCTTGGCGGAAAGGGTGACCTGGTTGTCCTGCGCGGCATCCCGACCGTGATCGACGACGAGCGCATCAAGGGCTTCCAGGACGCCATCGCCGGGACCGGCCTCAAGGTTCTCGACATTCAGTACGCTCATTGGAACAGCGACGAAGCCTTCAAGCTGATGCAGGACTACCTCGCCAAATATCCGCATATCGACGCGGTTTGGGCGAACGACGATGACATGCTGCTGGGGGTGATCGAGGCGGTCAAGCAGTCGGGCCGCACCGACATCAAGCTGGCGCTTGGCGGCAACGGCATGAAGGACATCGTCAAGAAGGTCATCGACGGCGACAGCATGACCCCCGTCGAGACTCCCTACCCGCCGTCCATGATCAAGACGGCCATATACATGACCATGGCCAATTTGGTTGGCCAGGCCCCGGTTCGCGGCGCCGTCAAGCTGGACGCGCCGCTGATCACCAAGGACAACGCCAAGGAATACTTCTTCCCCGACTCTCCGTTCTGAAGAACGCAATCAATGCGTGGCGCAGCATGACTCGCCCCGCCCCTTTCACACGACAAGAGGACATGATCATGTCAGGCAAGAAAATATTGATGCTCACCGGCGAGTTCACCGAGGAGTACGAGATCTTCGTCTACCAGCAAGCAATGGAAGCCGTCGGTCACACGGTCCACGTGGTCTGCCCGGACAAGAAGGCCGGAGACCTCATCAAGACCTCCCTGCACGACTTCGAGGGCGACCAGACCTACACCGAAAAGCTCGGCCATTTTCAGGTGATCAACAAGACGTTTGCTGAAGCGGAAAAGCAGCTCGATCAATACCACGCCGTATATTGCGCCGGCGGCCGCGGCCCGGAATACATCCGCACCGACAAACGGGTGCAAGCCATGGTGCGCCACTTCCACGATACCCAGAAGCCGATCTTCACGATCTGCCATGGGGTCCAGATTCTGATTGCCGTGGACGGTGTCGTCCGCGGCAAGAAGGTCGGCGCGCTCGCCGCTTGCGAACCGGAAGTGACGCTGGCCGGCGGCACCTACATCGACCTCTCGCCGACGGAGGCCTATGTCGACGGAACCATGGTGTCGGCCAAGGGATGGACAGCCCTCGCTGCCTTCATCCGCGAATGCCTGAAGGTGCTCGGGACCGAGATTCGCCATAATTAAACAAGGTCGGCGCACGTCAACAATGCGCCGGCTTCTGTTGTGATGAGACGTGCAACCACGAGTCTTTGAAGTAGGCCCTCGGTCGATGAGATCGAGGGCCACCGTCGCCGGTCAATCGAAGAATCCGGCGTCCTCCGCCAGCAAATACTTCCTGGCGCCTTCGGCGTCGATATCGAGGCCTAGCCCCGGTGCTTCCAGCAGATCCACCATGCTGTCCTTCACGATCTGCTTGGGCAGGCCGATGACGATGTCGTTCCACCAGGGGTCCGAGGCACTGGGGTATTCGAACGCCACGTAATTGGCGGGCAAGGTGGCGCAGACGTTGATCAGCGCGCCGAGGCCCAGCAGGCCATTCGCCGTGCCATGCGGCGCCATCAGGATCGAGTGCATATAGGCGTGCTCGGCGACCCATTTGAGCTCGGCAATGCCGCCGATGTCGGCAGGATCGGGGCCGATGACGCGCACCGCCTGCGTCTCGATCAGTTCCTTGAAATTGTGCCTGAGGTAGATCTGCTCGCCGGTATGGATCGGCGTCGAGGTGGAGGTGGTCAGTTCCCGGTAGGCCTGCGGATTGACCCACGGTACATAGTCGCCGGTCAGCATGTCCTCCAGCCACATCAGATTGTACCTCTCGACCGCGCGGGCGAACCTGATCGCATCGGGCAGCATCCAGCCCGGGCCGCAGTCGAGCGCCAGGCTGACCTTGTCGCCCAGCACTTCCTTCATCGCGATCACGCAGTCGAGCATGTGGTTGAAACCGCGTTCGCTGATCACGCCCTGATCCATGGCACCGTGATAGCCGGCCTTCTTCTGCGTCACGCCATAATGGAAGTCCTCGATAGTGTCCTTCATGTTGGAGTGGAACGAGATTCCTTGCTTAACCATGAAGAAGTTCTGCGGCTGCTCCATCATCCATTTGACGTCCGCGGCGTAGTCCTCCGGCCGGTCGCCTGTGCGCTTCTGGCGGATCGAGCCGTTATAGACGCGCACCTTGTCGCGCACCTTGCCGCCGAGCAGCTTGTAGGCCGGCACGCCCGCGGCCTTGCCGGCTATGTCCCAAAGCGCATGTTCGATAGCGCTGACCGCCGCGCCATAAGGCTTGAAAGAACCGCGTTGGCGGATCTTCAACATGACCCGCTCGACATCGGTCGGATCCTCGCCGATCAGCGCCTCTCGGAAATGCAGCACAAATGGCTTGAGATAGGTCTTTGTGAACTCGACTTCGCCCAGACCGTAGAGGCCCTCGTCAGTGACGACGCGAACGATGGGATGCCGCCCGATGACGGCGCAGCGCAGGTCGGTGATTTTCATGGCGCAGCCCTATCTCACGGACGAGAAAGCTGTCGGCGCGAGCAACTGGCTGCTGATATTGGCAACGATCTGCCCGTCGCGCTCGGACTCGTCCCGAGCCCTGTGCCATGCCGGATCGGTGACGAAAGCCGTCCATTTCGCCTCACGCTCGGCCAGTGATTGCCAGGCTAGGAAATAGGTG
The DNA here is from genome assembly GCF_000502915.1 of Mesorhizobium sp. LNHC209A00. NCBI lineage: Bacteria > Pseudomonadati > Pseudomonadota > Alphaproteobacteria > Hyphomicrobiales > Phyllobacteriaceae > Mesorhizobium > Mesorhizobium sp. LNHC209A00. Next base: position 465,389 of record NZ_AYWT01000004.1, read on the forward strand.
AGGCGATTGCTGTTTTCGCCGATCGCCGTGGTGAAAAACCCAGCCTGGCGGATGCCATGCCTCTCCCAGATGGCCAGCGTTTGGTCTGAAAAGCGCTTGAGCAAAGCCGGCAGCCTCCCCGGCAGGCAGTCATAGATACGCAGTTCGTAGATCATGGTTTCGTCCGTTTCTTTCTACGCCTCTCCCTTGGGAGAGGTCGACACGAATGGTCGGTCGTCGGCCTGTGAGCCTGGCGGGAATGATGGCAGGGGATCTGGGCTAACTCCAGGTCCGGTCCCAGCTAGATTCATTGTCCCAATGCTCGGTGGATTGCCATATTCCCGTGACACCGGGCTGCACGTGCTGGCTGATCACCTCGTCGACCACATCGTCTATGCCCAGCCCCGGCTTGTCGGGCACGGTGACGAAGCCGTCCTTGACGAGCGGCTTGGGCAGGCCAGTGACGATATCGTCCCACCAGTCGACATCGGCGGAGTGGTATTCGAGCGCCATGAAGTTCTCGGTCGCGGTGGCGACATGCGCGGCGGCCATCGCGGCGATCGGGCTTTCGGCCATATGGATGGCCATGGCGACACCGTGATCCTGCGCCATGTCGCCGATCTTCTTGGTCTCGAGAATACCCCCACTGGTGAGCAGGTCCGGGTGGATGACGGAGAGGCCGCCGCTCTTGAGCAGCGGCTCGAAGCCTTCCCTGAGGTAGATGTCTTCGCCGGTGCACATCGGCACCGTGGTGGCCCCCTGCAATTGCCGGTACTGCTCGGTGTGTTGCCAAGGGATCACATCCTCCAGCCAGGCCGGGGCGTATTTCTCGATGCGACGCGACAGGCGTATGCCGTCCTGCAGCGAGATGTGGCCAACATGGTCGATGGCGAGCGGGATCTCGTATCCAATCACCTCGCGAACCTCGTGGATGTACTGCTCGAGCAGGTCGATCCCCTTTTCGGTGAAATGCAGGCCGGTGAACGGGTGCTGCACGTTCTGCGCGTCGTAGGCGAGATTGCGGGCCTTGCGCTCCTCCAGCGTGCCGCCACGGCCGCGCGGATTAGCATGAAACCCTTCGAGCGCGCCGGCGGGCGCGGACACGGCGCCCGGGACATGGGCGATCTGCATCAAGTCCAGGTCCATCTTGAGGAAGGTGAAACCGCGGTCCATGCGCTGCTTGAGGCGCTTTCCGGTTTCGGTGCCGCTCGGTTGCTCGGCATCGGTATCGCAATAGACGCGCACCTGATCGCGGAACTTGCCGCCGAGCATCTGGTAGATGGGAACGCCATAGGCCTTGCCGGCGATATCCCAGAGCGCGATCTCGACCGCCGAGACGCCGCCGCCCTGCCGACCGTGCCCGCCGAATTGCTTGATGCGGCGAAACAGGCGATCGATGTCGCAGGGGTTCTCGCCAAGCAGCCGGCTCTTCAGCATCAGCGCGTAGGTGGCGCTGGCGCCGTCGCGCACCTCGCCAAGCCCGACGATGCCTTGGTTGGTATAGATCTTGAGCAGCGCCGAGGTGAACGGCGCACCGACGATCTCGGCCACCCGCATGTCGGTGATGCGAAGCTCGGACGGCTTCGAGTTGGTGTTGACCCGGTTGAGGGCCTCGTCGGCTCCATCCGTCTTTGGCATGACTTATCCTCGTTCTGATTTGCGGGTTGTCGCCCGCATGCCGCCGATAACGCTGCTAGCCCAGTTCGATCTCATGGGCTTGCAGGTAATCGCGGTTCATCTCGATGCCGAGACCCGGCCTCAACGAGAGCTTGAGGCTACCGTTCGAAACATCAAGCGGCTTGTCGATAAGATGATCGTACTTGCCCAAATTCCACTCCGACGTTTCGAGCTTGTAGAAGTTCGGAACGGTCATCATCACCTGCGCACCCGCAACCACGTTGATCGGTCCCGCGGCGTCATGGGGCGAGACTGGGATGTAGTAGGCTTCGCACAGAGCGGAAATCTTCTTGAGTTCGGTAATTCCACCGGTCCAGGTGACGTCAGGCATGATGTAGTCGGCGAGCTTGTTCTCGAGAACCGGCACGAAATCCCACTTTGTGTGGCCACGCTCGCCCCAAGAGATAGCGGCACTGACCTTCTCGCGAACCTGCTTGAGGGCGTTAAGGCTCTCGGGCGGGCAGGGCTCCTCGAACCAGTCGATCTGGCCGGCTTCCTCGAGGCTCCGACAGAGGCGAATGGCGGTCGGAACATCGAAGCGGCCATGCGCATCGATGAGGATGTCGATGTCTGGACCCGCCGTTTCGCGGATCAGAGCCGTGAGTTCGGCAGCCTCGCGTTCGTCCTTGCGGGTCATGCCGCCGTCGAGATAGCCGTCCCGCTGTTCGCGCGACACACCGTCGGCATCGCGACCCTGGTGGGGGAAGGGGTCGAACTTGAGAGCAGTATGTCCAGACTCGACGATGTCAAGGATTTCGCGCACCACAGCGTCCTTGCTGGTGAATTTGGCCTGGTTGGGGTGGGTGTAGAGCGCGATCTCATCGCGGACCGGCCCGCCCAACAGTTCGTAGATCGGCTTGCCGAGGACTTTACCCCTGATGTCCCAGAGGGCTATGTCGATCGCGCTCACGCATTCGACCGCGGCGCCGCGGCTACCCATATAGGTGAAGCCGCGGAAGATCTTGTGCCAGAGGCATTCGATACGCGCCGGATCTTCGCCTGTCACGGCGGCTCCGATCTGTCGAAGGATCGTGCAGAGGGCGCGGTTGGCGAGCTTCGTGGTGGTGGTGATCTCTCCCCAGCCGCTCACTCCCTCGTCTGTCGTCACCTCGACGAACAGGAATTCCCCCCAATAGGAAGCACCAGACTTGATCAGCCACGGCCGAACGCTCGTGATTTTCATTTCAACTGCCTTTTCAGTAATGGTCAACCACGCTGTTCCAGACCCGACCCCTCGTCCTATCCGGCCCGAGCGGCGTTGCGTGCACGCATCTGTTCGAGAACATGCCGGCCGGAACCCTCGACATGGCGGGAGATGAGTTCGGCCGCCTTGTCGGCCTCCCCCGCCTTGATGAGCGCAATGAGTTCGCGATGCTCACGAATGATCGCGGCACGCCGCGCGAGCGTGAAATTGAAACGCCGGCTCACCGCTCGCAGCACTTCGCGATGCTTCCACCAGAGCTCGGCGGCATGGCGGTTATAGTGCCGCTGGTACATCACCGTGTGAAATGCGGTATCCAGTTCACTGTGCCTGAACGTGTCGGCGAAATTGTTCTCTTCGATCAGGCCTTGGATACGTTCGAGTTCGGCGATATCCTCGCCGGTGGCCATACCTACAAACCATCGCGTCAAGGCTGGCTCGATCAGAACTCCTATCTCGTAGATATCGCGGACGAAATCCTGATCGATGGGCCTCACACGCGCCCCGCGGTTGGGAGAAAAGATGACGAACCCCTCGCCCCGCAACAGTTGCAGGGCCTCGCGCACGGGATTGGTCGACGTGCCGTGGCGGCGGGCGAGATCGGTGACAACAAGCCGTTCGTTGGCGGCGAGCCGTCCCTCGATGATGTCTTCCCTGATCAGTTCGTAAAGCGAGGCACCCTCGCTGGAGGCTCCGATGGCGTCGATCCCCGGAGGTGGCTTTGCTTTGAAATCGTCTGTTTCGGCCAAGGGCCGGCTCCCCAAATTAATACACAGTCTGTCCGATATCACGCACGGTTCCCACAAACAATGTACGATCTGGTGCGTTGACAGGCAATCCAGGTTCTGAAAACGTACTAAGCGGTCGAGAGGATACACCGTACTGCAAGAACCATCCTCGCGATCGCAGGGCGGAGAACCAGGGAGGATACCTATGACGAGGATCATGCTCGGCAGTGCGGTCCTGCGCGGCACTGTCGTCCGTATTTTGACGGCATCACTTATGTCCACATCGGCGATGGCTGCGCCACCGGTCGACATCAGCAAATGGTCGCCCGAATATGTGCGCTCCATCGCGGGAACACAGGATTTCGACACGGCCGCCGATTGCGCCAAGGTCACCCCGCTGGACTACAAGGGGCGACTGACTTTCTGGTATCAGGGCGTGTTCGAGGGCGATCCCGACCTGCTGCGCCAGTACTACAAGGATTTCTTCGAGACTTTCCGCAAGACCTATCCGAACATCAAGCTCGAGGAACAGGCCCTCACCTATAACGACCTTCTCGACAAATTCCGCACCGCGCTCCTGGGCAATGCCGCGCCGATGGCGGTGCGCCTGCAAATCCTGGGCGGTACCGAATTCGCCTCGAAAGGCTATCTGCAGCCGCTCAAGCCGGAGGATGTGGGCTATTCGACCGAGGATTTCTGGCCCGGCGCCATGAAGGCCGTGACGTGGGATGGGGTCACATACGGCGTTCCAACCAACAACGAGACGATGGCCTTCATCTGGAATGCCGACATCTTCAAGCGTGCGGGTCTCGATCCGGACAAGGCTCCCGCAACCTGGGACGACGTCGTCAAATATTCCAAGCAGATCCACGACAAGCTCGGCATTGCCGGTTACGGCCTCGTGGCTCGCAAGAATGCCGGCAATACACCCTATCGCTTCATGCCGCAGCTGTGGGCCTATGGCGGCGGCGTCTTCGACGAAGCCACCGCGAACCCGACTTACAAGGAGGTGGAGCTCGACAGCCCGCAGAGCAAGGCGGCGCTGGAAGCCTCATACGACATGTATGTCCGAGACAAGTCGGTTCCGGTTTCGGCACTTACCAACCAGCAGGCCGATAACCAGCCTCTGTTCGTCGCCGGCCAGCTAGGCATGATGATCTCGCACCCGTCCGACTACAACGTCATGCTTGACCTGCAGAAGAAGGCGACGGGCACCGACAAGGAAAAGGCGCAGACCGTCATCGACAACATGCGCTACGGCCTGATTCCGACTGGCCCCGACGGCAAGCGCGCCGTCGTGTTCGGCGGCTCGAACATCCACATCCTGAAGCCCGAATATGTCGAGGGCGGCAAGGTGGACGAGCCGGCCGCCAAGGCGATGATCTGCATGTGGACGAGCCCTGAATGGTCGTTGAAGATGGCCTATGCCGGCTCGAACCCGGGCAATCTCAATGGCTTCAAGACCAAATGGATGAAGGAACGTCTGGACCATATCAAGTTCCTCGATGTCACGACCTCGATGCTGCCCTATGGCATACCCTTCCCGGCGCTGCCGGAATCCCCGGAAATTATGAACATCATCGTCCCGGACATGCTGCAGAATGCCCTGACCGGCGCGATGACCGTCGACCAGGCAGCGGACGACGCGGCCAAGAAGGTGAAAGACCTGATGGGCGGGCTCTAGTCCCAATCTGACCTGCGACCCACCGGCTGCGCCGAGAGCGCGGCCGGTTCGTTCCGAAAAAAGGGCACGCCACAGTGACGATCGTGACCGGCAAGGCCGAGGCTCGCCGAAAATCGCAACCCGGCAGGTCCGGCGCGCTGCGGAACATCTGGACCCATCGCGCCGACTACGCATACGTGCTCCCGGCGATCGCCGTGATGCTCGTCGTCATCGCCTATCCAATCTACTACACGATCGAGCTGTCGTTCTATAAGACGCCGCCTGGCCTGCAGCTCCGCGACAAGACCTTCATCGGCTTCAACAATTACACCACCATCCTCACCAGCGATGTGTTCTGGAAAGTAACCTGGAACACCCTGATCTGGACATTCGGATCCACTTTCATCTCCTTTGTCCTGGGGTTTGCCACGGCGCTGGCGCTGCACCGAGACTTTGTCGGCCGCGGCGTCCTGCGCGCCATCCTGATCATCCCCTGGGTGATCAGCGCCGTTGCCGCCTCCTATATCTGGAAGTGGATCTACCATTCGGATTTCGGCATCATCGGCGCTGTGCTGGTCGGCCTCGGATTGACCGACCGGCCACCCAATTTCATCGACAACGTCAGCACGGTGCTGCCCTCCCTGATCGTCGTCAATATCTGGCGCGAGTTTCCGTTCGCCATGATCATGATGATGGCCGGCCTGCAGACGGTCCCCGAGCAATTGTTGCGCGCCGCCAAGGTCGACGGGGCCAGTGCATGGCAGCGCTTCTGGCACGTCACTTTCCCGCACTTGCGCAACGTTTCGGTGGTGACGATCCTGCTGCTCGCGGTGGCCAACTTCAATTCCTTCATCATCCCCTGGATCATGACCGCAGGCGGACCATCGAACGCATCGCATATCTGGATAACCCATATTTACGAGCTCGCCTTCGGCCGCCAGCGCTGGGGCGTGGCATCGGCCTATTCGGTGCTCCTGTTCCTCATCCTGATGACGCTGGGCTATTTCTATGTCCGGGCGCTAAGCGGCAATGAGCGGAAAGAGGGGAGCACATGAGCAGGCTTGCGGAGACAACCTCCCGAGGCAGGCCCCATCGCCGCATGCGCGTCGACGGATGGCGCTGGGCCGGGCGCATCTTCCTCTTGTTCATGCTGATTTACACTGCGGTGCCGATGATCTGGATGCTGATCACCTCGATCAAGTCCGGCTTCGCGGCGACGCAATTCCCGCCGCAGTGGTGGCCAAACGAGCCTACGCTTGCCAGCTACAAGAAGCTGCTCGATCCACAGAACAGCGTCGGCCAGGACTTCCTGCGCTTCTTCTGGAACAGCCTGTTCGTGTCGACCGTCACGACAATCCTTTCGGTGATCGTTGCCGTCCCCGCGGCCTATGCGTTTTCGCGCTTCACCTTCCCCGGCCGGAACTTCCTGTTCTTCGCCGTGCTGCTGCGCAACATGTTCCCGGCGGTGATCTTTCTCGTGCCGCTCTTCATCCTGATGCGCGCGATCGGGCTGGTGAACACGCATGGCTCGCTGATCTTGACCTATCTCACGTTCGGCCTGCCCCTGGCGATCTGGCTGCTCAAGGGTTTTTACGACAACATCCCGGTGCAGCTCGAGCAGGCGGCGCGTATCGATGGGGCAACACGGTTCCAGGCCTTCATCATGATCGTGATGCCGCTCTCGACGCCGGGGATCATCGCCACCGCGATCTATTCCTTCATCGGCGCGTGGAACGAGTACATTTACGCTTACACGTTCCTCTCCAAAAATGAACAGTTGACCCTGCCGGTCGGCATCCAGCGCTTCTTCTCGGAAAACACCACGGACTTTCCGGGCCTGATGGCGGCGAGCTTCATGATGAGTGTGCCTGTCGTGGTGCTGTTCCTCGTCCTGCAGCGATACTTCGTACGCGCCCTGACAGAAGGCGCGGTCAAGCATTAGGGAGTTGCCGATGGCCCACGTGGTCCTCAAAGATCTCGTCAAGACCTATGGCGGCTTCAGGGCGGTCAACGATGTTTCACTGACGGTCAACGACGGCGAGTTCGTTGCGCTTGTCGGCCCTTCAGGCTGCGGCAAGACAACCACGCTCAACCTCGTTGCCGGGCTGACCCCGATCACATCGGGCGACATCCTCATTGGCGACCAGGTGGTCAACGACCTCGACCCCAAGGACCGGGACATCGCAATGGTGTTCCAGAACTACGCGCTTTATCCGCAAAAGTCGGTCTACATGAACCTCGCGTTCCCGCTACAGATGCGCAAACTGCCCAGGGACGAGATCGACAAGAAGGTCAAGGAAGCGGCGCGCGTGCTCGACATGACGCACCTGCTCGAGCGCAAGCCGCGCGAACTTTCGGGCGGGCAGCAGCAGCGTGTGGCGCTGGGCCGTGCGCTCGTGCGCGATCCCGCCGTGTTTCTCATGGACGAGCCGCTCTCCAACCTCGACGCGAAACTGCGCGTACAGATGCGGTCCGAGATCAAGCGCTTCCACCAGGACCTCAAGGCGACGATCATCTATGTGACGCACGACCAGCTCGAAGCCGTCACCATGGCCGACAAGATGGCTGTGATGAACGGTGGCTTCCTGCAGCAATACGATTCACCGGCGCAGGTCTTTGCCCATCCGGTGAACATGTTCGTCGCCAGCTTCATCGGCAGCCCGGCAATGAGCCTCATTCCGCTGGAGACATCGACGGCAAACGGCAACACCGTGTTGACCAGCGCGGAGGGCTGGAGCCTCGGACTCTCGCCGCGCAACGTCCAGAAGGTCACGAGGGCAACGACCAAGAAAATCGTGCTCGGCGCACGCCACTCGACGATCAAGCTCCACAAGAGCTCGGTGCAAGGCAGCATCCCGGCCAAGGTCTACACGGTGGAACCAACCGGAGACGTCACCTTCGTGCAGGCGTTCCTGTCCGGTGCCATCGTCAACGTCAGCGTGCCGCCCAACGTTGCCGTCGCGCCCGACGAGCGGATCTGGCTCGAGTTCGACCAGGAGCGGATGCATCTGTTCGACGGTGAGACCGAGATGGCTCTCGAGGCCGACTGAGACAGGGCGGATGCGTGTGGGACGCGGGCGTGGATGACTACGAAACTTAAGATCACGGCGATCAAATCCTATCCGGCATGGGTGGGAACGCGCAATCAGATGCTGGTGAAGGTCGAGACCGACCAGGGCATTTTCGGCTGGGGCGAGAGCGGCCTGAGCGGCCGCGAGAAGGCCGTGGCCGGCGCGATCGAGCACTATCGCGAGTTTCTCGTCGGCCGCGATCCCATGCAGATCGGGCGGACCTGGCAGGAGATTTATCGCAGCCAGTATTTCGAAGGTGGGCGGGTTCTGCAGGCGGCCATTTCGGCCATCGATATCGCCCTTCACGATATCAAGGGCAAGGCGCTGGGGGTGCCGGTCCATGAGCTGCTGGGCGGCAAACAGCGCGACCGGATCCCCACCTTCGCCTCGACTGGAGACGAGGCCGAGGGCGATGCTGCCATCGAGCGGGCCCGCGAATTGCGCGCACAAGGCTGGCAGGCGATCCGCTTCTTTCCCGTGGGGCAAAACAGCAGGGACGTGTTCGAGCCACGCGAGTCGATCGGCGCTACCGCGACCATGCTGAACAAGGCGCGCCGGGCGCTGGGTAACGATGTCGTCCTCGGCATCGACTATCATCATCGGCTGTCGGTGGCGGAGGCGGCGAGCTTCTGCAACAAACTCGACCGCGGCGTGCTCGATTTTCTCGAGGAGCCGATACGCGACGAGACGCCGGAAGCCTACGAATCCCTGCGCACGATGACCGACATCCCCTTTGCCATTGGCGAGGAATTTGCCAGCAAGTGGCAGTTCCTGCCCTACATCGAGCGCGGCATCCACCAGTTCAACCGGCTCGATATCTGCAATGTCGGCGGGTTCACCGAGGCGATGAAAATCGCCGGCTGGAGCGAGGCGCACTATGTGGACCTGATGCCGCACAATCCGCTTGGTCCAGTATGCACGGCCGCGACGGTGCATCTGGCCGCCGCTGTCCCCAACTTCGCGTGGCTTGAGACCAGGGCTCCCGAAGCAAGGCTTGGCTTCGACAATTCCGAATTTTTCCCGGTGCAACCACGGCTCGACGGCCCCGACTACCCGGTGGGCGATCTGCCGGGGCTCGGCGTCGAGGTCAACGAAGAGGCCGTCCAGGCGCAGAGCTTCCATTTCTGGGAAGCGCCCCACCTCAAGCGCCGCGATGGTTCTGTCACGAACTGGTAGTTCCCTTTCAATCGGAGTCCACAATGACGCACATTTCCGACATCACGCGGCCGCCGAAGGATCTGATCGACGCGCTAAAGGAGATCGGCGCCGCGACGGTTGCCGGCACGCTTGGCCATATGGGCTTCCGCAATCCGCATATGGTCGGCCCGGTGGCGCAGAACCACGGCAGATCGATCGTGGGGCCGGCACTGACGCTGCAGTTCCTGCCGCAACGGCCCGATCTTTTCAACGAGGGAGAATATGCCGATCCGGAAACACAGCTGCACCGGCATGTGCTGTACCACGCACAAGAGGGGGATGTGGTCGTGGTCGATGCGCGCGGCGACATGAGTTCGGGCGTCTTCGGCGATATGATGTCGACGTATTTCAAGGGCAGAGGCGGCGCGGGTATCGTCATCGACGGCTGCATGCGCGACCGGCCCAATGTCGAAAAGCTCGATCTGGCCTTATGGCTGCGCGGCTGGACGCCCAACTACCATGTTCAAACCAGCATCTATCCCAATGCCGTCAACGTTCCGATTGCCTGCGGCGGTGTCACTGTGATCCCCGGCGACATCATCGTCGCCGACGATGATGGGGTGGTGGTGCTGCCCGTTGCGATGGCCGCGAAGGTGATCGAAGAATCCAAGAAGCATCACGATTGGGAGGAGTTCTCACGCATGAAGCTCATGGAGGGCGGCTCGTTGCAACGCTATTATCCGCTGCACCCAAGTGCGACCGAAGAGTACGAGGCCTGGCGGGCAACCAACCCAAAATTTTGATGGACGATCGAGACCCCGAAATTTCTCGTGGAGGGCAAGCGAACCGCCGGGTCTCGGACGGGCGTTAGTCACGCGTTACGGACAGTCCCGCGATGAGCGGAGCGTAGGCGGCGAGCCTGCGCGATACGAACTCCGTGAAAAGCCGAACGCGCTTCGTCTTGCGTGTCTCCCCCTGCGTGAGAACCCAGAGTGTCCCATGCATGGGCAGGTTGGCGCCCGGCACCCTCACCAGCAGGGGGTCGATATCTCCGACAAAGCACGGCAGTTTCGTCATCCCGATCCCTTGCTGCACCGCGATGATCTGCGTCTCGGCATCCGGAGTCCTGAACGGAGCTCCGATGGCGTGAACTTCTCCCTCGCGCGCCCAGTCCGGAATTCCATGATCGTCTATTACGATCCACCGGAGGGGATCAGGCGTGCCCGCACGCAAGGCGGCCAGTCGATTGCGAGACATGTAGACGCCGCTGAACACCTCCGGTCCCTTCAGGCCGTGAAGATTGAGCGGCAGGGTCTTGCGGTCGGCGACAATGCGGATCGCGACGTCGGCCTCTCGGTTAGTCAGATTCGCCACCTCGCCAGTGGTCAAGATTTCCATCTCGATGTCCGGATGCATACGCGCGAAGTCGGCGAGATCCGGCATGAGCAGGTGTGTGGCGAGGAACGGTGGAACTGTCACCCGCAAAAGCCCGCGCGCGCTCTGGTCGCGACCGAAGACGCGCGTCTCCAGCTGGTGCGACGACGCTTCCATCTGGTTCGCGAGTTCGAGGACCTCCTCGCCCGCAGCCGTCAGGCGGTAGCCCGATGGCAGCTTTTCGAACATTTGCGCCCCGAGGCGTTCCTCGAGTTGAGCGATGCGTCGCAGCACGGTCGAGTGATACACCCCGAGGCGCTCGGCGGCGGCCCGTACCGAGCCTCCGCGCGCGGCGGCAAGAAAGTAGCGAACGTCATCCCAGTCAATCATGGTGCATTCCCGCGCCGCCAGCTGCGCCTTCCGAAGCCCATTCTAGCACGCTGAGCTGTCATGCGCGCGGCCGGTGCGGCGTTCAATCTTCTGGCTGGATCGTTTTCGCACCACCGATATGCACGATTCCGCACTCACCGCCCGACTTCGGCGATCCCATCTTCAGGCTCTCGGGTTGACCTACCGCACAGCCAAAGACCCGAGATGGCGAAACGAAGGACGCACGACATGAACAGACTGAATGGAAAGACTGCAGTGATCACCGGCGGCGCCACCGGCATCGGCCGCGCCGCTGCAAAGCGCTTCGTCGAGGAGGGCGCCTTCGTCTTCATCTTCGGCCGCCGGCAGCAAGCGCTCGATGGCGCTGTGGCCGACCTCGGACCCAATGCCCGTGCGGTGAAAGGCTCGGTCTCGGATGAGGCCGACCTCGACCGGCTCTACGCTACGGTCAAGGCCGAGCGCGGGAGCCTCGACATCGTCTTCGCCAATGCCGGGGCTGGAGCCCCGCTTCCGCTCGGCCAGATCACCGCCGAGCACATTGACGAAACCTTCGACACCAATGTGAAGGGTACGATCTTCACGGTCCAGAAGGCGTTGCCCCTGATGGGCCCGGGCGGTTCGATCATCCTGACCGGGTCGAGCGCCGGCACCACGGGCGCCCCGGGGTTCACTGCCTACAGCGCGAGCAAGGCGGCAGTGCGCAACCTCGCGCGGAGCTGGGCGGAAGACCTGAAGGGCACCGGCATCCGCGTAAACGTGCTGTCGCCCGGGGCGACGGCGACCGAACTCGCGAAGGAAGCGCTGGGCGAGGAAGGACAGAAGGCCTTCGCCTCGATCACTCCGCTGCAGCGCATGGCCGATCCGGCGGAAATCGGGGCGGTGGCTGCCTTTCTCGCGTCGTCGGACAGCAGCTTCATGACCGCCAGCGAGGTCGCCGTCGACGGCGGCCTGGCGCAACTCTGACGCCGGTGCGTTCCCGCGCCTGGCCCAAACAACGAAGGATAAAAGATCATGAAAAAGCTACAAGATAAGGTCGCTGTCATCACCGGCGGAACCAGGGATCGGGTTGGCGACAGCCAAGCGCTTCGTTGAAGAAGGCGCGCACGTCGTGATCACCGGACGACGAGAGACAGAGCTGAAGGAGGCCGCAGCCTTCATCGAGAGAAACGTTACGCCGGTCGCAGGCGACGTGTCGCGCTTGGAGGATCTGGACCGGGTCTACGCGGTCGTGAAAGAGGAACACGGCCACATCGACATTCTCTTCGCGAACGCGGGAGCGGGGACAATCGCACCGCTCGCCGCAGCGACAGAGGCCCATTTTGACCAGACCTTCGATGTCAATGTGAAGGGGCTGTTTTTCACGGTACAGAAGGCGCTTCCACTATTCAGTGACGGCGGTTCGATCATTCTGACCTCTTCGGTCTCCAACGTGTTGGGGCTGCCAGGGTTCAGCACCTACGCTGCGAGTAAAGCGGCGGTGCGAAACTTCGCGCGCGCTTGGACACTGGAGCTGAAAGATCGCAAAATTCGCGTGAATTCAATGAGTCCCGGACCAATCGAGACCCCGGCATTGGCGACAACGACGGGCCTTACCCCCGAGCAAGCCGAGCAGGCGGCCGCCCAGTTTGCTTCACAGGTCCCAATGGATCGCAGGGGCAAGCCAGAGGAAATCGCGGCTGCCGTCACGTTCCTTGCCTCTGACGAAAGCTCTTACATCACCGGCGTGGATTTCGCCGTCGATGGAGGCATGGCCCAGGTCTGACCTCGGCACCACACAAGATCGGAGAAACATCATGAGCTACGCAATTATCGGCTTCGGCAATATCGGCCGAGCCCTCGCCAAGGCATTTGCTCGCAAGGGTATCGAGGTATCCGTCGCAACCACGCGCGACCCGGAAAGCTTTACGGCCGACGCGGCCGCGATCGGGCCTACGATCGTCCCCAAAAAGCTGGCGGACGCGGTCAAGGCGGACATCATCTTTTTGGCAGTCCGTTTCGAGTCGCATCCGGATGTCGCGAAGGCGCTGTCCACCTGGAAGGGGAAGACCATCGTCGATGTGACCAATGCCTACGGCGTGCCCCCCGAGGACCTGGGAGGACAGCCTTCTTCCAAGTTCATCGCGCAGGCTTTCGCTGGTGGACGACTGGTCAAGGGCTTCAACCATTTGATCGCTGCCTCCCTTGACCAAGATCCAGCAGTGCATGGTGGCAAGAGAGTCGTGTTCCTGGCGAGCGACGATAACGCTGCCGCAGCGGAGATTGGTACGCTCGCGGAAAATCTCGGCTTCTCGCCGATCAAACTTGGCGGGCTTTCGGAAGGTGGGCTGCTGGTCCAGGCGCGCGGAAATAGTTGGGGTCATCTGATCTTTAAGGACCTGGTCAAGTTCGACTGACGAACACGACGTGCCCACCGGCAGGGTCACGTGATCCGGTCCGAGCGAAATAGGGAAATTCCCATGACTATCGAGAAGACCGTCCAGACCGTGAAGGACTTCTTCGCCGCGATCGGCCGCGGCGACAGGAAGGCTCTGCTGGCGCTGGTCGCCGAAGACATCGAGTGGATCATTCCGGGCGAGGACTGGCCGCTGGCCGGAACGTACCGCGGACACGCGGGGCTGGCGAATTTGCTTGAGACGGCATCCAAGTCGATAGAAACGTCCACTGAACCCCGGGAGTTCATAGCGCTAGGAGACCGGGTTTTGGTCGTCGGCTCCGCGAGGGGAAGGATCAAAGCCACGAACAAGACGTTCGAGGACGACTGGATCTTCGCCATCACGGTCCGGGACGGCAGATTGACCAACATCCGGGAATACGTCGACACACAAGCACTGGCACGTGCCTCGCAGATGGACGCGTCCGGACCGGCGTAGCGCTGGCCATCCGCGGCCATCGGAATGGGGTAGACGGCGGATCAGCGGCGGCTCGCCCCCTCGAATGCTCAATCGAAAGGAGATCTCGATGTACGACCAATCCAAGCTATCCGAGTTGATCCGGTTCGCACGCGCAGATGCGGGCTTCACCGTCATCGACGTCTACCCGGGCGGCGGCGACTGGACCCGCGTCTTCTCAGACATCGTGGGACCCCAAGGACGTGTCTACAGCTTCGTGCCGGCCGAAGTCGCTAATTTCAAGGACGATCCGGTCGGCCGCATGCGGACGCTCGCGAAGGAGCCGGGCCGAGAGAATGTCGAAGCCGTCTCAACGGACCTTGTGGCGATGCCGGAGGTCACGCAGCCAGCTGACGTTATATGGCTGCATCTGTTCTATCACGATCTCCACACCGCTCTGATTCAGGCCAGGGGCTTGACGGCGGCCGACTTCAATCGAGCCGTCTACGAGCGGCTGAACCCCGGTGGTTCCTACGTCATCGTGGACCACGCCGCCGCCGTTGGGGCCGGCACGAGCGAGGCACAGTCGCTGCATCGGATCGAGCCTGCATCCGTTCGCGAGGAGGTGGAGGCGGCCGGTTTCGTCCTGGACGCGGATAGCACCATGCTGGCGAACAAGGACGATCCGCACTCGATCAAAGTGTTCGATCCTTCGATCAAGGGCAAGACCGATCGCTTCGCCTATCGGTTCCTGAGGCTCTGACAGTGAGTGATCCGCCCCGCGGTGGGCTCAGCTCCCGCAACCGTGAAAGCGTTGCCGCTTCCACACGGAGGGGCCTTGGCCGTCCGTTCTCTTGAGCAAAGGTGCGGGCGTAGCGCAGCCCTCTTGAACACGGATCGGAGAGGATTGTGAGGTATCTCACTGCCTATCCGGCGTGATACGCGACACGCGATGCCGAATGCGCTCACGCCCACTCTTTTGTTGCACCAAGCCGGCTACGCGAACGTCCATCAAGGACCGCTCTTTCGCCCGCTTTGAGGTCTCGTTGCCCGCGAGGTAGACTGCTCGCATGACCTTCAGCCTCATCTTCCTCGGGACCTCGGCCAGCGTGCCCTCGGCCGAGCGCAATCACCCGGCGCTGCTCGTTGAAGCCGGCGGTCAACGGGTGCTGGTCGATTGCGGGGAAGGCACCCAGCGTCAGCTTCTGCGCAGCGGCGCCGGATTCAGGCGACTTGATCGCCTGCTCCTCACCCACGCGCATTTCGACCATGTGCTCGGGATTCCAGGTTTGTTCTCGACGCTTCGGCTTCGGCAGAGCGAGAACCATGTGTCCATTCATGGCAGCGCGGACACTCTTGACGTCGTCGCCCGCATGCTCGCTGGCCTTTGGGGTGAGGGACGCGCGCCGATCCCGCTGCAACTCGTGCCGCTTGTCCCCGGACGCGTGTTCGAGGTGGATGAGTTCACCGTCGATTGCTTTCAAGTTCGCCATCGCGACACTGACAGCTATGGTTTCGTCTTCGAGACGCCGGCGCGTCGTCACCTCCGTTCGGAGCGCTTGGTAGCTCTCGGTGTGCCAGACGGTCCGATCCGGAAGGATTTAGCCGAAGGCCGCACAATTTCTCTCCCCGACGGCCGAACGATTGCTCCCGAAGCAGTCCTCGGAACACCCGAGGCTGGCAAGAAGCTGGTCATTGTAGGCGACACCGAAACCACTGATGGAATGGCCGACAAGGTGAGCGGCGCCGACCTGCTTGTCATCGAAGCCACATTCCTGCAACGAGATGCAGCGATGGCGCGCGACTACGGACATCTGACAGCTGCGGAGGCAGCATCGCTGGCAGCGGCCAGCGATGTAAAACAGCTCGTTCTTACGCACATCTCCGGCCGCTATCGCGACGATGAAATTCTCGCGGAAGCCGTTCAGGCGTTTGCGAACAGCCTTGTCGCAACGGATTTCACCACCCTCACCGTCTAAGTGGCAGAGCCATGACATTCAGAATTGGCGTCATCTCGGACACGCACGGCTTGCTGAGGCCGGAGGCGGCGCGTTGCCTGGCCGGGGTCGACCACATCATTCATGGAGGAGACATCGGTCGCCCCGAGATCATCACGGCGCTTCGCTTTATCGCGCCGGTTACCGCGATCAGAGGAAACGTGGACACCGGTGGCTGGGCGCTGCCATACGCGGAAACCGAGCTCGTACGTCTTGCCGGGCGAGCAATCTACGTGCTTCATGATCTCAAGACGCTGCAGATCGACCCGGTTGCCCAAGGCATCGATTTGATCGTGTCCGGTCACTCGCATGTGCCGAGGATGGAGACAGTGGATGGCGTGCTTTATTTGAATCCGGGCAGCGCTGGCCCACGACGGTTTAAGCTGCCTGTCACACTTGCGACGGTCGACATTACTCGAGACAGCATAGAGCCTTCGATATTGAGCTTGGCAAGCGGCTGAACCAATTCAGCGCCGACACCACGCCCGCGACTATATCCGACTGTCTCCTCGATTTTCACAACCACTTGAAATCGCCGTTAAATATTACCAATCGCCGCGCAAATACCGACACCGGGATCCGTCAGAAAATTGCGCTTTTGATTTGAAGGAAAATCGACACAAACAAAATTTTGAGGTTTTCACCAACTATCGAGACCAATCGGACGATTCTTTGCACAATGCGATGATCGACAGCGCGTCCCAACCGCGTAGAAAAGTACCGATCAATGCTCCAACGGCGGTGCCATCTCGGGGCTCACGCAACAGAAGGCAGCATAGGGATCGGCACCATCGCCTTCAAATAACGTTCTCAAGCGGCCAGGCGTCGGGAACCCGATTGCCCGTTGGAAACGGATCGGTTGGGTCGAGCATGTCCTGGTGGATACCTGGTATCCACGCGCTTTCTGAAATGACCGGGACGATTCCGGCTCTGCCCCCAACATCGACCTCCGACTCGATCTGACAGTCAATTCGGAGCCGATTATCAGCCTGCCTACATCGCTGTTGAATAGGAGATATGCGTACGAAGGCAGGTGCATTTGACCTGGGCGGTGGTCTGCTCCGATAGGGGACGGGTCCCTTGCCCTTCCCGGAGCCGCGTCAAGCGCTGCGCGAAATGGAAGCCTTACGCGATTGTCCGCACGACACCGCCGTCGACACGCAAGGACGTGCCTGTTGTCCCCGACGCCTGCTCCGAGCAGACATAGACGACCAGGTTCGCGACCTCTTCAGTTGTCGTGAAGCGATTGAGGAGTGTTGTCGGGCGCAACGTCTTCAGGAACTGCTGCTCGGCTTCCTCTTGCGTAATGCCCTGCGCCTCCGCGGCCGCCTTCATCCAACCGCTCATGATCTCCGAATTCGTTGGACCAGGGAGAACCGAATTGACGGTGACGCCCGTTCCGCCGACCTCCTCGGCCAGTCCCCTCGCGATGGCGAGCTGAGCGGTCTTGGTCATGGCGTAATCGATCATGTCCTTGGGGATTGCGAGCGCAGACTCGCTGCTGATGAAGACGACACGCCCCCAGCCGCGCTTCGCCATGCCCGACGCATAGTGGCGGGAAGCGCGGACGCCGCTCATGACGTTGAGCTCGAAGAGGTCAATCCACTCCTTGTCGGCAATATCGAAGAACGGCTTCGGGCGCCCCGTGCCCACATTGTTGACGAGGATATCCGCATCCGGCACCCGCGCGAACAACTCGGCCGCGCCTTCCGGGGTGGCAAGATCGGCGACGACACCGACGAATTCGCCTTTCGGGAAAAGCGCGTGCAACTCGCGAAGCGTTGCGGCGACCCTGTCCTCGCGGCGACCGTTGATGACGACCGAGGCGCCCGCACGCGCCAACCCTTCGGCAATGGCTCGGCCAATGCCCGCCGTAGACCCAGTAACAACCGCCTTGCGTCCGGTACTATCGATTTCCATGGCACATTTCCTTTCAAGCGTTGGTAGACGCTTCATTTAAGTCATGTGAAAAACATTGATAATAACGCTGATTTCCATAAGACTGATGCCTTGGGAGAATATAATGGACCGATTTCACGAGTTGAATGCCTTTATCGCGGTGGTCGAATCGGGCGGCTTTTCGGCTGCTGCGCGTCGGACCGGCGAGTCACAGCCCGCTGTCAGCAAGGCAATCGCGGCACTCGAGAAACGCCTCGGCGTGGCGCTGTTCAATCGGAGCACCCGCAGCGTGACCCTGACGGAGCAGGGGCAGCGATACTATGACCGGACGAAGCCGCTGGTTGATGAAATCGACGATGCCGATAGCGAACTCACGAGCAGCACGCAGACTGTTTCGGGCCTGATCAGGATCAGCGCGGCCTCCACATTTGGCCGCCTGCATATCCTGCCGCTGATACCCGAGTTGTTGTCGCTTTATCCCGGCCTTCAGGTGGATCTCGTTCTTTCGGATTTCGTGCGAGACATGGTGGAAGATCGGATCGACCTGGCGATCAGGGTGGGGCCTGTCGAAGACTCGGACGCGGTTGTCCGCCGGGTGGCGGTCACGCCCCTCGTTTGCGTCGGATCCAGTCGCTATTTCGAGAAGCATGGGATGCCGAAGTCCCCCGCAGACCTGAGTGGGCACAATTGCCTTCTATACGGTGGCCTGACGGAATTGGCGAAATGGCCGTTTACAGGCCAACACGGACGGTTCAGCGTGACCGTTCGCGGCAGCTTATCGTCCAACAGCGTCGAAACGATCCGGGCTGGAGTTCTAGCCGGAGTCGGAATCGGCCTCTTCGCCAAGGTCTCGCTCGCCGATGAGCTCAATCATCCTGACGTGATCACGATACTCGACGACTTTCTCGACGACGTCAGAGACATCAGCCTCGTCTGGCCGAAGCGTCGGTTCGTGCCGGCACGCGTACGCCGCGCGACCGACTTCTTTGCAGCAGCCGTCCCGCAGCGTCTCTAGCCTAGGCCGAAGTAACGCCTATCGTCATCGGTGGGGAGGCTTCGCCTGCAGCGCGAACAGTGCAAAGCTGTTGACTGACGCGTTCCAAGCAGCCTTCACACCAGCACCTAGCCAGCACTCGACACGCTATGACCGTTGCTCAAGCTTTCTTCAGCAACGGGCCAAATTCGACGACTTCATTGAGTGCTTCAACAATGAGCGGCGGCACCAGGCGCTCGACATGCACTGCCCGGCCGGGCGCTACACGCCGTCACCACGCCGCTACACTGGCCTGCCTGACCTCGATTACCCGTTTCACGACAAGGCCGTCACCGTCACCACATGCGGCCGCATCTGTTTCGACCGAAAGAAGATCAATCTCAGCCTTCTTTGCCGGCCAGACCGTCGGCATCAAACAGGTCGAGGACCATATCTGGCCGGCTTCCTTCATGGATTATGATCTGGAATACTTCGACGATGAGGCATGCAGGCTCGAACCACTCCAAAACCCCTTCGGGCCAAAGTGTTGCCCATGTCTCCGGTATAAACCGTAACCCATGTGTCCGGAACGGACCCGGGGTATCTGACGCATCCGACGGGATTCGAACCTGTGACCTGTGCCTTCGGAGGCAAGGTTCACTCTGTCACAAATTGGAAAATCTTCGACTAAGGTTGTGTCTCCGATAGCAGAAGAACGCCTCTTCGATAGTGGGTCTCGGGATGCAGCGCTCTACCGCTACCAATCCCCGACCGGCGATGGCCCCCCTTTCAATACATCACGAACGAGGCAGTCGATCTTCCATTTCAGTCGAACCATCGGCGTAGGTGGACCTGTCCCTTTCACAGTCGAAACCGCCTTTTGCACGACGTCCGAGCTGAGGCTCTTTTCGCATCGCATACAATCGCCTTTAATTTCGGCTCACAGCTGAGGAGTACGAGATGACAAGGTCGAATGAAGAAGCACTGAAGCGTACAAACCGGAGACACCAGCTTCGCGAAATGGTGCCGTTTGCAGACAGTACGATCTACGAAATGGAACAGCGCGGCGAATTTCCGCGACGCTTCGCTCTAAGCCCGAGATGCGTAGTCTCGCGGCGTCCGTTCAGCGTTTGGGTAGGCCTGAATCACTCCCACTCGATTGTGCCAGGCGGCTTCGACGTGACGTCATACACAACGCGGTTGATGCCGCGGACTTCATTGATGATACGCGTGGCGGCGGCGCCCAGGAAGGCCATGTCGTAGTGGTAGAAGTCAGCCGTCATGCCGTCGACGGAGGTCACGGCGCGTAGCGCACAGACGAATTCGTAGGTCCGGCCGTCGCCCATGACGCCGACAGTCTGCACCGGCAGCAGCACGGCGAAGGCCTGCCAGATAGCGTCATAGAGGCCGGCCTTGCGGATTTCGTCGAGATAGATTGCGTCGGCCTCGCGCAGGATCTCCAGCTTTTCCCGCGTGATGCCGCCCGGGCAGCGGATGGCGAGGCCGGGGCCTGGGAACGGATGGCGTCCGATGAAGCTTTCGGGCAGGCCGAGCTCCTTGCCCAGCGCCCTCACCTCGTCCTTGAACAGTTCGCGCAACGGCTCGACCAGTTGCATGTTCATGCGCTCGGGCAGGCCGCCGACATTGTGGTGCGACTTTATGGTGACCGAGGGGCCGCCGGTGAAGGAGACGCTTTCAATGACGTCGGGATAGAGGGTGCCTTGCGCCAGGAAATCGGCGCCGCCGAGCTTCTTGGCCTCATCCTCGAACACTTCGATGAACAACCGGCCAATGGTCTTGCGCTTCGTTTCCGGGTCGGACTCGCCTTCCAGCTGCGAGATGAACTTGTCCGAGGCATCGACCAGGATCAAAGGCAGATTGTAGTGCTGGCGGAACATCGCCACCACACCAGCGGCCTCGTCCTTGCGCATCAGGCCATGGTCGACGAGGATGCAGGTCAGCTGGTCGCCGACCGCCTCGTGGATCAGAAGGGCAGCCACCGAGGAATCCACGCCGCCCGACAGCGCGCAGATGACCTTGCCTTTGCCGACCTGCTCGCGGATCGCCTCGACCGCGTGCTCGCGATAGGCGCGCATCGTCCAGTCGCCTTCGATGCCGGCGATGTTGTGGACGAAGTTCCTGAGCAGCCTCGCACCATCCGGCGTATGCACCACCTCGGGGTGGAACATGATGCCGTACATCCTGCGCTCGATATTGCCGAAGATGGCGAAGGGCGAGCTTTCCGATTTGCCGAACACCTCGAAGCCCGGCGGCAGGGCGATGACGCGATCGCCATGGCTCATCCACACCTGATGGCGCTGGCCAGTGGCCCAGAGGCCCTCGAACAGCGGACTGTCCTTCTCGATTTCGACAAAGGCGCGACCGAATTCGCGATGGTTGGAGCTTTCAGCGACACCACCCATCTGCACGCACATGGCCATCTGGCCATAGCAGATGCCAAGCACCGGCACGCCGGCATCGAAGACGACCTGTGGCGCGCGCGGGCTGCCGATATCGGAGGTCGAAGCCGGGCCGCCGGACAGGATCACCGCTTTTGGGCTGATGCGCTTGAATGCCGCCTCGGCCGACTGGAACGGCACGATCTCGGAAAACACGCCGGCCTCGCGGATGCGGCGGGCGATGAGCTGCGTAAACTGGCTGCCGAAATCGACAATCAGGACGGTGTCGGTGTGATTGGCTGTCGTCATGGCGAGCCTTTAGAGAAAGAAACGAGTCAGTGCAATGGGTTGCGTCGCCTGACTCTCAGAGCGGTGTCGCCTCGTCACGAGATGAATCCTGCCGGAGCAAGCCCGAACCGATCGCCTGTTCGAGCCGCATGACGGCGTCGGCCAGCTTTTCATCGATGACGTGCAGATATTCGGTCCAGTCGCCGACGTGCCTGAGATCAGCCGCGCCGTCGGAAATGCCGCGGAGCCCGATGAGCGGGATGTCGAAAAGCTGACAGGCGCGCAAGCAGGCGAAGGTCTCCATGTCGACCATGTCGGCTGCGATCGGGTCATACGCCGCGCCGGTAATGACGGCACCGCCGGTCGACAGTGTCGCCTCCTTGATTTCGGGAATACGCAACGGCAACGGTACGATCACCGGGAGGTCGAGAAACGGCGTCGCGCCTTTTTCGAAGCCCAGCGGCGAGGCATCGATGTCGCGATAGCTCACCGAGACGGCCTGGTAGATTTCGGTCTGTTCCAGGGTCCGGCTACCAGCGGAGCCGAGCGATACCACCAGATCGGGCAATGCCTTGTCCGATTTCAACCAGGAGAGTTCAACGCCCAGCCGCACGCCGGCC
Source organism: Mesorhizobium sp. LNHC209A00 (assembly GCF_000502915.1). Taxonomy (NCBI): domain Bacteria; kingdom Pseudomonadati; phylum Pseudomonadota; class Alphaproteobacteria; order Hyphomicrobiales; family Phyllobacteriaceae; genus Mesorhizobium; species Mesorhizobium sp. LNHC209A00. The sequence continues at coordinate 487,613 of NZ_AYWT01000004.1, forward strand.
TCGACCGGGCCCACGCCCGTCATCAGCGGCGTGAACAGCCGCTGCAGATGCGGGCCATACTCGGCCTGCGCCGCCATGACGAAGAGGACATCCTTGCCGCCGATGCGCACGACGTTGCCAGTCATGGCGATCCTCCTGCTTGCGTTAGATTATGACCAACGGCCTGGCCTCTGCCTGCGGCAGCCCCGTGCGACCGCCACGATGAATTCGCCTGCGGCGAACCGGCCACTCACCCAGCGATACCATCGCGGCCTAGCACCGTCATCATCGTCCCGGTCATGGTGGCGATCAGCTTAGCCTCGCCGTCGGTGGCGAAGGCATAGGCCTGGCCGTCGGCAACGATGATGGTGCGGCCCGGTTTGGTCACCGAACCGCGGAACAGAAAACGCTCACCCCGGCCCGGCGCCAGAAGGTTGACCTTGAATTCGATGGTCAGCACGCCGGAATTCTCCGGCATGAGCGAGAACGCCGCATAGCCGCAAGCCGAGTCCAGCGCCGTCGAAATGACGCCGGCATGTAGGAACCCATGCTGCTGGGTCAGCGCCGCCGAATAGGGCATCTCGATCTCGATGATGCCGGGGGTCACCAATGTCAGTTCGGCGCCGATCGTCGCCATCGCCTGCTGGCGTGCGAAGGACGCCCTGACGCGATCCTCATAGTCCGGAGCCGGTACGATCTTTGCTGCCATCGCCGTTGCCTTCACGTTTGCCGGGAAAGCTTATCGCAGAGGCATGAGCGGCAGGCAAATGCTTTTGCTGCACTGCAGCAAACCGCACACCAGCTAGTTCAACCAAAGAAGCGAGGCGTTGAGCAAGGTGGCGAACGCCACCCACGCCGCGTAGGGCACGAAAAGCCAGCAGGCGAGCCGATCGCGGGTCCAGACGCTGGCGATAAACAACACGATGACGGCTAAAAGAAGCATGATGATGACCAGAGCAGTCCCCATTATTTTTGCGCCGAAGAAGGTTGGCGACCACAGGAAATTCAGGACGAGCTGAGCGCCCCAGATCTTCATCGCGGTGCCGGCCGGGTCCCGCAACCATGTTCGCCAGCCGGCCACGGCGATCAGCACATAGAGCAGTGTCCAGGCAGGCGCGAAAACCCAGTTGGGCGGATTGAACGAAGGCTTGGCTAGCGATGCATACCAGGCACCTGGCAAGGTGGCGAAACCGATCAGCAAGCCTCCGCCCAGCACCAGGACGAGGAACAGCAGAAGCGACAGATATCTTTGCAAACATTCACCCTGTGGCGGCGCAACGCCGCTCATCCGCATTTGGGGGCGCTGCGGGCAGCTGTCAACGGCAGCGTCAGTTGGCCCGGCGCATGGCGCAAAAATAGAATCCGTCTGTGCCGCTCAGCGCCGGCGAGAGCGAAATGCCGCCCAGGGCCCCGATTCGTATCGCGGCGGTGTGGCCCGGAAAACGGCTGTCCCAGAGCTGGCGATGATCGACCGAGGCAAAGCCGCCGTGTCGCTCGAGAAACGCGGCGACCTGTTCGCCGTTCTCCTCGTCGAACACGGAGCAGGTTACGTAGACCAGCAGGCCACCGGGTTTGACGTAGGTTCTGGCGGCATCGAGGATCGTCGCCTGCTCGCCCTTGCGGGCGTCAAGCTGTCTCTGCGTCAGCCGCCATTTGGCGTCGGGACGCCGCCGCCAGGTGCCGCTGCCGGTGCAGGGCGCGTCGACCAACACGATGTCCATATAGCCGGCCAGCGGGGCAAGCTCGGCCGGCTTGGTGGCGACCTGCACATTGCGGTTTTCCGAGCGGCGAATGCGGTCGAAGATTGGTGCCAAGCGCGCCTTTTCGGCATCGTGAGCGAAGATCTGACCGTGATTGTCCATCGCCGCCGACAGCGCCAGCGTCTTGCCTCCGGCGCCGGCGCAGAAATCGAGCACCTGCATGCCTGCCGTCGCGCCGGCAAGCGCCGCCGCAATTTGCGACCCCTCGTCCTGGACCTCGAACCAGCCTTTCTGAAAGGCCGGCTCGGCTTGCACATTCGGGTGCCGGCCGTCGCCGTCGATCGGCGGGATGCGGATGCCGTTGGGTGCCATTCGTGCGGCACTGGCACCGGTCTGCGCGAGTTCGGCCAACACTTTGGCGCGATCGGCCTGCAGCGTGTTGACCCGGATGTCTAGCGGCGGACGTGTGGCGAGCGCCGCGCCCTCCTCGACCCATGTGTCGCCAAAGGCCCGCTGGAAAAGCGGTTCGCACCAATCTTGTATGTCGGCGCGAACAGCGGGCGGCGCGTCGGCAAGCCGGCGCTCCGCGATTGCCTTGAGTTCCGTGGCGTCCAGTAGCGGCGGCGCGAACTTGTCACCTTCGAGCGCTGCGTTGAGCGACTGCGCCGTCTGGCTCCATTCGAGCAGCAGCGCCCCGAAGCCGATGGCACGCGGCGTGTCTTCGCCCAGCAACCAACTGGCGGAGCGCTTGTGGCGCAGCGCGTCGTAGACGATGTTGCCGATCGCGGCGCGATCCCCACCGCCGGCGAAGCGATGGGACAGGCCCCAATCCTTCAGCGCGTCGGCCACCGGCCGGTGACGCCGACCAATGTCCTCCAGCACTTCAATGGCCGCAGCCAGCCGTCCGCCCAGTCGCATTCGTCATTCCATCAATCGATCACATTATCCCGATCTGCTCTTAGAGCCTTTCACGTCCGGATTGAACCCCGCCCGGTCTCGCCGCCAGCGCAAGCTGGCAGTGGTCGGCGAAACCTGTCCGACGGTAAATCTTCGCGGCGGTTAGCAGCACTTAGACTAGTAGATGCAAGATCTCTAATGTTCTCAACCGACGGCCGCAAGGATGGCGAGTGGCGCCAGAGCTCTGCTTTCCAAGTTTTTCGGTTGGGAATACTCTTGCCGCCATGATTCGCGGCGCGGAAAACGTGGACCGGCGGATCGTCACGAGGAGAGGGCAATGAAGACTTATCTGGCGGAAGTTCTAGGCACATTTCTGTTGGTGTTCATCGGTACGGCGTCCGTGGTGACGGGCGGCTTCGGCGGCGCGCTGCCGCTTGGCCAGGAAGGCATCGGTCTGGCATTCGGCATTGGCCTCATCGCGGCGGCCTATGCGATCGGCCCGATTTCCGGCGCGCATCTCAATCCGGCGGTGACGCTCGGCGTGTTCCTTGCCGGCCGGCTGCCGGCCAAGGATGTCATCCTCTATTGGATCGCGCAGATCATCGGCGCCATCATCGCCTCGCTGGCGTTGTGGATCATCGTTTCCGGCCAAACCGGCGGCCATACCGGCGGCTTCGGCGCCAATGGCTGGGACGAGACGAAATGGGGCATGAGCTCGGCGTTCCTATGGGAACTGATCGGCACCTTCACCTTCGTCACGGTGATCCTTGGCGTTACCGCTGAAAAGCACTCGACGGCGTTTGCCGGCTTGGTCATCGGCCTGACGCTAGCGGGCATTCACTTCGCCATGATCCCGGTCACCGGTACCTCGGTCAATCCAGCGCGCTCGATCGGCCCGGCGCTGTTTACCGGCGGTGCCGCACTCAGCCAACTCTGGTTGTTCATCGTGGCACCGCTGATCGGCGGCGCCATTGCCGGCGTCATCGCCAAGGCGCGCGTCTTCGAGAAGGATTGATTCCAAGGCCTGAATGCAAAAGGCGCAGGCCACGGCCCGCGCCTTTTTCGAAGGTTCTGAAGCTCGGGTTAGGCCGCGATATCAAACCTGTCGGCGTTCATCACCTTGGTCCATGCCGCAACGAAGTCCCGGGCGAATTTCTGCCCGGCGTCCGCCGATCCGTAGACCTCGGCCAATGCCCGCAGCTGCGCATGCGAACCGAAGATAAGGTCGGCACGGGTGCCGGTCCACCTGACTGCCTTGGTTTTGCGGTCGCGCGCTTCGTATACTTCTTCCGAACCCGGCTCGGACCCGGCGGCCGGATCCCAGACCGTGCTCATGCTGAGCAGGTTGGCGAAGAAGTCGTTGGTCAGCGTACCCGGCCTGTCGGTGAACACGCCGTGCCTTGAGTGCCCGGTGTTGGCGCCAAGCACTCGCAGGCCGCCGACAAGCACGGTCAGTTCCGGCGCGGTCAAGCCCAGCAACTGCGCGCGGTCCACCAGCATGGCTTCAACCGACATGGGCTGCTTGCCCCTGACATAGTTGCGGAAGCCGTCGACTTTCGGCTCGAGCGCGGCAAAGGAGTGGACGTCCGTCTGCTCCTGCGATGCATCCATGCGGCCGGGCGTGAACGGCACCTTCACGACGTTGCCGCCATCCTTCGCGGCCTTCTCGACCGCGGCGACACCGCCGAGCACGATCAGGTCGGCCAGCGAGACCTTCTTGTCGCCGGTCTGCGCGGTGTTGAACTCCGTCTGGATGCCTTCGAGCCTTGCAAGCACCTTCGACAGTTCGGCCGGCTGGTTGACTTCCCAGTCCTTCTGCGGCGCCAACCGGATGCGTGCGCCATTGGCGCCGCCGCGCTTGTCGGAGTTGCGGAATGTCGAAGCCGAGGCCCAGGCGGTCGAGACCAGTTCGGAAACCGACAGGCCGGAGGCCAGGATCTTGGCCTTCAGCGATGCGATGTCCTGCTCGCTGACCAGTTCATGGTCGAGCGCCGGGATCGGGTCCTGCCAGATCAGCTCTTCCTTGGGCACCAACGGGCCGAGATAGCGCACCACCGGACCCATGTCGCGATGGGTCAGCTTGAACCAGGCGCGGGCGAAGGCATCGGCGAACTGATCAGGATGTTCATGGAAACGCCGCGAGACCTTCTCATAGGCGGGGTCGGCCCGCAGCGCGAGGTCGGTGGTCAGCATGGCCGGCGCGTGATGCTTCGAGGGGTTGTGCGCATCCGGCACCGTGCCGGCACCGGCGCCACCCTTCGGCGTCCACTGATGGGCGCCCGCGGGGCTCTTCGTCAGCTCCCATTCGAAATTGAACAGATTGTCGAAGAAGTTGTTGCTCCACTTGGTCGGCGTCGTGGTCCACGTGACTTCGAGACCCGAGGTGATGGCGTCGCCGGCAATGCCTGACGCATGTTTGCTCGACCAGCCGAGGCCCTGCGCCTCGATGCCGGCACCTTCCGGCTCCGCGCCCACTAGCGAGGCATCGCCGGCGCCATGGGTCTTGCCGAAAGTGTGGCCGCCGGCGATCAGCGCCACGGTTTCTTCGTCGTTCATCGCCATGCGCGCGAAGGTTTCCCGGATATCACGGGCCGAGGCCAGCGGATCGGGCTTGCCGTTCGGCCCTTCCGGATTGACGTATATCAGGCCCATCTGCACGGCGCCGAGATGGCCACGAAGCTCACGGTCGCCCGAGTAGCGCTCGTCGCCGAGCCACTTGGTTTCCGAACCCCAGTCCACGTCCTGCTCGGGCTCCCAGACGTCGGCGCGGCCGCCGGCGAAGCCGAAGGTCTTGAAGCCCATCGATTCCAGCGCGACGTTGCCGGTGAGGATCAACAGGTCGGCCCAGGAAATCTTGCGGCCATATTTCTGCTTGACCGGCCAGAGCAGGCGGCGCGCCTTGTCGAGATTGGCGTTGTCAGGCCAGCTGTTGAGCGGCGCGAAACGCTGCTGGCCCGCTCCGGCACCGCCGCGGCCGTCGCCGATGCGATAGGTGCCGGCGCTGTGCCATGCCATGCGGATGAACAGCGGCCCGTAATGGCCGAAGTCGGCGGGCCACCAATCCTGCGAATCCGTCATCACTTGGTGCAGGTCCTTGATGACCGCATCGAGATCGAGGCTGGCGAATTCCTTGGCATAGTCGAAGTCCTCGCCCATCGGGTCCGACAGGTTCGACTGCTGATGGAGAACGCCGAGGTCAAGCTGGTTCGGCCACCAGTCGCGGTTGGTCCGGCCCGCGGATTCATGCGCGACAGGGCATTTGCCCGCGCTGCTGTCGTCGGTTTTCGCGTCCATCTCTCACTCCAATTTTGCCGAGGTTTGATTGCCGAGTTTGATTTTTTGCCGAGATTTTGGGGGCGGCCAGCGGCCCGCGCCAATCTGGAACCATTCCAGCCTAGGCCACGCCGATGATAAAAACAAATTGTCTTTCCTGTTTATTTCGATAGGATTTCCTTATGATGGCCTTGACCGTATGATCGGATTGACAGTTCGCCAGATGCATTATTTCGACGCGCTGGCGCAGACGCTGCATTTCGGGCGTGCGGCGAAACTTGCCGGCGTCAGCCAGCCGGCGCTTTCCTCCCAGATCGCCGAAATGGAGCAACGGCTGAACTGCCGGCTGTTCGAACGCGGCGGCAAGTCGGTGCGCATGACGGACGAAGCGATCGCCCTGTTGCCGCGTATCGAGCGCATCCTGGCTGACATACGTGACGTGGAAACGACGGCCAGGCGCGGCCGCACGGCCATGGAGGGACGCTTCCGGCTGGGCATCATCCCGACTATCGCGCCCTATCTTCTGCCGCGCGCCTTGCCCGAACTGAAGAAGCATTTCCCGGCCTTACTGCTCGAGCTGCGCGAGGCGGTAACCACCTCCCTGGTCGAGGACACCGCATCGCGAAAACTCGACGCCTTCATCGCCGCGCTTCCGCTCGACCATCCAGGACTGATCACCGAGGCGCTCTTTCCCGACCGGTTCTTCCTGGCCGTGCCGTCGGACGATCCGGCCTTTGCCTCGCCGCCGGTTCCACCCGAGAGCCCAGCGCTGGAAAGACTGATGCTGCTGGAAGAAGGCCATTGCCTGCGCGAACAGGCGCTGGCCGTCTGCGGCAATGTGCGGCCGGTGGCGATGGCAAGCTATGGCGCCACCAGCCTGACCACGCTCCTGCAGATGGTGGCGCACGGGCTCGGCGTCACGCTCATCCCCGAAATGGCGACTGGCCCCGCCGGCACCATCCCCGACCTCAAAATCGTGCCGTTCCAGGAGCCGATGCCGCAGCGCATGATCTGCCTAGCCTGGCGAAGCAACAATGCGCGGCACGGCGAATGCGTCGAGCTAGCCAAGATTATTCGGGGACTAGGCCCGGTGCTGTTGCCGGCCTGAGAGGTTGCCCTAACGCTCGTTACAGCACCCGCGACAGGAACTCGCGGGTGCGCGGCGACGCCGGGTTGGCGATCATCTCGCGCGGCGCGCCACCTTCGACGATCACGCCGCCGTCCCTGAAAACGAGCTGGTCGCCGATCTCGCGGGCAAAGCCGACCTCGTGGGTAACGACGACCATCGTCATGCCGCTCACGGCAAGGTCGCGCATGACCTGCAGGACTTCGCCGACCAGTCCGGATCGAGCGCCGAGGTCGGCTCGTCGAAGAGCAGCACCTTGGGCATCATCGCCAGGGCGCGTGCGATCACGACACGCTGCTGCTGGCCCCCGGACAATTCGCGGGGATAGCGGTCGACCTTGTCGGCCAAGCCGACACGCCGTTCAGTCCCCTGCTCGACCTCGCCGTGCGCGACTGGTCACGAACTTCGAAAAAGCTGGCGCGGGAGGTCAACCTGCGCATCGAACTCCTGATCCGCTCCTTCCGCGCCATGGGTTATCCGGAGGACGAAAGCCTGGTCAGGGCCCGCATCACCTATTTCCACCAGATCGGGCAGTGTGCGCTGTCCTTCAAGGAGGACCCGGCGGTGCGCCGCAGCTACCAGCCACTGTTCGGCGAGGTGCTGCTGGGGCCGCTGGTGCAGGAGCCGGGTTCGGCGCCACGGCCGGCGGAAATTCGGCGCGGACGGCGTTAGCGGACGACCTGTCCAGTCAACCCGCTAGGGGTATCGCAATGCCGGCATGGTGACTTCCCAACTGCCAGAAGGGTAGCTGGAACCGCTCGCGCTGCGCTTCGACGGTTTGAAAGCCCGCCGTCCGGATCAGGTGCAATGGATCGCGATTGAGGTGGCAACCCCCGGCGAGCCGGCCCCATATCAGGTTCAGACGCTCTTGCCACCGGCGGCAACGCGGCCCTTCGGCCTGGCCGTGCTCGATGAAGATCAGCCGGCCCGTGGGCTTGAGGATGCGCCGGATCTCGGTCAGCGCCGCCTCGGGGTCCGGAATGGTGCAGAAGGCATAGGTGACGACCACCGTGTCGGCGAAGCTGTCGGCCAAGGGCAGCCTTTCACCACTGGCCCGGATGCAGTCGACATCGAATGGCATGGAACGGCTCTTCGGTTCGGCAAGGCCCAGCATCGTGCCATCGGGATCGACGCCGACCAGCCGCTTCACCCTGGCGGCGTCGTAATAGGGAAGGTTCAGGCCGGAGCCGAAACCGACTTCGACGACGACGCCCCCCGCCCGCGGGATCAGACGCCTTCGCATGTCCGTGAAAGCGTGGGCCGAACAGCCGGCGTGGACGAGGTAGGGAGCAATGCAGCGCGCGTACCAGGAGAGACAGGATTGGCACATGTCTCAGCCTCCTTGCCGTGTGTTGGCGGTACCGACAGGGCGGGTGAGAGTATTGACCAGTGACATTTCTCGCTCCAAGGGAGTCTCATGATCGGGCCCGATCGGCCCGATGCCGTGGGAATGGATAGAAGGCCGGCGTCCCCTCAACGTCCCTGCATGGCCGTGGTCGGATCGATGGAGCGATTGGAATTCCGATTTCTGGGTTTTCCGGAGTTCCGCTTGAACGGCCGGCGGGTGGAACTCGCCCTGCGCAAGGCGGCAGCCCTCCTCATCTATCTCGCCGAGGCCAGCGGGCCGGTGGCGCGCGAGGTCGCCGCCACGTTATTATGGCCAGAAGCCGACGAGCAGGCCACACGCGCCCGCCTTCGACGTACGCTGTACAAAATCCGCATCGCGTTCGGCAGCGAGATCATCGTCGCCACAGGCGTCTCGCTAAGCCTGCACCCGGCGTTGTCCGCCGAGATCGACACCAGGATTTTCGAGCAGGCCTGCAACTCCGGCGCACTCGACAAGGCAGCCGAGATCTACAAAGACGATTATCTCGCCGGCTTCTCGCTGCCGGACTGTCCGCAATTCGAGGAATGGGTCTTCTTTCGGCGAGAGACGTTGCGCGGCCGCCTGGTGCAGGCGCTGGAGCGGCTGGTCGACGCCAAGATGGCCGACGGCCAGCCTCGCGGCGCGGTCGTTCACGCGACACGGCTGGCAGCACTCGACCCCTTGAGCGAAAGCGCGCACCGACATCTGACCCGTGCCCATCTGGCGGCCGGGGACAGGGCGGCGGCCGAGCGGCAGATCGGCACGTGCATCCGGCTCTTGCGGGACGAACTCGGTGTAGCGCCGGACCCCGCCACGCTTGCCATGCTGAGCCGGCCAACTCAGGACGCCGCCCTGGATGTGCCCAGGACGCGCTATGTCGCAGTGGGCGGCATCCACATCGCGTACCAGGTCCTTGGCAGCGGCCCGACGGACATCGTGCTTGTTCCCGGCTTCATTTCGCATGTCGAGCGTATCTGGGAAGACCCGGGTTGCCGCGCCTGGCTGACCGCGGTTTCGCGCCTGGGTCGCCTGATCCTCTTCGACCGGCGCGGCATGGGGCTTTCCGACCGAGCCGGTGCCCGCCCCACGGTCGAGGCGACGGCGCAGGATATTCTGGCGGTCATGAACGCGGCCGGCAGCCGCCGGGCCTTGCTGGTCGGCGCGTCGGAGGGTGGGCCAGGCTGTATCCGTTTTGCGGTCCAGCATCCCGATCGGCTGACGGGCCTTGTCTTGTGGGGCTCGCTCGCGAAGGGCAGCCGCGCACCTGACTATCCCCACGCCTTGACCGTCGCGCAGTATGATCTGTGGAAGCAACGCCTGCTGGCGGGCTGGGGTGGCCCGGCGGAAATCGAAACCTTCGCCCCGAGCCTCGCTGGCGACCGTCAGGCGAGGACCTGGTGGGCCGGATTGCTGAGGGCAGCCTCCAGTCCCGGCGCGCTCGCAGGGCTGCTCGAGGCGTTGCGGGACGCCGATGTCCGTCACCTCCTGGAAAAGGTCTCCGCCCCGACGATGATCCTCCACCGTTCCGGCGACCGCGCCGTGCGCATCGAGGCCGGGCGGTTCCTCGCGTCCAGGATTCCGGGCGCGCGGTTCATCGAGGTCGACGGCGACGACCACTGGTTCTGGGCCGGCGACCGACAGGCGCTGCTCGACGCTATCGGCGAGCTTGTGCGACACGGTTGATCCGGCCTCACGCCGTCTTCTGCGCCACCAGCCCGAGTTCCTCGACCATCGCCTGACGCATCAGGAATTTCTGCGGTTTGCCGGTCACCGTCATCGGCAATTCCGTGCGGAAGCGAATGTGGCGCGGGACCTTGTAATGGGCGATCTGGCCTGCGCAGAAGGCCTTGATCTCCTGCTCGGTGGCGATCTGGCTCGGCTTCAAGACGATCCAGGCGCACAGCTCCTCCCCATATTTGGCGTCCGGGATGCCGAAGACCTGCACTTCCCGCACCTTGGGATGGCGGTAGAGGAATTCCTCGACCTCTCTGGGATAGACGTTCTCACCGCCGCGAATGACCATGTCCTTGACGCGGCCGACAATGTTGCAATAGCCCTCGGCATCGATGGTGGCGAGGTCGCCGGTGTGCATCCAGCCATCGCTATCGATCGCCTCGCGGGTCTTTTCGTCGTCGTCCCAATAGCCCTTCATCACCGAATAGCCGCGCGTACAAAGCTCGCCCGGCGCGCCGACCGCAACGGTGGCGCCGTCGGCGTCGATCGCCTTGACCTCGACATGCGGGTGGATGCGCCCGACAGTCGAGACACGCTTTTCCAGCGGATCGTCGGTGCTGCTCTGGAACGAGACCGGACTGGTCTCGGTCATGCCGTAGGCGATGGTCACTTCAGCCATGTGCATGAGCGACACCACCTTCTTCATCACCTCGACAGGGCATGGCGAACCGGCCATGATGCCCGTGCGTAGGCTGGAGAGATCGAAGGTCGGGAAATCCGGATGGTCGAGCATGCCGACAAACATGGTCGGCACGCCGTAGAGGCCGGTGCAGCGCTCCCGCGCGATCGCCTTCAGCGTCAGGCCCGAATCGAACCCCTCGCAGGGGAAAACCATGGTCGCACCCTTCGACACACAGCCCATCGTGCCCATCGACATGCCGAAGCAGTGATAGAGCGGCACCGGGATGCAGAGCCGGTCGTCGACAGTGAGCTTGATGGCCGAGGTGACGAAATTGCCGTTGTTGACGATGTTGAGATGGGTGAGCGTCGCGCCCTTGGGTGCGCCTGTCGTGCCTGAGGTGAACTGGATGTTTATTGCATCGCCCGGCTTCAGCCCTTCCGAGATGCGGTCAAGGCTATCATGCTCGTCGCGACCGGCCATGGCCAGCACGTCGCCGAAATTGAACATGCCTGGCGAGTTCTCTTCGCCCATACGGATGACGATCCTGAGCGCCGGCAATTTCACGGCCTTCAGCTTGCCGGGTGTCGCCGTGGCGATCTCCGGCGCCAGAGTCTCGATCATGCCGAGATAGTCCGATGTCTTAAAGCTCGCCGCCGTCACCAGTGCCTTGCAGCCAACCTTGTTCAGGGCATATTCCAGCTCGGTCAGCCGGTAGGCCGGATTGATGTTGACCAGGATCAGGCCGATGCGGGCGGTGGCGAACTGCGTCACCAGCCATTCCCAGCGGTTGGGCGCCCAGATGCCGATCCGGTCACTCTTCTGGAGGCCGAGCGCCAAGAAGCCGGCGGCCAGCGCATCCACCGTGTCCGACAATTCGCTCCACGTGAAGCGCTTGTCCTGGCCGACGAACACAGCGGCATCGAGCGTGCCGTACTTGCTGACGGTGTCGGAGAAATGCTCAGGAATGGTCTTGTCGAGCAACGGCACTTTGCGATCGCCCGAGACATGCGCCCTGCCATCGACCGGTGCAATAAAAACGCTGCCGGCGCGCGCGCCGCGTCCGCGCAGATTGGTGGCGTTCTTGAGTTCGTCGAGATTGACCGGCATCGCTGGCTCCTCCGAAGACTGGCCGAACCTATCAGCCTGCCGGGATGCTGGAAATCCCATCGATGGTCCTGGAGCCCCTTCCCTGAGGATCGCTATGCGACCGCTGCCGCCATTTTCGCGACGATGTCGCGCAAAACGGCGTCGTCGGCAGCTGCACGTATCTTCCTTGACGCGACCAGACAGGCCTGCGATTTCAGGACCACGCCATCGCCCAGCACCTTGAGATGGTTGGCGCGCAGCGTCGAGCCCGTGCTGGTGATGTCGACGATGACGTCGGCAAGGCCGGCCGCCGGCGCGCCCTCCGTGGCGCCGAGGCTCTCGACGATGCGATAGACCTGAATACCGTGCTTTTGGGAGAAGAACCGCTGCGTCAGCCGCCAATATTTGGTCGCAATCCGCAGCCTGCGGCCATGGCGCTGCCGGAAGTCGGCGGCGACATCGTCGAGATCGGCCATGGTGTCGACATCGAGCCAGATCTCGGGCACCGCGACCACGACATCGGCATGGCCGAAGCCGAGGCGGGCGACGATCTCGGCCCGCGCTTCCCAGTCGGCGAGACTTTCCCGCACCAGGTCCTCGCCGGTGATGCCGAGATCGACCGCGCCCTGGCCTATTTCGCCCGATATTTCGGAGGCCGACAGGAAGAGCACTTCGACATTGTCCAGGCCCTCGACGCGGGCGTGATACTTACGCTCGTCGCCGGGCAGGCTGACGGCGAGGCCGGCCTTGGCCAACACCTCCAGCGCCTGCTCCTTGAGCCTACCCTTCGAGGGAACGGCGAGCGTGATCATGATGCCACCCCCCGCAACGCCTCGATGCGGTCGAGCCACACCGAAAAGCCGACGCCGGGGATCGCGGTCTTGGCGCCGAGCAGCGTCAGCAACCGGTCGTAGCGCCCGCCACCGGCCAGGGCGCGCTCGCCGTTGGCGGCCGCGATTTCGAAGACGACACCGGTGTAGTAGTCGAGCGGACGGCCGAAAGCGGCGTCGTAGCGGATTTTTTCGGAAGGCAAGCCATGCGCCTCCATCGCCTTGGCGCGGGCCGAGAATTTTTCCAGCGCCGCACCCAGCGAAAGTCCGGCGCCGGCCGCGAAGGTTTCCAACACCTGGGCCGCGCCATCGAGCGGCACGTCGATCGCCAGAAAACCTTTCAGCGCCGCGAAAGCCTCGTTCGACAGCCGCACGCTGCGCAACTCGGCCTTCTCGATCAGCCGCCGCGCGATATCCGACGGCGCGCGCCCGGCCGATTCCGACAAGCCGGCTTCCTCCATGCCGCCGGCAATATGCTGGGAAAGACGCTCCAGATCGCCATCGAGGACAAGCGCCGCGACCGGCCCGGAGAGCTGGCTGTTGCGCGGCGGGTTGGCGAGATCGGCGAGTGCTGCCTCCAGCATAGGCGCCGAGCCGAAGGCGCGGGCCAGCCGCATGCGCCAGCCGCGCGGCAGGCCGAGCGCCGCCAGCACGGCCTCGAAAATAGCCTGGTCGCCAAGCGTGACCGCCAGCGACTGGCCAGGCAGCACTAGCGACAGCAACGCATGGGCGTCGGCGACCGAGCGTGCATCGGCTTCGGCCGTGTCGCGGTCGCCGAGATCCTCGATGCCGGCCTGGAAGAACTCATTGCCGCCCTCGCGGCGCTGGCGAAACACCTCGCCCAGATAGGAATAGCGGCGCGGCGTGCCGGCTTGGCTGGCTATGTGGTCGAGGCAGACGGGGATGGTGAATTCGGGCCGCAGGCAGAGCGTCTGCCCGGTTTCGCTTTCGGTCAGGAAAATGCGGCGGCGCAGATCCTCGCCGGCCATGTCGAGGAAGGGATCGGCCGGCTGCAGCACCGCGACTTCCACCGCATGCGTGTCGCGCGCGGCGAAGAGGGTGATGATGTCGGCTGATATTGCGGGGTAGCGGGTGGTGGTCATGGACTGGATGGGCGCGACGCGCCACCCTTCACACGATCGGCAGCCTGCGCAGCCAAAATCTTCTTCACCTCGGCGACCAGTTCGCCTTCCGCCACCGTCACCTGCGCCGGGCGCGAGGCACGCCATTCCGCGTTATCGGTGATCTCCGCCGACATGCGCGCACCTTCGATCAGGTCCTTGATCTGCAATTCGCCCTTGGCCCGCTCGTCGCCGCCCTGAATGACGGCGATGGGACAACCGCGCCGGTCGGCATATTTGAGCTGCGCCTTCATGCCGGCGCCTCCGAGATACATTTCGGAGCGAATGCCGGCGGCGCGCAATTCGCCAACCATCTTCTGGTAGCGGCCGAGGCTTTCGGTGTCCTTGTCCATGACCAGCACGACAACCGGCGCGATCACGTCGGCGCTGTCGAGCTTGCCGAGATTTTTCAGCGCCGTCATCAGCCTGCTGACGCCGATGGAAAAACCGGTCGCCGGCACCGGTTCGCCACGGAAGCGCGAGACCAGACCGTCATAGCGGCCGCCGCCGCCGACCGAGCCGAACCGCACGATCTGGCCGTCCTCGTTGGGGATTTCGGCCAGAAGCTCGGCCTCGAAGACTGGGCCGGTATAATATTCGAGGCCGCGCACGACTGAACGATCCATGGCGATGCGGTCCTCGGCATATCCGGCAGCCCTGACCAGCGCTTCGATGGTCGCGAGTTCGCCAACGCCCCCCTGGTAGACCGCGTTCCCGCTGACGCTGGCATCCTGGCCCGCCTGCACATTTCGCGCTGTCGCCATAAGAACAGCCTGCGCTTGGGTGTCATTCAGCCCGGCGCCCTTGGCGAAGTCGCCCTCGCCTTCCTTGCCGCCGTCCCAACGCCCCGGGCCAAGCAGAAGCCGGACGCCGTCCGGACCGAGCTTGTCGAGCTTGTCGATGGCGCGCAGCACCGTCAGCCTTCGTCCGGCATTTTCCTCGCCGCCAAGACCGATCGCCTCGAGCACACCGTCCAGCACCTTGCGGTTGTTGACGCGGATGACGTAGTCGCCGCGCTTGATGCCGAGCGCTTCCATCACGTCGGCCATCATCATCGCCATCTCGGCGTCGGCCGCGACGCCCGGCGTACCGATCGTGTCGGCGTCGAACTGCATGAACTGGCGGAAGCGGCCGGGCCCGGGCTTTTCGTTGCGGAACACCCAGCCGGAACGGTAGCTGCGGTAGGGTTTTGGCAGGCGTTCGAAATTCTCGGCGACGAAGCGCGCGGTCGGCGCGGTCAGGTCGTAGCGCAGCGACAGCCATTGGTCGTCGTCGTCCTGGAAAGAGAATACGCCTTCGTTCGGCCGGTCCTGATCGGGCAGGAATTTGCCCAACGCATCGGTATATTCGATCAGCGGCTGGTCGGCCGGTTCGAAGCCATAGAGCTCATAAACCGAGCGGATCGTCGCCATCATCTTCTCGACGGCGCGGATATCCTCGGCGCTACGGTCGGCAAACCCGCGCGGCAGCCGCGCTTTCGTCTTTTCCGATTTGTCGGCCATGGGATTTCGCTCGGTGTTTTCGTGGAGTGTCTAGAGGTCAACGATGTTGCGATTTTCGCAACGGGCGTGTCCTAACCGAAGAGGCCCGGAGCAGCAAGGGTCGGCACCCGGCGCCATCTCCGACGAGCGCGGCAACAGTCGAACCCCTTTGAAACAAAACCGCACCACAAATGAAACAATGCGGCCACGAGCGCGGCATCGTGCCGACACAATCGCGGCCGATATAGCGCACCGAAACGAAGGGGTTCGGGACATGACCAGCGCAACGGAATTTGATGCCCACAGCGAGGCCGGCGAAGTGCCGACGCGCCTGCGCCCGGCGGGCACCCATGCACCGAAGATAGATGGCCAGGCAGCCGGGCCGTTCGATGTGCCGGCAGGCACCAGCAACGAGCCTTCCCTGCGCGACACCTTGGTGACCGGTCTGCTGGTGATCTATCCGACGGTCGCCACGGTGGCGGCAATCGTCGCCGGGCTGTTCCTCGCCAGCGCCAACGGCACCTGAGCTGTCCGCGGCTATTTCGGCCGCTGGAAAGCCTTCCGTTCCTTCTCGACCCCCTTGCGGCAGACGCAGCCTTCGAGGTGATCGTTGACGAGGCCCATCGCCTGCATGAAGGCGTAGACCGTGGTCGGGCCAACGAAGCTCCAGCCGCGCTTCTTCAGCTCCTTCGATATGCGCACCGAGACCGCGGTGGTCGGGTTGGCGCGCAGATGGGCGAGGTCGACGTTCTTGGGCCGCTCCTCCTTGCCGGGTTCGAACTTCCAGAACCAGGCGGCCAGCGAGCCGAACTCATCCACCATCTCGCGGGCGCGTTTGGCGTTGTTGATGGTCGAGACGATCTTGCCGCGATGGCGGATAATGCCGGCGTTGCCGAGCAGGCGCTCGACATCCCGTTCGTTGAAGGCGGCGACCTTGTCGAAGTCGAAGCCAGCGAAGGCCTCGCGAAAATTCTCCCGCTTCCGCAAAATGGTCAGCCACGACAGACCCGACTGAAACCCTTCCAAGCAGATCTTCTCGAACAGCCTGCGGTCGTCGGCCACTGGCCGGCCCCATTCATGGTCATGATAATGCAGGTAATCGGGCAGATTGCCATGCCAGAAGCACCGGACGACACCGTCAGGACCGGCAAGCAGGCCGGTGTTTTCATTGCTCATCCAAGAAGTCCATCCGTTAACGCGCTTGCGCGCTGTCTTTACCGTGGCTTTACCAGATTCCTGAACCGGGCGGTAACCACACCAAAGAGTTTACTGGCAGAACGGCATTTTACGCATTCCGATTCATGTTTCGGTTGGTGCTCGCCGCCAATGATCGCGCAAGCCGGGAGTGTTCTTGCCCGGCGTATTAGACGATCAAGGTGCCTTCCCGATGAAGAGAATTCTGTTTCCCTTGCTCGGCGCCGTGGCTGTGTTTGCCGCCGGCGTCACGCCCTCAACCGCCAATGACCGTTATGCCGACAGGCCACCGGTGATGGTGAGCCCCGACCTTTCCGCGCCTTGGGTGCTGCAGCTCGGCCATGCACCGGGAATCGTGCGGCAGAACCGACAGGCCGTGCAGCAGCCGCGCCAACGCACCCTGCAGCCGGCACAGCCCGACAGCGTACAGACGGCCGCCGTGCAGGCGCCGGCCAAACGCATGGTCATGCGCCGGCAGATCAACCCCGTCTACCTGCCGCAGGAAGTCGCCTATGACGGCGCCCAGAAGCCGGGCACCATCGTCATCGATACCACGCAGAATTTCCTCTACCTAGTCGAGAAAAACGGCAAGGCGCGGCGCTACGGCGTCGGCACCGGCAAGCCCGGCTTCGAATGGTCGGGCACGCACAAGATCACCAACAAGCGCGTCTGGCCGGACTGGCGTCCGCCGGCCGAGATGATCAAGCGCGAAGCGGCCAAGGGCCGCTACCTGCCGACCTATCTGGCCGGCGGCATGGAAAACCCGCTCGGCGCGCGCGCGCTCTATCTCGGCACGACCGAGTACCGAATTCATGGCACCAACCAGCCCTGGACGATCGGCGGCGCTGTATCATCGGGTTGCATCCGGATGCGCAACGAGGACGTGGTCGACCTTTACGAGCGGGTCAATGTCGGAACCACCGTCGAGGTGATATAGTGGCATCGAATCAGCCGGTTAAGCAGTACTGAGCAGGTTTTGGCGCACTGTTGCCCTCAAGCCATAGCGCAGTTTTGCAGGACGTGCTTAGACTGGCAACGACTTAGCGGGGGACGGGTCGTGTGGGGATACGGCCAGTCACGAGAGGGCAGCACGGGTAACCGGGCTGCCCTTTTCGTTTCACGGTGCGACAGGTCGCCCCGGAGGCACGGTGTTTCGTTTTCAGGGCTGATTTCCGGGCCATGCTCTGCTATTGCAGTGCACAATTTCCCCACCAAAGGTTTCGACCCATGTCCCTGTCCGACGACAGCCGTTATCTCAGGGGCGGCCCGGTTGCCCAGCGCATCATCGCCGCCGTGCGCGAGGACGCGACCATTGCCAAGGCCGAGGGCTTTCCGCCCAAACTGATCTCGATCACCGTCGGCGATACCGATGCCGTCGATGTCTATGTGCGCAACCAGCGTGCCAAGGCTCAACTTGCCGGCATCGATTTCGAGGAACGGCGCTTTCCCGCCACAATCACCTCAGGTGAACTCGAAGCAGCCATCCATGGGCTGAATGCCGATCCGCGTGTCACCGGCATCATCATCCAGCGGCCGGTTCCCGCGCATATCCCGATCAAGATGCTGCAGGCGGCCGTGCATCCGCTGAAGGACGTCGAGGGCATGCATCCGGCCTCGATCGGCAACATCGTCTACAACCAGCTCGATCTAGCGCCTTGCACGGCGGCCGCCTCGGTCGAACTGCTCAAGGAAACCGGCCTCAATCTCAAGGGGCTGGAAGTGGTCATCGTCGGCCATTCGGAAATCGTCGGCAAGCCGATCGCCTTCCTGCTGATGAGCGAGGGCGCGACGGTGACGGTCTGCCATCATATGACACGGTCGGTCGCCGCCCATGCGCGGCGCGCGGACGCGCTGTTCGTCGCCGTCGGCAAGCCGCGGCTGATCAAGGCCGATATGGTCAAGCCAGGTGCCGCCGTCATCGACATCGGCATCAATTCGGAGATCGGACCGGACGGCACGAGCCGCATCGTCGGCGACGTCGACACCGACAGCGTCAAGGAAGTGGCCTCGTGGATCACGCCGGTGCCGGGAGGCGTCGGTCCGCTGACGGTGGCGATCCTGCTGCGAAATACCATGGTCGCGCTCAGCCGCCAGCGCGCGCTCTATCAGGCGACATACGGTGTGGCGGACAGGCTGGCTGCGGAGTAGCGCCCGGCCTACTCCGCCGCGACCAGGCTCTCATCCAAAATGCCATCCGGCCTCGGCCCGCCATAGGCCCAGTCGAGCAGTTTGATCGTGTGCACCACCGGCATGCTGGCGGCGGATGCGATCTGCGTGATGCAGCCGATATTGCCGGTGGCGACGATCGAAGCGCCAGTCGCCTCGATATTTTTCACCTTACGATCGCGCAGCCTAGCCGAAATCTCGGATTGCAGGATATTGTAGGTGCCGGCCGAGCCGCAGCAGAGATGGCCTTCGCGCGGCTCGCGCACAATGAAACCGGCCTTGGCGAGCAGCTCCTTCGGCTCGCGGGTGATCTTCTGGCCGTGCTGCATCGAGCAGGCCGAATGATACGCGACCACCGTGCCCGGCTTGCGCACCGGTTCAGGGAGCTCGAGACTTGCCAGATATTCGGTGATGTCCTTGGCCAGCGCCGACACGCGCGCGGCCTTGTCGGCATAGGCCGGATCGAGCCGCAGCATGAAGCCGTAGTCCTTGATCGTCGTGCCGCAGCCCGATGCGGTGATGACGATGGCGTCGAGCCCGCCCCGCTCAATGGAACGCGTCCAGGCATCGACATTCCGCCTAGCCGAGGCAAGGGCGGCTTCCTCCCGCCCCATGTGATGGACCAGCGCGCCGCAGCAGCCCTCGCCCGGCGGCACCACAACCTCGACACCGAGCCGTGTCAGCAGCGAGATGGTGGTGTCGTTGATGGCGGGGTCGAGCACCGATTGCGCGCAGCCGGTCAGGATGGCGACGCGGCCCTTTTTCGCCCCCGGCCCGGCATGGACACCCGGCAAGGCCATTGGCGAGGCCGCGGGGATCGATGCAGGCGCGAGCTTGAGCATTGCGGCGAGCGGCTTCAGCGCCGGGGCTTTTTCGAACAGGCCGATAAACGGCTTGCCCAGCCTCGCAAGCTTGAGCGCGGCGCGGAAGCGCTGGGGATAGGGCAGCACGAAGGCCAGCATGGCGCGGGTCAGCCGGTCGAGCCGCGGCCGCTTGTAAGTTTCCTGGATATGGGCCCGCGCATGGTCGACCAGATGCATGTAGTTCACGCCCGAAGGACAGGTGGTCATGCAGGCCAGGCAGGACAGGCAGCGGTCGATATGGGTGACGATTTCCTTGTCGGCGGGACGGCCGTTTTCCAGCATGTCCTTGATCAGGTAGATGCGCCCGCGCGGTGAATCGAGCTCGTTGCCAAGCGTTGCGTAAGTTGGGCAGGTGGCGGTGCAGAAACCGCAATGCACGCATTTGCGCAGGATCTTTTCGGACTCGGCGACGTCAGGGTCGGCAAGCTGGGCGGGCGAAAAATTGGTCTGCATCTCTGATGTCCTAGGCCATGCGGCCGGGATTGAGGATGTTCTTCGGGTCGAATTCCTGTTTCAGGCGATGGCTGAGCGCTGCAAGCGCCGGCGCCTGCGGCTCGAACACCGGCAGGGCGGAACGATGGGCGGGGGCGGCGCGCACCAACGTCGCGTGGCCGCCGCCATGTTCCCGCAACAGTCCGCGAAGCAGGGTGGCTTCGGGATCACCCTCCTCCATGCGCAGCCACACCAACCCGCCCTGCCAGTCGTAGAAGGCACTGACGGCGGCCTGCATGCGTAGAGTCAGAACCATCAGGTGCCCGCGGGCGGGCGTCATCGAGACCCGCCAGACCGGCTTCTCGCTGCCATCAACGAAGGGCCTGATATCGCGCACGTCGCGCCAGATTGCCTTGGAGGTCTCACCGGAAATTTCCTCCAGCGGCCCGGCCTTGCCGAGCAGGGTCTTCAGCGCGGTGATGCGATAGGCAACGGAGGGGCCAAAGCCCTCGACGCGCAGCAGCGTGGCGGCTTCACTGCCGAGCATCCCGCCGGCAACGCGGGCGGCGATGCGCTCCGGCAGATGGGCAGCGCTCGACACTTCCGCGCTGGAACCAAGGGCCAAGGCCATGGCGGCGCAGGCTGCATCATCGAGCAGGCCACGGACAGCGAGCGTGACTTCGGTCTCGGCCGCAGGCAGCACCTTGAAAGTGACGTCGGTAAAGACGGATAGCGTGCCCCAGCTGTTGGCCATCAGCTTCGACATGTCGTAGCCGGTGACATTCTTGACCACGCGGCCGCCCGATTTGAAGGTCTCGCCCCGGCCGGAGACGACATTGATGCCAAGGATATGATCGCGCGCGGCGCCCGCCTTCAGCCGGCGCGGACCGGACAGGTTGGCGCCGAGCACGCCGCCGATGGTACCTTTGCCCGGCTCGCCGCCGAGCAGCGGGCCGTAGTCCATCGGCTCGAAGGCGAGTTGCTGGCCGTTTTCAACCAGCAGCCTTTCGATCTCGGCCAGCGGCGTGCCTGACTTGGCCGACAGCACCAGTTCCGCGGGTTCATAGAGGGTCACGCCCGAGAGTTTCGACAGGTCGAGCGTGTGCTCGGTCTGCAACGGATGGCCGATGCCGCGCTTGGAGCCGTGGCCGAGAATTTCGAGCGACGTCTCCTCCGCCGCCGCCCAGGCAACGGTGGAGAGGACTTCGGCTGAGGTGGCGGGGGTGAAGATGGTCATAGTCGCACCTGGTTCCGAGGCCCCATCAGCTCAAAACCTCGGAATGTCGGGAAACGCCACCTGCCCGCGATGCACATGCATGCGCCCCAGTTCGGCGCAGCGGCGCAGTTGCGGGAACACCTTTCCGGGATTGAGCAGATGGTTGGGATCGAAGGCGCACTTGACGCGCATTTGCTGGTCGAGATCGACCTGGGTGAACATTTCCGGCATCAGGTCGCGCTTCTCGACCCCGACGCCATGTTCGCCGGTGAGCACGCCACCGACCTTGACACAAAGCCTCAGAATGTCAGCGCCAAAGCTTTCGGCTTTGTCGAGTTCACCAGGCACGTTGGCGTCATAAAGAATCAGGGGATGCAGATTGCCGTCGCCGGCGTGAAAGACATTGGCGACTCCGAGCCCATATTTTTGCGACAGCTGGCGCATGCCGGCCAGCACGCGCGGCAACTCCTTGCGTGGGATCGTGCCGTCCATGCAGTAGTAATCGGGCGAGATGCGGCCAACGGCGGGGAAGGCCGCCTTGCGGCCGGCCCAAAAACTCAGCCGCTCCTGCTCGGACTGCGAGATGCGGCAGGTGGTCGAGCCGTTGCGAATGGCGATCGCCTCGACCGCCGTAATGAGATGATCGACCTCGACGCCCGGCCCGTCGAGTTCGACGATCAGCAGCGCCTCGACATCGAGGGGATAACCGGCATGGACGAAATCCTCCGCGGCATGGATCGCCGGCCGGTCCATCATTTCCATGCCGCCCGGGATGATGCCGGCGCCGATGATGTCGGCGACGCACTGGCCGCCCTGCTCGCTGGTCGGAAAGCCGATCAGCAGCGCCCGCGCCGTCTCCGGCTTTTTCAGGATGCGCACGGTGACCTCGGTGACGACGCCCAGCAGACCTTCCGAACCGGTCATGACGCCGAGCAGGTCATAGCCTTCCGCATCGAGGTGGCCGCCGCCGAGCCGCACCACCTCGCCGCTCATCAGCACCATCTCGATGCCAAGCACATTGTTGGCGGTGAGGCCGTATTTCAGGCAGTGCACGCCGCCGGAATTCTCCGCGACGTTGCCGCCGATCGAGCAGGCGATCTGGGAGGATGGATCGGGGGCGTAGTAAAAGCCCTCCTGCTCGACGGCTGACGTGATGCCGAGATTGGTGACGCCGGGCTGGGCGACAACGATGCGGTTGGGAAAATCGATCTTGAGGATGCGATTGAACCGGCTCATGACGAGCAGAACCGCGTCTTCCAGCGGCAGCGCGCCGCCCGACAGCGAGGTGCCGGATCCCCGCGGCACGACGCGGATGTTGCGGTCGTTGCAGTATCTCAGCAGACGGGAAACCTGCGCCACCGTCTCGGGCAGGACCACCACCAGCGGCACTTGCCGGTAGGCGGTCAGGCCATCACTTTCGAAGGCCCGCATTTCATTGGCCGCGTCGACCACGCCCTCGCCCGGCACAATGATGCGCATGTCGGCGACGATTTCGCTTCGCCGGCGCAGAGTCTCGGCGTTTGGCTTGGGCATGGCAAGGCCGGACATCGGCGCTTCCTCCACTCAACTGGTAAAAATGATTTACCAGCTAGCGACATTTGTTGCAAACCTTGCTTTGATGGCATCCGGGGGCGGATGCAAGCAAGGCTTCCGCAGCGGCAATCTGCCGCTGCACATCTATCGCGCTTCGAAGCTTGGCGCGGTCTATTCGGCCGGATGCTTCGCCGGCTCGGAATGCATCTGTCGGACCCTGCGCACGCCCCACCAGACGAGCAGGATGGCGACCGGCACCGATGCGGCGGTAACGACCTCCGGCGCGAAGGCGTGGCCAAAGACCGACGCGCCCTTGGCGACATAGCCGATGAGGCCCACCACATAGTAGGAGACGGCGGCGACCGAGAGCCCTTCGACGGTCTGCTGCAGGCGCAGTTGCAGCCGGGCGCGGTTGTTCATCGAGGCGAGCAGGTCGCGGTTCTGCTTCTCGACCTCGACATCGACCCAGGTGCGCAACAGCGTGGTGGCACGGGTCAGCTTTCGCGACAGGTTGGCCTGGCGCTCCTCGACCGAGCGGCAGGTGCGCATGGCTGGCGCCATGCGCCGCAGCAGAAAGCCCGCCCAGGTGTCGTAGCCCTGCACTGGCTCCTCATCCAGTGCCTCGAGCCTTTCAGTAACGATGCCGTCATAGGCGCGACTGGCGCCGAAGCGGTAAAGGCTGGAAGCGGCATCAGCCTCCAGTTCGGCGGCAAGCTCCGTCAGGTCGGCGAGCAGCGTCTGGCTGTCGCGGGTCTCGGCCACCTTCATTTCCAGGGTCGTCTGTGCCAAGCGGTCCTCGATGCGGCGGGCGCGGCTGGACAAGGTGAGCGCCAGCGGCAAACCGAGCATGGCAAGCGTGCGGTAGGTCTCGATGTCGATCAGCCGCTGCGACAGCGCGCCGGTGCTGGCCGGGGTCAGACCACGATCAAGGACCAGCATGCGGGTCATGCCATCGCCGTCTTGGCGGAAGTCGGTGACAATAGCCGCGCTGCCGCGCTCGACGAGCGAGTGACAGAGGCTGGTCGGGTCGAAGCCGGCGATCAGCCTCTCGTTCGCCTGCGTCCACTTGCGGATCTCGAGCCGGATGCCCGAGATGACGGTTCCCGGCGGCGAAAAGCCATTGCCGAACGGCGAATCCTCTTGCCCCCGGCCATTCTCGGCCAGCGGCCCTTCCCAGAGATAGGTCGAGAAC
Source organism: Mesorhizobium sp. LNHC209A00 (assembly GCF_000502915.1). Taxonomy (NCBI): domain Bacteria; kingdom Pseudomonadati; phylum Pseudomonadota; class Alphaproteobacteria; order Hyphomicrobiales; family Phyllobacteriaceae; genus Mesorhizobium; species Mesorhizobium sp. LNHC209A00. Next base: position 511,424 of record NZ_AYWT01000004.1, read on the forward strand.
TCCGTATGCCGCTCCCAGCGCAGCGTGCCCTTGCCCCATTTCATGGCGTGGTGGCGGGCATGACGCTCGGGGGCCGCGATGCCGAGGCGGCGCGACAGTTCCGAAAGCACGGCATGGTCGACCGCGGAGCCTCCCTCGGTCATGAAGGAGAGTTGGACGAGGACGCGCGGCTTCTCGACGAGCGGATGCGGACGGGCATGAACCTCGCCGAGCGCGCCGGGCCGGCCTTCATGCGCCGGAAAGCCCAGGACGCTGCCTTGGCTGCGCGGCTGGAATTCAAGATTGGACGTCTCGTCCGACACGTCTGGTCCCCCTGGTTTCGACCCTTCGTGCAATGGTGCCGTCTTGCGGCAATCGACAAGGCACGTAAACAGCAAAGTTTAGCGCGAGGCGATATGCCGGCGCGATGCGAAAATCGACCGAACCAGACGAATTGGATAAATAATTTGACCAGTTGTCGACAGACGCTTTAATCTGCGCGACATTCATTCCGTCCCCCAGGCGCTGCCTTTGAGCGATATTTTCTCCAGGATCGAGCATTCGCGCACCGCCGACGAAGTCGTGCAGCAGATCGAAAGCCTCATCCTCGAAGGCGTGCTGCGCACCGGCGACCGGCTGCCGGGCGAGCGCGAACTGGCGCGCCAGTTCGATGTATCGCGGCCCATCCTGCGCGATGCGCTGAAGGCGCTCGAAGGACGTGGGTTGCTGACGACCAAGGCCGGCGGCGGCACGCATGTCGCCGACATTATCGGCCAGTTGTTTACCAAGCCCGTGGCGGATCTGATCTCGACGCATCGCAAGGCGGTGACGGACTATTTGGAGTATCGCCGCGAGGTCGAGGGCATAGCCGCCGAATACGCCGCGCGGCGCGCCACACCCGAAGACCTTGCCCTGCTCGACCGCATCATGGCGCGCATGGATGAGGCGCATCGCACCGGCGACTTCGACGACGAGGCAGAAATCGACGTAGAATTCCACCATGCGATCTGCGAATGCGCGCACAACATCCTGCTCTTGCACACGCTGCGCTCCTGCTACCGCCTCTTATCGGAAGGCGTGTTCCAGAACCGGCTGCTGGTGTTCACCGTGCCGGGCGCGCGAGAGGCGCTGCTGGCGCAGCACCGGGCGATTCACACCGCGGTCAGGGCTGGTGATCCGGCCGCCGCCCGCCAGGCGGCGATGGACCACATGACCTATGTCGAGCGCTCGATGGCGGAAGCCGAGCGCAGCGGCGACTGGCAACGCGTGTCGCGGCTGAGGCTAAGGCAGCGCTCGGAAACCGGCGGCAGCGAACCAGCGCGCAGCCGCTCCTAATCAATTCGATCAAGCGGGGACCATCATGAGCGACATTCTGACCATCGCAGACCTCAAGGATCTCGCGCGCCGTCGCGTGCCCAAGATGTTCTTCGACTATGCCGACTCCGGCGCCTGGACCGAGAGCACCTACCGGGCAAACGAGGAAGACTTCCAGAAGATCAAGTTCCGCCAGCGCGTGCTGGTCGACATGAGCAACCGCTCGCTGGAATCGACCATGATCGGCCAGAAAGTGTCGATGCCGGTGGCGCTGGCGCCGACAGGCCTGACCGGCATGCAGCACGCCGACGGCGAGATGCTGGCAGCGCAGGCGGCAGAGGAATTCGGCGTGCCGTTCACGCTTTCGACAATGAGCATCTGCTCGATCGAGGATGTCGCCTCGGTGACGAAGAAACCGTTCTGGTTCCAGCTCTATGTGCTGCGCGACAAGGACTTCGTCCTCAATTTGATCGACCGGGCGAAGGCGGCGAAGTGCTCGGCGCTGGTGCTGACGCTCGACCTGCAGGTCCTCGGCCAGCGCCACAAGGATGTCCGCAACGGACTTTCGGCGCCGCCCAAGATGACGCTCGCCAACATCGCCAACATCGCTGTGCGGCCTGGCTGGTGGATGGGCATGGCTGGCACGAAGCGCCGTACCTTCCGCAACATCGTCGGCCATGCCAAGGGCGTCGGCGACGTGGCTTCGTTGTCGTCCTGGACGACCGAGCAGTTCGATCCGCACCTGTCGTGGAAGGACGTCGCCTGGATCAAGGAGCGCTGGGGTGGCAAACTGATCCTCAAGGGCATCCTCGACAAGGAGGACGCGCTGCTGGCGGCCAACACCGGCGCCGATGCCATCATCGTTTCCAATCATGGCGGGCGCCAGCTCGACGGCGCATCGTCCTCCATCATGGCGCTGGAAGAGATCGCCGATGCGGTCGGCGACAGAATAGAAGTGCATATGGACGGCGGCATCCGCTCCGGCCAGGATGTGTTGAAAGCGCTCTGCCTGGGCGCCAAGGGCACCTATATCGGCCGGCCATTTCTTTACGGCCTAGGCGCGCTCGGCAAGGAAGGGGTTACCAAGGCGCTGGAAATCATCCGCAAGGAGATGGACATTACGCTGGCGCTGTGCGGAAAGCGTCTGGTCACCGACATGGGCAGGGATCAGCTTCGGCGCTAAGTCCGTGACATCTGATCGCGGAGAGACCAGAACCTTGGCGGAACCCGGCATCCATTTCCTCGACGCACGCGGGCCGGACGGCGTGCGTCTCTACGCGATCGGCGACGTGCATGGCCGGCTCGACCTGCTGGCCGCCATGCACGGACAGATCGAGGCCGAGATCGCCAGGGACCTAGTCGCGGACTGGCGCATCATCCATCTCGGCGACTATGTCGACCGAGGACCGGACTCCAAGGGCGTCATCGACTTCCTGATCGAGGCACGCCAACGCGATCAGCGAAACCTGATGCTGGCCGGCAATCACGACATTGGTTTTCTCGACTTTCTCCAGACACCCGACCCCGAAGGGCTCTTCATCCGTTTTGGCGGCATCCAGACCGCGCAATCCTATGGGGTGACGATCAACAACGGCAGCGGCATTTGGTTCGGCAAGGCCGAGTCAGCCACGCGCAAGGGCCATCAAGCCCTGCTCGCGGCCGTGCCGCGAAGCCATATCGACTTCCTGCGGTCGCTGCCGTTCTCGGTGACGTCAGGCGACTTCTTCTTCTGCCATGCCGGCATAAGGCCAGGCATTGCGTTGGAGAAACAGAATCCGCAGGACCTGATCTGGATCCGTGACGTCTTCCACGATCACACCGCTCTCCTTCCGAAGATCGTGGTGCATGGCCACACGCCGGTTCCCGAGGCGGAAGTGATGGCCAACCGCGTCAATGTCGACACGCTTGCCTGGCANGCGAGGGGTGCCTGGGCTTTAGCGTAGGGAGGCGGTGACGCCGTAGCCGTCGACCGCATTGTGGTTGTTGGCTGCATCGGCGGCATAGATGCCAAGGCCGCAAAGCACGATGGCGGACAGCATGGCAAAGGACAGAAGAGCTGCTTTCACGGAGGTCATCTCTTGTTGAGCTTTCTGCATCTGTGCACGAGGCGGTTACCAATGCGTTGAAACGGAAAAATCGCTTCAAAGTTTCGACGATTTCGCGCTTCTAGGCGTGTTCTGTATCGATGGTGTGTCGCACGGGTCACACAAAAGGTTCATCCCCGTTTCACAGCCGATATAGCGCGCGCCTTCTAGGATAGCGTGCGGACACAAGCCAAGGATGAAAGGGTTTTCCCCAGACGGATTCCGGCCCCCGTGCCAATTATGTCACGCGGTAGGACGCGGAAGCGAATGCTTAGATCGTCGCCACCCAGGCACGGGCGATGGCGAGGCCGGCAGCATCGGCGTCAGGGCCGTTGCGGGCCATTTCGCTCTCGAGCTCGCCGGCCCAGTCGGGATGGCGCGCGGCAATGGTCGGCGCGAAGGAGGAACTCCAGTCCTTCACCAGCGGCCGGTCGGCCTCGAAATGGAACTGGAAGCCGTAGACGGCGCGGCCGACCCGAAACGCCTGGTTTTCGGCGACATCGTTGCCGGCGAGCCGCACGGCGTCATCCGGCAGCTCGAACGTGTCGTCGTGCCACTGGAAGATCGGGAACGTTTCCGGCAGTGCAGACAGCACCGGGTCGGCCTTGGCGTCCGGGGTCAACAACACGCCGCGCCAGCCGAATTCATTGGCACCGCCGATGCGGTTCACGCCGCCAAAAGCACGGGCGACGAGTTGACCGCCGAGACAGATGCCGAGCACCGCGCGGTCCTTGCCGGCAAAATCGCGGGTCAGTTCCAACAGCGCCGGGAAATAGGGATATTCTTCGTCGTCCAGCGCATTCTGGCCACCGCCGAGCACCACCATGGCATCATGGCCGGTTGCGTCCCCTGGCAGCGCGTCACCCTTGTAGGGAAGGCGCACGTCGAGATCGGCACCCGCTTCCGCGAGCGCCGCGCCAACCTGGCCAAGACCGGTATTGTCGAAGTTCTGGACCACCAGCACCCGCATGGCACACCCTGCTGACATGAAAACGAGGAACCAGCGATATCATGTCGCCAGTATTGCAGCCAAGATGCGTGTCCCAGGAGAAAACCATGCCACTGCAGAACCGGGTCGATCCGTTCGGCGCCATTCATGCCGTGCCGGAGCGCGGCCTGTTCACTGGCAATCGCGGCATCATCCACGACCCCGAGACAAAGACGCTCCTGAAAAAGCGCTGGGCGCTTCAGGCCTGGATCATCTGCATGTGCCAATTCCGCAATGCGCGGCGCGAGCCGATGGGCCGCAACCGGGCCGGCGGCAAGGCCGGCTGGACCGAATTGTTCTTCCTCGACGAGGTGACGGCGCTCGCCGCCGGGCATCGTCCCTGCTTCTTTTGCCAGCGCGAACGAGCCAGGGATTTTGTCAGCCGCTTCGGCCAAGCCTTCGTCATGGCCGAGCCGCGCGCGCCGCAGGTGGACCAACGGCTGCACAAGGAGCGGTTGGCGTCGGGCGGCAAACGGCCTGCCGTCGCGATGGGCGCGCTTGCCCGCCTGCCCGACGGCGCGATGATCGCAACCGGCGGCGGGACCTACGCCTTGTCCCAGGGCAAGGCGTTGCCATGGTCTTTTGCCGGATACGGCCCGCCAACCAGCCTGGATCGGTTCGAGGACGAGACGCTGGTGCTGTTGACCCCGGAAACGACGGTTGCCATCCTGCGTCGTGGTTTTCAGCCTTTGTGGCATCCTTCCGCCAAGGCTTGACGCCGGCGGCCGCCTCGCCCATTCCTCGGCCATGCGCGCCAACTACAAGATGCAACGTCTGTTCGTGCCCGACGACCTCGGACCGGACATCGAATTCGAACCCGGCCAGCAGCAGAGCCATTATCTCCTGCATGTGCTGCGGCTCGCCGAAGGCGCCGAGATCCTTGTCTTCAACGGCCGCGACGGCGAGTGGTCGGCCGCGATATCAGCGAAATCGAAGCGGTCGGTGCGGCTGAAAGTACTGGGGCTGCAAAGGCCGCAGCCGCCTTTGCCTGACCTGATCTATTGCTTCGCACCGCTGAAGCAGGGCCGGCTGGATTATCTCGTGCAGAAGGCGGTCGAGATGGGCGCCGGCGTCCTGCAGCCGGTCATCACCCAGCATACCCAGGTGGCCAAGCCGTCGATCGATCGCCTGCGCGCCAATGTCGTCGAGGCCGCCGAACAATGCGGCATCCTCGCGGTGCCGGACGTTCGCGAGGCGGAAAAATTCGAGCGCCTGCTGACCGGCTGGGACAAGGAACGCCGGTTGATCTTCTGCGACGAGGACGCCTCGACCAACAACCCACTGCCTGCCTTGCAGACGGTGAAGGAGAAGAAGCTCGCCCTACTGGTCGGGCCCGAGGGCGGCTTTTCCGACGAGGAGCGTAAGATGCTGCGCGCGCTCCCCTTCGTGACCGCCATTCCGCTCGGGCCGCGTATCCTGCGTGCCGACACGGCGGCCGTGGCAGCGCTTGCGGTTATGCAGGCAACAATTGGGGACTGGTAGTGCTCCGTCTCTTGCAAGAGGTGCTTGCAGGGCGTGGCCTTCAATTCCTCTTGACCTGTGGCTCAGGATTTTTCGCTTGATCGGCTACTGACATTTCGTCCATTTAGCGCCGGCGGTGGTTCAACCGCCTTTGAGGGCTTGAGAATGGCGCGCGACACAACCGATTTCCGGCCCATCGAAGGCATAGACGAGCTTGTCGAACACCTGGCCGAAGGCAACAAGCCGCGCGAAAAATGGCGCATCGGCACCGAGCACGAGAAATTCCCCTTCTATGTCGATGGCAACGCACCGGTCCCCTATGGTGGTGAGCGCGGCATCCGCGCCATCCTTGAAGGCATGCAGACCAAGCTTGGCTGGGATCCGATCATGGATGACGGCCGCATCATCGGCTTGGTCGAACCGACGGGCCAGGGGGCAATTTCGCTCGAGCCAGGCGGCCAGTTCGAGCTTTCCGGCGCGCCCTTGGAGACGATCCACCAGACCTGCCGCGAGGGCAACGCTCATCTGGCGCAGGTGCGCGAGATCGCCGAGCCGATGGGCATCCGCTTCCTCGGCCTTGGCGGGAGCCCGAAATGGTCGCTGGCCGAGACCCCGAAAATGCCGAAGTCGCGCTATGAGATCATGACGCGCTACATGCCCAAGGTCGGCACCAAGGGCCTCGACATGATGTACCGCACCTGCACGATCCAGGTGAACCTCGACTTCGAGAGCGAGGCCGACATGCGCCGCAAGATGCAGGTGTCGCTGAAGCTGCAGCCGCTGTCGACCGCACTGTTCGCCAACTCGCCCTTCACCGACAGCCGGCCGAACGGGCTGCAGAGCTGGCGCGGCGACATCTGGCGCGACACCGACAACCAGCGCTCGGGCCTGCTCGAATTCTGCTTCTCGCCCGATTTTGGTTTCGCCGACTATGTCGAATGGGCACTCGACGTGCCGATGTATTTCGTCATTCGCGATGGCCGTTATCATGACATGACGCATATCACCTTCCGCCAGTTCATGGCCGGGGCCGCGCGCAATGAAGTGCCGGACGGGCTGCCGACGATGGGCGACTGGGCGAACCATCTGTCGACGCTGTTCCCGGACGTGCGGCTCAAGCGTTTCCTTGAAATGCGCGGCGCCGATGGCGGTCCCTGGCGGCGCATCTGCGCGCTGCCGGCCTTTTGGGTCGGGCTGCTCTACGACGAGGCGGCACTCGACGCGGCCGAGGCGTTGACGTCGAGCTGGACCTACAAGGAAGTGCTGGCCATGCGCAACGCCGTGCCGGAGCTCGGCATTGCCGCACCCTTCCGCAACACGACGTTGCGCGAGGTCGCCCGCGACGTCATGGCCATTTCGCGCACGGGGTTGAAGAACCGCGGCAAGAAGAACCGTGACGGCTACGACGAAACCTCGTTCCTCAACACGCTCGACGAGGTCGTGGCGCGCGGCACAACCAGTGCGGAGGAGATGCTGTCGGCCTACCACACGCGCTGGGGCGGCTCGATAGAGCCGGTGTTCATGGAGTATGCCTATTAACCGCGAGCCATGGCCGGCGGCAAAAGTAGCTTCAATCGGGCGTTGAAACGAATTAGGCTCTCGTTCGAGGATTTCCCGGAGGAGAAGCCTATGCCTACCTTGTTCGACATGCTGGCGCAGGCCCAGAACGGCAACGGCATGCAGGCGCTTGCCCAGCAATACGGGCTTTCGCTGCAGCAGACGCAGGCGGCGGTCGCCGCACTGCTGCCAGCTTTTTCACAAGGGTTGCAACGCAACACCGCCGATCCCTATGGGCTCGGCGCCTTCATGACGGCGATGGCAAGCGGCCAGCACGCCAAGTATTTCGAGGACGCCACGCGCGCCTTCTCGCCGCAAGGCGTCGATGAGGGCAACGGCATTCTGGGACATCTGTTCGGTTCGAAAGACCTGTCGCGCGCCGTGGCCAGCCAGGCGGCGCAGGCGAGCGGCGTCAGCCAACAGATCCTTCAGCAGATGCTGCCCGCGATCGCCTCGATGGTGATGGGCGGACTGTTCAAGCAGACGACAAACCAGATGCAGGCAGCGGCTGGCCTTGGTGGCGTCGGCGACAATCCACTGGGCGAAATAATCGAGCAGATGATGCGGCAAGGCGGCATGCAGGCACCGGCGCCGCAACAGCGCCCGGCGCCCCACAACCCCATGGACAACCCGTTCGGCAAGGTCTTGCAGGACATGTTCGGCGGCGGCTCGCCGCGGCCGCAAAGCCAGCCGCGGCCGGCACCCAACCCCTATGGCGACAATCCGCTCGGCAAGGTGCTGCAGGACATGTTCGGTGGCGCCGCGCCGCAGCAACCACAAAGTCGGCCCGAGCCCCAGCCGACACAGAGCCCCTACGGCGACATCCCGCTGGGGAAAATCTTCGAGGAGATGCTGCGGCAAGGCGGTGGCGGCGGCCTCGGCATGCCCGGCGGGCAGCCGGCGCCGGAACCTCAAGCGCAGCCGCAGCGGCGCCAGGCACCACAGCCCCAAGCCAATCCGAGCGGGCGGCCAAGGAACCCGTTCGACGACATTTTCGGCAAGATGTTCCAGACCGGGGCCCAGCAGCGCGACGAATACCAGAAGGGCGTGGAAACGATCTTCGACCAGTTCAAGCGGGACATGGACCGGCGGTAGTCGCCCGGCCTTCGGCAAACCTAAAGGAAAAGCCCGGTCCTTGGGGGGACCGGGCAGCGTGCAGGCAGGCCGGCGGGGAACCGGCAGGGAGTGGCGAGCCTGCAGAACCTTGGTCGCGCTGAACCGTGAAAGGATTCAACGGAACCGGAGCTGAACCAATCAGGCCACCTTGCGGGCGATTTCCTCGATCGTTTCCACGCGATCGCTGGCGATCTCACGCAGGATTGCTGTCGGGTCACGGCCAAACGGCACGTCGATTGCAACATACAGGTCGGCGCGCGTCAGGCCGATATCGGCGAGTTCTGCGTCCGACATCTCGCCAAGGCGGTAGAAGGCGCGGCGGTTTTTCCAGGCGCGGTAGGCATTGGAGACAATGTTTGCCACGCGCGTTGCAACGGCCGGACGCGAGGTGATGCGCGAGGTCTCGGTGGCGAAATCGATCGTGGTCATGTCGGTCTCCTTCAGACTCGAACGGACGAAACCCGACGATCGGCGCTGGCGACAGCGACCGTTCCGGTCTCAAATACAATTTTAGAGATGCATGTCGTCGTCCCAAAACCGGTGTCCACTTTTGGGCTACATGCATGGCTTTCATTTGGACAATGCCAATTTGCCATCGACCGATTGATTAATCCAACGAATGTTTCTAATCTTTAGTATCAACAGCAGTGATGGATTGAACCGATGAAAGCGCCGCTCGATCTCGATCAATTGCAGACCTTCATCTCCATTGCCGATACCGGCAGCTTCACCCGCGCGGCGGAAGAAGTGCACCGCACCCAGTCGGCGGTGTCGATGCAGATGCGCCGTCTGGAAGAGCGGATCGGCAAGCCGTTGTTCGAGAAGGAGGGGCGCTCGAACAGGTTGACGGAGGAAGGCGACAAACTGCTCTCCTACGCAAGGCGGCTGCTCTATCTCAACCGCGAAACGCTCGCCGCCTTCGACGACCAACGGCTCGAAGGCACGATCCGCATCGGCACGCCTGACGATTATGCGGACCGATTCCTGCCCGAGATCATGGCACGGTTCACGCGCTCCAATCCGCGCGTCGAACTGACCGTCATCTGCGAACCGACGCCGGGGCTGGTCGAGCACATCAAGCGCGGCAATCTCGATCTGGCGCTGGTGACGCACAATGATGTGCGCGGCCAGTCGGAGGTGGTGCGGCGTGAACCGCTGCTCTGGGTCTCCTCGGCCAACCATGCGACACATGAACAGGAGACGCTGCCGATGGCCTTCGGCCGGCCAAACTGCATCTGGCGGCGCGCCGCGGTCGACGTATTGGACCTGCAGAACCGCGACTACCGCATCCTGTTCACCAGCTTCTCGGCGACCGTGATCACCGCCGCCGTGCTTTCGGGGCTGGCGATCTCGGTGCTGCCGGAATGCGCGCTCAGACCCGGCATGCGGGTTCTGGGCGAGGCCGACGGCTTCGGCGCCCTGCCCGACTGCCGCATCGGCATCATGCGCGGCCAGACCTCGCGGCCGGAGATCGTCGATGCGCTTGCCCGCCACATCTCCGAAAGTCTGGACAACATCTCCGTGCCGCTTGGCGAGGAGACCGGGACGTTCGATTTCGCGGCGCTCGCCTTTGCCAAGATGAAGCGGAGCAAGCCGAACCAGATCCTGCCGGGCTGGTAAAAACCGGGTCATGAATATCGGGCCTGACACGGCCGCCTTGACGTCGGCGTCCAACCGGCCCCCAATCGACCGATGAGCGAAGCAGCATCCGAATCACGCACCAACGCCACCGAATACACGGTGAGCGAAATATCAGGCGCGCTAAAGCGCACGGTCGAGGACGTCTTCGGCAATGTGCGGGTGCGCGGCGAAATCTCAGGCTATCGTGGGCCGCATTCCTCCGGCCATGCTTATTTCGCGCTGAAGGACGACCGTGCGCGGCTCGACGCCGTGGTCTGGAAAGGCACGATGAGCCGGCTGAAATTCCGTCCCGAGGAAGGGATGGAGGTGATCGCCACCGGCAAGCTCACCACCTATCCTGGCAAGTCCAACTACCAGATCGTCATCGACAATCTCGAGCCGGCCGGCGCCGGGGCGCTAATGGCGCTGCTGGAGGAGCGCAAACGCCGGCTGCAGGCGGAGGGGCTTTTCGATGCGGTGCGCAAACGCGGGCTGCCGTTCATGCCACGCGTCATCGGCGTGGTCACCTCGCCGACCGGCTCGGTCATCCGCGACATCATCCACCGCATCAAGGACCGCTTTCCGCTGCATGTGCTGGTCTGGCCCGTGCGGGTTCAAGGTGACACGGCGAGTGCGGAAGTGACTAATGCCGTCACCGGTTTCAACGCGCTGGCATGGGACAGCCCCATTCAGCGCCCCGATCTGCTGATCGTGGCGCGCGGCGGCGGCAGCCTGGAAGATCTATGGGGCTTCAACGACGAGGCACTCGCCCGCGCGGTCGCCGCCTCGGGCATTCCGGTGATTTCGGCTGTCGGCCACGAAACCGACTGGACGCTGATCGACCTTGTCGCGGATGTGCGGGCGCCGACACCGACGGGCGCGGCCGAAATCGCCGTGCCGGTGAAGGCTGACCTCGAAGCGACGCTGGCCAGCCTCGGCGCGCGGCTCAAGGCCGCCGTCTTGCGCAATTTCGAACGCAAGCGGCAGGCAACCCGTGCGGCGGCGCGTGCGCTGCCCTCGCCCGACCAATTGCTGGCGCTGCCGCGCCGGCGCCTGGACGAGGCGACATCGAGGCTCGGTCGTGGCCTGATGGTTTCCACCGAGCGCAAGCGGGCGCGATTCTTCGCTGTAAAACTGACGCCGGCAATGCTGTCGCAGCGGATTGCCGAGGCGCGGCGCGCCAACGAGCGTAACCTTTTGCGGGCGCAAGGGGCGCTGCGCACTCTGGCCAGAAGCCGGCGCGCGGAGCTCAATCGTGCCGCGGATCAGTTGCCAAAATGCGCCAAGGCATCGCTGCGGCGGCACAGGCAGCAATTGGCTTTGCTCCAGGGTCGCATCACCATCGAGCCGACAGCCCGGCGCCAACGTGTGCAGAGGGACCTTCTGACGGCTTTGACGAGACGCGGCGGCCAGGCGATGCTGGTCAGGCTGGAGCGGTTGCGCGGCCGCATCGTCCAGGCCGACCGGCTGATGGCGACGCTTTCGCACAAGGCCGTCCTGGCGCGCGGCTTCGCGCTGGTGAAGGATACCGACGGCGCGGTCATCAAGCAGGCCGCCGACGTGGCGTCGGGGATGGCGCTGTCGCTGGAGTTCGCCGATGGCACGGCGGATGCGGTGGCAACCAGTGGCGCGGCGCGGCCAAAGCCCGTGGCCAGACCGTCGGCAAAGGCAAAGGAACCCGGCAATCAGGGATCCCTGTTCTAAGAGCATGATCGACAATCCGCACCATCTGGCAACGCCGTCCGGCAAGCCGCGCGCGCGAAGCTTCACCATCGGCTTCCACGGAACACCCGGGCCGTTCAACGCGATCACCGACGTGCCCGGGGTCTCTGTCGGCTATGCGACGCTGATAACGGGCGATGGTCCGCTTATCGTCGGCAAGGGGCCGGTACGCACCGGCGTGACCGCAATCCTGCCGAGGCCCCGCGCCGAATTGGCCACGCCGGTCTTCGCGGGCGTTTTCAGCCAGAACGGCAATGGCGAGATGACCGGCTCGCACATCATCGAGGAAACCGGCGCCTTCAACTTCCCGATCACCATCACCAACACGCATTCCTGTGGTGTTGCGCGTGACGGCACGCTGCGCTGGATGAACCGGGTGCTGCCGGCCGCGATCGACAGCGCCTGGGGGCTGCCGGTGGCGGCGGAGACTTATGACGGGTTTCTCAACGACATCAACGGCCACCATCTAACATCGGAGCACGTCGCCGAAGCCCTTGACGGGGCTGCTGGCGGACCGGTCGAGGAAGGCAGCGTCGGCGGCGGCACCGGCATGATCACCTTCGGCTTCAAGGCAGGGTCCGGCACGGCCTCGCGCATCGTCGCATGGCAAGGGCGAACCTACACGGTCGGCGCCTTCGTGCAGTCGAATTTCGGCAAGCGGCATAATTTCACCATTCGTGGCCTGCGCGCCGAGCCCGAACTAACCGAGCCGGCGATCCGCGAAGCCACGTCGCGCGCGGAAAAGGGCTCAATCATCGCGATCATCGCGACCGACGCGCCTTTCCTGCCGCATCAAATGAAGCGATTGGCGCGCCGTGTGCCGCTCGGCGTCGCCTTGACGGGCGGCTTCGGCTATCACAGTTCGGGCGATATCTTCCTCGCCTTCTCGACGGCCAACCCCGCCGCGGCGCTGGGGCTGTCCGGCCGCATCGCCAGTGCCGATTTCATTCCCGATACAGACATCGACGCGTTCTTCGATGCGGTGGTTCAGACGGTGGAGGAATCGATCCTCAACGCTCTTATCGCCAATGACGACATGACCGGGCGCGACGGCAATTTCGTGCCGGCGCTGCCAAAGGCGTGGCTGGAAGAAAAGTTTGGGTGAGAGGGACGGCTGAGACGAAAACGCGGGCCGAAGCCCGCGCGTCTCGAACAGGTTTGACCCCGTAGTTATTCCGCGGCTTTGCTGGAAGCCTGCTGGTTTTCGTCGGCCTCGGCCGCTTCCTCGAGCCGCGAAGCAATCAATTCCTGGATGTCGCCGACTTCCTCCTGGATGTCCTCCAGCGGTATGCCGACCTCGGCAGCCTTGGCGGCGCATTCGCGGGCCAACGTCTCGGCCTGCTTCTCGATCCTGGCGTGGGACTGGCAATGGACCTTTTCGCCGATCCATCCCCGCAAGAACTCGATCGCGTGTTCACTCATACTGCTGTTCCCTGGCGGCAAAGCCGGTTGGTAATTATAAGCGTCGGCATCCCGCGAAGGATGCATGTTCCCATTCGAGCCGAGTCGCGGCCAGCCGGCAAGCCGAAGCCGTCCAGGGTCCACAGAGCCGAAGAAAATCGAGGGGTGAAGAACATTTTCTGATTCTGAAGGACTGTACCGTTGGCGGGATCTTCCCGCTCCGAGCAATTGCTTCTACCTTTTACGGCTTCCAGTCCGTTTCTTAATCTCAATGGCTGTCGCTACAGCCGCCTTATGACGTAGCGCTTGAAGGCGTGAGCCCGCGAAGCCGCCGCTATATAGTGACATCCTCGTCCGATGTCGACTCTCCTCAAGGCTCGTGCAGACGAGCCATGCAAAAGTCGCATGGATCGCTGATCCAGTCAGAAATTTTCGACCCACGGCCTGAGCTCCATTTCCCACGTCCAGGCGCTGCGGTGCTGGCGATGGATGGCGAGATAGGCCTCTGCGATCGCATCCGGAGACAGCCGGCGATCCTGCGGCCCGGGCTCCTGTCCGGAAGCGGCCGAAGCAATGGCGCCGTCGATGATGAAATGCGCGACGTGGATGTTCTTGGGCGCCAGTTCACGGGCCATGGATTGCGCCAGCCCGCGCAATCCAAATTTCGGCATCGCAAAGCCCGCGGAGCCGGCGAACCCCTTCACACTTGCTGTCGCTCCGGTGAAGAGGATCGAGCCCGCCCCTTGAGCGATCAGCCGGCGGGCCGCCTGCTGAGCTACCAGGAACCCGCCATAGGCCCCGACCAGCAAAGCCTGTCGGACAGCCTCGGGATCGAGTTCGGCTATTGGACCGCGAGCGCGGCCGCCGGCGTTGAAAATCACGAGGGAAAGCGGGCCAGCCTTGTCCGCGATATCGAATAGATGCTCGACCGATGCTGGATCCGAGACATCCGTCGCCACGGCTTGCGCGCCGGTTTGCGCTTGCAACGCATCGAGCTTCTCGATGTTTCGGGCGGCCAGGACGACATGGAACCCTTCCCTGGCGAGAAGACGCGCGAGCGAGGCGCTCAATCCGGAGCCCGCCCCTGCTATGACGGTAACGTTGGATGTCATGAGACCCTCTCCTTCTTCCACTGATTTCAACCGCCGACGCATGTTGAACTCTGCCGGATCAGCGCCGCACCGGCAACACGCAGTGCGGAAAGAAAAATGGCCGGGCGCGAAACGGCCCGGCCAAAAAAGAAGGTCGTAACCTTCAGAGGGGAACACCGCTCAATGAGATGGGAGGAAAACACCGAACGGATCTTTCCTTTTTGAGCCGATTCTTCGCCGGATACGACGAATGATTTTCCAAGAATCGGTCGGGATGGCAAAAATCCCGTTCTTTCTTATCCAAGACTCAGACGGCCGGGCTTTCCGGCTCAAGCAGATCCGCATAATGGCGCCGAGCGACATCGGGATGCGAGCGCAGCCGGCTTTTCAGCACATTGGTTCCGACATCGCGAAACAGCGGATTGTCCGGATCGCTGGCCGGCCCGCGCGCCCGAGCCGCCAGGTCCTCGGAAAGGCTAAGCAGCGGTATCGTTGCATCGAGCCTGGCGCTGAAGAAGAACGGCACCGAAATGCGTTCAATGCCTGCCGCCGGCGTCAAGACACGATGCACGGTCGCACGCAAATAGCCGTTTGAGGCCAGTTCGAGCAATTCGCCGATGTTGACGACGAGCGTACCGGGAATGGGGTCCACATCCACCCAGCTTCCGTCATAGTCGACCTGAAGCCCCTTATTGTCATCCTGAAGCAACAACGTCAGGAAACCGCCATCCTTGTGCGCGCCGACACCCTGGTCATCGCCGGTCGCCTCTCGGCCGGGATAGCGCACGATTTTCATGCGGTGGTTTGGCTGCTCGCGGTAGATCGGGTCGAAGGCGTCCTCGGCTTGATCGAGCGACAGCGCGAAGGCTTTCAACAGCCTGATGGCCACTGCTGTTGCCTTGGCCTGCCATGCCAGCAGGGCGGGTTTGAGTTCCGGCAACGCAGCGGGCCACTGGTTCGGGCCCTGCAGCCGCGTCCATGCGGGAATTCCTGGCCCTTGCGCTATGGGCTGACGCTCGACGCCGATGTCGAGCTGCTCGCGCCAATCGGCCTTGCCCTTGGTTAGCTCGCCGCCGGCGCGGGTATAGCCGCGAAACTGCGAGGATTTGACCATTTCGATCGCGAGCTTGTCGGCCTCGGCCAAGGCAAAGAAGCGGCGCGTCGCGGTGAGCACCTCACTGATTTCCGCCCACGAGATGCCATGTCCGGCCAGGTAGAAAAAGCCGATGTCGCGCGAAGCGGAACGCAGATCCGCCAGAAATGTCCGGCGTTCCGACGCGCCTTGTTCAAAGCGGCTCAAGTCGAGCACGGGTACTATTCGGGGCATATGAGGCTCCTTTCCCGGCTTTGTGCGGATGTTATCGTCCGCAAACCAGGACTGTTGGACAGGCGTGCACTTTTCGGCGGTCACAACCGCCAGCAATGCCTGCAAGTGTCATCGACGCCAGATTGCCAAGAAAGAAACGATCGGCCCTTCGAGGCCGCCGCGATGAACAATTTTTGCGCGCGCGCCGGCAAGCTGACAATGACCGCGATCACTCGCGCAGATCGGACCGCCAGCAGGCGCGCGACCTCCACGCCATTGGGCTGCCCTGAGCAGCATGCCGAACAGGTCGCGTGGCTCGTCAGGGTCGGCGAGCATGTCGAGTTCCTGGTAGAGGCCGGTCGTCCGCCTTCATGCCCGGCAGCACGCCGGTTTCCAGCACTGCCTCGATGAAGCCCTGCGACACCATCCGCAGCGCCTTTGCCCGCGCCACGTCGCCGGCACGAATGGCCTGGTCGACCGCCACATAGAGCCTGCTAAGCAGATTGTAGGTCGTACCGATGCCGCCTTCGAACTCGCCGGCATCGCTCAGTCCGGTCATGGCGTGAATCCCGACAAGCCAGGCACCTGCATCAGGTCGCCCGACCTGACCTGCCGCAACCGGCGTCAGGGCAATCTCGCCTAAAGCGATGGTCCCATCCGGATAGGGCTGCCGTCGCTGAACCGGGATTGACGGAACCTGTGTAGGTTGTGTCCAGCCTCGTTGCCCTGGATCAAGTCGGACAGGACGCGGCCCATGCCGGGCCCTATGCCGAAGCCATGGCCGCTCATCCCGGTCGCGATGACGAGGCCATCCACCGCTGCGGCGCGATCGACCACCGGCACTACATCCGGCATCGCATCGATCATGCCGGCCCAGCTTGCCCTGAGCGGCACCGCCTCGAATTGCGGAAAAAGCTCCTTGAACCCATGATCGATGGCGCGAAGGGCCCTGGGCTCCGGGGCAGGATTGAGAACACGCATCCTTTCGAACGGGCTTTCCTTGTCGGCATCCCATTTGCGCGGGGTGAACCAGCTATCCGGATATGCACGCGGCGCCGCCGGCAGGTAGCGCGTGCCGAAAGGATTTGCCTTCAGGGCGGGCAGGTATTTCGGTGCGTGACGCAATGCATCCGGCCCGACATAGAGCAGGTGGCTGCCTCCCGCGGCGAGCGTGTATCCGCCGTCCTTCCTACGCCGGAAGGCGATGCGTTCGTCCGCGGCAGCGCCGGCATGGATTTCGGGCATAGGCGCGGTCGCCGCGACGGTCGTGCGGACACTGAGCTGAGGGATCGAGATGCCATGCGCGCGCAGGAACAGCGACGTCCAGGCGCCGCTGGCGACAAGCACGTTCGAGGTGGCGATGCGCCCTCGTTCGGTCCAGACACCGCTGATCCGCCCTGCGGAGATGTCGAGCATCCGTGCCGCACAGTTCTCGATGATTGTGACACCCTGGCGAGCGGCCAGGCGGGCAAGCGCCGGCACGGCGACCCAGGGCTCGGCACGCATGTCCGACGGCGTGGTCATGGCGCCCCTGAAGGGGCGTGACATGGCCGGGATCAGCTTGGCGGTCTCGCCCTGGTCGAGGAGGCGCGTGTCGACGCCATGGGCCTCGGCGATCTTCAGGAACTTGGCGAAACCGGCCATCTCCTTGTCGGTCCGCGCAAGATAGGTCACGCCCGTCTGCGTCAAGCCTATATCCTCGCCGCACTCCTCCGCCAGTTGGCGCCAGAGACGCAGCGCTTCGATGACGATGGGCAATTCGTCCGCGTCGCGGCCCTGCTGGCGAATCCAGCCCCAATTGCGCGAGGACTGCTCCGCGGCGATGCGTCCCTTCTCCAGCAAGGTCACCGGTATGTTGTGACGGGCCAAGAACAGGGCCGCGGTCACGCCGATGATGCCACCGCCGACAATGACCACATCCGACGTCTTCGGCAGCGGCGCCTGGAACTGGATCGGACTGGCTTCGGTAAAAGGGAAGATCGTCAAAGGACTGTCCTTTTTTCATAAGCGTGCCCCACGCCGATGGCTGGTCCCAGTGGCGCGAAAGTCGCCCGCTTTCGGACACTGGCCAAGCAGGAAGTACGCCGACGAGCACTACACGACCGACCTCGAAAATTTGCGTGCCAGCTCGATAAAATTGTTGACCACCCGTCGAAGCCGCTTCTCGTCGCAGGGCAGCCCTCGGCTTCGTCGACAATCGGGTGGTTAGGGCATGCGAATGCCGGACGAAGCGAAGCGCTCGCTCATACCTGTCGCGACATTCCGGCGGAGGATCGCGAACGTTAGCTTGCCGTCCGATGAGTTCAGGCCAGCCCGAACCGCTCAACCGCACGCATGATGCCGCGCAGCTCCGCGAGGCCTTTCAGCCGGCCGATGAGCGAATAGCCGGGGTTGATCTTCTTCTTGCCGATGTCGTCGGCAAGCAGATGGCCATGATCGGGCCGCATCGGAATTTGCCAGTCGGCTCGGCCTTCTCCGCGACGGCGCTTCTCTTCCTGCATCAAAGCGAGGATGACATGCGCCATGTCAGTGCCGCCCTCGAGATGCTCGGCCTCGTAGAACGAACCGTCCTCCTCGATGGTGATGTTGCGCAGATGGACGAAATGGATGCGGTCGGCGAATTCCTTGACCATGGCGACAATGTCGTTGTCGGCGCGCGTACCGTAGGAGCCGGTGCAGAACGTCAAACCATTTGCCGGGCTGTCGACCGTCTTGAGGATGAAACGCGCATCCTCGGCCGTCGAAACGACGCGCGGCAGGCCATAAAGCGAGAACGGCGGATCATCGGGGTGGATGCACATGCGCACACCCGCCTCTTCGGCCGCCGGGATGATCTCGCGCAGGAACCAGGCAAGGTTGTCGCGCAGTTCCTTAGGCCCAATCGCGTCGTATTCCGCCAGCGCCTCGCGGAAACTGTCCCTGTTATAGCTACGCTCCGTCGCCGGCAGGCCGGCGATCAGATTGCGCTCGATCTGGTCGATCTGCTCCGGTGTCAGCGCCTCAAGGCGCTTCTCGGCCTGGGCGATACGTGACGGCGTATAGCTTGCCGCGCCGTTCTTGCGCTGCAGGACAAACAGATCATAGGCAGCGAAATCGATGGCATCGAAGCGCAAGGCATAACCGGTCGTCGGCAGCCGGTAGGCCAGGTCGGTGCGAGTCCAGTCGACCACAGGCATGAAATTGTAGCAGATCGTCTGGATGCCGGCCTTCGCGAGCGCGCGGATGCTGTCGCGATAATAGCCGGCATAGCGCTCGCGCTCCGGCGCGCCGATCTTGAAGGAATTGTGAACCGGAATGCTCTCGACAACCGACCAGGTCAGCCCAGCCGCCTCGATGACGCGCTTGCGTTCGAGCACATCGGCTTCAGGCCAGGCCCTGCCGTCATAGATCTGGTGAAGCGCTGAAACCACGCCGGTGGCGCCGGCCTGTTTGACATGTTCAAGCGTCACAGGATCATCGGGACCGTACCAGCGCCAGCATTGTTCCATTGCCACTTCCTTTTCCGCGAGAGACCGGCAACCTATTGTTTGACCACGACGAGTGTCAAACTAAGAGCGGCCGGTTTCGATAGCGAAGAAGGAGCTTCCGCGATGACTGATTTTGACGGCAAGGTGGCATTTGTGACAGGAACGACCGGCATCGGTCTGGCAACCGCCAAACGCCTGGCGGCTGGGGGCGCCGCGATCGTCGCCTGCGGGATCGACAGCGCGGCCAATGCCGCCCTGCAGGAAAGCCTCGCCAAATCCGGAGCCGATGCGCTGGTGCAAACGGTTGACGTCTCCGTTTCCGAGCAGGTTCGCGACGCGGTCGCGGCCGGCGTGGCGAAATTCGGCGGCATAGACGTCATCGTCAATTCGGCGGCGGTGCATCCCTACGGAACGGCGACGACAACCGACTGGGAGACCTGGAACCGGGCTATGACGGTCAATGTCGGCTCGATCTATCTGACCGCCCATTTCGGCATCCCGGAAATGATCAAGCGTGGCGGCGGCGCCATCGTCAACGTCGCTTCGGTGCAGGGCTTCGCCTGCCAGCAGAACGTTGCCGCCTATGCCACGACCAAGGGCGCCATCCATACGCTGACACGTTCGCTGGCACTCGACTATGCCGCATCCGGCATAAGGGTCAATTCGGTCAGCCCGGGCTCGATCCGCACACCGATCCTCGAAAAGGCCGCGCGTGGCGACGGCGGCAGCGATGCCGACGTGGAAGAGGCCTACAGGCGCTTCGGCGCGGCCCATCCGCTCGGCCGCATCGGCGAGCCGGAGGAAGTGGCGGAACTCATCGCTTTCCTGTGCTCGTCGAAGGCCGGCTTCTGCACAGGCGCCGACTACAAGATAGATGGCGGCCTCACCGCCGGCATCGGCGTGAAGTAAGACCGTGAAGATCGATCTCGGAACCATCGGGAGCGGTGCATTAACGCAGCCAGTTCGGAACAATCTTTTTTGGTCGAAGTTTTACTCCTTGAAGGGACGAACTCTCCGAAGGAGATTTCCTATGAAACATGTTCTCATTACCAGCATGCTTGCGATCGGGCTCGGCTGCGGGACGGCGATGGCTCAGACGCAGCAGCCGGCCGACAGCCAATCAGGAGCTGACACAAATTGCGCTTCCGGCACGACCAACTGCCAGAAGGGCTCCAAGATGAAGGAGCAGGCGCAGGGCACCAAGTCCCAGACTGATCAGCAGGCTCAGGACAAGACCAAGGTCAAGACAGAGGAGCAGGCACAGGGCAAGACCAAGGCCAAGACGGACGAACAGGCCCAGGGCAAGGCCGGCACCAAGACTGACCAGCAAGCCCAGGACAAAACCAAGGTCCAGACCGACCAGCAGGCACAGGGCAAGGCCGGCACCAAGACTGACCAGCAGGCCCAGGACAAGACAAAGGTCCAGACCGACCAGCAGGCACAGGGCAAGGCCGGCACCACGACGGATCAGCAGGCTCAGGGCAAGACAAAGGTCCAGACTGACCAGCAGGCACAGGGCAAGGCTGGCACCACCACGGATCAGCAAGCTCAGGACAAGACAAAGGTCCAGACCGATCAACAGGCCCAGGGCAAGGCCTCCACGGAGGACAAGACCTCGACCGCTTCCATCAACAATGTGACGGTTGAACAGAAGACCCAGATCACTCATGTGATCAGGGAAACCAAGGTCGAGCCGATCGCCAACGTCGATTTCGACGTCTCCGTCGGCATCGAAGTTCCGCGGCACAAGGTCAGGCTGCATCGCTTGCCGGCTCGCATCGTGAAGCTCGTCCCAGCCTACGAGGCGTACGAATATTTCGTTCTCGCCGACGGCCGGATCGTCATCGTCGATCCGGATACATACAAGATCGTGCTGGTATTGACCTAGGCAATTCCAAGGAAAAGTGCGTAGCGGTTTCCGTTCGGAATTGCGTAAAAACAGAGAGTTAGAGCACAAGATCGTTCAACCCGCCCCGCTGCAGGCGGGTCGGGTTGAGCACTAATGGCGAGATGAATACGGAAAGCTTTCGGTGCAAACCTCAGCGCATGCTCAGGGATTGCGAGGCCGCAATGTCCGCCAGGTGATCGAGTAGCGGTGCTCCGCAAGCGGCGGGATGCTGTGCTCCCATTGCGTTCGCGACGGCCCTGTCATGAGATAGGCCGATCTCGGCTCGACGGTGATGGTTCGACGCTCCCATTTAGACCCATTCTTGCGCCGAAGGCGAAAATCGCAGGGCGCCAGCAGCGAAACGCCCGCGACCTCCTCGAAGTGCGGCTTGTCGCGGTGCCAACCGATACCGGCGCCGGGCCGGTATTCGTTGATCAAGACCTGCGCGAAGGTTTCGGCCGGCCGGCGCGCAAAAGCCCCGACCCTTTCGCGTAAGGGCAATAGAAAATCAGGTATCGCCGGTGCCTCGACCACCTCGCGCCGGTCATAATCGTAGCGAAGGCCAAAACCGACGACACGCCGGTTTGCCAGATGACCATGGAAGTCGAAGGCCTTGAAGGGCAGTGCCTCTAGATGACGGACGAGTTCGACTTCGTCTTGTGGCGTGATCAGTCCGGTCCGGTAGGCGAAACCCTCCGGCAGACCATCCTGAGCGGCACCGAAGAGATCATGCTGGGCCACACGGCCGGCTGTTTTCGATTTGAGCGGCGACATTGTGCCTAGATGGTGAAGGCCGGACAACAAGGCAATATGGGAACCGCGCTCGCCTGCCCTGGACACGTCAAACGGAGCAACGGAACCGCGGGGGCAGCGTGAAAGTTTAGGAATGCCGGTTCCGTCGGAGGCGCCGGATATGTTCCAGCCGTGGAGTGCCGGATGCCGCGCGTTGAAACCGGGGCCTGCTTTTGCGGGGCGATTGCCGCCACCATGGACGGTGAGCCTTTCTGGATATGCTACGATCACGATGACGACTGCCGACGGGCCATCGGCAGTCCACTCACCGTCTGGGTCGGGTATCGGCCGAGCCAGTTCAACCTTTCGAGGGGGACGCCAAAGGCCTTTTCCAAGACGCCGGGTGTTATCCGCACTTTCTGTCCCGACTGCGGGAGTTCGATAGGCTATAGCGACGAAGGGCTGCCGGACGAGCTTTATCTGACGATCGGGTTCTTCGACAAACCCGAAGGGCTGCGGCCACAGGCTCATGCCTATTGGGACCTCAGGCTGCCTTGGCTCGACTTTGCCGACAAGCTGCCGCGCATCGAGCGCTATTCAAGGAAACGCGACGCGAAGTTCGGCAACCCACGCGACCGGTAGCGAGGTCGGGTAGCGGCACGGAACCGCACCACGCCTGGCAGGTTTATTTGGCTGAGCCGTCAGGTGACAGCATGCCGTCAACCGTCATTCGAAACACGCAATACGATCCCGCGACCAAGATCCTCTCTGTCTGGTTCGTGCCGCATGGCAACCGCTATGACTATGAGGACGTCGCCCCGGCTACCTATGGCGCGTTCATGCGCGCTCCTTCGAAAGGCCGCTTCTTCAATAAATTCATCAAGGACCACCACAGATATCGTCGCGTGGCGTGATACCCGGCCCGTCACGCCTTCCTGTTCTCGTCGGCGCTCACCTCATCCGGCGCCGGTTCCCAACCAAAGACACTGCGGCCGCCAAGCAGATGCGACTGGTCGAATTCGCCGGCGACAATTTCCTTGAGGCTGGGACCCGTGACGTATCGCTCGACCTGCCGCGACTGGTCGTCGAGCCGCCTCAAGGCGCCGATTTCCTCTTCGCGACCGAGCCTGGCCTTTTGCACGGCTGACTTCAGGACGCCGATCGTCTCGTCATAAACCTTGAGCGGTACAGGGAACGGATGCCTGTCCTTGCCACCATGCGCCAGCGAAAAACGACCCGGATCCGAAAACCGGCACGGCGCGCCATGCACCACTTCGGCAACGAGGGCGAGTGCCCGCACGGTGCGGGCGCCTACGCCCGGAACCAGGAGAAGCTCGGCAAAATCAGCTGGACCTCGCTCGGCGGCAGCGGCCATGTTGCCGTGAAGGCGATGCATCACGACGTCGCTTTCGCGAACGTCATGATGAGCCGGCATGACCAGGTGCGGCAGCAGGGGCTGCACTGGAGCCGGTGCAGTACCGGGCTCCAGCGCGGCGAACTCCCGAAGGATGCGGTCCGGCCCAAGATCCTGGAGCAGGTCAAGCTGTCCCTGGCGCGAGGCTTCGGCGCGGCGGTCGGTCAGGTTGACGATCTCGCCCTGGTTGGCGCCTTCTATGGCGGCATGCGGCTGGTCGACGAAACTCGTCAAACCTTCGGACAGCCAATGATAGCGGCGCGCCACCTTGCTGTCGCCGTTCATGCCTTGCTGCACCACCACCCAGTTGCCGTCGTCGGTAACGATGAAGCCATGCAGATAGAGGTCGAAGCCGTCCTGAACGGCGGCGCTGTCCACCTTGGCGACAAGCCGGCTGGCGGTCGCAAGGCGGGCTCCGTCGAAGCCGATACGCTCACCGATGGCGGCAAGCTCGTGGGGGGTTTTGCGCGAATGCGCGCCACGGCCGCCGCAGACGTGGATGCCGAGTTCGCCGGACAACGGCGTGAGGCCGCGCTTCAAGGCGCCGACGACGCTGGTGGTGATGCCGGACGAATGCCAATCCATGCCCATGACCGCGCCGAAGGACTGGAACCAGAACGGATGCGCCAGACGCCGCAGCAATTCGTTGCGGCCATAGTGATGGATGATCGCCTCGCACATGACGGCACCGAGACGCGTCATGCGGTCGCCCAGCCATTTCGGCACGCGTCCACCGTGAAGAGGGAGATCCGCACTGCCCGATCGTTGCGCCACGTCTTTGCCTGCTCCAGTGTCCGCGATGGGGACAGATAAGCACTACAGACCCCGCAGGGAAGGCCGATGCTACAGTGGCGTCAAGTCCAGTTCGAGAGAACCGTTTCCATCTCGACTGTCTCGACCTGCTGCGCGAAGCGCTGGTGATAGACGGTAAGCAGCGCGTCATGCGTTGCGTCGGAAGAACTGCACAATGCGTCGGTGACGAGCACCACGCGATAGCCGAAATCGATAGCCCCGAGAACGGTGGCCAGGACGCATACGTCGGTTTCGCCTCCCGTGACGACCAGCGTGTCGATCTCGCGTTCCATCAGAAAGGCCCTGAGGCGCCCTTCGAACCAGGGGGAATAGATGTGCTTGTCGATGACTGCCGCCGGCGGACAGTAAGCTGCCAGCGCCGGCAACAATTCGATCATCTCCGGTCCGATATTGTCGATCGCCATCGAGGCCCAGCGCTCATAATAGCGCTTCCATGTACCAGCGCCTTGTCCCGGCCTTTGCGCAGGCAGGAAGCGCGTGAAGACCGTCTGTTCCGCACGCCTTTCGACCAGCCTCTCAATCTGAGGCAAGACACGGGTTATCCAGGGCGTCGCCCAAGGCGACGGTTCGGCAAACAGCTTCTGCATATCCACACAGACATGCATGCACCGGTCGCCCAATGGGCCATAAGCCAAGCCTGGCATCGACATCAACGCATCTCCGGCCGGCGGTGTTCTCATGATTTCCGGCATTGCCATCCGGATACGCAACGCCGCATGCAAGAACTCGTTCCTGTCGAGCTGGACGAAGGCCAGACCTGCCTCGTCATCCACAATCAAGGACCGCGCCCGAGACCAGCGCCAAGGTCGGCCTGCGGGCCGAACCCGGCATCTGCATTTCTCGACAAGGAAGGGCGGGCGATCTGATCTGCAGCGTTCCGGCGTTCTATTCCGCCGCCAGTGCGGCGACTTCCCGCCGAAACGGCAACGCGTCGCCGATGTCAGGTTCGTCCAGCTCTCGGGCGAAGCGGTGGCCAGCATAGGTTGCCCAGGCGATCGGCCCCGGTGCTTCGGCGTCGCCGATGACCTTGATCGAACGGATGCCGCTGTCGGCCCACTCGTTTTCCCGCGCCTTGAGCTCGCGCCAAACGGCGTCGTCCTGATTGCGTGACGTGACCAGGACGGCGGCATCGGCCGCCAGATCCTGTTTCGCGCCCGTGTAGACGCAGGCCGTCACGACGCCACCTGAAGCGACACTCGTGACGGTCCTGTTGAGCACGATATCGACGCCGAGTTCCACCAGGCGGCGGTGAATGGCTCCTTGCTCCAGCGTGTTGCGTGTCCAGTCCGAGACATAGGCCGACGGCGTCACCAGGGTCACCTTCGTTCCCTGACGCGCCATCAGCTCGGCGAGAACGCCGCCCATGTAATAGTGGTCGTCGTCGAACAGCACGACCTTGCCATCCGGAACCTTGCCGGCCATCAGATCGTCGGGTGAGTAGACCGGCATCGCGGCGTCGATCGGCATCGGCACGACATGGGCACGCGCGACGCCGTCGCGGCGCCAGGTCGATCCGGTGGCAATGGCGACGTTCTGGAAGCCGAACGAGAGGATGTCACCGGCCGACAGCCGGCTTTCGAAATAGATGTCGACATCGGGCATCTGGCTGAGCTGATACTGCCGATAGTCGCGCACCCTGCCCCAGGCCGACAGGCCTGGAAGTTTGCTTTCGCGCGCCACGCGCCCGCCAAGCTCGGTGCCCGCTTCCGCGATGGCAACTTCATAGCCGCGCATGCCTAGCGCACGCGCGGCCTCCAGTCCGGCAGGCCCGGCGCCGACGATCAGCACGCTGTCGCTGTCGCCTTTCGCCTGCATGCGCTCAGGATGCCAGCCTTTGCGCCATTCCTCCATGAAGGTCGGGTTCTGCGTGCAGCGCGAGATCGACATGGTCATGTCGCCGGTGATGCAGATGTTGCAGCCAATGCATTCGCGGATGTCCTCGATACGCCCCTCCTCGACCTTCCTCGGCAGGAAGGGATCGGCGATCGACGGGCGCGCGCAGCCGATGAAGTCGAGCGTGCCCGACCTGATCATCCTGACCATCACGTCGGGCGAGGTGAAGCGGCCGACGCCGACGACCGGCTTCGAGGTCAGCTTCTTGATGCCCGATACCAGGCTTTCCTGCGCCGCCTCGTCCTTGAAGCGTGACGGACCCGAGCAATCCTCCCAGGCGCCGTGCGCGAGATCCCAAAGATCGGGCAGTTCGGCATGCATCTCGATCATGTCGCGGACCTCCGAATTGGCGAAGCCGAGTTCACCGATCATCTCGTCCAACGACAGCCTGAGCGTCAGGCCGCATGTGTCGCCGATCGCGTCGCGCCCTTCCTCGATCAGCTCGCTCATCAACCGCGAACGGTTTTCCAGCGAGCCGCCATATTCGTCGCCGCGCTGGTTGGTGGCCGTCGACAGGAAATGCTGGATGATGCCGAAGCCGTGCGCGCCATAGAGGCAGACAAGGTCGAAACCCGCCTGCTTGGCGCGTTTGAAGGCATTGCGGTGCCAGCGGCGCAGGTCGCGTATGTCCTCTCTGTCCATGGCGCGCGCCTGCACCGGATCGTTGGTGAAGGTGCGGATCGGCAGGGCCGATGGCCCGCGCGGCACCTCCTTGGTGTAGAGGTTGGGGCCGTTGATGCCGGAATAGGCGAGCTGGATGCCGGCCAGCGCCCCGTGCTCGTGCATGGCCTCGGCCATCTTGGCCAAGGCCGGAATGTCGGCGTCGTCCCATAGCCGCAGTTCGATGAAAGGCGTGATCTCGGAGGTATGGTGCATCTCCGTCTGCTCGGTGAAGATGACGCCCCAGCCGCCTTCCGACTTGATGCGGCGCATCTCTGCCGCCGCCGATGGATCGCGATAGCCACCGCCATTGCAGTGCGGAACCTGATAGAAGCGGTTCTTGGCCGTCACCGGACCTATCTTCATCGGCTCGAACAGGATGTCGTAGCGTGGGTCGCGCATGTAGCTTCCTCCCTGCCGGCTCGGCACCGCCGGTGCTGCCGAGACTACTCATAAGTTGGAGCCGGCGCGGGAAAACTACGGATTTCTTCTGTGCCGATTAGGACACGCCTAATCGCGCGCGCCGGCGCGAATTAGTCTGCGTTGAACCGGGGCTGAGCGAAATGCGACTTCAGAGCATCGGCGGCATGATGCTAGACAGCCAGAACCCGACCGAGAGACAGAAAATGGACAGCATCAGAATTCTCGAACGGCTGATCGCATTCCCCACGGTGAGCCGCGACTCGAACCTCGACCTGATCGGTTATACGGCCGACTTGCTCGAAGCAAGCGGCGTTGCCTGCCAGATCGTCCACAGCGCCGACAGGCACAAGGCCAATCTCTTTGCCACCATTGGCCCGGCAGGCAGACCCGGTGTCATGCTGTCCGGCCACACCGACGTGGTTCCCGTGGACGGCCAAGACTGGACGCTGCCTCCATTCGAAATGACCGAGCGCGACGGCAAGCTTTATGGGCGCGGCGCGGCGGATATGAAGGGTTTTGTGGCCTCTGCGCTCGCGACCTGCATCAAGGCCTCCAGGATGGCGCTTCGGACGCCGTTGCATCTGGCGCTCTCATGTGACGAGGAAGTCGGCTGCCTGGGCGTGCGCGACCTGATCGAAATGCTGAGTGCGGCGCCGCAGCGCCCGCTGCTGTGCATCGTCGGGGAGCCGACCAACATGCAGGTGGCGACCGGGCACAAGGGCAAGCTTGCCGCTCGCGCCGTCTGCAGGGGACGCGAAGGCCATTCGGCGCTCGCCCCGCTGGCGCTCAATGCAATCCACCTCGGGTGCGATTTCGTGCGCGCCTTGCGTGACGAACAGGAACGGCTGGCCCGCGACGGCGCCCGCGACGGCGACTACGACATTCCCTACACGACGGTTCATGTCGGCAAGATCAATGCCGGCGTCGCGCTCAACATAGTGCCCAACCTCTGCCACGTCGATTTCGAGATCCGCAACATTGCCGCCGACGACGCCGCCAGCATTCTCGACAGGCTGCGCGCCGCGGCGGTGCGCATTGCCGAGGACGCCGCTTCGACCGCGGCAGAGGCAGCAATCGACATCGAGATCACCAACACCTATCCGGGCCTCGACACGCCGGCCGCATCGGAGGCGGTGGCTTTCGTCAAGTCGCTGACCGGTGCCAACGACACGATGAAAGTCGCGTTCGGCACGGAGGGCGGATTGTTCAGCCGCGATCTCGGCACGCCCGCAGTCGTTTGCGGGCCGGGCTCCATGGCGCAGGGACACAAGCCCGACGAATTTGTCAGCGTCGAACAGCTGCGGCGTTGCGACGCGATGCTGGACAGATTGCTGGAACGGCTCACGGACGGCTGGCCGTGAGCCGCATGGCAGGCCTCACTTCACGATGCGCTCGGTACCGAAGACGCCCTGCTCGACGACGAAGCGGCGACAGTGGTCGATGAAGGCCTGCACCGTCAGCGTGCGATGCTCGGCGTTCGGCAGCGCAATTCCTATGGTCAGCGGCCTGAGGTCGCCCAACAATGGCACAAAGACCAGTAATTTGCCGTCCGGCGACATGGTGTTGAGCGGCCGCATATTGGCGATGCCGTAGCCGAAGCCGTTGGCGACCATCGAGCGCATCACGGCGATGTCGCCGGTGCGCTCGACGATCTTGGGCCGCAGGCCCCTAGGCTGGAAAGCCGACAGGAAATATTCCCTGCTGTAGGGCAGGTCAAGCAGCACCATCGGCTCATCGACCAGCTCCTCGGGCGTGATACCTGCCTTCGCCGCCAGCCGATGCGCGGCCGGCAGCATGACATAGGCCGGCAACTGCATCAGCGGCTCGAAAGTCATGTCTTGCGACAGCTCCAGATCGTAGGTCAGCGCGGCGTCTATCTCGCCACGTTGGAGCATCTCGAACAGTTGCCCCTGGTTGCGCTCGAATTGCCTGACCCGCACATCGGGATAGGCGTCCTCGAATTTCTTGCGCAGCGCCGGCAACACGATCTGAGCGAAAGTGAGTAGGCAGCCGATCGCCAGTGGTCCGCGTACCTTTTCGGCGATATCCCCGGCAATGTCGTGCAGCGCGTCCGCGTCGTTGAGCAGACGCGCGGCTTCCTTGAGGAAGAGGCGCCCGCCCGCCGTCAGCGCCAGCGCATGCGAATGCTTGCGCACGAAAAGCTGCACGCCGAACTCGGCTTCGAGCTGAGCGATCGACGCCGAGATCGATGGCGGCGAGACATTCACCTGCTCGGCCGCCTTGGCGATCGAACCCGCTTCGCCAACGGCGACGAAATATTCGAGTTGTCTTAGGGTGAAGCGAAGCGGCATGGTGGCTATGTTGCCGGTTTGCGGCCGGCGATCAAGTCGCGGCCGCTTCTCAATATTTGATCCAGGTTGTCTTCAGCGCGGTGTACTTGTCGAGCGCGTGCAGCGACAGGTCGCGCCCGAAGCCGGACTGCTTGAAACCGCCGAAGGGAGTCATCGGGCTCAGCGCATCGACGGTGTTCACGGAAACCGTGCCCGCGCGCAGCCTTTCCGCCAGACGATGCGCCCGCGACAGGCTGTCGGTCCACAGCGATGCGGCCAGGCCGTAGACGCTGTCGTTGGCGATGCGAAGCGCCTCGTCTTCGGTGTCGAAGGCGATCACCGACAGGACCGGACCGAATATCTCGTCGCGCGCAAGCGGGTCGTCGGGCGAGACGTCGTCGAAGATCGTGGGCTGCACAAAACTGCCGCGCCCGCCGACGGTAACCCGGTCGCCGCCGGTCACCAGCCGTGCCGACTTCTTGCCGCCATCGACGAAACGCATGACGGTCGCGGCGTGGCGCGCGTCCACCATCGCACCCATCCTGGATGCAGGGTCGAGCGGATCGCCGGGCTGGGTCGCCGTCGCGCGCTGCGCCAGTTTCTCGAGCAGCGCATCCTTGATGCCGCGCTCCACCAGAAGCCGGGAGTTGGCCGAGCATACCTGTCCCTGGTTGAAGAAGATGCTGAAGGCGGCCATGTCAGCTGCCGCGTCCAGATCACCGCAATCGGCGAACACCAGATTGGGGCTCTTGCCACCGGTCTCCAGCCAGACCTGCTTCATGTTCGACTGGCCGGAATATTGCAGGAACATCTTGCCGACAGCGGTCGATCCGGTGAAGGCAAGGCAATCCACGTCCATATGGCGGCCAAGCGCCTGTCCGGCCGTCTCGCCGAGGCCGGGCACCACATTGAGCACGCCGGCGGGCAGGCCTGCTTCCATGGCAAGCTCGGCCAGCCTGAGCGCCGAGAAAGGCGACTGCTCGGCGGGTTTGAGCACCACCGAATTGCCGGCAGCCAGCGCGGGCGCGCATTTCCAGGTTGCCATGTCGAGCGGAAAGTTCCACGGCACGACGGCGCCCACGACCCCAAGCGGCTCCCGCCGTACCAAAGCAAGGTCACCTCGGGCCGTCGGCGCCACCTCGTCATAGACCTTGTCTATCGCTTCGCCGTACCACTGGAAGATCGCCGCCGACCCCGGCACGTCGACGGTCGCTGCGTCCTTGACCAGTTTGCCCATATCAAGAGATTCCAGCAGCGCGAGCTCCTGCAGGTTCTCACGCAGCAATTCCGCCAGCCGCAGCAGCACCTGCTTGCGATGCCGAGGGCTCGCTCTCGACCAGACACCGACCTCAAAACTGCGACGTGCCGCGGCGACGGCAAGGTCGATGTCCTCTTCGCCGCAGGAAGCCACCTCGGCGAGCGTTGCTCCCGTGGCAGGATTGATGCTGGTGAATGTTCTGCCGGAACACGCGGGCAATGCCTTGCCGTCGATGAACGCCCTGTCGCGAAAACGGATAGCCGAGGCTTTGCCGATCCAATCCTTATGACTGAGTTCGTGCATGCCGGCTCCAGATTGTCGAACTACTCATCACCGGGAACGCCGTAGCTTGGCGCACCGGACGGGTTGAGGGCGCGCGTGACATAAGCATCGAGCTGGGGCTTGTAGATGTCCCACAGCATTGCCAGCTGCTCGATCGGACACCCTTCGGTCCAGTCGCAACGCAGGTCGGCGACGGGCCATGACACATCGCGTACCAGTTTCATGCCGGCGGAGCGGACAGGCCCCGCCTCGCCGCCGGCCTCGAGTGCGGCTCGCATGGTGACGATCAGCCGGTCGCCGAGATCGCCTTCGGAGGCGAGAAAGGCGTCCACCATGGCTTGCGGAACCCTATCGCTGGCAAGCAGGTTGCCGCCGCAGGCGACGTCCTCGCCGCGTGCCTCGCTCCAGATGCCAAGCGCTTTCGGTCCCGAATGGATCGCGCTGCCGCCCGCCTTGTCGACCGCCAGGACCTGCCGGTATTCGCTGAAAGCGGCCGTACGCTTCAGGATCGCGACGGCTTCGGCGGCGGAGGCGCCTCGCGCCATCAGTTCCAGCGCCCGTGGCCCGAGCGTCGGGTCCGTGACATTCTGGCTGGCAACGGCGCCGACGCCTGCCTGTGCATAGGCGCAGCGGGCCGCGACCGCGGGAGATGATGAGGATATCGCCACCCCGAACATACCGGTGCGCCGGCACCGTGCGACGATGGAGAAGGTCATGGCGCTCAGTCCGGAATTACGGCCGTGCCGTCGATTTCGACCAGCCATTCCGGCCGCGCCAGGGCCGACACGACAAGGCCGGTCGAAACCGGATAGACGCCCTTGATGTATTCGCCCATCGTCCGGTAGACGGCTTCGCGATGGCGCACATCAGTCAGGTAAATCACCACCTTCACCAGATGCTCCATGGTGCCGCCGCATTCCTCAATGAGCTGCTTGATGTTCTGCATCACCTTGTGCGTCTGCTCGACCGGATCGTGGCTGGCGATATTCGTGGCGGTATCGAGATCCTGCGGGCACTGCCCGCGCAGATAGATCGTCCGGCCACCCCGTGTGACGACTGCCTGACACAGATCGTTGTCGAGCTTCTGCTCGGGATAGGTGTCCTTCGTATTGAAGGTACGAATTCGGGTATGCTTCATCTTGATCTCCATCAGGTCGGGCTCGCGGCAGCCGTCGGCGGCGGTCAGGCGTCCACGGTTTCGCGCTTAGCGGCGGCGTGATAAGCGAGATATTTGCGCTGCGTCGAAATACGGTCGGCCACGTGCTTGGCATCGTGCCACACGCCCCAGATGAAGCTCGATCCCCTGCGTGACTGCCAGGGCAGTCCCAGGAAATAGATCCCCGGCTCGGTCGAGACGCCGCGCTGGTGCCTTGGCCGGCCCTGCTCGTCAAAGGCATCGACCTTGAGCCAGCTGTAATCGGCGGCAAAGCCTGTCGCCCAGATGATCGAACTTATCCCGGCTTCGGCCAGATCGAGCTCGAGGATCGGATTGGTCACGCAGTCCGGGTCAGGGCCGATCCGGCGGGCAGCGGGTTCTTCGGGAAGGTCGAGACCGTTGCGCGCGACATAGGCGTCGGCCTCGTCCAGCAATGCCATCAGATTGGCATCACCGCGGGCGATGTTTTTGGCAAGATCGGGCGCGAAGGTCATGGCACCGTCCTGGTACGCCCTCGTCATGCCGACGAGCGTAAGCCCCTGCCCCGCCAGACGGCGAAAATCGATCGTTTCTCCGCCCCGCGCGCCGCTCACCGCGATCGTGACATGCTCCGTGCCGGGTCCGGGAGTTTCGAGGTCCCATTTGCCGAGAACGCCCAGCCACCAACAGAAGTCGCGGCCGCGATAGGCGCGCGGCGGGCGGTCGTGCGCGCCGACCGAGAGATGGACGCGTTTGCCAGCACGCTGGAGTTCGTCCGCGATCTGGACGCCCGAGGATCCCGCGCCGACCACAAGCACCGCGCCTTTCGGCAATTGCGCGGGATTGCGGTAGGCGCTGGAGTGGATTTGCAGGATGCCGGCATCGGCAGGAACGACGGGCGGGATGACCGGGACCTGGAAAGGGCCAGTCGCCGCGACAACGCTGTTGGCCTCGATCATGCCATCGGACGTCTCGACTCGGAATCCGGGCCGGCCGACATTTCTTTGCACGGACCTGACCTCGACGCCGCAGCGGACCGGCGCATTGATCTGCTTTGCGTAAGCGACAAAATAGTCGGCGACCTCTTCCTTGGAGGGGAAGCCATCGGGGCCTGTCACAGGAAATTCCATGCCCGGAAAGCGGTCGTGCCAGGCCGGGCCATTGGCAACCAGGGAGTCCCACCGCTGCGAGCGCCAGCGCTCGGCGATGCGACCGCGTTCGAGAACGAGATGCGGCACCCCGCATTTGCTCAGGTGCTCGCTCATGGCCACCCCAGCCTGGCCGCCACCAACGACAAGCGTGTCTATCGTCTCAACCGACATGCCCAGTCCTTTTCTGACCATCCGACAGCTCCCGCCGCACGTGATGAAACCGATTTCCGGCGGCCGGCAAACGCAGCCCCGGGAGATCCATTTCTCCGTGTTCCGGACAAGCCGTGCGCCATCCGGTCGCCTCCCTATTGGCGCTCACAAGTAGCAGCACGTGCCGGTGGGCGCCCATAACGAATCTCCGAAGTCACGCGTAACCATTTCCGAATTTCTCATGCCGGTGGTCGCATCTACAGTTTCAGCGGCCGGATCCGCAGCGCCGAATGAGCTGGCGGCGAAGCCGGGCACGTGTCGGCACGGAATCGTTGCGGAACAGGAGCAGCCTCGCAGCGGCCCGTTCGGCAATGCCACGAGCCGGCATTCTCGAGGGGCTGGCATGAAGACTGAGAGCTATGACTATATTGTCGTCGGCGCGGGTTCGGCCGGGTGCGTGGTGGCCAATCGGCTGAGCGCCGATCCGGCGGTCAGGGTGTGCCTGGTAGAGGCAGGCAGCAGCGACAACAGCCCGCGGGTAAGGATTCCGGCGGGCATTCTGTCGCTCTATGGCAACCCGAACTACGACTATTGTTTCGTCGGCGTGCCGCAACCCCATCTCAACAACCGCAGCATTCCGGTCAACCGGGGCAAGGCGCTGGGCGGATCGAGTTCGATCAACTCGATGGTCTATATTCGCGGCGCGGCGCAGGACTATGACGAGTGGGCCGGGCTCGGCTGCGCCGGCTGGGCTTACAACGACGTGCTACCAGTGTTCAGGAAGCTGGAGCGCAACCTGATCGCCCAGGACCCGCGCTATCACGGCGCGGACGGCGAGCTCATGGTCGACAATCCGCGCGATCCGAACGTGCTTTCCGCCATGTTCGTCCTGGCCGGCGAACGTGCCGGCCTGCCCGCCAACGAAGACTTCAATGCAGAGAGCCAGTTCGGCGTCGGGATCTACAACGTCACCCAGAACCGGGGCCAGCGCTTCAGCAGCTTCACCGCCTTCATGCGTCCGGTGCTCCATCGCGGGAACCTCACGCTGCTCAGTGCATGCGAGGTGGTCGACCTTGTCATTGCCGAAGGGCGCGCCACCGGCCTGCGGGTGCGTCACGACGGCGAGCAAAAAATACTCGCGGCCAGCCGCGAGATCGTGCTCTGTGCCGGGGCCATCAACTCGCCCAAGATCCTGATGGCATCCGGCATCGGCCCCGCGGACGAGCTGCGGCAGATCGGCATCACGCCGATTCTCGATCTGCCCGGTGTCGGGAAGAACCTGCAGGACCATGTCGACGGCATGATCACCGTGCGCTCCAGGAGCACCAGGACGCTCGGCCTGTCGTTTGCCAACCTGCCCCGCATCGCGGCAGCGCCTTTCCAGTATTTCGCGCGCCGAAAGGGAATCCTCACGACCAACTATGTCGAGGCCGGCGGCTTTGCGAAGACTCGGCATGCGAACGGCCTGCCCGACATTCAGTTCCACTTCGTGCCGGGCTATCGCAGCCATCGCGGCAGGCTCATCGAATATGGCCACGGCTACGCCATTCACACCTGCGTTCTCAGGCCGAAAAGCGTGGGCGAGATCAGATTGTCACAGGACAGTTCTCGCCGCGACGTTCTCATCGATCACCGCTTCTTCGCGAACGAGGACGACGCCATGGTGCTTGTCGAAGGCATCAAGATCGCGCGCAATATCCTCGCCGCATCCGAGTTCGATGCGGTGCGTGGCAAGGAAATGCTTCCGGGCAAGGATGTCGGTAGCGACGACGAGATCCTAGCCTATCTGCGCGCCGAAGCGCTGACCGTCTACCACCCTGTCGGAACCTGCAAGATGGGGACGGACGCGATGGCGGTCGTTGATCCGGCGACGCTGAAAGTGCGAGGCATGAACGGGCTCCGGGTCGCCGATGCGTCAGTCATGCCGAAGCTGATCGGCGGCAACACGAACGCGCCAAGCATGATGATCGGACAGAAGTGCTCGGAGATGATCCT
This sequence comes from Mesorhizobium sp. LNHC209A00, assembly GCF_000502915.1. Taxonomy (NCBI): domain Bacteria; kingdom Pseudomonadati; phylum Pseudomonadota; class Alphaproteobacteria; order Hyphomicrobiales; family Phyllobacteriaceae; genus Mesorhizobium; species Mesorhizobium sp. LNHC209A00. The sequence continues at coordinate 546,615 of NZ_AYWT01000004.1, forward strand.
GGGCTCGGCGCGTCGCGGCGAAAGATAACGATCCGCCCAGCCTTTCAACATCGTAGGGAGTTCAGCATTGGCAACGCCGAGCTGCCTACGACCGTTTGTGTTTCCTCGAGATTGCTCTCAAAGATCCTCATCGATCTCGTCATGCAAGAGGCCGAGGATGCGGCGCTTGAGAGCGATGAACTCGGGTTCGAGGATCACATCCATCGAACGCGGCCTTGGGATGTCGACCTTGATCTCGGCCTTGATCTTGCCGGGCCGGGCCGTCATCACCAGGACGCGATCGCCCAGGACCAGTGCCTCGTCTATATCGTGAGTAACGAACAGCACCGTCTTTTGCTGCCGCTCCCAGACGCGCAACAGCAGTTTTTGCATGGTGCCGCGCGTCTGACTGTCGAGGGCGCCGAAGGGTTCGTCCATCAACAGAACGGCCGGATCGTTGGCAAGGGCGCGCGCGATCGCCACACGCTGCTTCATGCCGCCGGAAAGCTGGGCGGGGTAGTGGTCGGCAAAGGGCGCGAGGCCGACTTCGTCGAGATACTGGTCGACGATCTGCTTGCGCCGCCCCGCCGGCAGGCCCTTGCGCTTGGGTCCATACTCGATGTTGGCGCGCACGGTGAGCCAGGGGAACAAAGTGTAGCTCTGGAACACCATGCCTCTGTCGGGGCCCGGTTCGATCACTTCCCTGCCATCGACCTTGATGCTGCCCGAAGTCGCGTCATTGAGGCCGGCCGCAAGGTAGAGCAGGCTCGATTTGCCGCATCCCGAAGGGCCGACGATGACGCAGAATTCGTTCTTGGCCACCTTCAGCGACACATCGTCCAACGCCAGCACGCCGTTGGCGTCGCCGTAACGCAATGTCACGTCCTCAACGGCCATCGTCGTGCCGGTCGAGCGCGGATCGCCGGTCGTCGCGGCCGTGCCGGCCAGATCGTTCGCCTTGATGGTCTCGCTCATTGCTACCCTTGATCCGACTGCGGTTTGCGAGCTTGCGTTCAAAATCAGGATGCCCATGGCGCGACCCTGGCCCTGATAACACGGAACGCCGTATCGGTGATAAGGCCCAGAAGCCCGATCGCGGCGATTGCCATGAAGATCACATCGACCTGGAAGCCTCGCATCGCCTTCAGGCTGATATAGCCGAGGCCGCTCGACGCGGCGACGAGTTCGGCCACGACCAGATAGGTCCAGGCCCAGCCCATGGTGACGCGAAGCGTGTCGAGGATGGCTGGAAGCGCGGCCGGGAAAATGACGTGCCACACCGCTTCGCTGCGCTTGGTGCCCAGAGTGTAGGAGGCGTTGACCAGGTCCCTGGAGACGCTGCGCGCACAGTCGGAAATCATCACGAGCTGCTGGAAGAAGGTGCCGAAGAAGATGACCGCTATGCGCTGTTCGATACCGATGCCGATCCAAAGGATGAACAGGGGCACGAAGGAGGTCACAGGCAGGTAGCGGATGAAGTTGACCAAGGGCTCCAGCGGCGCCTGCACCACCCGGTAGGTCCCCATCCACAGCCCCAGCGGCACCGAGATCAGCGAGGAGACGATGAAGCCCAGGATCACCACCTTGGCGCTGGTCAAAGTGTGGTAGAAAAGGCTGCCGTCCAGGGACATGCGATAGGTCGTCTGCAGCACGGTTCCCGGCGTCGGCAGGAACATGTTCGGCACCACGCGGCCATAGGACAGCAGCGCCCAGCCGCCGATCACGACCACCCACATCGCCAGCGCGAGTGTCGTTGCCGTGCTGGCGGGAATGTTGGCGAATGGGGTCGTCAGGCGTGTCCACGCCGTCCGCCTCTGTGCCATGGCATGGCCTCCGTTGATTTTCTGAAGCGCGAAGCTCTGGCCTTTTGGGAAACCGGGTTCGGCCAGGCGGACCGACCCCGGCTATCCCGGAGGCTCACTGTTCCCTGATGAAATCGGTGTCGAGGATGGTTTTCGCGTCGATCGTCATCTTGAGCTTGCCGGCCTTGCCCCAGATGTCCTGCGCGAAATTCACCAGCTCGGACGCCTCGCTCTTTTCCGGCGTGCCGAAGAATTCCAGGTTGCGATCACGATCGTAATAGCGCACGCCCTTGGCGCCGGCGGCGAAATCCTCGGGCTTTTCGAGATAGCCGCCAATGCCCTTGGCCATGATCTCATAGGCCTTTTCCGGATTGGTCTTGATGTATTCAACCGCTTTGTAATAGCCCTTGACGAGGGCCTTTACGTCCTCGGGATGCTTTTCGATCAGATCGCATTTGAGGGCGATCACATCCACGATTAAGCCAGGGGTGGTCGTGGAATCGATCAACACCTTTCCCTTGCCGCCCTTGCGGACTTCGGTAAGGTGCGGCTCCCACGTCACGGCGGCGGGAACCTGGCCGGCGATGAAGGCGGTCGCCGCGTCGTCGGCGGTCATGTTGGTAATGGTAACGTCGTCCTCGGTCATGCCTTCCTTTTTCAGGAGCACGTTGAACCAGAATTCGGAAACGGAGCCCTCGTTCAAGGCCACCTGCTGGCCCTTCAAATCCTTGAGCGACTTGATCTCGGGCTGCGTGACGACGCCATCACCGCCGTGGCTGTCGTCGAGCGCAAGAACGTATTTGAAGCAGAGATCGTCCGAGCGGTACTTCATCAGCTCGTCGACGGTGGAGGCGGCGCCATCGAGATCGCCGCCGGCGACCGCAGCCATGTAAAGCGCTGATTCTTCTATGACCTTCAGGTCGACGTCGACGCCGGCCTCCTTGAAGTAACCAAGGTCGCGGGCAAGAAACAGCGGCCCGTAACCTACCCAGGTCGTCATGCCGAGACGGATGGCGCCCGCATCGGCGGGAGCTGCAAGTCCCAGGCCCAGCAGGCCTGCGCCGACCGCGCCCATCAGGCAGTTTCGAAATGTCTTCATTGCCGTGGTTCCCCTATGGCTGTTGCCGGCATCGGCCTCATTCTCGCGGCCTATGCCGGTTGCGTTTCGGCAGCCGCTCTTGTTTGGGCGTCGCCTCCCAGCGAGCCTTGCGTGTTCTAAGGTTCGCAACAGAGCATCCGGGCCGGATCGCAAAAAGAAGTCTTTTTCTGCCCATTGCTTCGTCGAAACCGAAGCGGCTCGATAGCCGATCGGCGGCCTGGCTCTGGATCCTGGCTGGCCCATTTTCCGCAAGGTCGCCGACCGAAGCGGCCTTGATGGCACGGCGCTGGAAAAGACAAGCGCCTCGTGCGCGAACTCGCTCCTGCGGGGCACAGGAACCGACGAGGGCGGCCGACGTTTTCGCCAGATGAACGAAGCTGCCCGCACGGGATTGGAGAGCCTGCCAAAACGCAGGCCCATCGGACTGGAGCCAAGGTGGAACTGAACGGCGGATGTCTTTGCGGCCGGATTCGCTTCAACGTCACAAGCGAACCGAGAGTGCACTATTGCCATTGCGATATGTGCCGGCGCGCGACCGGCAGTGCATTCGCGGTCCTGGCGTGGGTTCCTACGCCAGACCTGACCTGGATCGACGCCACTCCCTCCTATCGCCGATCTTCACCAATCGCCCAAAGGGGGTTCTGTCCTGCCTGCGGATCGCCGCTCAGCCTTGCCTATGACGTTTCGCCCGGGGAAATAGCGCTGCATGTCGGCACATTCGACGACCCAGCGCGGCTGGAGCCTCGGTACAATTACGGATCAGGGCAGCGGCTTGGCTGGGTCTGCTGCGGCGTGGACTTGCCGCACCGCGAAACCGAGGAACGCTGGTAGCTCTGAAGGCAACGCGGATCGCTGGCCGAAAGGGTGGAGATGGATGCGATGAGTATTTTTTATCGGGCGGCCAAGATTGCGGAGCAGGCGCATGCATCGCAGCACGACAAGACAGGAGGACCCTATATCGACCATTGCCGTCGAGTAGTCGACGCCGTCGAAACGATAGACGAGAAAGTTGTCGCCTATCTGCACGACGTCCTGGAAAAAAGCGAAGGCTGGAGCCGAGCCAAGCTCGAGGAGGCGGGCTTTGGACCGACGATCGCCGCTGCGGTCGATGCCATGACACGCAGAGAAGGCGAGGACTATTTCGCATTCGTACGCCGGGCCGCATCGAACCCATTGGCGCTGCCGGTAAAACGGGCGGATCTCACCGACAATATCTGGCAATCACGGCAGATCGGAGCATCCACGGCCAAGTATGAAGAAGCATTGCGCATTCTTGACGACGAGTTCAGCAAGTGAATGCCGGAATACTGGCGGCAATCGCGTCATGGCATCCGACAGGCGCCACTGGTCGATGCCCTGTAGTCGCGCGATGCTAAGATGCATGGGTTACGGAAACCAACTCGTTTGGTAATTTTCGTACCAACGTTTTTTCGTGACACGCTGGGTGGGTGGTTTTATGAATCGACGACCGATCCGCGTCCGGCATGCCTTCTGGTGCGCAATGCCTGGCCGCCTTCGGATCGCTTCCAAGGTGACGCCCATGCGGGAATTGCCGAAAGACATTGACGCCGATGTGGTGATCGAAATCAGCAGATTGCTGGACGACAGCGCGCTTTTCGCGCCTGTCCGCGTTCATGAACTCACAGCAAGGGTAAGGCAGAAAGTGAAGACGGGGTTGCCGGATCGTTCGATCGAAGAGTTGATCGTGGAAATGGCTTCCTTGCGTCGATTGGCCATGGCCTTTGAACTGCCCGGATCGGAAAATGTGGTCCAAATTCCACAGCGGCTCCCACGCTGACCCGCATCAAGGTCACGCGCTGCACCCGGCGGTCAGGAAAAGCGATGCCTCGAACACCTGGGCGCCCGCCTCATTGCGCACCTTGCCGGTATCTTGACCAACTCGCGATCCGGCAGTTCATCGCGAGCGACTTTCTGCGAAATGCGAATGGCTTCCGCCCTCGCCTGTTCTCGCGATTCAAACGGCTGGTCATCGTCGTCGGGTACGAGGCCGTCACCGTTATAGAGGTAGAAATGAGACCGTTTCATTTTCGGGGCAGCCTTGGACACCTCTAGCGTGCTAATACCTGGCGACACTGGTGGTTCCCGCTCCGGCGCTTGCGCCAGAATACGCGCAGGCTGCCGATGATAGGGTCCGCCATCTTCCGAAGGCCTAAGGTCCGGCTGCTATCCTTGCGTCCAGGACATCTGGCGATCGGCGTTTCAACCCCGATCGCCTCGAGGCTATGATGTTAGAGTCTCTCTATCTGCAACTCGGCCAACACGACACTTTGTCGGACGTCGAGAAGGTCTTGTTGGCCGAAACGGTTGTTTTCGGACGCGAGTTCGAAAAGGGGCAAGATGTGGTCAAAGCGGGGTCCCGGCCAACCTATAGCACCATGCTGCTGGATGGCCTGGCGGCACGCTACAAGGTGCTCGAGGGCGGCGGTCGGCAGTTCACGTCCTTGCAGGTGCCCGGCGACTTCGTCGATCTCCACGCCTTTTTGCTCAAGACCATGGATCACGGCATCATCGCGCTGTCGCCTTGCCGGGTGATGTACGCGGATCACAACAAGCTGAAAGCTATTACGGAACAGGCCCCTCATCTGACCCGGCTGTTGTGGCTCGATACGCTGGTCGATGGCGCCATACATCGCGAATGGATCGTGGCAATGGGCCGCCGCTCCAGGACCTCGCATCTGGCCCATCTCATCTGCGAACTGTTCGTACGCCTGCAGGCGGTGAAACGCACCAACGGAATGAGCTTCCACCTACCGCTGTCACAGACTGAAATGGCCGACGTGCTTGGGTTGTCGGTCGTGCACATGAACCGGGTGATCGGCGGCTTGAAAAAGATCAAGGTAGTTAACTGGACGAACCATATGGTCACCATTCTGGACTGGGACCAGCTTGCCAGGCTTGCCGAGTTCGATCCTACCTATCTGAGCATCAACAACGAACCGAGATGAGCAGCCTTAAACTCAGTTACGAGGCGGATTGCTCCACCAACTCAAGCGGCCGGGGTTACGAGCGGGCCTTGTCCTTCCCTACGGGTGGATAGCGCCTGATTTGGCGGCAAGCCGGTCCAGCAGCTTGCGCGATTCATCGATTACGCATCGCGTCTTCAATATCCGAGCGAAGATCGCAATCTGTGCCGCCGCCCTCCGTTGCTATAGGCGCGCACTTTCATTGAGGAAGCAGTCAGGTTCCCACGGGTCCATCGCTATCAGATCCGTTGCGCACCAGTTCGAACGTCACCTTTACCGTAACGAGGGGTTTGCTAGCACCAGCTCGGACATGCAAGCCAACTTCTCGGAAATTGCCGTCAGGCATCTGGTCCTTTACTATTTCGAGCAACGCCTTTGCCGGCTCATCCTCAGCTGCCTCCAAGCTCGGAAGCTCGGTTCCTTCAGTGTCCGGGAAGGAGGTTCCATTGTCGACTAGATCAAAATAATAGCGCGCCATCATTGCCGAACAAGGCGGCGCGACCTTTGTTCCCCTCGACCTAGCCGTATCGCGCGTGCCGGTTAACGCATACTTTTGAATCTTCAGTAGAGGTTACGCCGCCGGTAACAGCGTGAGGATCAACTGGCCAGGGTGTCACGTACCGGCTTCCTGCGTATACAATCCGATAGCTACCGAGATGCGGTCACGCGCCAGACCGTGTTTCCGACATCGTCCGCAATCAACAGCGCGCCCGCCTTGTCGACAGCAACGCCCACGGGTCGCCCATGTGCCTTGTTGTCACTGTCCAGGAAACCGGTGATGACGTCCTGAGGCTTGCCGTTGGGATGACCTCCATTGAACGGTATGAAAACGACCTTATAGCCGTTGAAGCGCTTACGGTTCCAGCTGCCATGTTCGCCGACAAAGGCGCCATTGCGATAGGATTCGGGCAGATTCGTGCCGGTGTAAAATGCCAGGCCCAGGGGCGCGACATGGGAGCTCAGTGCATAGTCCGGAGCGATCGCCTTGGCGACCAGGTCCGGCCGCTGCGGCATCACCCGCGGATCGACATGCTGGCCATAGTAGCTGTAGGGCCAGCCATAAAACGCGCCGTCCTTGACCGAAGTCATGTAGTCGGGAACCAGATTGGGGCCGAGTTCGTCGCGCTCGTTGATGACGGCCCACAGCGCTCCGCTCAGCGGCTCCCAACTCAAACCGTTGGGATTGCGCAGCCCGCTTGCGAAAATGCGCGAACGGCCTGTCGCCCTGTCGACCTCCCAGATCGCGGCGCGATCCTTTTCCGCCTGGATGCCGTTCTCGGTGATGTTGCTGTTGGAGCCGACACCGACATAAAGCAGCGATCCGTCCGGACTGGCGACGAGAGACTTGGTCCAATGATGATCGATCGGGCCGCCGGGCAGAGGCGTCAGCAGGGTGCCTGGCGCGGTGATCTTGGTATCGCCGGATGTGTAGGGATAACGCACGATCGCATCCGTGTTGGCGACGTAGAGATCGTTGCCGACCAGGGCCACGCCGAAGGGCGAATTGAGATGATCGAGGAATACATCCTGCACGTCGGGCACGCCGTCGCCATTCGTATCACGCAACAGCGTGATACGGTTGCTTCCCTCCGTACCGCCGCCCGACGTCGCCATGGACTCGATCCAGCCCATGATCAGGTCCTTCGGACGCTTGATCGCGGCGCCGGGCGGCGCCACGGACTCGACCACGAGAACGTCACCATTCGGCAAGGTGTAGAGCGAGCGTGGATGCTTCAATCCCTTGGCGAATGCCTGGATCTGCAAACCCTTCGCGACCGTTGGTTTCTCGTCCTGTTTCCAGCCGACGACCGAAGCGACATGCATGGGCGGGACAAGATATTGCGTTGGTTCAGGCAGTGTCGGACTTGGGCCGACCTGGCCGCTCGGGTCTGGGTCGTCGTTGCTGCAGGCTGGCAATGCCAAAAGCGATCCGCACAACAGACCGAACCCAAGGGCACGCCGGACGTGAGTGTTCGAAACCCGCAGGGCGTTCATTCGACCACCTCCACGCGAGTGCGGCCGGTGCTCCATCCCAGCAACCGCACGAGAACCAAGACGATCACGGCCGCCGCGGAGAGGATGAGTCCTGCCGGCACGACCGACGTCCACGCGTCGCGGCTGTGCACCAGCGCGTTGAAGAACGACAGCACAAGCACCACCAGGCTGCCGAGCAGATAGGCTCCGTGCGTACGGAGAATTCGACGGGTGAAGAGATCGAAAAGCGCCGCAAGCACCGCAAGAGCGCCCATCACGAGGCCGGCGAACAGCAGCCATGCGGAAAAATCGGCCCACATCATCTCCGCGGTTCGCCAATAGGTGAGGTCAGTCAGCAGCGCACCGATGAAACAAGCATTGGCGACCGCCATCGGTGTCCGATGGATCGGGCGGCCGACGACCACCGGTATCGATCGCGAATTGACCATGGACCTTCTCGCCCTGCTCCGGATGGCATCTGGGCTTCAAACAAACCTGGAGTTGAGATGTTCCGGGAACAGTTTGCGTTCAAGGACTTGTGATTGCCCTGACCAAGGGCGATCGCCGTCGGCGGTGAATGGCGCGAAGCGCGCCGGCATCGTCAGCGCGAGATTAAATTCGTACGTTTCTTACCAAACCTTGGCCCTTTATTGTCAGTCATTGGCAGAGGACTAGATTGACCAGGCGGCATCCCCAAATCATGCCGCAGTGGCCGATGCGGGCTTAGGCAATGTGCCGTCACTGGCATTGTCGCGTCGGCCACTCCCGCAATGCATGCAATACCCGCCATGCAATGCCGACATGATGGCGGTCAGGTGGGCGGACGGTCCTGCCTCGAAGGGTTCTTTGAACCGAGGTCCCCGACCAGCCGACGGTATTGCAGTTCGGGAGGGCCGTAAGATTCTCGTGCCAGCGCCACGAGACCTTTCCGATCCCGGATGGTAATTTCGCCGCGGCGGGCACGGATGTAGCCATGGCTTTCTATTGTCTGAAGCCCCACGGTAACTCCGGGGCGCCTGACGCCCAGCATGACGGAAAGGAATTCGTGGGTTATCATAATCCTGTCGCCGACGGTCCGGTCACTGCACATCAGAAGCCATCTCGCCAGCCGGACCTCCAGGCTGTGTCGTGCGTTGATCGATGCCGTGTAGCTCGTCTGGACGTGGAGATACTGGACGTAGCGCAACAGGAACGGCCGCAAGGTCGGGCTCTCTTCCAAGGCTTCGACAAACGGCGAGGCGCTCATCCGTATCGCTTCGCTCGTCGACTGGATGTAACAATCGAAGCTTGCCAGGTCGTCGCCCATGATCAGCGCCGAACCGGTCATGCCTTCGAAGCCGATTATTCCCACCTCTGATTCCGCCGTTCCCGAAGTCTTGGCGACGACCGATGCGATGCCACTCTCCAGGAAATAGACAGCTTCGATCTTTTTGCCTTCGATCTCCAACGGCGAGCGCAATTCCAGAAAAACACTTTCGAGATGAGGCCGCAGCCGCTCGAAATCGGCCGCGCTCATTCGGCGCAACAACTCGCTCTTGGCCTGCAGAATCTTGTGATCCACGAGACGCTCTCCACTTGGGCAAGAGCGCTGGGATCTCTCGGCCGGCCGCGCCCCTCGAACGAGCGGACGGTGGCAAAACATAAACCGTCCCACCCGGCCAGCACTAGGCAGGCGGCCGCGTCGGTATGAAACCGACAGTAGCTGCTGTGGACAAACCGTAGGTTTTGTCGGCTATCCATCCTTGGCGAGAAGACGAGCTTCCCTGAGGATCGAGGAGCGGTCGAACCCCACCAGCAACACTATGTCTCGTATCTGCTGTTCCGTAGCGCCCGATTCTCGGGCAAGTGTACGCACGGCTTCGGCCGCTAGACCGGGGCGCTCGGGGTCTTTCGCCATGACATCCTAGCCTCACGCTGGGGCAGGAGTGCGATGGTCGCTCCCAAGCGTCAACGCCCGTATCGTGCTGCTGACGACCTCTTTGTGTACGCCTTCGTACCGAACTTGGCGAATCAATTCGCAACACGCCGGTTCGGGTGATTTCAGCGCGCCTCGTTTGTTCGCCAAAAAATCCTTGCAGATCATGGCTATCGCGCGTTCGGAACGCCGCGCCTGTTTGCTGCGTTTGAGCTTGGATGGCTTTCCACGCAGAGGTGAGACCCCATGTTCGATTGGCTGAAGAGCGGCGCGCCAGAACCGCGCAAGGGCATGCCCAGCCCCCGCCTCGACGAAGAGGCTTTCAAGCGTCGCTATGGCGAACAGTTCAACGATCCGGCGTTCGAGCCCCTGGCCGCCGACATCGAGCGAATAACGGAGGTGGCCTGGCAGGCCTACAGGGATTCCAGAAAGAGCCCGCGGACCCGAAAGGCGGGACGTGGCTTTGCCGATCCCGATTACGATCTGGCGGTCGATTGGCTCGAGGCCAGACAAGCAATCGAGCGCGCAAAGCGCATGAATGAGCGGGGCAAACGACGCCGCGTCCTGATCGTGAACGGATCGCCGCGCAGCGAGCACACCTGCCCCGGCGAGATGTCCAAATCCTATCGTTTGGTCGAAATCGCCCGGAAGATTTTCAACACCGGCGGCGCGGAAATCGAGATCCTGGATTTGTCCCGGCTGGCCGCCGAATACGGCCGCAAAATCTACCCCTGCAAGGCCTGCTTCTCCACTGCTGCCGCGCTTTGTCACTGGCCCTGTTCCTGCTATCCAAATCATTCGCTCGGCCAGACGCAGGACTGGATGAACGAGATCTATCCGATGTGGGTTGCTGCCCATGCGGTGATGATCATAACGCCTGTCCACTGGTATCAGGCCACCTCGCCGCTGAAGCTGATGATGGACCGTCTGGTATGCGCCGATGGCGGCAATCCCGATCCTAGTTCCACGCACGGCAAGGAGGCGCGGGAGGCGAAGGCGCTGGAACTCGAGGGATGGGACTATCCCCGGCACCTTGCCGGCCGGCTCTTTTCGGTAATCGTGCATGGCGATACCGAGGGAGCCGAAAACGTCCGGCGCTCTTTATCGGATTGGCTGAAATCGATCGAAATGGTCCCGGCGGGGCCGAAGGCCGAACTCGACCGTTACACCGGTTATTGGAAGCCGTACGCGACCAGCCACGACGACCTCGACGATGACAAGGACCTGCAGGAGGAAGTCCGAAACGCGGCGCGTACGCTTCTGGCCGCGGCGGTTGCTCGGAAGGAGGGCACTTTCGTCGCCGCTGGACAGTCGCTGACCGACCCTCGGCAAAAATGATGTTTGACGGCTTTGCCCTGGAGATCGTCAAGCTTGCGGATGCGATGTTGCGCGTGCGCCATGGTGGGGCTGGCCCGCCAGTGTTGCTCCTGCATGGGCACCCGCGAACCCACACCACATGGCATCGCGTCGCGCCGATACTGGCAAGACGTCACACCGTCATTTGCCCGGACCTGCCGGGTTTTGGGCAATCATCCGTCCCGGCCGATGGCTGGGAAAGCGCGGGATCTTCAAAGCGGGCAAAGGCCGGCATTTGCGTCGCTCTGATGCACAGGCTTGGTTTTGATCGTTTCGCCGTCGCCGGGCATGACCGTGGCGCCCTTACCGCATTCAGGATGGCGATGGATCATCCTGCCAGTATATCGCACCTTGTCGAAATCGATGGCATCCCGGTCCTCGAGCATCTGGAGCGTTGCGACAGCCGCTTTGCGACAGAGTGGTGGCATTGGTTCTTCTTTGCCCAGCCAGACAAGCCCGAGCGCGCCATCAATGTCGATCCGCAGGCGTGGTATGGCGGATCGGCCGAAGCGATGGGCAAAGAAAACTTCGAGGACTACCAGACGGCGATCAACAGTCCGCACGTCGTGCATGGGATGCTCGAGGACTACCGGGCCGCCCTAACGATCGATCGGCGGCACGATGCGGAGGATCGCGCCCAAGGGCTACGGGTCGAATGTCCAACGCTTGTCCTGTGGTCGCTGCGCGACGATCTTGAACGGCTCTATGGTGATGTGCTGGCGATCTGGCGCCCGTGGGCCCGGCACCTGCAAGGCCAAGGCATCGACAGCGGTCACCATGTCGCCGAAGAAGCACCGGACCTGTTGGCGAAGGCCATCCTGGACTTCCTTGCTTGACGGCCCACTGGTTTTGATCTGGCGAAGATGGGACGGGCAGCACAATGGTCGGGCCACGTGCTGCCGGATGACACGCAGCCTTCGTTCCCCGGGAACAAATCTCCCTTTGGAAAATTGTGACGCCGAGGAGAATATCGGAAGCTCCGGGCCGGAAATATCGCGTTGCGACGGAGTTCTCAGCGAGCAGGTATATTGAGAACATTTTGTGACCGAGGGGGGCTCCATGCGGTTCGACAAGGCCGGCTAGACGGCCCCAGGAGTGATCGCGCCAAGGCAAAATGTCGCCGCTTGCCGGGACAGGGGGCCGGCATTGAACGCGCCAAATAGGCTTGGGCAGGGAGGTGTAAGATCGATCCCAATCTGTGGTTCGCCTTTCTCGGCACCGTGATCCTGTTGCAGATGCCACCCGGCCCCGACAGCATGCTGGTCATGGCACGTGGCATCGGGCAAGGCCGTGGCGTGGCGTTGTTCACGGTCGTGGGAATGACATTGGGCGCAGGCACGGTGCAACTGCCGCTGATCGCCTTGGGTGTCTCCTCGCTCCTGCGTGCATCGCCATTGGCATTCGACGCGCTTCGTTGGGCTGGGGCAGCCTATCTGGTCTGGTTGGGCATAAGTTTGCTCTCGGGCACGAAAAGCGATCTGGATGTCGATTGCGTCAAGCGCGTCGGTCCGCTCGCAGCGATGCGGGAAGGTATGATAGCCAACCTCATCAATCCGTGGCCCATGACCTTCATGATCGCGTTCCTGCCCCAGTTCGTCGATCCGAACCGTGGCTCTGTCTGGTTCCAGATGCTGATGCTCGGCGCGACCCAGAAATTGACTGGCGTCTTGGTCCTGGGAACCTATGCGGTTGCTTCTGGTGTGCTCGGCGAATGGGTCATGCGTCGACCCCGCGTGAGACTTTGGCAACAACGGATAGCGGGCTGCTTCATTGTCGGCCTTGGCATTCGAATGGCCGTGGGCGGCGGGGCCGGCAAGTGAAGCGAAAGTCTCCTTCGCAGATCCAACGATGACAAGATCGAAGCAGGTTTCAGACTGGGCATGTTCAGCGAGCGGCGCAGCACGGAAGCCGGATCTCCTGATCGAGTTGGTTGAAACAGGCGGGGATGCCAAGGCAGAAGCGGGCGCTGCTCTCTATCGCTACAATGTGGCCAAGTCCGGCGTCGCGGATCGAATGCCGATCGGCGCCATAGTGCGCGACGCCTCGGGAAAGGTCGTTGGGGGTCTGTGGGGCAGGACTGAGCTTGGACTGTTGTTCCTGGACATGTTTTTCCTGACTGAGGATGTTCGAGGAAAGTCGTATGGCAGCCGGCTTCTGTCAGCCGTGGAAACAGAGGCAAGAAAGCGTGGCTGCGCGCGCGCCGTGGTCGAGACCAGCAGCTTCCAGGCACCTGGCTTCTATGTTCGCCACGGATACGAGGAATTTGGCAGGGTTGAATTTGGCATTCCGGGCACCGCGCGCATCTTCCTGCGAAAAGAGCTCTGAAGACTAGAGCGACAACCCTTTCGCGAGTTGCCTGCGCCGCCGCCAGTCGCATGAGGATGACGGCGGCTCCAGCATCCTCGGCTAGGATTTTTGTTCCGATGGGAGAGAGACCCGTTCCCGTACGGACTGCTCCGTCGTGTCGGCCGCGGACTTGACGATTTCACCAATCTGGTCGGCCACCGTGCCTGCTTGTGTGTCCTGCCGTCCAGCTTCCTGCTTGATCGTCTCATAGGCGTCCGCGGCAACCTGCTTGGCCTGGTCGAGGCCTTGCTCGAGCATGGTCTCCGAGGTGTTGCGAAGCTTCTCGCCATAGGCCCCCAGTTGCTCATCCTCCACTGCGGTATGGGGCAACATGGCGCCTATCGCGGCGCCGATGGCGAGACCGACCGCCGCGACCGCGAGGGGCTGATCGTTCAACAGCTCCTGTGCCGAGCGACTGGCTTTTGCAGCCATGTCGCCAGCCGTCGATCCTGCGCTGGCGGCGTTGCTCGTCAATCCTTCGGCGGCGCCGCTCGCTGCGCCCGTTATGGCCGCGCCCACGCTACTTGCAGCTGACGAGAGCGATTCAGCGGTTCCGGAGAGCGTGCTGCCCAAGCCGCCGCCCTCCGCCTCGTCACGCCCGCTGGGCGGAGTAGGCGCCGTATAGCCGGCCCGGCGACGATTGCCGTTCGACGGACCGCTGCCCAGCATCAGCCAAGCCAGACCTGCGCCCACCATGGTCACGGGCAAGGGATTGTCCCTGACCTGCGTTCTCAGATTGTTGAGCATTGCCGAACTCTCTCCTCCGGAGAAGATGCCGGTGAATTCATCCAGCAATTGTCCCGGGGACATCTTGCCTCGAATGGATTCGGCGGTCTCCACCACCCTGGCGCGCGCGGCCTCCGCCTCGCGTTCGAGTTCGGCTGCGGATTTCTCGGTCATCTCACTTGTTCCTTGATCACAGTCGCGTCGCGCCTGAGCTGTTCTTGGGTTCGGTCGGGAGTAAGTTCGGAAGGCGCCATGCTTGCCATCCCGGTGCGCAGCAGAATGACGCCAAGAATTGCCACCACAACGCCGACCAACAGGGAGGACCACCCGGCCCCCAGCCCTGCCCGCGTCAATGCGATGACCAGGGCCTGAAGCAGCACGAGCAGAGCCGCGAGCAGGCAGATGGCCCCGCCCAGCACCTCGGCGGCGCCAGCTCCCGTCTTGGTAAACTTTTCAGAGAGCTCCGCCCGCAGAAGCCTGGCTTCGGTTTGCACCAGCGTGGTGACGTTTTGGGCCAAGTCGGTCACCAGGGTCGCGAGGCTGGGATTGTCTTGAGTGTTCATCTGTCTTGCTCCCCATACGGCGTGGCCAGATCGTCAACGCCGCCGCCGAATCCTTGCACACCGTCGGCTGACCAGCCGGCAGCTTCGCCGGTCTGCGAGTTAACACCACCCGAGGCACTTCGAGATGCTTCGGGGCTTCTCGGTGGGGAAGCCTTGATGAATCGACCCAGCGCCAATCCGGCCAATACGGACCCGGCAAGCAGGACACCGGGGTTTTGCCGGCCGAAGGACTGCACATCCTCAAGCACCTGGCCAAACGGCTTTTCTTTCAACGAGGAGGAAAGCCGCTCCAGCCCGCCGGCGGCGTCCAGGGCAAATTTCGACGCGGTCCTTTCATCATTGTTGGCCAGATGCTCGCTGGCAGCGCGCAGCGCGCCGCCCAACGCCGTCAAGCTCGATCCGATGTCGCGCTGCGTCTCCTCCGCCTTGTCCGAAATAACCTGCGTGGCTTCCGTCGCGTAGTCGCCAGCCTTGCGGGCCAGTCCGTCGCGAGCATCGTGAAGCAACTCGCTCGCGCGCTGTTTTTCCCGGCCGAGCCTGTCGGAAACGTCGCTTGTCGCCTTGTCGAAATCAGTGGGTTTACGGCCCTGGCCGTCATTGCGTTGCATGGGTCACCTAGTGAAAACCGAGGAAGGAGAGGATCGCGAGCACGACAACGACGAGGCCGATAAGATAGATGACACCGTTCATGGGCACGTTCCTCCTTGGCAGCCCAACTTCATAGAACCTGCGATGTTCCGTCGGCGAAGAGCTTTTTGCGATCCAAGAGCAATGCGGGAAGAACCGGTCGGGAGCGCCGCCAGTCCGTCATCGAGACGAGCTGCCTCGGCCGAGAGTTGCTTCCAAGTCGATTCCACTGAGCCACCGCCGAAGTGCGCTTGAGAGAAATCGCTGGACCAGGATAGGGTCCACCGTTCCCACCCGAATGGCAGGACGGCAATGACCCGCAATCCTATCGAGACACTATCCAGTCGTGCGCGGCGCTGGGCAGTCGGTTTGACCGAGCAGAAGAGCGTCACCGGCACGGACGGCGAGGCTGCCTTCGGCCCTTGGTTGGCGGCGCAACTCCGAAAGGAGACGGCATTTCAGAACGCGGAGGTCTGGACGATCGAGGTCGGACCTCAGGACGGCCGTCACTGCGTGGCGATGCTCCTGCGCGGCACTGGTCGCCCGACCGTGCTCTTGACCGGTCACTACGACACCGTCGGGACAAGCGATTACGGACAGTTGGAGCCTCTGGCCACTCGGCCCGACGCGCTGACAAAGGCGTTGCACGGTTCCCTCGTCGCCGCGAATGCTCCAGCCGCCATCCTGGCGCACCATGATTTCGCGGGCGGCGAATTCCTTGCCGGACGCGGCCTTCTCGACATGAAAGCGGGCCTTGCAGCGGGGCTGGCCGTATGCGCCGAATTTGCCGAAAGCGCAAAGCCGGCTGGAAATCTGCTTTTTATCGCCGTGCCGGACGAGGAGAACAATTCCGCCGGCGCCCGCAAGGCGGCACAGATGCTGCCTGGACTCTGTAAAGAGCGCGACCTCGATTTGCTCGCGGTGATCAATCTCGATGCGATCGCGGATGATGGCGACGGCAGCAAGGGTCGCGTCATCGCTCTGGGAACCGTCGGCAAGCTGCTTCCAGCCGCCTGCGTGGTTGGTGTTCCCACACATAGCGGCTTTCCCTTGAATGGCCTCAATGCCGGCGCTATCGCCGCGGCAATCGCCACGCGGATCGAATGGGCGCCCGAGCTCACCGACATGTGCGGCACCGGACCCGGCACCCCGCCCAGCCTGCTCGGGATTCGGGACGGAAAGACCGGATATGATGTCACGACACCGCGGACCGCCCATGCCACCTTCAATGTGCTGAGTTATCGCCGAGCGCCCAGTGAGGTGCTCGACCGGTTCGACAGCCTATGCGCCGAAGCGGCCTCGCTTCTTTTGCAGGAGCTCCGGCGCCGCGTCTCTGCTCAGCACGAAACAGGTCTGCTTGAGGTGGTGCAATCTATCCCCGTCCATCGGTATGAGACTCTGCTGGCGCGTCTCGAAGAACCGGAGCGGCTGCGGCTCGAAGCTGTTTCTGCTTCGATCGCCGCCGGCGAACAGCCCCTGCCCGAGAAGTGCCGATTGATAACCGAGCAGGCTTGGGAACTCAGCCGCTTGGCCGGGCCAGCCATCGTGACGGGCTTCGGATCGATACCCTATCTGCCGACGAACCTTTCCGCGCAGCCGGCAGCCGCCAGGCTGCGAGCCGCTGCCGTCGAGGTGGCCGACGAGGCAGGGGCTCGCCATGGCAGCGTGGTCACGTGCGCGGACTATTTCGCCGGGATTTCGGACATGAGCTTCTTTGGCGAAGCGGCCGAATCCTCCCTCGACATCGTCGCCCGCAACACGCCAGCCTGGAAAGACAGCGTGCGCTGGCCTCTCACGCGAGCCCTGGCCAACATGCCGACGATCAACATCGGTCCGTGGGGACGCGATTATCACACGCCGCTGGAGCGATTGCATGTCGGCTATGCGTTCGACGTCCTGCCGCAGCTCATTCGCGATGTCTGCGCCAGGCTCCTTCGGCCCGACGCGTCCTGACAGGCACGAACGGCACAAGCGGATGCGGCCGCATTTGGCCGCCGCCTTCTGCCTGTGACGATGACTATTCGGCTGCCTTCCTGTCGAACATCTGCTCACTCTGCGCACCAGAGCTTGGCCGTGGCGGCGAGAGCATTGGCTCCTCGCCCATCGGTGCACCGGGCAACAGGGAGAACTCGCCCTTGCCGTCCATCGACGGGCCTTCGCTCCAGCGTCCCTGCGCCGGTGCGACACCTTCGACGAAACAGTTGATGAACGCATAGGATACGTCTTGATGCTCTTTCTCCCGCGGGAAGGAATTGGGCACCGGCAGAGACGCGGTCAGGCCGCCCATGTCCTCGATCGCCGCCAGCCACTGCTGCTGATGCATGGTGTCGCGCGCGATGAGGAATGACAGCATGTCCTTCATTCCGGCATCGTTGGTCATGTTGTAGAGGCGGGTCGCAAGCACGCGCCCGCTTCCTTCCGCGGTGACGTTGGCGACCATATCGGCGGCAAGATTGCCGCTGGCATAAACATGCGAAGCATTGAAGGGAACACCGTTGGAGTTTTCCGGCAGGGCGGCGAGCCCAGTCGACAAGATATGGCGGAAATTCATCCCGTTGAGGACAGAGCCGCCGACCGCATCGGATGACACGTCCTCCTGCAGTGAAAGCGGTGCCCCTTCGAGATTGAGCGCGACCGCGGTCGCCAGCATCTCGATATGGGCGAGCTCCTCGGTGGCTGTGTTCAACAGCAGGTCGCGGTACTTGGCCGGTCCACGGCACCCCCAGGCTTGAAAGAAATACTGCAAGGCGACACGAATTTCGCCTTCCACTCCGCCTATGGCCTGCTGTAAGGCGCGAGCAAAGATTGGGTTCGGCGTCTCGACTTGAACCGGGAACTGCAATTTCTTGTCGGTGTAATACATGGCTGACTCTCCGTTTGAAGTCAGCCGAACCTCAGCCCGGAAGCATTGTTCCGCCCGAGCAGGCGTTTAATTTGGGAAGAACTGGCAGCGGATCGTCTAGGGTCAGCGGAAACTCAATTGCACGACGACGACGGCCGGTCGAACACGGTCGTGCCGGCCGGCCGGCAGGGCAGGGATCATGCAACCTTGGAAAACAGTGCCACGTCACATCGGGCCAAGCCGTAGCGCCACCGGTGGTCGGTCGCGGCAACCCGGCTTTGGTAAAACAGTGAAAGCTGGCTGCCTTCGATCATCACCGTTGAATGACCGTTCTCGCCCGGCTGGCCTGGCTCGAGCACCGGCCCTATCGACACGTAAGGTCCGGCAACCTCGTCAGCGATGGCGAAAAACACGCGCTGACGATTCCCACGAAGGCCATTTGGAAGAAAACAAGTGGCGTTCAGGAGCACTCGGCCATCCGGCAACTCGACCAGTTGGGCACCTTCTATGCCCCATTCATAGTCGGGATCCTCTCTCGTATTGTGATGAGGGACATCAGCGTGATCGAGGATCTTGCCGATCCGCTTCCACGGACCGAACCACGAATCGGACTGGCTGCGAGCGAGATAGATGTCGGGCTGCGGCACTCTGTTGAATTTCGGCATGGCAGAGTAAACGAGATAGCGCTTGCCCCCAATGACCGCCGGGTGCGGATCGTAAATGCCATCCTCCTCCGTATCGGGGATGGCGAGAATGGCCGGGCTGAGAACCACCCAATGGAAGCCGTCGTTGGAAACCGCATGCTCGCAGCGGCCACCGGATTTCATGAACTCGGTCTGGATGAACATGTGGAAGACGCCACTTTCGTGGATGACGCCCGGAGCCGCGACCCCCGTCCCGTTGATGGGAAGCTCGATCGCCTCGTGCTCGATCCAAGGCCCATAGAGGTCGGGCGCCGTCGCGTGCAGGATTCTCCACGTCTCGGTCGTCACCGTCCCGCTAGAACCGAAGACATGCCACAGCCTGCCATCGAAGACGGGGCATGGGTCCTTGAGGTCATCCACGCTTTGCGGATGGAACAGCGGAAACACGTTGGTGTCGAAATCGATCTTCATCTTAGCCCCGGAATTTGCCCTTGCCCCGGACGCGCCCAATGCCGCGGGCGAATCAAGTTGATGTCCGGGATATTTTATAGCCAGCAAGTGCAACGCAAATACGGCAAAGGCGGTTCTCCACCAGCAAACCTCGTCGGGGGCAGTTCGATGACCCGCCATTTGAGACAGCCAGTCTGCCTCCGCGCGGCCGGCGCTTTGCATTCGTCCAATCCGAAGCGGCGACCGAGCTCTCGTTTCACTTTGGAACAACTCACCTACCCGAAAGTTAGGAGCTGAAACCGAAGTCTAGTTGTCCCTCATCCACGATTAACAAATGTTAGTCGCAACACAAATGACCGTCTATAAAAGGAATATCTCAATGGAAGCAGCCTTGGGCAGGGTAATGGTCAGTAAACAAGCTGACAGGCAAAATCTACTGGTTTGCTTCTCCCATTTAAGGTGGAATTTCGTTCATCAACGCCCGCAGCATATCCTCACTCTCGCATCCATGCAGCAGAGGGTTGTCTACTTTGAAGAACCTGTTTTCGAAGAACTGGCGCAGCCGCTATTGCGGACGAGCGAGGCCTCGCCAAACATTCTGATTGCGACACCAGTGCTCCCGGTCGGCACGTCGGCCGCGAAAGCAGACGCCGCGCAGCGGAGATTTGTTCAGCAGACAATCGCTTCTATGCCGCACAGCCGGCTGATCGCATGGTATTACACGCCAATGGCTCTTCGTTTCACGGAGTACCTCCAGCCGGACATATGCGTCTATGATTGCATGGACGAACTCTCGGCGTTCAAGAATGCGCCGCCCGAACTGAGGCAGATGGAGAAGGCGCTTCTGAACCGCGCCGATCTTGTTTTCACCGGCGGCCTGAGCCTGTTCGAGACCAAGCGCCACCTGCATCACGCGATCTATCCCTTTCCGAGCAGCATCGATGTGAACCACTTTCACAAAGCCAGGAAGCCGGGAAAGGACCCAGCCGATCAGGCCGGCATTCCTCACCCGAGGGTCGGCTATTTCGGCGTCATCGACGAGCGGCTGGACGTCGACCTCGTAGCCCAGGCGGCGGAGACCATGCCGGACGTGCATTTCGTCATGCTTGGCCCGGTGGTCAAGATCGATCCTACAAGCCTGCCGCAAGCCGAGAATCTTCACTGGCTGGGCGGGAAAGCCTACCGCGATCTGCCCGACTACCTGCGCCACTGGGATGCCGGCTGGATGCCGTTCGCCCTCAATGAAGCGACCCGCTTCATCAGCCCGACCAAGACGCCGGAGTTCCTCGCGGCCGGGCTGCCGGTGGTCTCGACGGCGATAGTCGACGTGGTGCGCAGCTACGGCGCTGCCGGACTGGTGGAAATCGCCGACAGCGACGATCTGGAAACCAAGCTCCGCTCGGCTCTTTCGCGACCGCGCCAGATGCTCCGGCGACAAGTCGACGCCTACCTTGCGGATACCTCCTGGGAGCGAACATGGAATGCCATGGCAGCTCACATCGAGCGCGCCCATGAACGCAAGAAAATCGTCCCTCTTCGCAGGAGCGCTTAGCCATGTTCGACTGGCTGGTCGTCGGGGCGGGTTTTGCCGGCAGCGTGCTTGCCGAAAGGATAGCCTCGCAGCGTCACGAAAGCGTCCTGCTGGTCGATCGTCGCGGCCACGTGGGGGGCAATGCGTATGATTGCTATAATGAAGCCGGCATCCTGATCCACCGCTACGGTCCGCATATCTTCCACACCAACAGCCAGGCGATCGTGGACTACCTGTCGCGGTTCACCGAGTGGCGGTCATACGAGCACAGGGTGTTGGCGGCGGTGGACGGGAAACTCGTTCCCATCCCGATTAATCTCGACACGATCAACAGCCTTTATGGGCTGGACCTGACCTCGGCCCAGTTGGAGGAATTCTTTGCGTCGCGACGCGAGACGGTAGAGGACGTTCGCACGGCCGAGGATGTCGTTGTCAGCACGGTGGGCCGCGAGCTCTACGAAAAATTCTTCCGTGGCTACACTCGGAAGCAATGGGGCGTCGATCCCAGTCAGCTGAGCAAATCGGTGACGGCACGAGTGCCGACCAGGACCAACCGTGACGACCGCTATTTCAGCGATAGCTTCCAGAAAATGCCGGCCGGCGGATACACCAGGATGTTTGAACGCATGCTCGACCATCCGAACATCAAGATCATGCTGCAGACCGATTTCCGCGAAATCCGTGAGAAGATCCCGTTCAGGCGGATGATCTATACCGGTCCAATCGACGAATATTTCGGGTGGCAGCTTGGGCATCTTCCCTATCGCTCGCTGCGTTTCGAGCACGTCACCCTGGACCGCGAGCAGTTTCAGCCGGTTGCGGTCGTCAATTATCCGCAGACGCAAGATTACACCCGCATCACGGAGTACAAACATTTGACCGGCCAGCAGAACGCGCGGACCAGCCTGACTTACGAATATCCGACGGATATCGGGGACCCGTACTACCCGGTGCCGCGAGCCGAAAACGAAGCGCTCTACAAGCGCTATGAAGCGCTCTCCGCAACCTGTCCCGACGTGTGGTTTGTCGGCCGCCTGGCAACATACCGCTACTACAACATGGACCAGGTGGTCGGACAGGCCCTGGCTACTTTCGCTCGCATCCAGAAAAGTCTGCCGGAATGGGCGGGCACCGGAAGGACGCCCCTAGGCGGACTGGCGGTGAGTTCTCCCGCACATGGGAGCTGAATTGGCGCCGGCAAATCAGAAGGAGAATTGTGATGGATACAAACTTCACCACGGAGAGCCGTTCGATCTTTATTGTTGGCTTGCGCAACGCCCATGCCATGGAGAACCAAGCGCTGTCGATCATGAAACCACAGGTCGAGCGTATCGAGAATTATCCTGAGGTGGTTGATCGCTTGCGCCGGCACATTCAGGAGACCGAGGGCCAGATCACCCGGATCGAGGCGGTCCTGGAGGGCCTCGATGAAGAGCACTCCACGCTCAAGGACACGGCCCTATCGATTGTTGGCAGCATGGCGGCCATGGGACACTCGATGGCAGGCGACGAGATCATCAAGAACAGCTTGGCGAATTTCGCCTTCGAGAACTACGAGATCGCTGCCTACAATTCGCTCCTGGTGCTCGCCGATGCCGGCGGCTTCCAGCATGCCGAAACGGCCCTCAGGCAGAATCTGAGCGAAGAGGAAGCCATGGCCGATTGGCTGAAGGAAAATCTGAGCGACGTGACCCTGCGGTACGCCAGGTTGCGCGAGGCGGGGGAGACCGCAAAAAGCTGATCCAACGGCGCGGGACGGCATCCACAACCCGCCCACCTTGTTGCCGGCCGCTCCTTCAGCGCGTCCGGTTCGGTGCGAACAGACCTTGCTGCCGAACCAGTTCGTCCGCGACGGGCTGGCGGAGGCGTCGCGTACCATCCGCCTGGATGACCGAAAACAACCCCACCTCCGCATGTCGGGAATTATCCCACCCAGGGTAAGCGGTTATCGGATACAGGCAAATACCCTCGATCGGCGCGTCGAGGCTCATCGCCGCACGCACCTCGTCGCAGACATAGTGGAGCCAAGCAGCCCCGCCCGATCCCTCCGAGCCGGTTTCGGCGATGAACATCGGCTTGCCATATCGATGAGCGACCTCGATCAGCATTTCCGACAGAGCACGGTACTCGTGGTGTCCCATCGGAATGGTCGGCCCATTTATGTACCATTGATTGTGCGGATAGAAGTTCAGGCCCACGGCATCGACAACATCCTCGCTGCCGCCCAACTCGGGTTCGACGCGGCCCAGCAACATGTCGTAGGCCTCGAACTGTCCCAGTCGGGCGTTTTCGGCGCGGCGCCGTTCGCCGCGGGTCCGGTCGCGAGGCGCGATGTGGATGAGCGGCTCGGCCCAGACAAATCTGCATGCCGGATCGACCTCGCGCATTGCACGAACACCGGCGATGGCAGCCTTGACGAGATGCCGCTTGAACCATCCCCGCTTGTTCAGCCCTACGCGCGGGAAATAGCCGACCTCGACGGCCCAGGCGAAGAAGGAGATTTCGTTGATCGGACATAACAGAGGCGATGTGCCGGTAATCGAGCGGTGCACCCTCACGGCTTCCGCCGCGAACGAGGCATAGGCATCGATGAAATGGATGGACCCCTGATCGACATGGTCCGGGGATCCATAGTGGAAGATATCCCAGATGACCTGGACACCTGCCGATCGGGCTGCCTCGACCATAGGCATCCAACTTGACCAGTCATAGGTTCCGGGAGCGGTTTCGATCAGGTGCCAGCGTAGCCCATCGCGAATGGTGCGCAGGCCGAGGTCGGCGCAGGCCCGGTAGTCGCCGAGGGCATGCAAATTGTGCGAGGTCGCACGAATAAGGTCGAGGCGGACGCCGTCCTTGCGCCGGTGCGAGGAGCACTCAAAGCCCGCCATGAAAAAACTGGCGAAGCGCGAAGCTCCCGGAGCCGGCTCACCCACTTCGTGCCCGTCCGTGAGTCCCACTTCGTCCATTCGGAGTCTCCTTTGGGCAGTTTCAAACTCGGCCGCCCTGTTCGGACCGCGAATTAGATCGGAAGAGCACACGTCNCCGAACCGACGGGCCGAGCCTTTGTTCCGGTGGTCGACCGCCTGGGAGCTGGGTGGCGATTGGCGACGTCAGGAACAAGGAGGCTTGAGCCAAGTTCGGGGCAATGTAGCACCGGCGTGGCTTAACTCGACCGGCTGCTCGGCAAACAACAGAGGCACGGGATCATATGACCGTTCAAATTCGACTTTCAGATATCGACCATGCCAGGCGCGAGGATCGTGGCGACGGTGCTTGGAGCATCGCACCGGATCTTGGCTATTTGCGGTTTGCAATCGTCAATGTCGTGTTGTTCGGCGCACCGGGCAGCGGAGACCGGAAATGGGTGCTGATCGATACCGGTTTGCCGACGTCCCGGAGCAGCATCCTTGCTGTGGCGGAAAAGCGCTTCGGGACTGACGCGCGGCCGGCTGCGATCATCTTGACGCACGGCCATTTCGACCATGTGGGAACGGTTCTGGACCTCGCGAATACGTGGGACGTGCCTGTCTTCGCACACCCGCTCGAGCGCCCCTATTTGGACGGGACCACATCCTATCCGCCGCCGGACCCCTGGGTTGGAGGTGGACTGATGGCGCTGCTTTCGCCGCTCTTTCCACGCGGGCCGATCGATCTTGGCAACCGCCTGGAACCCTTGCCGAGCGACGGATCGATCCCCGGAATGCCCGGATGGCAATGGCTGCACACACCAGGACACGCCCCGGGGCATATCTCGCTCTGGCGCGAGGAGGACCGCTCGCTGATCGTAGGGGACGCCTTCATCACCACAGGGCAGGAGTCGGTCTATGAGGTCGCCGTTCAGGATCTCGAGATGCACGGTCCGCCACGCTATTTCACGCCGGACTGGGATGCGGCGGAAAGATCGGTGAAGCGCTTGGCCGCGCTGAAGCCCCAGATGATCATCAGTGGACATGGGGCGCCGGCGGCTGGCGTGGGCATGCGTCAAGCTCTTGACAGCCTGGCTGATCGGTTCACGGAGTTTGCCGTGCCGCCGAAAATGAAATTCGTGCGCGAGCCGGCGACGGTTCCAAATAGCTGAGCCTCCGAGCGCAGCGCTCTGCCGCGGTTCTCAAGATCTGTCAAAACCGGGCCAGCTTTGCCGCTCGGCTGCCCAAGACGGGCGGCGGCGGAACAAACGTCACAGGCGCCAGTTAGGGCGTTCGTTGGGCGGCAGGCGACACCGGGCGTATCTCGAATTCTGCGTCAGGGAAGACTTAGATGGAAAACGCGAAGAACGCGTGCCCTCACGACGCGTCCTCCCCGAGATGCGTGGCGCAGCCGCTGTTTTTGCCACCCACCTTCAAGCCGGCGCACTCGCTGCTCGGGATACCCGCGGCCGCATTCTTGCCCGGCTGCGCGGGAGGCGTGCTCGACCCGCAAGGGCCAATTGGCGCGGGCAATCGCACGATCCTTTTGAACTCGCTGGCGGTGATGCTGGTGATCGTCATTCCGACGCTGATCGCACTGCTGGCCTTCGCTTGGAAATTCCGCGCCTCCAACAGCAGTGCCCGTTACGACCCGGAATTCACCTATTCAGGTCGGATCGAGTTGATCGTCTGGTCGATCCCGACGCTCACCATCCTCTTCCTTGGCGGACTGATCTACTACGGTTCCTATCACCTCGATCCGCGCAAACCGATCGCCTCGGCGCAGCCACCGCTCGACATCCAAGTGGTGGCGCTCGATTGGAAATGGCTGTTCCTCTATCCCGAGCAGGGAATTGGAGCGGTCAACCAGCTGGTCATCCCGGCCGGCGTTCCCGTGCATTTCAAGCTGACCTCGGCCAGCGTGATGAACACGTTCTTCGTGCCTCAGCTTGGCAGCATGGTCTATGTCATGAACGGCATGCAGACCGAGTTGCATCTGCAAGCCGACCGCGAGGGCAGCTATTTCGGTCAGTCGGCGCATTTCAGCGGCGACGGCTTCTCGGACATGAACTTCAGCGTGATCGCGGTTTCGGCCGATGCGTTCACCCGCTGGGCGTCATCGTTGCGTGGCGGCGGCGGCGTGCTCAACGCCGACGGGTACCGCGAACTCGCCCGGCAAAGCACAAACCTGCCACCGGCTTCGTTCGGCCATGTGCAGCCCGGGCTGTTCGAAGCGGTTGTCCAGCAGACGCTGCCGCCCGGCCCCGGCCCCGCTGAAAGTACCGGTAGCGGCGAGCCACAGGTCAGTCCGAAGGCGTTACGAGCGGCGGCCATGGCGCACCACCAGCAGGCAGAAGGGGAAGAATGACAATGCTCGGCAAGCTGGATTGGTCGGCGATTCCGTTCGACCAACCTATCCCCCTCGGTGCGGCCTTCGCGGTGTTCCTCGCTGCGGCAGCGGTGCTCTGCTGGATAAGTCTCAAGGGATATTGGCCCTATCTGTGGAGCGAGTGGATAACTTCGGTCGACCACAAACGCATCGGCGTGATGTACATCGTGCTCGCGATGCTCATGCTTTTGCGTGGCTTCGTCGATGCCATCATGATGCGCACGCAACAGGTTCTGGCCATCCACGGTCCAGGCTATCTTCCGCCCGAGCATTACGACCAGATCTTTTCGGCGCACGGCACGATAATGATCTTCTTCGCGGCAATGCCCTTCATCATCGGCCTGATGAATTTCGTCGTGCCGCTGCAGCTTGGCGTCCGCGATGTCGCCTTTCCGACGCTCAACTCAGTCAGCTTCTGGTTGACGGCCACCGGAGCCCTGCTGGTCAACATCTCGCTTGTCATCGGCGAGTTCGCGCGCACCGGCTGGTTGCCCTATGCGCCCTTGTCGGAAACCACCTACTCGCCGGGCGTCGGTGTCGACTACTATCTGTGGTCGATCCAGATCTCCGGCGTCGGCACTCTGCTGACCGGGGTGAACCTGGTGACGACGATCCTTAAGATGCGTGCGCCGGGAATGGGGTATCTGCGCATGCCGATGTTCTGCTGGACATCGCTGGCCTCCAACCTGCTCATCGTCGCGGCCTTCCCGATCCTCACCGCCACGCTCGCGATGCTGACGCTGGACCGCTATCTCGGCTTCCATTTCTTCACCAACGAAGCCGGCGGAAATCAGATGATGTTCGTCAACCTGATCTGGGCCTGGGGCCATCCCGAGGTTTACATCCTGGTACTTCCAGCCTTCGGGATTTTTTCCGAGATCTTCTCGACCTTCTCGTCAAAACCGCTGTTCGGATATCGTTCAATGGTCGCGGCGACGATGTTCATCTGCATCGTCTCGTTCATGGTCTGGCTGCACCATTTCTTCACCATGGGCGCCGGTGCCGACGTCAATGCCGCGTTTGGGATCGCCACCTCGGTCATCGCCGTCGGCACCGGCGTAAAAATCTACAATTGGCTCTTCACCATGTATGGCGGGCGCGTTCGTTTCGACACGCCCATGCTTTGGGCGCTGGCTTTCGTCACCACCTTCACCGTCGGCGGCATGACCGGCGTCCTGCTTGCCGTCCCGCCCGCCGACTTCGTGCTGCACAACTCGCTTTTCCTCGTGGCACATTTCCACAACGTCATCATCTCGGGCGTGCTGTTCGGCGCCTTCGCCGGCTTCACCTACTGGTTCCCCAAGGCATTCGGCTTCCGGTTGCACGAAGGTTGGGGGAAAGCGGCATTTTGGGTCACCTTGGTCGGCTACATGCTGGTCTTCGTGCCACTCTATATCGTCGGCCTGCTTGGCATGACGCGGCGCCTTCAGCACATCGACATGGATCTCTGGGCGCCGTGGCTGGTGGTGGCCGCGTTCGGCGTGCTGGTGATGATCATCGGCGCCGCACTGCAGATCATGCAGCTGGTGGTTTCGGTCCGGCATCGCGACAGGCTTCGCGACGAGACCGGCGACCCGTGGGACGGGCGTTCGCTGGAATGGTCGACATCCTCCCCTCCGCCCGCCTTCAACTTTGCGCGGCTGCCACACGTCGAGAACGAAGAACCCTACTGGAGCATCAAGCAACGGGGGATCGAGGAGCAGAGCGCGGAGACGGAGGCCGCGTACGAGCCTATCGAGATCCCGCGCAACAGCCCGACAGGCTTCGTCACTGCTTTTTTCAGCACGCTGATCGGTTTCGCGCTGATCTGGCACATCTGGTGGCTGGCGATCGTCGGCTTCATCGGCGCCTACGCCACCTTCGTCGTCTTCGCCTGGCGCGATCATGGCGACTACGAGATTCCCGCCGATGAGGTCGCGCGAATAGACCGAAACGGCCGAGCCGCGCAGCTTGCCTTCCTGCGCAGCTGGGAGCGTCCGGTATGAGCGATCACGCCTTCACCAGCGACATCAGCGCCGACCGCCAGACACGCGACCCATACCGGCTCAATCGCACCGGCAGCCATGGTGCAAGATCCGCGACAGGCCACGGACAGGGCGGTCCGGCGTCGAAGTTCGTCACCGTTGCCTACGGGTTCTGGATCTTTCTGCTGTCCGACATCATCATGTTCTCGGCTTTCTTCGCCGCCTATGCCGTGCTCGCCAAGGCAACCGCCGGCGGGCCGACCGGCAAGGATCTGTTCGAACCCACGCGCGTTGCGGTACAAACGGGCCTTCTGCTCAGTTCGAGCTTCACCGGCGGCTTGGCAACGCTCGCGAGCCACCGCAGATCGATGGCTGCCACCCAGTTCTGGCTGCTGATTACGGGCCTGCTCGGGGCAGCCTTCCTGCTCCTGGAGGTGCAGGAGTTCGCGGCGATGGCCGGCGAGCAGGCAGGCCCGTCTCGAAGTGCATTTCTTTCAGCCTTTTTCGCACTCGTTGGTTGCCACGGGACCCACGTCGCACTCGGCCTGCTCTGGCTAGGCACCATGATGGCGCAGCTGTGGGTCAAGGGTTTTCGACCCGATATTTTGCGGCGGCTCCACTGCTTCGGGCTCTTCTGGCACGCGCTCGACATCATCTGGGTTGCCATCTTCACGCTGGTTTATCTGTTGGGAGCATCGCCATGACCGAGATCGGGGGCGGGAGCGGGACCGGCGAGACGCCAGACCGCCGCGATTCAGCGCCGGGCGAGGAACGCATAACCGAGCACGAAATGGCGGGGGGCCTCTCTGGCTACCTGCTCGGCTTCGGCTTGGCCATCCTGCTTACGATTGCTTCGTTCCTGGCGGCTCAGACCAACCTGATCTACCAGCCGGCGGTGATTTCGGCCCTGGTGGTGCTCGCTGTCGCGCAGATGGGCGTGCATCTTGTCTTCTTTCTCCACCTGACGACCGGACGGGACAACACCAATAACGTTCTGGCCCTGGCCTTCGGCGTGCTGATCGTGGCGCTGGTGGTTCTGGGCTCAGTCTGGATCATGGCCCATCTGGATCAGAACATGGCTGCCATGACGGCCCATCAAGCCGGAGTGATGCCTTGAGCGAAGCGCGCGCCGGGCACGGTGTTAGCGGACTTTCATTCGCCTCGTCACGCGTTTCAGGCGGAACTTTGGTTCGGGCAGCAAGTTCGGACGCCATCGGAGACAACAGGCTCGCGGTAGATGGGCGCCCAGATCAATCACTTCGTCAAGGATATCCTCGTTGAGGTCGCTGAAATGCTTCCGGCGGTGACTCAGAGGGAAAGAACGCCGGCTGACGAACTGCCCATCGAAGCGCCGAACTTTCCCCACGATCTGGAACCGGTGATCCGAGCGAACCCATCATGGGCGGCGCCGGGCCAACCGGCCCGCACGCAAGGCAGCGAGCACCGAGCGAACGGCATCGATATCTGAGCCGCGAGACTGGATCGAGGGCCTGAAAATAAGCCGACCGTTGCGGAACTCGAAGCCCTGTGCGTTTTTAAAGCGCCATTTTGATGCCACCGGTTTCTTGCGGAAGGTGATCGCGATCCCTTCTGGTCCCACATCGACTTTGCTGATGTCCAGGTCCGCCGCGGCTATGCGCAACCTGGTCAGTTCCAGTAAATCCGCCACTTCGCCGGGCATGTCTCCAAAGCGGTCCTCAAGCTCTTCGCCGAATGCATCGAGGTCCGTCTCGGCAGCCATACGAGACAGCCTCGCATAGAGGCTGACGCGCACCGTCGGCTCGTTGACGTAACTATCGGGAAAGGCCCCGTTTCCGGCGCCGTTAATGTCGGCAAGCTGCTTGTCGGTATCGGCTCCTCCCGCAGCCAGCGAAACCGCCCGCTGCAGAAAATGTTGGTAAAGGCCTGCTCCGATCAGCTTCATGTGCCCGGCTTGATCTTCGCCGAAAAGGTCTCCTGCCCCGCGCAGGTCGAGGTCCCTTTGGCTGATCGCAAGGCCGGAGCCAAGCCGATCGAGCGCAATCACGGTCGACAGTCGGGCTCTTGTGCCTTCGGCCAGTTCGACGCCAGGTTCGGTCAGAAGAAGGGCAATAGCCTGCACCGCTCCCCTTCCCACCCGGCCGCGAAGCTGGTGCAGCTGTGCCAGACCGAACCTGTCCGCTCGCCAGATCAGTATGGTGTTGGCCCGCGGCACGTCGAGGCCGCTCTCGATGATGTCAGTGCTCAACAGGACGTCGCCGTCACCGTCAGCGAACCCGACCATGATCTCGTCCAGTTGTCTCCCTTTCATTTCGCCATGAGCCGTCTTGACCGCGAGTTCCGGCACCATTCTGTTTAGCTGCAGGCGAACCGGGTCGATGTCTTCAATGCGCGGAACCACCAGGAAGCTCTGTCCGCCCCGGCGAAATTCGCGCAAAAGGGCGGCTCTTGCCGAAGCTGGATCGAAGGACGCCAGAATGGTACGAACGGGACGTCTTTTGGCCGGCGGAGAGTTGAGTACGCTGACCTCCTGGATGCCCGACATTGCCGATTGCAGCGTCCGCGGTATCGGCGTGGCGCTCATGGTCAGCGTATGAAGACGGGGCGCCATGTTTCGCAACGCCTGCTTCAGCTTGACACCGAACCGGTGCTCCTCGTCGATCACCAGCAGTCCGAGATTGGCGAAGCTGACGCTCTTGGCCGCCAGGGCCTGGGTACCCACAATCACCGCGACCTGACCACTCCGCAGCCGCTCCTTCACCGCTCTCGCCTCCGCCGCTCCGACCATTCTCGAGAGGTGGGCGACCTCGAGGCCGGTTCCCGCGAATCTTCGGCTGAACGTCTCATAGTGTTGGCGTGCCAACACCGTCGTCGGCGCTATCACCGCCACCTGCTTCCCGCAGAGGGCCGCGGCGGCGCAGGCCCGCAGGGCCACCTCTGTCTTGCCGAAGCCGACGTCGCCGCAGACAAGGCGATTCATTGTTCTCCCCGACGACAGGTCGTCAAGCACGTCGCGGATGGCGGCAGCCTGGTCGGGCGTCTCCGTATAGGGAAACCGCGCCGCGAACCGGGCAAGGTCGGCGCGAGAGGGTTTTATGATGGCGGCAGGCTGGCTGGACCTGGCATTGGCAAGGTCCCTCAAGCGTTTGGCCAGCCTGTCGATATCGCGCAGCGCAGCCTTGCGTCGGTTGAGCCACCCATCGCTGTTCAAGCGATCGAGCGGCACCGCACCGGGTTCCGAGCCGTAGCGCCATATCCGCCCAAACT
Organism: Mesorhizobium sp. LNHC209A00; assembly: GCF_000502915.1. Taxonomy (NCBI): domain Bacteria; kingdom Pseudomonadati; phylum Pseudomonadota; class Alphaproteobacteria; order Hyphomicrobiales; family Phyllobacteriaceae; genus Mesorhizobium; species Mesorhizobium sp. LNHC209A00. The sequence goes on from NZ_AYWT01000004.1 coordinate 577,958, forward strand.
CATCGACCGGAACCAGCAAGGAAGCTCCGTCCCGATATTCCAGCCTGACGACATCCTGCTGCTGACCGGCCAACTCGACCTGTTCGACCGCCACCAGCATGGACAGGCCATGGTCCTCATGGACGACGACGTCGCCAATGCGCAACTCGGGTTCGAGTATGCTGGTGGCCGCACCGCCATTTGCTTTCAAGGCGTGGCCAAACAGGTCGGCCGCGGCCACCACCGCGATGCCTGATTGCTCGTCGACAAAGCCTTCGTCGAGAACGATCTCGACCCTGAGAAGAGAGCCCCTTGGGGCCGAACGGATCCGCGGCCAGTCAGCCACCTCCCTCATTCGCCGACCAAGCTTCCGATCGAGCAGACGATCGGCTCGCTGCAGTGCGGAGGCCTCGCCCGCGAATGCCACGGTGAGACCCGACCTTGTCTGCCTTTCCACAAATTCGGCGAACTGATGCCCGGATCGCGCGCGCTGGAAGAATTTGGGAACTCGCGCGGCAGAAACGGCGAGACTCGTTCCGTGGCGATTACGGACTGCGAAGTCCCATTCTTGACGCGATAGGTAAAACTGTTCCGGCAAGGGTTTGGCGGCCGCGGCAACCTCCTGCCTCGCACCACGAGCATCTTCGATCAGGTCCAGGAAGCGGTCGAGCGGCGCGCCTTCGAGACCTTCCGCGATGGAGACACAGGCGCTGGATGCCACATCGAAGACCGACGGCATGCTGCCGTACAACGCGACGAGCCGTTCTTCCATCGACGTCGCGCGCATGGCTGCCAACTCGGGATGATCCCCAGTTGCGAAAATCAGCTCGGATGCCGGCCCAACCGTGACCGACTCTCGCGACTGTTCGCTAAGCTGGCTGATGGGGTCATAGATCTTGAGTTCCCGGATGCAGCTATCTGGACCGATGACGACGCGAACCGGATGATCGGCGCCAGCGGGGAATATGTCCATGAGGTCGCCCCGAAAAGCTATCTCGCCCGGTTCGTCGACTCTTTCGTCGACACCGTATCCAATCGACTCGGCTCTCGTTCGGAAACCATCCGGGTCGAACCTTTGTCCGAGTTCCAGAGTTGTGAAACCGCCAGCAATGACTGGCGCAGGAGGCACCCGCTGGAGAGTGGTCTCGATCGACACAACCACGATGCGCGGACGTTTGGGCTCGCTTGCGATCTCACGCAGAGCGCTAAGCCTCCGCCCCATATTGGCGCGTGTCGGCCATACCCTGTCGTAAGGCAGGCAATCCCAGGACGGCAGCAAGATGACGTCCACGTTCGGCAGAAACCGACGCAAAGCCGCAGCGGTCTCTTCGGCACCGCGTTCCGAGGCGGCTATATGGACAATATGCTTGTTTGGACCGCTCTCCAGCGAGTCGGCCAGCGCCGCCGCGATTGCGGCGGAAGGCAAGACTTCTCTCGCGAGGTCCCCGTCATTCGACGAGTGATCGACTTCTTCGATGATTTCCGTCCGCGAAATGGGTCTGTTCACTGAGGTCTCACCTTGCCACCGTCGGAGAACGTCAGTGGGACCACCCCGTTCCTGAGGCGCGGATTAAAGTGTTGCGGGCAGTGGCAGCGCGTGCGGTCTTGCGTTCCTATGGAGCAACGCACCAACGATGCGGCTCTCGATGAGCCGCTTCTGTTGGCAGCGGTGCCGCCGCGGACGATGGCCGTTTACCCGGCCATGCTCCAGATCTCCCCTATGGCTTGAACGAACTCGTAATAGCGCGGGCGCTACGTGTCAGCCTTGCCGACCAGCGGGCTAGAATGGCCGCCTTGCTCGGAGACCTGGCTGGAACCTGTATGGAAGTCAGAGACGCCGCTGCCGTCCGGGCTCACATAAGAAGTACCGTGGGTGTGTGGCTTCAGGAGCTTCGCTTCCCGGACCAAGGACGGCCAATTGAGCCCTAGGAGCGCTACCAGTTCGCGGGCGTCTTTTTCGCTGATGCTGGTCTCCTTGATCAGGCGATCAATGAAAGCTGCCTTAGGCTCATCCATAGCGAACTCCCCGAAGAGTCCGAGGTAACCGCGAATGCCTGCCCTACGTTCCGGCGGAGCGGCGTTAGGTATGAAAACGTACAAAGCCGTGGGTGCGTTTGCTCCATAGACCGCGGTTTTGATCGCGTCTTTGGCAAACCAGGCCTGCTTACTCGGATTTCACCGCCATCCGGAACTTTTAGCTGGGATAAAAGTTCGGTGGGCAAAATCAGCTAGGTAGCCATTTTGTCCCCCTCTTCATCCTCGGATATACTTATCCGCAAGCTTCAGACCATCTCGGACATTCGAGAAGCTGAAATCGCGGTTTTGAAAAGCATACCCATTCAGGAGAAAGATTTTTCGGCCAACCACGACCTGGTGCGTGAGGGTGACCATCCTGTTTACTCGTTTGTCGTCCTGGATGGTTTGATCGGCTCCACCAAATACACAAGCGAAGGAAAGCGACAGATCACGTCTTTCTTCGTGGGCGGAGACATCCCCGATCTGCACGGGCTGCATCTGTCGGTCATGGACTGTAATTTCTCGACCCTGACGCCGGCCCGAGTGGGCTTCATGCGACACGACGTTCTACGCAGCATTTGTGACCAGCACCCTCGCATCGCCACCGCTTTCTGGCGGTCGACGCTGATCGACGCCGCGATGTACAGGGAGTGGGTCACCAACGTTGGAAGACGTGAGGCTTACACCCGCATGGCTCACATTTTGTGCGAACTCATATTTCGCTTGCGGGCGGTGGGACGCATTCAGGATCACATTGCTGATATTCCCATAACCCAAGCCGCACTTGGCGATGCATTGGGTTTGTCGACGGTCCACGTCAACCGAATGCTTCAGGAACTACGACGTGAAGGCCTAATCGCCACCACGGGGTCGAGAATGCATGCAATCGACTGGCCCGGCCTCACTCACGCAGGGGATTTCGACACGACTTACCTGCATCAAAAGAACCCGGCAGATTAGTGGTGACGGAAGCTCTCCCATGGCACGATTTTTCTTTGACACCGGCGATCGCGATTTGGTCTTGCAGGATGAGATAGGTGTCGAATGCGCTGGCCTAGAAGAGGTGCGCCGAGTCGGATTCGAAGGCCTCATTGACCTCACGAGAGACGCACTGAAAGGCGTTGACGGGCAGAAATTGTTTGTCGAGGTGCGTGATGAAAATGGGGACAAAGTTCTGCGGCTGAGCCTCTCGCTTCAGATCAAATTGATGAGATGAATCCGGCCGATTTTCGCGCCAGTACTGGATCAGCCCCACCCAACCAGCTTCAACATGCCCATCGGACGGCATTGAGCCAGAAGACGTATCTCGAAAGCCCCGGGCCATAGGATCACTCGGTGCTCGGTCATGGAGTAGATCAATCGGTGCAAGTGGCGGGCGCTTTAATCTATGTAAGTGCGCCTAGTCGGCGACCGGATTAATTGGGTCTGTGCGTGCCGGGGACAATGCATCCTTGCTTGCACGCAGGACCCTGCAGACGACGGGTCCGAGTGTCAGCCTGGAGCAAAACATGACAATTGTCGCTTCTTGGACCCTTCGCCCCACCAGATCAGACCGACACGAAAGAGGTCCCATGTCCCTGGAGGATCGGTGTGATGGCTGAACACCGTCGCAAGCTCACCGCGTCCGATCCGGCGCTTGCGGAGCAGACACAGCCCATTACCTACCCAGGAGGCTCGTCCTTACCAAGTTCTGGCGAACAGACGAACCTAGTCGACCTTGTTCCCGCATTGCGGGCATTCGCACGTTCGCTTTGCGGCAGCATCGACGAAGCTGACAATCTTGTCCGAGAAACACTGGTCAAAGGCATTGCAGATCTCGATGGTCTTGACGGAAGCCGGGTAAAGCCCTGGATCTTCGCCACCATGCGCAGGGCTTCCTTGGCCAGGCTTGAAGGCGCAGCCCCCCAGCCTCGAGGACCGGCGAGTTGCTTGTCGGAGCCTTTTGCCACCGACACACAGGAACAGATGGAAACCGGCCCAAGGATAGCGCGTGCCATTGACCTCCTGGCGGATCCGGAGCGGCAGGCCATCGTTCTGGTTTGCATGCTCGGACTATCCTACGAAGACGCCGCCGACATCTGCGATTGCGACACAGCCACCATCAAGGGTCGGATACAGAATGCAAGGACAAGAATGGCTGTCCTGTCGGGTGTCCCGACGGAAGCCACGCCTGAAAAATCGAATTGATGGTGAGCGCGGCAGTGTTCAAAGCAAAAATTCGCGATGCCTGTCAGGCAGCCACGCATCGCTTGCCCTAAAGTAGCCCAAGCTCAACCGCAGGTTTGTTATGCATGACAGGGAACCATGAGGGGATCCGCCGAGTTCGACCTCGGACAAGCTCGGGTTCCCAACATGGAAGAAATCGGCAAGGCGCAACAGAAGGCCATAGCCCGTCTCATTCGTCAGTGGATTGCATCGGACGCCAGCCGTCGCCAGCTTCGCCAGTTGCTGGACCTACCGACTGACACGGACGTGCCACGCCAGCATCGGTCGTTGCTCGACGAACTCGACCGAAAGCTCGACGAATAAGTGCATGCTTGCTTGGGACAAATCCCACAGGTATCCGATAGCGGCGAAGTTTATTCCCCGAAAGGCCATGAAACCGCAGCTTCTCAGAAACCTCCCAACACGGAAGATCAGTCGTCATCTTCCCAGCGGCTGCCGGGATAACTGTTCAAGCTCGTTCTCGTCCGTGATCCCGGCCTGGTAGTAAGCAAGAATGCGCGAGGCGCGCCGTTCTCTCTCGGCTTCAGTCTCGTTCTTGAGATTGCTGCGTGCAAGGACACGGCTCAATATGGCAAGTTCCGATGGGGTATAGGCATCCCTATGCATTTTATCCCGCCCATGCGCTGCAAGAAACCTACAATAAGGATTCCCCGGCACGCCCTAACGCCGGTCGGGACTGAATGTTCCATGGGTTTTCGTGGAGGGAGAAAAAGCTCATCAGCGCTAGATGTGAGTTTCTGGGGCTTGCTGTGCGTTTAAAAGCTGCGAAACGGCGGTTATGATTTGCGGCAGAAAGAAGGGCTTGGTGATGATGATGCTGTTGGGCACTCCTTCCGCTCCCCAGTGTACCGCGCTGTCGCCGCTCATATAGACAACTGGGATGGTCGAGTTGGACCTACGCAAATGCCGGGCGATCTCCCACCCGGATTGTCCCGGCCCCAAACGGATGTCGGTGAGCACGGCCTTGAACCTGGTGGGATCGCGGTCGAAGGCGGCCAGCGCCTCGGCAGCATTTCGAACGCCGACGACCTGGGAGCCAGCCTCCTCCAAAGCTGACTCGAGGTCGAGCAGTATCATCGTCTCGTCTTCGACGATCAGAACAACGCCATCGCTCATCCGGGATATCCCCAAGTCGCCACCGCCACTACGATCTCGGCGTCAACTTGGTTCCATATGACACGCATCGGCCTGTTGTCGGCTGAGTCCCGCCGCGACCTCGCGGCGGAGTCATGAGAAGCCCGCCTCGGAAAGCCGAGACGGGCTGAAGCTGCTTCGACAGCCTCGAAGGCCAAGACAGGGGAGGATTGTAGGCCCGCGACCGAACCTTGAAGTGCAGCGAATGTTCCTCCGGATGTAGGCTCTTATTGGATTAGCCTCTGCGGCAGCCCGCCTCCAATGCGGTCATTTTCGTTTTTGCTCAAGGTTTCTACTGATCTCCAGACGCTTGCTGGATTTCCGTCATCACCTGCCGGGGATCGACATTCTCGGCCAGTTGCGGCAACTCCTCATCGGCCGGTGTCGAGACATTGAGGCGTGCCGTCAAAGCAGCCACCATTTCGATGAGCCGCGTGGTTTCGTGTTCGTTGAGAAGGCTGATCTGCAGATCCAGCTCCGCTCTGCGCTCGCTGTGTTCGGCCATTCTGTTTTGGTTGATCAGTACGAAAGTGGACAGGAAGATCGCCTCGACAGAGGCCACCATGGCCAGGATCACAAAAGTTGGGTCCCAAGCCGGGACGGCCGGTATCAGGCCAAGGTTCGCAAGGATCCAGGCGACCAGAATTGCGAGATGCAAATAGACAAAGGGCATGCTTCCCGCGAAGCGCGAAACGGCGCCGGCAATTCGCACCTGAACGCCTTGGTGCTCCTCCTGTTGTCGCCTGTGGTCGACGAGAGCCTGTATGTTCTCCTGAAGGACCGACTGCATGTCGGCGGGATGCTGATCGTTCATACTTGAAAGCCCGGTTTGGCGGCCAATGTTACGAGCGTTGCTCATCGCCCGCCTGGGACGTCCGGCGAGGCTGCACCGCCTGAACTAGCCGGCTCATAGCCGCTGGTCTCTTTAGACGAGGAGTGCCGTCCTGCAATCGCGTCCACCATGGCGATCACCGCCTCAGGGGCGCTCTGATGAACCATATGGCCGGCGCCCTCAACGACATCGAGGAGGGACCCACCGACCTCCGCATGCAGGCGTCGTGCCTCCCCCTCGGCGTCGAACAGCCGGTCTCCAGAACCTGCCAGGATCCCGGTCGGGACGGCAATGTCCGTGTAGCTGGCCTTCGTCAGCAGGGCCGCCGTCAGCATCGATGCGGATTCCAAACACACCGCCCGCAGTTGGGAAGGGCGGCTGGCGACATCTTTTGCGAGAACGGCGAAGTCGACAGCGACATCCGCTGGGTGGAAGATCTTCTGCATCGTCCAAGGCCAGGCAAGCCTCACAAGCAACGGCAGCAAGGTGTGGCGAAAAGCGGTGCCGACGACTGGCAGAGCCGGGAGGGCGGCCAGCGCAAGATCAAGCCGCGGCGGCGGATAGTAATAGCCGGAGACCAGCACGACGCCGGCAACCCAAGGAGAATGCCTGCGCGCCAATTCGAGGGCTACCCAAGCGCCCCACGAATGTCCAAGCACGATGTAGTTCTCGATACCCAGCCTGCCGGCGGCGGCATGTATGAGATCGGCTTGGTCGCGGGCAGACCACCGCCGGCCGCGCGACCGCGTGCTTCGCCCGAAGCCCGGCCGATCAAATGCGAGTACCCGGTAGGTTTTTGCCGCCTGATCGAAGATGCCGCTCGACTTGAAATCCTGCGCCATGGATCCGTTTCCATGCAGCAGAATGAGCGGCATGCCGGTGCCGGCTTCGATAAAATGCAGGCGAAGACCGTCAACCTCCATGACATGGCCGTGCGCCCGGCCAGCAAGCGCACGTTTGGCGCGGGCGTGATTGTACCCGGCAAGTGCCGACAATGCGGCGACGAACAGCACGGTCGATAGCTTCGGTCCATCCCTGTCGAACGCCATGCCAATGCCTGCCAGCAACTGTCCTGCCCGGTGCCCTCCGTGCCAAACCTTCGGAGTGGCGGCTTGTTCCGCTGGACAACGACGTTGCTTTGTAGCCGGCTCAAACAGCCTAGGCGGTAAGCTCTCTATGGGCATGGGATGCGGCGATGGCAGCTTGTCCAAACGCGACCGCTATCTGATTTAGCGCTTTCACAACGTCACCGATGGCGTACATGCCGTCGACGGAAGTCTGCTGGTGCTCATCGACCGTGATGTAGCCCTCCGCGCAACATCTCGCGCCGACGGCCAGGGCGAGTTGCGAGCTCACCTTGCATCCCAGGGCCGCGTAGACTGCATCGAAGCGGCAGGTCGCTCCATCTTGCAAAATCGCCGCACAACCGTCAGCAGCCGGGCTGAGCCTGTCGAGAGTGTGACGGATGGCTATCCCTCTTTCGCCGGCCGCGCGACGCGTGCTGGTTGGAAAGTCCGATGCGTGGGTGCCCAGCATCGTTACATGCGGTGTGAATCGACTGAGGAAAATGGCCTCGTGCAAGGCTCTGTCACCCTGCCCCACGACCGCTATCTTCCGGTCGATCACCTCATACCCGTCGCACACCGGACAAAGCCGAACGACACCTGCCGCAATCGCCTCCGCCAAGCGAGGCAATTCGGGTGTCGTGTCGACAATCCCGGTCGACAGGAAGACCTTACGCGCGCGGATTGCGCCGATCGAGGTCTCAGCATCAAAGCCTCCCTCGCCAGCGGCCAGCGAAAACACCTGCCCCCGTATCAAGGTTGCTCCGTACAAGCTCGCGTGACGTCGAAGCCGATCGAGAAGGTCAGGGCCACTTATCCCTTCGGGAAAGCCCGGACAGTTATGGCTTTTCGGGATCAGAGCGGCACGGGGATGGCCGGCATCGACCACCAGCACGCGATGGCGAAAGCGGGCGAGATACTGGGCCGCTGTCAGCCCCGCTGGCCCGCCACCGACGATCAGCACATCTTCGGCGTCGGCGAGCGGGTGGCCGGCATGGCTTTCATCGAAGGTTTGCTCCATCAGCGGCGAACTATCTGGTTCGTTCGATGTTCCAGCACGACACGCCGAGGGACCGCATTAGCCCGCCGGCATCAGCCGCAACCAGAGAGCTTCGATCTCGTTGTCACACCGCTTCCTACTCGGGGTCGAAACCTTCTTGCCGCTTCGCGGTTAATCCTAACGGACAAGGTGAGCACCTGCGAAACACAACCGAAGACTCATCCTCGAACGACGTCGGGCGGCTGGCAGGCGATAAATGATATGAGTGAAGAGCTGAGGCAGCCGACAAAAGGCACTGCCGAACTCGCTCAAACGGGGAGCGCCATTTTATGAATAGATGCCTCAAGGCTTCAGATGATCCGGGTCGCTACCTTTAACGTAAACGGCGTCAACGGTCGATTGCCGGTTCTGCTCAAATGGCTAGGTGAGACGCACTACGACATCGTTTGTCTCCAGGAATTGAAGACATCGGACGAAAAGTTTCCTGCCGATGCCATCAGCAACGCCGGCTACGGGGCGATATGGCACGGACAGAAGTCGTACAACGGCGTAGCCATTCTCGCTCGAGGCAAGCAGCCGCACGAGCGTCGGCGCGGGTTGCCCGGTGACGCCGATGACACGCATAGCCGTTACATCGAGGCGGAGATCGACGGTCTCGTTGTTGGTTGCCTATACCTGCCCAACGGCAACCCGGCGCCTGGTCCGAAGTTCGACTATAAGCTCCGCTGGTTCGAGCGGCTGATCGACTACGGACGGCTCCTGATCAAGGACGCGCCCGCCAGCCTGCTTTGCGGCGACTACAACGTGGTGCCGGCGCCGATCGACGCCGCGGTTCCGGCACGATGGCTGGGCGACGCCGTCTACTTCCCGGAGAGCCGACAGGCTTACGCCGACCTGCTTGCCGATGGCTGGACCGACGCCGTCAGGCTGATCCGTCCCGAGAGAGGCGTCTATACCTACTGGAATTTTTCCTACCGGGGCGGTTACGACCGCAGCTCCGGCCTCCGAATGGACCATCTTCTCGTGAGCCCCTCGCTCACGGACAGGCTGGGCGGCGCGGGCGTGGATGAGTCGGTACGAGGATGGGACAAGCCAAGCGATCACGCGCCGGCCTGGATCGAACTCGACTGGCCCCGGTGAACTGAGAATTCGGGCTTCAGCCGGACCGCATGACGCCAGGTTCGTCCGCCTCTTTTAATCGCTGCGAATCCTCGGGGGCGGCGACCAGATCCTGGAATCCAAGTGTGACGACGAGATAACCCGCCTCGTCGTAGACTTTCGTCACCCAACTGGTCGGGTCCGCGCCATCGATAATTCCGTCAAGCATGGCCTCCTTGGCTGCGCGCTTCGCCTCTTTGATAGCCTCATCCCGATCAGCCATGTCGGCGAAGATTGCAGGCTGGGACATGCCCTCGATAAACTCGAAACGAAATTTCGGCATCGATCCCTCCTGTCGGTGGTGATAACGGATCGGCCATTGCTGGCAGGGTGACGGTCAACGCCACCGTTTCGAAAAGGATGCACCGATTGTGCGCCTGCACCGGTCAGGCAGCGTTGCTGGCTTCCTTTTGCCAGTCGTCCTGCCAACGCGCGCGCACGGCAATCATCAGCATGGCCGATTCCGTGATCCCGGTCTGGAAAAGCCTGATCAGCTCTCTCGCGATGGAGTGAGCCGCCGCGGTGTCCGGCAAAATGGCAAACTCCTGGCACATCGCGTCGAAGACCGCGCGAAGCGTGTCCAGGTCATTCGGGTAGAGGGTATCCGTGCGAATGGGTCGGTCAAGCATCAAGCGTCTCCAAACGAGCGAGAGTGCGATGGTCTCCCAAGCAGCGGAGCGTTACATGCCCGCTGACCTCTCGCTTATGCGGCACAGCGCACGACGTGTCGCTAACCTATGATGGACCGAGGCAAGTTCGCGCACAAAGATCCAATTGCGTATAGCGACGCGGCTAGCGCTACGCGTCCATGGTCCGCCGGAGCGCCCAACGGAACCCGCACGACCGTCGAACCGCGGCACTGTAGAGGTTTCTAAAGCTAAACACGACCAAGGAACATCGTGGATGTTTCTCGCCGTTCAAGCCGCGTCTCATCGTGTATCACCCAAGGTGTTCGCGCGAACCGCCGACCTGCCCGTCAAAGAAGCGTCCTGCCCGCAATGGAACTCTTGGCCGTCAATCGCATTATCCAGTCCGGGCAAAACGGGGGCGATATGGGGGTCACTGCAGGCGATCGTCAATCTGAACTGCAACGCTTCGAGCTGTTGGCGGCGCTGGGCGACCGGATTCGCGAGATTACTGATCCTGCCGAATTGGCCCACGCAGCCGCGGAACTGGTAGGGAGACATTTCGATGTCAGCCGAGCCGGATACGGCACGATCGATCTTGAGAAAGAAACCATCACGATCGAGAGGGACTGGAACGCGCCAGGCATCAAAAGCCTGGCTGGGACCCTGAATTTCAGGAACTACGGCTCGTATATCGAGGACTTGAAGCGGGGCGACACCGTTGTCTTCGAAAATGCCGAGACAGACCCGCGAACAAGGGATCATGCAGAGGCTCTCAAAGCCATCAGCGCCCAATCCGTCATCAACATGCCGGTTACCGAGCATGGCGGTTTGGTGGCGCTGCTGTACCTGAACCACTCCGCGCCCAGACGCTGGGCCAAGGAGGAGGTGGCGCTTATTTCGGAAGTGGCGGATCGGACGCGTACCGCCATAGAGCGGCTTCGCGCTGAGCGAGCGCTGCGTGAGAACGCCGAACGCCTGGCTTTTCTCGACCGTCTTGGAAGGGAGATTGCGCTCGCGGCCGACGCCGACGCCGTCATGGCGATCACCACTCGTCTGTTGGGCGAACATCTTGGCGTCTCGATTTGCGCCTACGCCGACATGGAGCAGGACCAGGACCATTTCACCATCCGTGGCGACTGGAGCGCACCCGGCTCGCCCAGCATCAGAGGGTATTACAGTCTTGCCGATTTTGGCCGCCTGGCGGTCACCAATCTCAGCGCCAATCGGCCGCTCATCATCAACAACAACCTCGAGGAAATTGCGCCCGAGGAGGCAAAGACCTTTCAGAACATCGGCATAACGGCAACCATCTGCATGCCCTTGGTAAAACAGGGCCGTCTGACCGCCCTGATGGCCATTCACGACAAGCAGCCCCGCGTCTGGTCACAGCGCGAACTGTCCTTGCTGACGGAGGTGACGGAGCGGTCCTGGGCTCACATCGAGCGCGTTCGCTCGGAACAGGCGGCCCGGGCCAGTGAGGAGCGCCTCCGGCTTGCCACGGACGCAGCCGCTATCGGGACCTGGGACTACGATCCCGTCACCAAGGCTCTGCGGTGGGATGACCGGTGCAAAGCCCTTTTCGGCCTCCCGCCAGATGCGGAGGTAACATATGAAAGCGCGTTCCTGGCGGGTATTCATCCAGAAGATCGGGCCCGCGCCGACGAGGCCGTACGCCAGGCGCTCGCGCCGGGCACGACTTCCCGCTACGACATCGAATATCGGACGGTCGGCTTGCACGACGGCAAGGAACGCTGGATTGCGGCAGCGGGCGAGTCGCTTTTCCAGTCAGGGCGCGCGGTCCGCTTCATCGGTACCGTCATGGATATCACCGCGCGAAAGCGGGTGGAGCATCAGCTTCAGATGATGAACGTCACCGCTGCCGCGGTAGCGGCCGAGCTCGACGTGGAGCGGATTGTTCAGACGGTAACTGACGCCGGCGTAGCGCTGTCCGGCGCACAATTCGGAGCTTTCTTCTACAATGTAATCGACGACAAGGGCGACAGCTACATGCTCTACGCCCTGTCGGGCGCACCTCGCTCCGCGTTCGAAAATTTTCCAATGCCTCGCAACACGGCGGTGTTCGACCCCACTTTCCGCGGGACAAGCGTGATTCGCTCCGACGACATCCTCGCCGACCCGCGCTACGGCAAGAACTGGCCCCGCAAGGGAATGCCGGAGGGCCATCTGCCAGTACGTTCCTATCTTGCGGTACCGGTTGTCTCGCGTTCGGGCGAGGTGCTGGGCGGCCTCTTCTTTGGTCATGCAGAGATCGGCGTCTTCGCCGAACAGCAAGAGAAGGCCTTGCTGGGGCTTGCGGGCCATGCCGCGACGGCAATCGACAATTCTCGACTATTCAAGGCGCTGCAGACGCTCAATGGCACCCTTGAACAACGTGTCATGGACGAAGTCGCCGAACGCACCAGAGCAGAAGAGCACCTGCGGCAGGCCCAGAAAATGGAAGCTGTCGGACAGCTGACCGGTGGCATCGCGCACGACTTCAACAATATGCTGGCTGTCATCATCGGCGGGCTGAACCTTGTGCAGCGCAAGCTCAGAAACGGCGATACCAACGTCCACCAGTTCGTGACCGGCGCGATCGATGGAGCCCAACGTGCTGCGGAACTTACCAAGCGGCTGCTTGCCTTCTCCCGCCAGCAACCCCTGGCGCCCAAGCGCCTGAATCCAAATCGCCTCGTCTCGGATATGAGTGAATTGCTGAGCCGGACGCTTGGGGAGCCCATCCAAATCGAGACCGTGCTCGCCGCGGGACTATGGCATGTGGAAGTCGACGCAGGGCAGCTGGAAAGCGCGTTGCTCAACCTTTGCGTCAACGCGCGGGATGCCATGCCCGCTGGCGGAAGGCTGACCATCGAGACATCCAATGCCCATGTCGACGACCGGTATGCGAGAGAAAACGCAATACCCTCCGGCCAGTATGTGATGATAGCTGTCACGGACACCGGAACCGGAATGACTGCCGACGTGTTGGCCAGAGCCTTCGATCCGTTCTTCACCACAAAGGGGGTTGGCAAAGGCACCGGGCTGGGGCTCAGCCAGGTTTATGGATTTGTTCGCCAGTCCGGCGGCAGCGTCAAGATCTATTCCGAGCAAGGTATCGGAACCACTTTGAAAATCTACCTGCCGCGCTCGCACGGCGACGTGGTCGACAGCCAGGCCGAGTCCGTCGCGGGCGAGCACCCCGGCAGTGAGGACGAGATCATCATGGTTGTCGAGGATGAAGATCGCGTCCGGCTGATGGCTGCGGAGGCGCTGCGGGAACTGGGCTATTCCGTGTTGGAAATGCAAGGGCCGCGAGACGCGCTGGCGGCCGTCGCAAGCGGGCAAGTGCCGTCGCTTCTGTTCACTGACGTGGTCATGCCGGAGATGTCAGGGCGGGAACTGGTCGATCATGTCAAGAGCATGCACCCGTTGCTAAAAGTGCTCTACACCACCGGCTACACGCGAAACGCGATTGTTCACAACGGCACGCTTGATTTTGGAACGGAGCTTTTGACCAAGCCCTACACGATTGACGAATTGGCGGAAAAGATCCGTAAAGTGCTGGATCGCAAGTGAACGCTCACGGCCCGAGGCACACCTATCCCTCTCCGCTTCAGTTGCTTTACGGAACGCCGCGCTTGGCGGAATTGGCGCATTCGCCAAGACAACTGCCGTACCGCGGACGCTATCGGGGCTTCATGCACCCATCAGTGAAACCTTTTCCCCACTCGCAGCTTGTTCGCGACACCGGAGGAATCGATCGTGTCAAGGCGAGATGGAGAGATGGGGGATCAACCGACCAAGAGGCGTCGTACACGTCCCTTGAAAGGCGAGGACGCGGAGGTCCGGCATGTCGTGGAAACGCACGACCTGTCGCCCGCTCAGGCAAGAGAGCTGGTACGTCGCCACGGCAACGATTGGCGCAAGATCGATGAGGCGGCGAAGTCATACAAGGACAGCACCTGACGGGAGCCTCCAAGTCTCCCGGGAAGACGCTAAATCCTGAAAAGCCTATTTACAGCACGGCTGGTCTCGCCTGACAGGCTTGTTCGCGAGAGGCCGCGATTTCCAAGTGAAAACAAGAAAGCCCGCTGCCTCGGGGAGTGCAGCGGGCTATCGGCTAGGAGTTGAGGGGACATCTCCACGCTGGGGAAACAACAGTTCAACAGCGGATTGGTTCCAACGATGCTCTCTGTTCATTAGCTTCGCAATACGCGCCCGTGGCAAGGGAAGCCGACGCCTAATCTCTTTCCGTGCCTTGTTCATCATCAGAATGATCGATGAATTCCCCCTCTTGCAAGCTCATAACCGGGTATCAACCGCAAACTCAGGCAAGCCATGCTCCCGGCGTATTTGAATGCACCAGCAGCGGATCAGGACCATCACCAGGATTCTCGGCCCTCCCGCAGATGGATAGACGTCCCGGCCTACGCCCTGGATCAAGGTGGCCCGGCGCTGCGCCTTCATCAGAAGTTGGGTCCGGCATTTGCGGATGTCGGGATTGCCGATCAGCTGAAGAAAGTCGCGGCCCAATATTCCGAAAAAGCCGCCGTGCATGACGGCGTGAATCAACTGTCGTACTTCGAGCTTGCAACTGCCGTCGAAGTCCTGTCCCGCCGGATCGCTGCCGTCGTTCCCGAAGGGCAGCCGATCGGAATTTATCAGCCAAACTCCGTCTGGTACATCGTTGCTGTCCTGGCGAGCATGGCGGCGGGAAGGATTTCGGTCCCGCTCAACGCCCGGGACCCAATCGCCCGTGTCAACGAGATCGTGGGCGTCGCGCGGCTCCGCGCCATTGTTGGCGTTGGAAACCGGCATGCGGGTTTGCCCGAGGACATCCGGTGGATCGATGTGACTGTCAGCCCCGCGTCGACGGAGCGGCTGTCGTCAACGCAATTGCCTGCCGTATCGGTCGACGCACCGGCGATGGTTCTTTACACGTCTGGCAGCACCGGATCTCCGAAGGGCATAGTCAACAGCCAGCGCAGCCTGCTCTGGCGGGTGCACCAATATGCCGATGCGTGTCACATCAATTCCGACGATGTCTTCCTCCCCTTGACAGGGCCCGCCACCATAGCCGGATGTCGAGAAATCCTGACTTCGGTCCTGTGCGGCGCCACTTTGCATATGGTCGACGTGGAAGCGATCGGTCTGCGTGCGGTTCGCGAGCGAATGCAGCAGGTTGGCGCGACGCTTACTTACCTCGTGCCCGCGCTGCTTCGCGCCCTCATGGCCAATGCTCCCGCCGATGCGTTCGGATCGCTCAGGGTGGTCCGCGTCGGCGGCGAGAAAGTGCTTTGGACCGACATTGCCCTTTTGCGAAAGGCGATTCCTGCTCATTGCCTCGTACAGATCGGCTACTCGTCAACCGAGACGACCGGGTCACAATGGTTTCTGCCTCGCGTTCAACCAAAGCACCAAACGTCCGTGCCGGTCGGCCGGCTCTTGCCAGGAATAGCGTTTGCGATCGTCAACGAGGACGGTGACAGCGTACCGCGGGGTGGAAGCGGGGAACTCGTCATCAAGAGCCCCTACGTCTTGCTCGGCCACTGGGAAAACGGCACCGTCATTCCTGCCGAGGCGGATCCCGATGATCCACGTCAACGGATATTCGCTACCGGCGATCTCGTCCAATTGGACAATCGGGGCCTGCTGAGGATCGTCGGCCGCAAGGGGCGGCAGATAAAGATCAACGGTCGGCGCATCGAGCCGGCCGAAGTCGAAAGGATCCTGCGCTCCGCCTCGTCGGTCGAGGATGCGGTGACGATCGTGACCGAGGCCAACGAACTGGTCGCTTTCGCGATCCCCAGGAATTCCGCCGGTCCGGCCTTCGCCGACGACCTTCGCCAGCTGCTTGCAAAGACGCTACCGCCGCCACTGCGCCCGCTTCGGCTCCACAGGGTAGAGGATATTCCGCGCCTGGCGGGCGGAAAAATAGATGTGGCGAAACTCGGGAAAATGGATCTTCTGGCCAAGAAGCCTACCCAAGTTGCCGATCCACCGATTTCAGGCAGCGATCTCAAAGCCCATCAAGCAGTACAGAATGCCTGGACCAGGGTCCTCAACACGCGGGCAGCCGTCGGGCGATGGGATGAAGCGGGAGGGGACTCGCTGAAGCTGCTCCACTGCGTCATGGAGATCGAGAACGAAATCGGCCAGGAACTGGATCTTGAGGCATTTACCGTCGGGATGAGCGCCGAGGCGATGGTCAACGCGGTCGCGTCCGCACAAGGCGGCAATGCGCCCGGCCATGTGCTGGAGCATGATCGGCCTTTTCTCTTTCTGTTTCCGGGCTCCGTGGGCTATGGGCCTAGTCTTGCAGCCTTCGCCTCAGCCATGGGCAAAGTCGCGACGGTCCGGCCGATAAGATATCCCAGCCTCGCGACCATTCTCAGCGGCCAGAACGATCTTGCCGCCATGGTGGACGCCGCGCTTGAACAGATCAGCCGCATCCAGCCGTCGGGGCATGTAAGGCTTCTCGGCCACTCCCTCGGCGGAGCCGTCGCGTTCGAAGTTGCCGTGCGCCTGCTGAAAGAGGGAAGGTCCGTGAAGTTTGTCGGCATCCTCGACACCAGCCTGGCTGGCGAGCGGAGCCGTCCCTGGGAGACAATCACCCGCACCTTGCGTCGGGTCCGGTCCAACCGCATGTCACCCTATAGAATGGCTTGCCGTGTTTTGGCGAAGCTCACGGTCAAGGTCGGCCAGGAAGCTCGTCTTGCCCACGCCATCGACCACTTTTCCCGGGGACAATTCAATGCAACCAGCTTTCGCATCAAGCTGGAGTTGCAGGAAGTCTTGCGTGCGCAGGCCTTCTTCCGTTGGTTGGAGCAGCCAAGAACGGTGCTCCCGATCACCGGAACACTGTTCCGTTGCGCGCGACCGGGAATGCCTCTTGCCATCGGGTGGGATCGGGTGTTCGCGGACCTGCAGGTCATCCCGATTGCTGGCAACCACATTGATCTGGTCGTCGAGCCTCACATCGGAGTCAATCGTCCGCTGATCGAGGAGGCGGTCGCTCGCACTTATTCGCCGGCCGAGTCTTCGACCATGAAAGGCAGCTTCGCGTGACTTCGCGGTTCGGCAAGGATGTTCTGGCACTGGATGCGGCCGCGGAGGTCGACCGCATCGTAGCATCCGTGCGCGAGCAGGTATTGGTCACGCTTCGCCGGCGCGGAGTGGTGGTCGGGCTCTCAGGCGGCATCGACAGTTCGGTGGTCGCATCCTTGTGCGTGGCTGCCTTCGGCAAGGACAAAGTGTTCGGGATCTTCATGCCGGAACGTGACTCGTCCGGGGACTCGCTGAGGCTGGGGCGCGTTATCGCCGGTCAGCTGGGCATCGACACCATCGCCGAGGACATTGCGCCGGCGCTCGACGCCATCGGTGCCTACAGCCGGCAGATGGAGGCCATTCGCACCGTTGTTCCGGACTACGGCGAAGGGTGGAAATGCAAGCTGGTGCTGACCTCGGTGCTGGAGAGCAAAGGCCTCAATATCACCCGTCTCACCGTTCAGGATCCCGAGGGGAAGATCGATACCGTGCGCCTGTCAGGAGCGGCCTATCTGCAGATAGTGGCCGCGACCAATTACAAGCAGCGCATTCGCAAGATGACTGAGTACTATCACGCGGACCGTCTCGGCTATGCGGTGGCGGGCACGCCTAACCGGCTCGAATATGATCAGGGTTTTTTCGTCAAGCAAGGCGACGGAATCGCTGACCTGATGCCCATCGTCCATCTCTACAAGACGCAGGTCTATCAACTGGCGGAATATCTCGGTGTGGACGGGGAGATCCGGCGCAGGCCGCCGACGACCGACACCTTCTCCATGGCGCAGAGCCAGGAGGAGTTCTATTTCGCCCTGCCCTATCATCAGACGGACCTATGCCTCTACGGCGTGAACCATGGCATCTGCGCCGATGATGTCGCGGATGTTGCCGGGCTGTCACCAGATGAGGTCCAGAAGGTCTTCAAGGATATCGAAGCCAAGCGTCGAGCGGCACGCTATCTGCACGCCCTGCCTTTGCCTTCGGTGCCAATGACGGTGGACTGACGGATGTGCGGGATCGCCGGAATTGTCGCGCTGAGCGCCACTGCCCCACCTCCTTCGCGGGAAGCGCTGTTGCATATGGTAGGCGCGCTCGCGCACCGCGGACCCGACGAGCGGGGGCTGTACCGCGACCGACGCGCGGGTTTGGCGCATGCCCGCCTGTCCGTCGTCGACCTGCTGCACGGCCAGCAGCCACTCGCCGACGTCAGCGGCCTGACATGGATCGTCTTCAACGGCGAAATCTTCAACTACGTCGAATTGCGCGACAAGTTGATCGCGCTTGGTCACCGCTTCCGTACGCGTAGCGACACGGAAGTCGTGCTCCATGCTTACCAGGCCTGGGGCCAGGCCGCCTTTGAGCGGATGAATGGTCAATGGGCAGTCGCGATATGGGACTCTGCTGCCGGCCGACTGATGCTGTCGCGTGACCGCTACGGGATCTGCCCGCTGTATTATTGCGAGCACGCCGGCCGCGTCTTCTTTGCAAGCGAAGTCAAAGCCATTTTCGCCGCGGAAACAGCGATACCTCGCGCCTTTGATCCGGCAGGGATCGATCAGGCGTTCACATTCTGGACGGTAATCCCGCCCCAGAGCGTCTTCGAAGGCGTCAAGGAACTGCAGCCTGGACATATCCGGCTCTATGAGGGTGGCGTGGCGCGGGAGACGGCCTTCTGGGAGCCGCATTATCCGCGGATTTCCGGTTCGGACCCTGAGTGGTTCACCGGCTCGTGCGACGATGCCGTCGAGGCGGTCCGCGGTGCGCTCGAAGCCGCGACGGCGCTGCGGATGGTGCAGGCCGACGTGCCGGTGGGCTGCTATTTGTCCGGTGGGCTCGACAGCTCACTTGTCGCGGCGCTTGGGAGACGTTTCGCGGGGGAGCGCTTCCAGACATTCTCCTTGCGTTTTGCCGACGCCGAATACGACGAGACCTATTTCCAGCGCCTGGTCGCCGCCGCGACTGCGAGCGAGCACCACGAGGTGGTGATTTCCCGCCGCGACATTGCAGCGGTTTTTCCCGAGGTCGTCTACCACGCCGAGCGGCCAATCCTGAGGACGGCCCCGGCACCGCTCTTCCTCCTGTCCAAGTTGGTCCGCGAGCGCGGCATCAAGGTTGTGCTGACAGGGGAAGGCGCCGACGAGATGTTCGCCGGCTACGACCTTTTCCGCGAAGGCAAGGTTCGCCGCTTCTGGGGGCGCCAACCTGCTTCGAGCCGGCGTGCGCGACTGCTCGAGCGACTCTACCCCTATCTGTCGCGCTCACCGGTGCACCAACAGGCCATGGCGCGACAGTTCTTCGGACGCGATCTTCATGCCTGCGACATGCCCGGCTTTGCACACGACACGCGCTGGCGCACCACGAGCGCCATTAAGCGCCTATTCTGCCCCGACATGCGCGGCGCCTCGCAGCACCGCAATGCGGTCTCCGAACTGCTCACCCCCCTCCCCGCCGAATTTTCGCGATGGAGCTTCCTTGCCCAGGACCAATATCTCGAAATCCGAACGCTGATGTCGGGCTACCTGCTCTCCTCGCAGGGCGACAGGATGCTGATGGCACACTCGGTCGAGGGGCGCTTCCCCTATCTCGACGACGATGTCGTGGCGCTCGCGAATTCGCTTCCTGACGCATACAAGCTGCGTGTCCTCGATGAAAAGCATGTGCTCAAGCGAGCGGCACAGCCGATCGTACCACCGCAGGTCGTTGCCCGCACGAAGCAGCCCTACAGGGCGCCAAACGCGCTTAGCTTCGTTGGCCATGATGCACCAGATTACATTCGCGAGGCACTGTCGGACACGGCATTGCGCGCGGCAAATGTCTTCGATCCGAAATCGGTGGCTATCCTGCTCGGCAAGTGCCGGTCCAAGGCCGGCGACGGCGATCTCTCCAACTCCGACAACATGGCACTGGTCGGCGTGCTGTCGACCCAGATTCTGCATCAGCAGTTCATCGCAAGCCGCCCGGGCGGAGCGGACAAAGCCGAGCTCAGGATCGACGTCGATCACGAGCAGCGGGAAAGGGTCCTGGCATGATCCACGGCGCCATACCACTTCTGCAGGACTACCTCATCCATTCCGCCGGCCGGCTTGGCGGCAAGATCGCGTTGGTGGCCGGCAAGCAACGCGTCACCTACGCGGAGATCGATGAGCGCTCCGACAGGATCGCGCATTTCCTGGCTGCGGCGGGCGTCGAGCGTGGTGACCGCGTCATGATCTTTGCCGACAACACGGTCGAAACCGTCGTCAGCTTCTGGGCGGTGCTCAAGGCGAGCGCCGTGGTCTGCATCGTCAACCCGCTTACGAAAAGCGAGAAGCTTGATTACCTGCTCAACGATTGCCTGCCAACGGCGCTGATCACGGACAGCCATCTGCACTCGATATTCTGCCAACCGTCGCGCGACTGTCACTCACTGCGCGCGGTGATCGTTTCTGGGCCGATCGACGAGGCCGAGTTCAACCGATTGCCGCACGCCGTGCGCTGGGACACGATCGTCGAAAGACCTTCTGTTGCGCCGCCGCGTAAATCGATCGACATCGATCTCGCCGCTATCGTCTACACCTCCGGATCCACCGGCGAACCCAAGGGGGTCATGTTGACGCACGGCAACATGACTGCCGCGTGCACATCGATTGCCTCTTATCTGGAGCTGCGTGAAGATGAGGTGATCCTGAATGTCCTGCCCCTCGCCTTCGACTACGGGCTCTATCAGATGATCATGGCCTTTCGCACCGGCGCACGGCTCGTCCTCGAACGCTCCTTCGCTTTTCCGGCGCAGATCCTTCAGGTCATCAAGGACGAGCAGATCACAGGTTTTCCCGGCGTGCCCACAATCTTCGCGGCGCTTGCGGAGCTCAGATCGCTGAAGAGCACCGATTTCTCGAGCATTCGGTATGTCACCAATACGGCGGCCGCCCTGCCGCTCAAGCAGATTGCCATGCTCAGGGAGCTGTTTTCGGGCGCACGCATCTATTCCATGTACGGTCTCACCGAATGCAAACGCTGCAGCTATCTGCCGCCCGACGATCTCGGGCGAAAGCCCCTGAGCGTAGGCATTGCCATTCCCAATACAGAAGTGTGGATCGTCGACGAGGGTGGCAGGCGGGTCGGTCCGGGCGTCGTTGGCCAACTGGTAGTTCGCGGCGCAACGGTGATGAAAGGCTATTGGGGCAAGCCCGAGGCAACTGCAAGGAAGCTGAAGCCGGGGCCGCTGCCGGGCGAGCAGGTCCTCTACACGGGCGACTACTGCCGGATGGATGCGGAAGGCTATTTGTACTTCGTCGGCCGTGGTGACGAGATCATAAAATCACGAGGCGAAAAGGTCGCTCCCAAAGAGGTGGAAAGCGTGCTGATGGACGTCCCTGGCGTGAAAGAAGCCGCGGTCATCGGTGTCCCCGACGACCTCCTCGGACAAGCGGTCAAGGCATTCGTGGTCATCGAGCAGGGAAGAATTGTCGGCGAAAGGCAGCTCCTGATGGAGTGCCGGAAACGGCTGGAGAATTTCATGGTGCCAAAGACCATCGTAATCGTGCCCAGCCTGCCGATGACCGATACCGGAAAACTCAAGAAAGCGGCCCTGTCGTAGATTGTTTCAGATGCGCGATCGCAAGTCGCCTTTGCAATGGAGGATGGATTAGATGGATTCCATGATATCGGCCGCGGAAAGCGACGACATCCATATCAACCAGATCCGCAGCTTCCTGGCCTCTAATTTCTACATCGCGGACGTCAAGGCGCTATCCCTCACCGCATCATTGCTCGATCAGGGGATCGTCGACTCGACCGGAGTGCTCGAGGTGATCGGGTTCATCGAAGAGACTTTCGGCATCACGGTGGAAGACAGTGAACTCCTGCCGGAAAACCTCGATTCAATTCAAGGAATCGCGCGGTTCATCGTTCGCAAGAAGAAATGATCTGGAGCAAGAAGAAATGATCTGGCGCAACAAGCAATGATCTGGACGGTCGGCCCGGTAACGGCCGAATGCAATCATGCCTGCCGCCTGGCCTCTGCCAGGACCACCCGCACTTCACCGGCTTGGTTGGCGAAAGTGCGTATCTGCGCGTAGCCCTTGCTGCGCTCCAGAAGACTTATGACTTGGCGGTCCTGACCAAGCCCCACCTCGAACAGCAGGACGCCGCCTGGTCGGAGGTAGCGCAGCGCGTCCTTGACGACCCGCATATGAATGCTGAGCCCATAGGGACCGGCCGCGAATGCCTCTCGCGGCTCGAGCACAACCAGATGGCGGCGGTCACCCTCGAGGCGCTTCTCCGAAATGTAGGGCGGATTGCAGACGATGGCATGAAGCGTGCCGTCGAGCTCCAGTCTGGACACCCCTTCGAACAAATCACCCTGATGCACTGAAATCCGGTCGGTCAGGCCATGATGAACGACATTTCGCCGCGCCGCGTCGATACAGCCGTCGGTAAGGTCGCAGGCCCAAACTCGCGCGGATGGGATATGGCTAGCGATCGCGCAGGCCAGGTTGCCGGCGCCGCAGCACATATCGACCACACGCGGCGCCGGCAGGTCCATTGCGCGCAGAACATCTACTGCAATGGAGCCGAGCAGCTCTGTTTCCGGCCGCGGCACCAGCGCACCGGGCGCAACCAGGATCTCCATTCCCATGAAGATAATGCTGCCTTTGTTGTAGGCGCCGGCGACGCTGATCTCTTCGCTCACGACCGTTCTCGCAACGACATCGAAGATATTGCCGCTGCCGGCGGCGCCGGCAGGGATTGTTTATTGCACCGCCGCGCTTTCGAGCGCGCTGCTGAACTTGACCTCGATCGTATCACCCGGCGCCACCGCCGTATCCAGGTCGGCCGGCTGCTTGCGCCATTGCGCATCGACGGAGCGGATGATCGTCACCTGGGCCCGCACGGTTTCGCCGCCGATCGGCTGCGGCAACGCGGATGCTCCCTGCGGCTGCAATTTCTGGCTGACCGCGTGCAGCCTTGCAGTGATGTCGGCCAGGCGCGCGTGTGTATCCCGCAACTCGTTCAACAAACCGGCACGCCTCTGGTTGTCATTGCGCTCGATCTGCCTTGCAAGATCATCCTGCTGGCGCCGAGCCCTCATGAGTTCGACCGATGTTTCAAGCGCACGGCTCGAGGACAGAAGCACCGCGCGCCGGACATCGGCGAGCCGGTTGTTGGTCAGGTTGCCAGCCTTGAAGAGCTTGGTCACCTGCGCCAAATCCTCTTCATCGGCCTTGACTCCATCGGCTTCGTCCTGCTCGCGCTGGAGCAATGCCTGGACCTGGGTCGCTGCATCCTTGGCGCCCTTCTCCAGAAAGCTCTGCTCCTGCTCGAAATTGTCCAGCGAGAGCTTCAGCCCTTCTGCCTCCGCCTGCGCAATTTCGGTTGCAAGGGAAGAAGAGAGCGGAAAGCCCTGGGGGGCCTTCATGTCGAAATCGGGCTGTTTTTGAAGTTCGGCACGTATGCGCGCACTGTGGAAATAGTCCTTGATGTATTCTCCCCAGATCGTCTCATAATCGCGCTGCAAGTCCGTTGGGTCCGGCCCAGCCTGGTTCGCCCGTGCGCGCAAGAGGCTGAAGCCGCCGGCGACGGCTATCGCCTGCCGAACCGTCATGAGCGGACGAAAGGCTTGCTGCCCAGGAGCGAGCACTTCGCCAGTCACGTAGATTGGACGGTATTCAGCGACGATCGCCGTCACGTCGCCGGGTCTGACGACCGCCACCTGCTCACGGCCGTCCGGCATGCGTATGTGGTAGATCTTGGTCGGCAGGATCGCCTGCAAGCGCGTCTGAAGTTCGGACGGGGTCAGGCCGGCGACAGGCACCGTGCCCGCCTCGGCGAGAACGATGGTGCCGTCCATCTGCACCACCGCACGTTGCGTCCGCTCGGGAAGCGAGGTGATTGCGATCTCGATGGTGTCTCCGGGCGAAATTCGATAGATCGTCGCATCGGCTGCCGCAGCCATCGGCAGGGCGCAAAGCATCGCAAGTGTCGCAAGGAA
Organism: Mesorhizobium sp. LNHC209A00; assembly: GCF_000502915.1. Classification (NCBI taxonomy): domain Bacteria; kingdom Pseudomonadati; phylum Pseudomonadota; class Alphaproteobacteria; order Hyphomicrobiales; family Phyllobacteriaceae; genus Mesorhizobium; species Mesorhizobium sp. LNHC209A00. The sequence goes on from NZ_AYWT01000004.1 coordinate 602,013, forward strand.
GAATCGGCTAAGGTTGACCATTCGCGACAATCTCCTTCTTATTCTGGTTTTCGGGCCAGTCGACGCGGGTGACGAAGTCGTAAACCGGTCCACCGGCCACGCCCCAATTGCTGGACCAGATCACCTGTGTGCCGTCCGGCGAAGGTGACGCGTGCGTTTCGCTCCAGTAGTCGGAGGGCGCGTTGCGTGTCTGCACGATGCGCCGAACTTCGCCGCTGCCGTCGATGCGCAAGGCGATGACTTCCCGTGCATATGGTGCCCAGCCTGGGTTGGCCGATATCTCCTCAGGGTTGCCGCCATAGGTCAGGAAGACCCAGCCGGGCCGCTTCAGAGCACGCGACGATGCATGCTCTGCTTCGCCGTATCCGGTCAGGGAGGTCACCTTCCCATCGGACAGTCTTCGCTTGATTACGTGATACTTGTCGGGGCTGGATTTGCTGATGCCAACATAGACCTCGCTGCCGTCGTCATCGAGCGTAAGGTCTCCGTGGCCGGGGCGGTGATGGTCCGTCCACCTCTGTCGCAAGGTGCCATCGACACTAAGAATGGCCCTCTGCTCCGTGCCATCTGCTAGGTTTTGAAAGCAAAGGATGTTCGTGCCGAGCGGGGAGATAGTGCAGGAGCTGGTGGTTCCAGGAACCTGAGCGAGATCGATGTCCGGGAATTTGAATCGATCCGCGAGATCGAAGGCGAACACCACCGCTTTTCCATCGTCGCGGACAGCGCGGACGGCTATACGTTTGCCGTCACGGCTTGGATTGCCCTTCGACGGCCCGAATTGCAGATCGTGGTATTGAGCCGTGACGAAGACAACGTCTTCGTGGTCTGTCCTTGGCGCCCATATCGAGATCTTTCGATCCTCCACGCAGATCATCACGTCTGCGTCTCGAGGATGCCATTCGCATTCACCGCCTTTGTCGCGGTGGAATAGCGGAGCATATGTCTTGCCGTCGAGGAAGCACAGCCCGTTGCAGCCATTGGCCAGCACGAGCAGGCTCTGGTCCGCATTCCAGGCTTGAGCGCTCGAATAGCGATGGCTGCAATATTTCGTCCCACACACGACACCTCCCCCAAGTGCGCCTGGTTTGGTGATGCGCATGAAATTCGTGCCGAATGCCGGGTCTGTCGCGGGACGCAGATAATCTGGGAGATCCATCGGCATTGGGGCGACGAACGTCGTGGACATGCTGTTTCCTTGGCTGTCGGCCGCCCGCAGCAGGACAGCAAAGGCGATCAGGAGCAGCGCCAATGGAAACGGGTAAAACCTCATGTCATGTAGCTCATTTCGCGGCGTACCCGACCTTCGCCGAGGCGCGCCCGCCACCAATCGATGGTTCTGGCCAAGCCGTGGCGCAAACTCGTTTGCGCAGTCCATCCGGTTTCACGTTCGAGCCGTGATGAATCGGCCAGCAGAGCGCGAACCTCGGAGTTTTGCGGCCGCAATCGACTCTCGTCGCGGTGGACGGGCTTCTTACAGTCGCTCAGCTCGAGCACGAGATCGAGCACGTCCGATATGGTCACGGCACGCTGGCTTCCAGCATTGTAGGCATGGCCGAATTCGAGTGTGGCTGAACCCGCCCTCAGGAAGGCAGCCGCTGTGTCCTCGACGAAGGTCAGGTCGCGGACCGGGCTGGTATCTCCCACCATGATCGAAACACATTTTGGATCGAGCGCCTGCCGGATGATTGTCGGTATTATGGCTCGTTCGCTTTGCCGCGGCCCGAATGTATTGAACGGCCGGAGGATCACGACGGGCAGGTCGAAGGATTTGGCATAGGACTGCGCCATCATGTCGGCGCCGATCTTGGACGCCGAATATGGCGATTGCCCCTGAAGAGGATGGGACTCGCTGATCGGCATGCTGAGCGCCGTGCCGTAAACCTCACTTGTCGAAGTGTGAATGATCCGTTCCGTCTCCCACTGGCGGGCCGCTTCAAGGACATTCAGCGTCCCCATGATATTGGTTTCCACATAGGACTGGGCGGCCGCGTATGAGTACGGGATCGCGATAAGCGCAGCGAGATGAAACACGACGGCTTGGCCGCGCAAGATGCGGTTCAGGAATGCACCGTCGCGTACATCGCCTCGAACGAGTTTCAAATGACCCCGGATGTCGTCTGGCAGATCATCCAGCCACCCATGGCTGTCGAACGAATTATAGAGGGCCAATGCGGTCACCTCGGCACCGTTGCGGACGAGTGCCTCGGTCAGATGCGATCCTATGAATCCATCCGCGCCAGTGACCAGAACTCTCTTGCCATTGTAACTCATAACCAGGTGTTCCTTCTTTCACCTGAAGCGCTCCGGTTGCCGAGCGCGCAAACAGAAACAGCCTTCAACGCCTGAGCAGCCCGACAGGCATCCAGCCGATTACCGCCAGAAAGCCGAGGATCATCCACACAACATCCGAAGCGATGGTTCGTCGGGGATAATAGGAAAGATCGAACTTGGCTTTGATCGGAAACAGCGCTTCCCTGTAGAAGGACGACAGGTCTCCTGAGGCAGGGTAGAGAGAGGCTTCGTGACGGAAAAGAACTTGCGTCGGGCCGACCAAGCCGGGTTTATATCTTAGGACCGCCTCGAAGCCGCCATGGAAGCAGTCAGCAAAGGCGAGGCTTTCCGGTCGTGGCCCGACGATGGCCATGTCGCCTCTGAGCACATTCCAGAGTTGCGGCAACTCATCCAGTTTGGTGCTGGCCAAAATGCGCCCGATCTTCGTCAGCCGACGGTCGCCTATGCTGGTCAACGCAGGGCCCTGAGGATCACACAGAACCTCGAATTTGCGGAATTTATAGATATGAAACATGCGGCCCCCTGCACCGAGGCGAGGCTGCCGGAAAAGCACGGGGCGTCCGCCCTCGAGAAATAGCCCAAATGCAATCAGCAACATCAGCGGCGCGAAAACCATCGCGGCCAAGGATGCGGCCACTACATCCATCGCGCGTCTGCCAAAACCATGGCTCACGCCTGACACGACGGGCGGGTGGATGGATAGATCAAACGCGTTCATGCGGCGGTTCCCGCGTGGATGCCGCTGTTGAGCGCGGTCGCCAGCACGTCCACCACGGCTTCAACCGCGGGCGCCGTAATCTGAGGATGCAGCGGAATGGTCAACTCTCGTTCCGCGAAATCCTCGGTGCGCGGCAGATGGGTACCCGGGTAAAGCTCACGGTAGAGGGTCATCTGATGAACGGGCGGGTAATGGACCGTGGTTTGTATGTCCTGCGCCCGCAGTTCATCGACGACATGCTGCCTGTTGACGTAGCGCGGCAAGAGGATCGGCATGATGTGGTAAGCCGAGGCTCGCGGTTCTTCGAACGGTATTGTGATTGCCGGACAACGCAACGCGATGAGGCGCCGGTACAACACGACAAGAATGCGCCGTATCTCGTTCCACTCCTGCAGGTTCTGGAGCTGAACCAAACCGATCGCGGCCCGCATTTCGTCCATTCGGTAGTTGAAGCCGAGCATGGTCACATCGTAATGAGCGGTGCGGCTGTTTAGTCGCTGGCGTGTTCCGGTGGTCATGCCGTGCGCGCGAGCCTGGCGAATCCTGTCCAGCAGTTGGGGATCCCGGGCAATTACGGCTCCCCCCTCCGCCGTCGTCATGTTCTTGTTGCCATAGAAGCTGAAGGCGGCGCCCGCTCCAAAGGTGCCAACCGCTTTTAGGCCGGGAGCATGTGCCGCATCCTCGATGATCGAGAGCCCGCGTGCGCTGGCGAATGCTTGCCAGGCCTCCTTGTCGGCGAGATAGCCGGCGAAATGGACCAGGATCACGGCCCTGGTGCGAGAGCTGCAACGTGCTTCTGCTTCTTTGAGCGACATCAGAGGGACGTCTGCCGACTCTATGTCGACAAAGACAGGAGTGGCGCCGACATAGAGCACTGCGTTCGCGGTAGCCACGAAGGTCAGCGAAGGAACCAGGACCTCGTCCCCCGGACCGATCCCCAATCCGTGAAGGATAAGATGAAGGGCCGCGGTGCAGGAACTAACCGCTACGCAGTCCTCTGCCTCGTGCATCAAGGCAAACGCCTCTTCGAAGGCCCGGACCCGTTCACCCATCGTCAGCCAACAGCTGTCGATCACTTTCGCCAAAGCCGCTTTTTCTGGCACTCCCAGGACCGGGGAACTTACCAAGAGCATCGTCACCTCCTCGATGATCCTCGCGCCTGGCCGTTACGCTGCCGCGGCGGCGACTTCGATGGACGCCGACCGCTCTTCCCAAGAAACTGTCTGCGCGTTCTGGAAGTCCTCGACGCGTCCGATGTCGAGCCAAAGACCTTCGTGTTTGTAGACATGCACGACGCGTCCAGCCTGAAGCATCTGCAGCATGAGGTCATCGAACCCAAACGGTATACCGGATGGGATGAAGTCGAGGACGTCCGGGTTCATGCAGTAGATGCCCATGCTTACCAAGTGCGACAGTGCAGGCTTCTCGCGGAAGACCTGGACGGTGTTGTCAACCTCGTCGATGACGCCGAAATCCATCTTGGTAAGCCGCAGCGAAGTCGCTATCGTGACGGAGTCCTTGTGCAGGCGGTGCGCCGCGGTAAACCGGCTGATGCTCAGGTCGGTCAGCACATCGCCGTTCAGGACGATAAAGGGCTCATTCAATTCGTCTCTGATCAAGGAAAGCGGCCCGATCGTTCCGAGCGGTTCCATTTCCTGCGTGTAGCGGATCCTCAGATTCCACTGCGAGCCGTCGCCGCACACGCTCCGGATCAGGTGCCCGAGATAGCCGGTGGTGACGTAGACGTCTTCGATTCCGCTACGCCGCAGCCATTTCAACAGCAACTCGAGGACCGGCCGCGCGCCAATTGGCATCAGCGGCTTGGGCAAAACCGATGTAAATGGCCGAAGGCGCGTTCCCATGCCACCGCATTGAATTACCGCTTTCATTCGATCCTCCCTACGCACATGGCCAGAGTTGGCCTTGACGGCTGAAACCGCATCCGGAGCCAAGAGGCGAACCGCCTCATGCCAGCAGGGTTTCAGTTGTCCGAACCTGCGAGAGATTAGGGAGCCAACCGGGATATTGTCGTCGTGCGTTTGAATGGCACGGGCGAATTTCTCTGATCCCTGAACCGTAGGGACGAAACATTTCCGGCGGATCTGACGGGAGTGGTCGAGACGCACAACAGACCAAGGTCCCACTTGAATTGCGATTGAAGGTAAACATTTTCCTAAGACCGAGCTATATTAGCCTACGGTAATCAGCAGGACGGGGTTGTAGGACGTCAGAGTCCACCTTTCTGGACATACTGGCGCTCCTGCAAGACGCGGCCAGGTAGTGCGGGTTGTTAGTGCGTGGGGATGTTTATGTACAAGATCGTCATAGCCGATGATCATGGCCTTTATCGACGTGGCTTGCGTATGGCGCTGACGGCCGGAATCCCTGGCGCCGAAATAATCGAGGCGACCTGTTTTGATGCCGTGGTTGGGCTCCTGGCCGAACATGAAACAATTGATCTTGCGATCCTGGACCTGAACATGCCCGGGCTGCTCAGCCAGGAAGTGCTCGGCGATGTTCTCGCCGCCTATCCCAAAAGCAGGTTTGCGATTGTGTCAGGAAACGATTCACGATCGGAAATTTTGTTGGCCCTTTCGGTTGGCCTCCACGGCTACATCGTAAAATCGCAGCCGGATGAGGAGGTGGTGCTGGCCGTCAAAGAGATCTTGTCAGGTCGCATCTATGTACCAGCCCTCCTGTCGCGAAGCTCTGGCGCAGCCGCGCCTCAGACGCATCGACCTCCCGTGGAGGCTTCACACCAGGCCTTGGCCAACCCAGGTTCACTGGGAAGGCTCACGTCAAGGCAAAAGGAGGTGCTCAAGCTTATGGCCGAAGGTTACTCGAACAAGGAGATCGCCCGCGATCTCGACATCGCCGAGGCCACAACGAAGATCCATGCCGCCGCTATCTTGCGCGAACTGGGAGTCCGAAACCGCACCGAGGTCGCCGTTTTGATGAGGACTTGGCTTGGAACGATCTGAGTTAAGGCTGAATCTCGCTCTGGGATAGGCGTAGCTGGTATCGCAATCCGCCAGCCGACATTTCCAGTTTGGAAGAATGACCGACCAAGGGCGTTCCATCAGCGCCAAGGACGATCGACCCAAAACCTTTCCGCAGAACAGGCTTGGCATCTCGGCCGCCTCGTTCGATCCAGTCGAACACGATGTCGCCGTCCGAGCTCTCGGGTGCAACGCCCCACCTTACCTCCACCTGGCCTCGGGAGTTCCCGAGCACCCCGTGCTTGACCGAATTTGTCGTGAGTTCGTGGACGATCATCGCGAAACTTTCCGCGGCGCCCCCGACGATTCTGACGTGGGGCCCTGTGATCGTTGCTCTGTGTGCCTCGGCGTAGGGGCGAAGCGCATGTGCGACAATATCGCGGATCGAAGATGATAACTCTGCATTGTTGATCAACAGCAGGTGCGTGGATTCGAGCGCCCGAATTCGCTCTAAAAGGTCTCCTCTGTACTTGGAAATATCCTGGTCTGAAGCAGGGATCATTTTCACGACAGCCGTGATCACGGCAAACAAGTTACTGAGCCGGTGCCGCTGTTCAAGTATAAGCCGCTCCTGTCTTCTCACCGCGACCCGCAACAGTGTCGTCTGCCGCCGCTCGGTAAGGTCAGCCGCGATCCCGAACCGCTGATGATAGCGATCGCGGATATCCTCACGGCCGCGCAAGGCAATCCAGCGGAACTGTCCGTCCGACCGCCGAACCCGAACCTCGGCGTCGTAGTTGGCGGTTGCCGCGATCGATTCTGAAGGGACCCCGAGTTTTGGCCAGTCCGCCGTATGAACGATCGCCGACAGCTCGTCCAGGGGACGGGAAGCGGCTGGCGGCAAACCAAGAATTTCCCAAAATTGATCTGAACCGGAGACAATTCTCTCCTTGTAGTCCACGCGCCATGTGCCAAGCCTTCCGGCGAGCAGCGCAAGGTCCAGCCATTCCTTTTGGCCCAAGAGGGCTTCGCTTGCAGCCCTGCGTTCAGTGATATCCTCGAAGACGACAAATATGCCCATCGGCAGTTGTTTCTCCGGACCGGACCAGGAGAGGGTCACGCGAGCCCAGAAAACAGTGCCATCCTTCTTTCTCAAACGCATTTCCAAGCCAAACGACGGCGCCTCGGCGCTTAGACCACGTCCAAGCCTGGCGAACAGATCGCGTTCGTCAGGATGAACGAGTGTTTCGATATGCTGGCCGACGAGCTCTTCCTGTGCGTAGCCGGACATACTGCACATACACATGTTGACCTGCAGCAGCTCACCACGGTCATTTGCGGTCGCAAACCCCAAGGCGGCCCGCTCGAAAGCCCTGCGATATCGCGCTTCGGTCGTCTCGATGGCAGCAAGCCTGTTCTCGGCGACATCGAGCGCGCCCCTCAACTCCTGCCTTGAACGGTGGAAAAGAAAGGCGATCATCCCGCCGGACAGGGCGAGGAGAATGGCCCCGGAAAGATCATCCCCGACCAACTGACCGTTCGCCCCAAGGCGAACTGCCAAGCCGACAGCCACCATGGCAAACGTGGCAGCCATCGCAGGCCAGCGGTCCTCCAGGAAGGCGATGATGACAATCGCCGGGACACATTCCAGAAAGGCCGCACTGCCGCCACCTGTCAGCAACGACTTCATCTCGAGCGAAAGGGTAGCCAGCAGGACGGCCGACGAAACCAGATGTTGTCGTAGCCTGTCCGACAGTACGGGACCGCCTATCCGCAATCTCATCCTGATTACCTACAACTTTTGGCTTAGCCAATGCGGCTTAGAGCCTTTGGTTATCGGACCTAGTGCTGCTGCTCGCTTTCGCGCGCCAAAATGTCAGTCTATCAGAATCATCAGAAGAAAGTTCCAACACTTAGCCCATGCGCTGGCGCCTATCTGGCAGCAAACCGGAAAGTGGTGACGACAATGAACCTGGTCGAACGGCCGAGAAGTACTGTTTTCCAAGCGCAACGTGCGATGGCAGCCATGGGGCCTGGCAGCAGGCCGTCTCCCTTGCGCCATGCCCAAAGCCCGGACCGGCAAGTTGAAAGGCCTGCTGCCGCCACCGAGGGTGACCAGCCGCCGCTGCATTCTTTCCCGGGTATGCTTGATCGCCTTGGCTACGGATGTCTCGTGCTGAGCGAAACCAAGAAAGTCCTGAAGTGGAACGCCACCGCGCGCGTCATTCTCAGCGGGTACGGCAGTCAGGTGAACAACGCGGACGGCCTTTCGGGAGCGCTCAGAAGCCTGATCGCGAACGTGCCGTGCCACCTCAATCCCGGATCGTTTGCATGGATTGTGGTCCGCAGCAGCGGAGATCGTCCCGTTGTCATCAACGAGCGCGGCCTCTTCGCAGCCGACAACACGATCGTCGTCGCCCTGTTGGACCGCGAGACGAAATCGGCGCCCAACCCTCAAACCCTGCAGCGAATGTTCGGTTTGACCGGAGCCGAGACACATCTCGCTGTGCGGTTGGCAAAGGGCTACACCCCGTTGGAAATCGCTGAAAGCTGTGCGCTCAGCCGGACGACCATCCGAACCCAGCTCGCATCACTGTTCGCCAAAACTGAAACCAGGCGTCAGGCAGAATTGGTCACGCTTCTCGCACGCGTCTCGGTGTTGCCCTAGTTCCCTGAACATTCGGGGATGATCGTGTCCAGCCTTGCGGCCACCGCAGGGGCGGCTGCCGTGAATCCGTATTCCATAAATCGGTTCGGCGCGTGCCGCGTCCCGTGCGCGGCCTTGAAGGATGCGCGAACGGTGCCCAACAGGCCAGATCCATCACTGTCTTCGGGTATACCAAGGCCCTAGTACCGGGCGGATCCTGAACAGGTATTCCACGAGGTACTGGCTTGCGATCTTCATCACTGATGGGCGAAGAATTTGCAGCGTGTCGCGGATAGTCACGGGCAAGGACTGGTGATGAAATCTGGCGGGTACGCGTGCAACCCGCAATGCTCGCAAGAGGCTCTCGGGGTCAGGAAGATTCCTTCTGTTTTCGAGCAGCTGCCAATTAAGCTGCTTAACGGCAAGCGTAACTTCGTCCACTTCCGTGTAGCTCTTCGATGTGGTGATGCTCGGATGGTTCGTCGCGTCGTAAAAAATCAGACCCTCATTGATCGCAACCATGTCTCCGTGACCGGCCAAGTCCACGAAGAACAGTTGGTCAACGCCGGCGGGGATCGATTTGTGTGCACGCATTCGGCATCCAGCCTGAAGAACCTTGCTGTTGATCAACAGTGTCGAGGGAATGATGCCGAGGCTCCTCGTCGTCCGGACAAGGTAAAGATCCCTGAGGCATTGCTGGCTCGAATAGACTGAAACGCGGTTTTGCTCCGATGGCGTCGAGCGGAGCATGATCCTGCCGTCTTCCACGATATTGGCTGCACAGGTCATGAATGCGGCCGAGGGATGCTCCTTGGAGACCTCGGCAAATCGCTTGAGCGCGCTGGGCGCGAGCCAGTCGTCGTCATGCAGCAACTTGATCCAGGTGCCGGTGCAAGCCAGCATGGCATTGTTGGTATTCTCGACCTGGCCTCGCCCCCTGCCGTTCTCGACAATCCGGATGCGACCGTCGGCACGCGCATATTCGTCGACGATCCTCCAGGACAGCCCTCCTTGCCCCTCGTCGTCGCTAACCACCAGTTCCCAATTCGCAAAATCCTGCTGGAGGATACTGTCGATTGTCCTTCGAATGGTATCTGGCCTGCGAAAGGTCGGGATGGCCACTGAAATGAACGGCCGGAGTGTCACCAACTCCGCCGACCCCTCATCTTGCGAAGGTCCGACCCCTATTGACAAGGCTGCGGAAGGAAGCGCGTCGCGACTGTCGATCTGCGTCATGTTATCTTTCCTCCAAGGCGATGCACCGGCCGCGAGGCGACGACTCGTCCGGTTGAACACTTCGCTTCAACAGATAGAGAGAGGCTGCTGTCTTGATGAAGAAGCCCCCGGCGCCGCCGGCAGCCATGAGATAGATGACCGTGAGAGGTTCCCAGCCAGCCCTGGCGCCGGCTAGAAGCGGACCAAACACGAGCACCGTCCTTACGGCATCGACAACCAGGCGCACCTCCTGCCGTCGTAGCAGAGCCGGCACATCCTGAAGCGGCGTCGACAAAGCTTGCACCGCGCCCATGAACGCCAGCGCCGTCATGATTTCGGCGGCGGGCAGCCATGGCCGTCCCAGGAGGGGCACGACGAGCTGCGGTGCGGCGAGGCCAAGAGCCAGAATGGGCAGCGAAGTGAGCCCGCCGGCAAGGATCAGCAGGCCTCGTGCGAGGCCGAGCAGGTGCCCGCGGCCGCCGCCCTTATTGGCTTCGGCGACAAAGACATTGCTGAGCGGCGTCGCTATGAGCGTGACGGGGCCGGTGACGAGCCGCGACGCGACGCCCAGATAGCCCGCATAGGCGGTCCCGAACATCGAGCCGACGAGTATCGCCGGAAGGTTGTTGATGGCGAAACTTGCGACGGTTGCCGGGATATCGAACAGTGGAAATTTGTATTCGCGCCTAGCCTTTTCAAAGACCGTTTGCCACGGCGCGCGGGCGACACCGCACACGTCCTCCCAACTGAAAATCCTAACGCCAAGGAACCCAATGAAGATGAACTGGCTAAGAATGTGAGCGTGCACCATCGCCTCTCCTCCGAGATGGACAATGCCGAACATCAGCTGCAACAACGCCATCGTCGCAGGCAAGATCAAGCGGCCGAGCGCGAAGTCGCGTAGCAGGCCGGCACGCAGACTCCAGCAATTCATGGTCTCCACAAGACCTGCGCCTGCCATGCCGATCGGAACCAGCCACACAAGGTCAACAGCTCGGACCGGAACGGTGCTCGACAACACCATCCCCGCCGTCAAGGCAATAACGCCGGTTGCCGACACGGCCAAAAGAATGAGCTTAACCGTGACGTATGCCTGCGCATTGCTCTTGACGCCATACAGCGAGGCCTCAAAGCGCAGTGCCGCGACCGCTCCCAGTATGTTCACGGTCGAAAGATAGATCGTGAACAAGCCGAAATCGGCAGGAGAATAGAGCCTGGCCAACACCGGAATGGTCGCGACAAGAATGAGCTGACCGGCAATCGCCATGGCCGACACACCACCGGCCGCTCGAAGGACCTTGCCGATCGGGCTTTGAGGAAGTCGGATCATGGCGAGCCTTGCTCACGGCGGATGCCGGTCGAATTCATGAGATCCTCTCGCGCAAAAGATCGGCACTGTCGCCAAACCGATACCTGCCGTACCGGGTGAGGTTCACACGGGTGAGGACGCTCGCCACCGGCACCGACAGCGTTCCGTCGCTCAGGAGCTGCTCCACCACCCCGCGCGCGACATGCCGCGAGGTTCTTGCCCAGCGAACCGTAACGAGAACCGCGTCCGCCCAGCTCTTGAGGAACATGGCTTCTGGCCCAGCCAGCCCCGATGGCCCATTTATGATGACGAGGTTGTACGCCGAGTGCAGATCTTCCCTGCACTTGGCGGTGTCGACACGCGCCAAGAGAGCCAGAAGATCTTCCGCAGGTGCCATGGTCGTCAAATCGATACCAATTTCGGGAATGCTGGCGACCGCGTCATCCAAGGCACAACGACTGCTGACGTAATCCGCGAAGGAATGACGAGCCTTGGGTCCGTTGAACTGGCGCAGAAACTCGGCCGTAAGTTGGGAGCCCGCCCGCTGGAGGTCGACCAGAAGAACACGATTGCCCAGACGGGTGGCCGCCAAGGCCAAGCCCCATGCAAGCTCGGTCGCTCCGTCAGCCCGGACGCTTGGCGTGAGCAGGATCGTGTGCGGACCACGACCTCTTGCCTGATTTGGCGCGGCCGCGACCAGCAGCGACGTCACCGCACGGCTGTAGGCCGACCTGGGCTGGCCCAGAACCAGGTCGCGCAGCTGTTTGGCGTGCATCCTGCCCGGTTCGGGCACAAGTCCCACGCACGGTATCCTGAGCACGGCTTCCGCCTCCGTTTCACCGCGCAAGGTGCGATCGAAGCGATTTCGCATGAGGACCAAAACGGCGCCAAGGAGGCCAAACGCAATCATTCCCGGTGGAACCAAAAAAACCGGTGGCAATGTCTGCGGAATCGTCGGCGGCCATGCAACAGAAAGAACCGAGACTCCGGCGGACGGAGCTCCGATGCGCCGCTTCAGGTCCTGCTGGCGGCCGAGAAGTTCGTTGTAGCGTTGTGTCAGGAGGCTGACTTGAGGCTCGAGTGCCCGCAAACCTGCGAGCCGGCTGGCCGTGTCGGCCGCGACCGCATCGAGCACACGCATTCGATTTCCCAGAGCCTCGACCTGGGCACGATAGATATCCGCTTCAGCGACGATATCAGCGATTGCCTTTTCGACCGCGACGGAAAAGGCATTGGCCAGATCCTTGTCCGCTGGCGCCCCGGCCACGCGAGCCGAAAGGTCGGCCAACTCCTGCGTGCCGGCGGCCTCGGCCAGGGTCGCGGCCGCCGCGCCCTGCTTTCGAAGCTCCTGGATACGCTGGAGCCGGGACTCCAGCGCCGCCAGATCCGCTTTGGACATCGATATCTGCTGGCTGAGATCCGCCCTCTCCCCGGCCACCTTGTCAGCCGAGCCTTGATCGACCGCGCCATGGCTCAGCCGATACTCCTCGAGCCGATTGGATGCATCCACCAGTTCATTCTGCAGTTTGGGCAAACTGGCGACGACGGCGTCGAGCTCCTGCATGTCCGACGCCTGACTTTTCTGCGCGAGGTCGTCGACATAGGTCTTGGTGAATGTATTGGCCACCAGCGCCGCGCGCGCCGGGTCGTCGTCTGAGAAGCCAACGGAAATGACCCGGGACCGGAGCTCTTGTCCGACCCTTACCCCTTTGCGCAACGCTTTCACTTCGGCGGCCTCTGCCGCTTGCGGCGCATTCGTGGATACAACATCCCGGGGCCAAAGCCGCTTCAGCAAATCGCCAGCGAAGGAGTGCAATGTCGGCGGATCGGCGAGCGCAGGCCCATGGCTGGAGCTTCCCTTCCCGGCTTGCGTTTGTGCGGTCGCGCTGGCCGGGCTCGGTTGACGCAACGCTGCAGCGACCCGACGAAGGTGGCTCTCCGACGACAGTATCGTGATGTGATCGTCAATGCTTGAATCGATCATGTCCTGCGCCGAGCCCGGGCTGGCGGGTAGGGCCGCCCTGGCAGGAGCGTCTATGATCAGCTGACTGCTGGCTTCGTACATGATAGGGCGGGTTATTCCCGCCAACGCCGCCAAGATGCCGCCGACAACCGCGAAGAGCAGAATGATCCATTTGCTGCTCGCCAATGTCACCAGCAGTTGGCGAGACGGGGTTGCTGAATTCGGGGCACTTCTGGGAGGCCTTACGCGGGCCCTGTTTTCAGGAGCCGGGGCAGCCACCGGGGTGGCTCGCGGCACTTCAATTCGGCTGATTGCGGAACCCGCCATTTCATACTCCTGCCAGATCGAGTTCACGGGATGAGTTCGACGCCGACGCCTGCCGCTTGGCCTCGTTGCACCAGGCCTGAAACATCAGCACCGACCACAGTTCACGGGAGCGGTCCTGTCCTGCAACGTGATCGCGCCAGCAGGCGTCCACCCTTGTGCTGTCCAGCAAGCCTTCGCGCTGGTTGCGAACATCGGACAGAATATCGGTGGCCCAGCTGCGCAACGGGCCCCGCAGCCAAGCCGCGATCGGCACGTCGAAGCCCTGCTTCGGCCGGTCGATCAGCCGTTGCGGAAGATAACGACGCAGCACATTTCGAAGGATCCACTTGCCTCCGCCGTTGCGAACCTTCATGTCAGCCCGAAGGCGCCAAGCAAATTCGACGACGCGGTGGTCCAACAGGGGACAACGCGCCTCGAGGCTGTTGGCCATGCTGGCTCGATCCAGTTTGACGAGAATGTCACCAGCGAGGTAGCCGGACATGTCGTCGTACAAAAGGCGAGACAGCAGCCCGTCGAGCCGCGGTGCGGAGACTATGGATGCAGGAGTTCCGTGTCGGGTGAGGTTTTCGGCCGATGATCCCGTCAGCCGCCAGTGCAGTTCGTCTTCATCCTTGGCGGCGAGAAGCCAGGCAAAGCGAGTGAGCCGATCGCTGCGCAACGCATGCCGCACATGCGACGGAAGTGGCAGGTTGCCAATGAAATCGTGACGAGCCGCCCTGGACAGCATCCCTGCGCCGGCCGCCAGGGACCTCCGTGCGGTTGCGGGTAGTCCTTGGTACCGTTTCAGCCGGTCCGCCATGAAGTGGCGGCCATAGCCTGCAAAGCACTCGTCTCCGCCGTCCCCCGACAGTGCCACGGTCACGTGCTGGCGGGCCAGCCGCGCCACGAGCAGAGTTGGTATCTGCGATTCGTCGGCAAATGGCTCGTCCCACACCTTTGGCAGTTCGGGGATCGCGTCACGCGCGGCGGCGGGCGAAAGGTGTAGCTCCGTGTGGTCGGTGCCCAGATGACGCGCTACCTCGGCGGCGTAAGGGGCCTCGTCAAAGCCGCTCTCCGCGAAGGCGATGGTGAAAGTGCGCACGGGATTTGGAGATTGAGCCTGCATCAAGGCTGCAACGGTAGAGCTGTCGACGCCTCCCGACAGGAAACCACCCAACGGAACGTCGGCGATCATGCGCTCGCGGACGGCAAGCCGGAGCAGATCATCCAGTTGATTGGTCAGATCGTCGTCACTGCCGGCGATCTGTTGTTCTCGCCCGTTCTTGGCGACTTCGGCCAGCGACCACCAGCGACTTGCGTCCTGCGAAAGGGAAGCGGACCCGCGCCCCTCCGCCACAGTCGCGGCCGTGAGGGTCAGGACCGAGCCGGGTGGCAGCTTGAAGACACCTCGCCAGATGCAACTCTGATCCGGGACCCACCCCTTGGAAAGCATTGCGGTGGCGGCATCCAGGTCGATCTCCGGGGAGTAGCCTGAAAAGCGGCTGATTGCTTTCAGTTCGGAAGCAAAGACCAGCGCATGCCTGGCTGAAGCGATGTAGAGGGGCTTCTTGCCCAACCGATCCCGCGCGAGATGGAGGGTCCTCGTCTTCAGGTCCCACAAGGCGAATGCGAACATGCCAGCAAAGCGCTGGAGTGCGGCCTCGAGGCCCCAGCTCTCGATCGCACACAACATGACTTCGGTGTCGCTGGTGCCGCGGAAATGGTGCCCGGCGCCTTCAAGCTCGAGACGCAGGTCACGGAAATTATATATCTCGCCGTTGAAGGTGATCGCATACCGACCGCTTGTGGACAGCATGGGCTGTTGCCCCGTTTCCGACAAATCGACGATGGCCAGCCGCCTGTGGCCCAAGGCGATGCCTGCTTCGCGGTCCGTCCAGAGTCCTTCGCCATCCGGACCGCGGTGACGAAGCGCCATCATCATTTGCCCTATCTGATCGAGCGAATTGGGATCGGCAGCATTGGACGCGAGAAGTATCCCGGCTATCCCGCACATCACATCACCTCTGAAGGCTCAAGCTCGCGCCGGAAAACGCTTGGCGTTCCCGCGACGAGGCAGAAAGTCAATGCAAACCACACGATCGGATGACGGATGATGAGGTGCGGTATGCTGAACACGGCTGCGGACGCCACGAGCACCAAAAGCGCGTCGTAGCGGGCACGCCAGGCGGACATGGCCGCCGATCCAACGATCCACAGCAAGGCGATGACCGCGACCAGCCCGCCCTGTAGATAGAGATCGAGAATTGTATTGTGCGCTTCGAATGGCCGCTCCAGAAACTGCATGTCGGCGGTCGGCGGGCGCTCCAGGTGAGGGCCAGGACCGAGGCCGAGCGATGCCGATTGCAGCCCCTTCTGGAGCGCCTCATCCCACAGATAAACCCGAAGTTCGAATGTCTCAGCCGTGGCCTCGCCGCCTCCGTCCTTGGTGAGGCTCTTGGCAAAATTGGCCGCAAAGCTTTCCTCGCTGAGAAGATAGGGGGTCATCGCTATCACCAGGGGGACAGCGCCGACCATCAGCAGAAGTGCGATCTGCCTGGGCAGGCTGGTTCGATTGCCATCGGATGCCAACCACGCCTTCAACCGCAATCCGAGGAAGGCGACGCCACTTACAATCGTGGTGTAGAGATAAGCGTCGCTCCTCGTCAGGCGGCCGACAAAAAAGATGAACACAAGGCTTGAGAGCGCAAGGACCTGACCCCATCGATTGTGAGTCGTGGTTGCAAGGTGCAGCGCCAGCGGACCAAGAAGCGCGCAATAGAGCGCGAGCTGGTTCGGGTTTTCAGACCAGCCGCGGAAGCGGTCCCAATACCAGGGATCGACGCCGGGCTGATGGAGCCAGCCCCACGCGATGGCGAGTTGGATAGCAAATATTGCGTCGGCCAATGCGATTGCCCACCAACCACTGCGTCGAAGACGACGCCCCGCGTCGGGCTCAACACTGGCCAGGCAAGTGATGCTGGCCAACAGCACGTAGGCCAATGTGTCGTGCAGCAACCCTGTCGGGTAGAGCAGGGTGGTCAAGTAGCCGATGATCGTGCCGATCCCCAATGCGAGAGAAAGGAGCAGCCAAAAAGTCGCGAGTTGCGCAAAGGCCGGTGTCGCTTCGACGCGTCCGCCGACCAACATTCGTCCGGCCGACAGCATGATCCAAAGCGCCAGGAGCAGTTCGCCATAGCCGAATGGCATGCCGGGGACGGAGAGCTGCGACGCGGCTGACAGGATGACACCGCCGGCAAGCAACGCGTCGCGCATCATTGCCGCGCCCCGTCCAACCGGCGGTTCGCGATGCCGCTCTCCAGAGTCGATGGAGCAAGCAAGCCGCGAGATTTGGCCCTGAGATTGCTCTTATAGACATCGCAGTACTGGTCGACGATGCCCGGCAGGGCAAAACGCTCCCTGATAAGCGAGGCGGAGCGCTGCCCCATGGCCGCTCCCAAGGTGCGGTCCGACAGTATGTCGATTATCCGGTCCGCAAGCGCGCGAGCATCGCGCGGCGCGACCAGATAACCGTTCCATCCATCTTCGACGACGTCGCTGCAACCGGGCATTCGCGATGCAACTATCGGCAATCCAGCCAGTCCGGCTTCCAGCAAGACGCGCGGAACGCCCTCGCGATATTGCGTTGGGAAGGCGAACAGATCAGCCATGCCAAGCAGACTGGGGACATCATGCCGTTTGCCCAGCACGGTCACATGAGAGGCAAATCGTTGGATTTCGGATTTTGCGACGGCGAATGGTCCTTCCGATTCCCGTGGGCCAACGAGCACGAAACGCGCATGAGGTCTTTTGGAGAGAATGTGCGGAATCGCCTCAAGAAGGGTCGGAACGCCCTTAAGGCGGGTGAGCCGGCCGACAAAAATGACGATCTCGGCCGATTCCAGTCCGAATTCCCGCCGCATTGTCGCTGGTGGCGAGGCAAGACGTCTTGCCACCGCGAATGCATTGACGTCGATGCCAGACCCCTGAATTAGACGTCCGCTGCCGCGTGGGATCAGCCGATACCGCTCGAAAAAGGCTTGATCGTCGCGGTTTTGGAAGACCGTGGCAGCGGTCCAGAAGGAAGCAATCCATTGCAGACCGCAGAAGGCGGGCCGCATAGCCAAGGCTCGCGGCTCCAGCGATGAGAAGGTCCAGCCCAAGCCGTTGATCGTGCGCACGACCGGGACTTCTCCCCGCACCGCCAGCGGGGTCAGCAAATTGGGTTTCGTATCGAAGCTTTGAACGATGTCGGGGCGAAGTTCCCGCACCAACCTTCGCAATGTTCTGATGGTCCCGGCTTTGCCGCTGCCAT
This sequence comes from Mesorhizobium sp. LNHC209A00, assembly GCF_000502915.1. Lineage (NCBI taxonomy): Bacteria > Pseudomonadati > Pseudomonadota > Alphaproteobacteria > Hyphomicrobiales > Phyllobacteriaceae > Mesorhizobium > Mesorhizobium sp. LNHC209A00. Next base: position 619,714 of record NZ_AYWT01000004.1, read on the forward strand.
TGGCAAAGCGATTGAACTCGTAGCGGCGGTGCGGAATGCCATGCCGTAAAAACAGAGCTTCATCGCCCGTCGAGACCGCGGTGACCCGAAAACCCCGCTCGCGGAGTTCCATCAGAAACGAGATCCTCAGGGCGTGATCCTCGCCGCCGATGCAAACCAGGTGCGGGTTCATACTGCCGCTCCCGAAACCCAGCGGGCCTTCGGCTCCCATAAACGGCTCGAACTTGGATCGTTTCCCATGGCCCGATTTCGTTGCGATTTACACCAGCAATTCAGGCTACGGGCAGGGCTGGCCGTTGTCCTCGTCCGTTCGAATGACGCAACTAGGACCGCGCTTGCGCGCTAACGGCGCAAGGATCAGACCGCGGGCTGTACTGTTTGGATCGAGACGCCGTGCGCTATGGGATTAGCCGCGCGAATGCGCATTCATCGCGAACGGGTGATCGGACTATCAAGACTGCTCATTGGGGCGGGTTGAGGTCGATCCGAGAACGTATATTCATAGGCTCGGCGGCGGCCGTCTTGCTCGAATACCCGGATCCAGCGGACCTCGGAAGCACGAAGCGTGATTTCCCGGTTTGTCGCGAGCTTGGCTGCTCGAAACGGAGTTGGTGCGACTACCTTGTGGGTCACCACGACTTGGCCGGCAAAAATCTCCTCGACTTCGTAGCTTGGCACGTCATCCATCCCCTGCGCGATGGCACCAAACCACGATCAAGGCAGAATGTTCCCGCCGATGTCTCGGACGGCGGCCGTTTCCAGCCAAAATCCAGCCAAAAAGCGGCGTGCGCGCTCACCTCGGCGGAAAACAGATGCGACCTGTGCTGAATAGACGCCGGACGGAGAAGCCGAACCGGCAGGAGCGCTCAGCTCCTGCCGGAACCACAATTGCGTGCGTCAAACCACGAAAAAGGAGCTCGCGCCAAGGGAGAGATGCGGAGCAACCGTCGCAAACTGCGTCTGAGCATGGCCGCCGATTCCGTCACTGTCGAAAGAGAGCGCCCCGGTCGAACTGTTATAGATGACGTGGTCGCTTCCATCATGCGCACCTTTGCCGATATGGAAGTTCGCGGCCGAAAGGGCGCCCTGCTGAAGCCCGGTGAATACGCTGTGATCAAGTTGGATTTTGTCCTGGGAAACCTTGAAGTCGGTTATCTTGTCGACATTTCCAGAGCCGAGCGCGGTGTTGAACACGAAGGCGTCCTTACCGCCAAAGCCCGTCAGCGTATCGGAACCACCCCCGCCATTGATCTTGTTGGCGCCGGCATTTCCTTGGATCGTTTGGCCAAACTCGTTGCCAGTCAGGTTGATTTGCCCCGTTCCCGAAGCCTGCGTGGTCGCAAGTTTCTCGACGGATGAGCCCGCCGAGAGAGCATAACTCACCGAAGCGAACACCGCGTCCTTGCCGTTGCCTAGCTGCTCCACCACCTTGTCATGCACGTTATCGACAAAATAGGTGTCGTTGCCGCCATAGCCTTTCATTGTATCGGCGCCGCCTCGACCATCGATCTTGTTGGCGCCGTAATTGCCATTGATCGCCTGGTCGAACTCGTTGCCCGTCAAGTTAATCGCATGTGTGCCGCCCGTCTTGTCGGTCGAGAGTTGCTCGGCGTGCGAACCAGCTGACAATGCGTAGCTGACCGAGGCAACTACTTTGTCGAAGCCGCCGCCTGATGCCTCCATCACCTTATCATGTGCATTGTTGACATAGTAAACGTCGTTCCCGCTGGTCGAATGAAATACGTCCGCGCCAGGGCCGCCATGGAAGATGTGATGGGTCGACTGCGTGGGATCCGGGACAGTGGGCGTGGTGGGCGTAGGCGTTGTCGGCTCGGAACTCGGAGGCGGTGTCGAAGGACTAGGGCTGGCGACGTTGTGCTGACGAAAAACGGCCTGCAACTCAGGGGAGTTCTCCAGGGCGGTGTCGCCATTCTGCGAACCCCAGGCATACGCATAGTCGAAGGCTGGGGACGGAACCAGCTTTGCCCAGTGATCGATCATCGTTTGCATTTGAGTCGACGTCGGCATGACGTGCTTGCCGCCGGTGTCCGTCTGCCAACCGCCGCCGCCAAATGTCTGATATACAGGAACGATCTTGTCAGCCGGAATGCCTGATTTCACGGCCGCGGCCACGGCTCTGTCGATCATGTTGTAGTCGACGCTGCTTATCCCCGTACGAACCGGGTATGGGTCCAGTCCATAATAATCGATCCCGGTGTTGGCGGGGTTATAGGTGTTGGAAAAGTCGGGATTGGTGGACGACCCCATATTCATCATGGTGATGAAGGTCTTGGCGCCCGGAAAGTGGGAGTGGATCCAGTCGGATTCAGCCTTCAGATTTGCCGCACTGGCGTAGGTGCCCCATCTGCCGGTAGGGTCCGGCTCGTCCATCAGGAAAAATCCAAACACTTTTGAATTGTTGAGGAAGGGCGTGACTTTTTCGATGAACGAAGAGGTCACCCCGTCATGAGCGCTTAGATAGACAAGCCCCTTCATTCCGCTGGGCAGCTCATTGACCTGCGAAAGATACTGAACGTCCGCCAGGTTAAATCCGGCGCCCGCAACTTCGGCAGCTGAACCGCCTGATGCATAATGGAGAGTCGCCATGCGTTTTCCTTCTTGTTTGGCAACACCCCGCCCTGGATGGGGGTTAGACCGAAAGCTACGTTAGATGAAAATCACATACCAACATCTTTGAACGAAGTTGTTGATCACTGTGGAGATGGCCACATTGGCGGGTCGATGCAATTCACTGTAAAGTCAGTGACTTGCAGCAACATTTGTGCGTTTTCCACTGGCGGCCGCCTGCACAGTTCTCCACTGTTTTCACAGGCACCCCTCTCCCCACCGCGACTCCCGGCCACGATTTCGCTTCATTTTGCATAAAGTTCGCCCTATGTTAGCTAGCCATCATGTCGGGGGGCGCATGTGATATGGTGGAATCAGAGAAGGTTACCCCATCGGATGAACAAAGCAAGACACGCGACAACGTCGCGTCATAGCAATAAGCTATGAATAAAGAAGCACAAAGCGCCTCACCGCTACGCCCCGCAATACTGGACTGTCTGCCTGGAATAGCTGGCATCGGACTCTTTTCCGCAATGATAAACATCCTTGCGTTGACCGGATCCGTTTACATGCTACAGGTCTATGATCGCGTCCTGCCGTCGCAAAGCGTTCCGACCTTGGTCGGGTTTACCATCGGAATGCTAGGCCTCTACGCGGCCTACGGTCTGCTCGATTTCGTGCGGCTTCGTCTGCTGGTCCGAATCGCCAGTCGATTCTACTGCGGTTTGCAGCAGAGAGCGTTCGCGATTTCGTTGCTTCTTCCGCTCAGGGCCGGTCGAGATGCGGACCGGGTACTTCCGTTGCGGGACCTCGATCAGTTGCGCGGATTCCTTTCGGGAACGGGGCCGACCGTTCTTTTCGACGCGCCGTGGATCCCGTTTTATCTGCTCATTATCTACATGTTGCATCCGTCGCTCGGCGTGCTTGCGACCCTCGGTTCCGTTGCCGTCGTCGTGCTGACCATCGTGGCTGAGATCATCAGCCGCCGCCCTGCGGCGCTGGCGTCTGAAGCGATCCTGACACAGCGCGGGCTTGCTGATTCCGGCCGTCGGAACGCCGAGGTGGTCCACGCGATGGGCCTCTCAGAACGGCTGGCGGGGCGCTGGGGGGAAGTCACTCATGCTTATCTCTCCTATCAGGAGCGGCTCTCCGACATCGTGGGCGGAATCAGCTCGCTGTCGAAGGCGCTTAGGATGGTGCTGCAATCTTCGGTGCTAGGGCTCGGCGCGTATCTCGTCATCGGAGGCGAAGCATCTCCTGGCGTGATCATCGCGTCGTCGATATTGCTGGGTCGCGCGCTAGCCCCGGTCGATGCGGCGATCGCGAACTGGCGGGGTTTCCTTTCCACCCGGCAGAGCTATTCCCAGTTGAAGGCGGCGCTCCGTGCGTTCGAGAGTCCAATCGAATCCATGAAGTTGCCGCCGCCAGAGGCCCGCCTGGCGGTCGATAGTTTGGCGGTAGCGCCTCCGGGTATACAAAGACCGACGCTCATCGATGTAAGCTTCCAGCTTTCGAGCGGCGCGGGAATGGCGGTTATCGGCCCAAGCGGCTCGGGAAAGACCACATTGGTGCGCGCGCTGGTGGGAGTTTGGAGCCCTCTGCACGGCACGGTACGGCTGGACGGGGCCTCTCTCGACCAATGGGACGCGCAACGGCTCGGCGCCCACATTGGCTATCTGCCGCAGGATGTTGAACTGTTCGACGGGACGGTGGCGGACAATATTTCGAGATTTGGCGGCAAGAGCGACCCCCAGGGCGTGCTCGCCGCGGCGAAAGCCGCGGGCGTCCACTCGATGATCATGCATCTGCCGGCAGGCTTCCAGACGCGCATCGGCGAGGGAGGAAGAGCGCTGTCGGCAGGGCAGAGGCAGCTTATCGGCCTTGCCCGGGCGCTCTACGGCAACCCGTTCCTGGTCGTGCTGGACGAGCCAAACTCAAATCTCGACGTTGAAGGTGACGCCGCCCTGGCCGGAGCCATCATGGCTGTCCGGAAGCGTGGGGGTATCGTGATCGTTGTTGCACATAGGCCGTCTGCCCTCACCAACATCGATCAGGTCATGGTCCTGGCGGATGGCAGGCTGCGCACCTTCGGCTCGCGCGAGGAAGTGCTTGCCGGCATGCGGCGGCCGCCCTCGCCTGCCGCGCAACGTCCATCTTCGATCGCGCCGATCCACTCGGGAGTGACCGGACATGCGTGACGTCTTGCCCCGCGTACTTGCGTTCATGCCGACACTTGCCCGGTTCGGAACTCGAGACCAGCCTGTCGAAACCGACTTGCCCAAGGCGCCAGGCAGCATCCCCGCGCCAGGGACCCTTTGGCCAAGCATGACGCTGGGGCTCGTTGTGACCGGCCTGCTGGTGGTCGGCGGCGGAGCATGGCTTGGCTTGACCAAGATAGCTGGCGCCGTGATCGCGCCCGCCACGGTGGTGGTCGAAAGCAACATCAAGAAGGTCCAACACCAGACCGGCGGCACGATCGGGGGCATCTTTGCGCAAGACGGCGACCACGTTCGGGCCGGTGACATATTGGTCCGGCTGGACGGCACGCTTCCACGGGCCAATCTGCAGATCATCAGCGAAGATCTCGACCGCACCACGGTGCGGCTTGCGCGACTGGAGGCCGAACGCGGCGGTTTGCGTGAAATGCAGCTTCCAGCCGGCCTTGAGGCCGGGATGCGAAAGCCGGAGCTGGCTGCCCTTGTCAGCGGCGAGCGCGCGCTGTTCGAAACCCGTGCCTCGGCATTGGCCGGGCAGAAGGCGCTCCTGTCGAGCCAAACAAAGCAACTCGAGCGTCAGATCGATGGCCTGAAGGCCCAGCAGGTCGCAGCCGATGAATCAGTGGCGCTGCTGAGCACTGACCTTACGGATGTCGATGCCCTCTATTCGAAGAAACTGGTGTCCAAAGAGAGGATTAGCAACGTCAGGCTGGATGCGACGCGAGCCAAGGGCGAGTCGGGGCGACTGGCAGCCGCGGTAGCAGAGGCACAGGCCAAGATCAGCGAGATCGAGTTGCAGATCCTGCAGCTCGACGAGCAACGCCGAAGCGATGTGACCGGTGAACTGCGCGAGACTGAAGCCAAGCGCACCGAACTCAACGAACGCAGGATCGTAGCGCGAGACGAACTGACCAAAACCGAGATCCGCGCTCCGCAATCCGGCACAGTTCAGCAGTCCTCCGTTCACACTGTCGGCGGCGTGGTCGCCCCGGGCGAACTGCTGATGACAATCATTCCCGAGGCCGACAACCTTGTCGTGGACGCGTTGATCCCTCCTTCCCGCATAGACGACGTCAACCCGGGACAGAGCGTTTCTATCCGGTTTCCAGCTTTCGATGCTGGGACTACCCCTGTTTGCAACGGCTCCGTCAAGTACATCTCGGCGGACCTGATCAAAGATCCGCAACGCCAGCTTTCGTACTTTTCGGCCCGTATCAAGGTCGACAGTCAGTCGGAGTGCTTGAAGGAAGCCAGGCAACTCAGACCGGGCATGCCCGCGGAAGTTCACATCCGCACGGATGAACGCAATGTCTGGTCGTACATGCTGAAACCTCTCACGGACCAGATTTCCAGGGCTTTCCGCTAAGCAGGCCTGGAATTCGCATGCCGGCGGTCCAGCCCGAGAGCCATGGGCTGGACATATCATGCGTCCGCAGGATGCCGGCTTCACAGCGCAACCTATAATGCCTTCTGATGAAGGTATTGGTCACCGGCGCTGCCGGCTTCATAGGCTATCATGTCGCCAGGCGGCTCCTGGAGCGCGNGTGATCCATCTCGCCGCCCAGGCCGGCGTGCGCTACAGCCTGGAAAACCCGCGCGCCTATGTCGAGAGCAACATTGTCGCCTATACCAACATGCTCGAGGCCTGCCGCGGCAGCCGTGTCGGGCACCTGACCTATGCCAGCACCTCGAGCGTCTACGGCGCCAACACCGACATGCCGTTTTCCGAGCATCGGCCGGCCGACCATCCGCTGCAGTTCTACGCCGCCACCAAGCGCGCCAACGAACTGATGGCGCACAGCTACAGCCACCTGTTCGGCCTGCCGACCACGGGGCTGCGCTTCTTCACCGTGTACGGCCCCTGGGGACGCCCTGACATGGCGCTGTTCCTGTTCACCAGGAGCATCCTGGCCGGTGAGCCGATCAAGCTGTTCAACAACGGCAACCACACGCGCGACTTCACCTATGTCGAGGACATCGCCGAGGGCGTGATCCGTGCCAGCGACAGCCCCGCCGCGGCCAACCCGGCCTGGGATTCCGGCCG